>NZ_CAMJOS010000007.1 GCF_946407605.1 uncultured Prevotella sp.
TTTGAGGGGGTAGTGTCAATTGCGACGTGGGAGTTCGAGTCTCCTCCTCTTCACCTCTTTTTTCTCACTTCTGCGGAAATAGCTCAGTTGGTAGAGCACAACCTTGCCAAGGTTGGGGTCGCGGGTCCGAGTCCCGTTTTCCGCTCTTTTTTTTATTTTAGGAAAACAACCTTTTCACGCAATAATGAATTTATACTTAAGATATTTCGACAATGAGACGCTCGTGTCGAGTGCTGATGATGCCATTGAATTTCTGAGCAATATTGATGAAATTGGCATGAATCCTGTACTCGAGGCCGATATCCGTGAATACGTGGCAAGCGATGTGTTCTATCCTAAGAGATATAAGATTCGTCCCCGCGTTTATTTCATTATTATCAAGACTGAGGCTGCCACGATGCTCGACTTCAAGGAGAAGCGTGCCGTGCGTGGTGCCGACGATATGGAGATGAAGCCCCAGCGCCCAGCAACGTCAGCCATTATGAAGCTGAACGAGGAGCGCGACGGTTGGTATGAGGGAACCATCGATTTCAAGCGCGTGTTGCTGGTGCCCGGCACAGGTAAGTTCCAGTATCGCGACACCCATTTTGTGGCTCAGGTGCGTGCCATCTCTGGCATCGACTGCTATAATCGCATCGTAGAACATCTTCGTCAGCGTGTTGACGAGCGCAGTCAGTTCCCCTCAGCAAAAGGCAAGAATTTCAGTTTCCGTTATCTGGGAATGGCAAAGAACCAATATTGATTGAGCTATGAATAAGGTGATGCTGATAGGCAATGTAGGTAAAGAACCCGAGGTGCGTTATGTAGACCAGGGTCAGCCTGTGGCACGCTTGTCGCTGGCCACCACCGAACGCGGCTATACCCTTCAGAACGGTACTCAGGTGCCCGACCGCACAGAGTGGCACTCTGTCATCCTTTGGCGCAAGTTGGCCGAGGTGGTAGAACATTATGTGCACAAGGGCGACAAGCTTTATATAGAAGGTCGTATCCATTACGCATCCTATGATGACAAGCAAGGCAAGCGTCAGTATTATACGGAGATCTGGGCCGACAACATGGAAATGCTCTCACCGCGCCCTGTAGGTCAGCCCGAAACCTCGCCAGCCGCACAGCCGTCAGCCGCTACTTCTACATCGGACGATAATAATGCAATGCCTTTCTAATGCGGTAAAATGGATTATCTCCAATCGATTTTTAGTCATATAGAGTTTTTTCCTAACGGACCTTTAGGGTTCGGGGCCATCTTTGCTATTGTCCTGGCTTGTGTGCTCCTGCTGTTTTCAGGGTTCGCCTCAGGTTCTGAGATAGCATTCTTTTCACTTTCTCCCAATGACTTAAACGAGCTCGACGAAGAGAAAAATCGTGTTGACGCCAAGATAAAATATCTGCGCGAGAACTCTGAGCGCACGTTGGCCACCATTCTGATTACCAACAACTTGGTGAATGTGACCATCATTATGCTCTGCAATTATTTCTTCTCACAGCTTGTCTCGTTCGACGATGGCGGCCAGTGGTTGGAGTTTGTCATGATTACTGTCCTGCTCACCTTCCTGCTGTTGCTCTTCGGCGAGATTATGCCCAAGGTCTATAGCGGACAGCATGCGTTGGCGGTTTGCCGAATGTTTGCCCCTGCCATCATGGTGCTTAGCAAGGTCTTTTATTACCTCTCTAACATCCTCATCCGTTCTGGTGCCCTGGCTGGTAAGATGGTGCATCAGGAGAACCATGTGCTGAGCGTTGACGACCTGGAACAGGCCCTCGAACTCACCGATAAGGAGGAACTGAAGGAAGAGCAGAACATGCTTGAGGGTATTGTGCGTTTTGGCGACGAGACGGCCAAGGAGGTCATGACCAGCCGTCAGGATATTGTCGACCTCGACTTTCGTTCGTCGTTCCCCGAGGTTATCAACTGCATTGTCGAGAACAACTATTCGCGTATTCCAGTCTATCAGGATTCGATAGATAATATTCGCGGCATCCTATATATCAAGGACCTACTGCCTCATCTCTCCAAGCCTGCCACCTTCCGTTGGCAGTCGCTTATCCGTCCGCCTTACTTTGTGCCCGAGACCAAGAAGATTGACGACCTGCTGCGCGATTTTCAGGAAAACAAGGTGCATATAGCCATTGTGGTCGACGAATTTGGAGGCACCAGCGGTCTCATCACCTTGGAAGATATTCTTGAGGAGATTGTGGGCGAAATCAACGACGAGTATGACGAGGACGACCATCAGTATGTTCGCGTCAACACTAACACCTATATCTTTGAAGGTAAGACCTTGTTGTCCGATTTCTATAAGATATTGAAGATTGACGACGAGGCCTTCGAGGACGTAGAAGGCGATGCCGACACGCTGGCTGGTTTGCTGCTCGAGCTGAAGGGCGACTTCCCCAGCCTGCACGAGCGTTTAGAGTACGACAAGTTCAAGTTCGAGATCGTAGAACTCGATGGCCATCGCATCTCCAAGATTAAGGTAATTATCAAACAGAACTAACATGAAAAGACTTACTATATTCCTGACAATACTTTTCTGCTTCGCTATGGTGATTGACACTGGCGCCAAGCCCAAGAAGAAAACGAAGAAGCGCGCCCGTACCATCCGCGTGGTGAAGCGCAAGAAGGTAACGCCACCAACTATTCACGAGAATCCATATCTCGTTTGTGAGGATACTTGCAACCATGTTCACGGCATCGACATGAGCCATTATCAGGGCGAGGTGTTCTGGGAAACCGTTGGCGAGAAAACCAAGATGTCTTACGTCTATCTGAAGGCTACCGAAGGTGGCGACCGCATAGACTCACAGTATGAACGTAACATCGACCTGGCCCATCGTCATGGGCTGAAGGTGGGTTCCTACCATTTCTTCCGTCCTACCGTCAACCTGTATTCCCAGCTCCAGAATTTCATGACCCAATGTCTGCCTGGCGAACAGGACCTTATTCCCATGCTCGATGTTGAGACTACCGGCAAGCTCTCCGACCGTGAGTTCTGCGACTCACTTCATAAGTTCCTCGACATGCTCGAGGGTGCTTACAATCAGAAACCACTGGTCTATACCTATCGTAATTTCTACAACGAACACCTCGTAGGCCAGCTTTCCGAATACCATTTGATGGTTGCCATGTATGCCGATGAGCCTCCTGTGCTTGCTGACAAGCGCGATTACATCATCTGGCAGTACACTTGCAAGGGTCGCATCCTCGGTGTCAGCGGTGAGGTGGACAAGAGTTGTCTTATGGGCGATCACGAGCTGCGCGAGCTCCGTTTCATTCATTAATTCATCTGTGATTATTAAGAAACGATTCATTTCATTACCATATAAAATATTGCGCTCACACGTAGAAAAATCTATTTCCTCGTGTGAGCGCAAATAATTATATTCAATTCAGTGCACTTTTGGCACTTGCATGTAATTTATTTGAAAATTAGCTGGGCAAAGTTGTAGAGGCCATACTTCCATACTACGAAGTTGTGACCTTCTCCAGGATAGTTGATGAGGGTGCAGGGAATGCCTTTCTCATCGCAGAACGCCTTGAGCTGTGCGCTGTTGTTCATCAGGCCGTCAGCACCGCCACATACCATCCAGAGCAGCTTGTTTTCCTTCTTCACCTTCTCTACATCGGGGATGAGTTGTGCAGCACGTTGGGTGTTGGGTGCTGACGAGAAACCGCCCACGAAGGCAAAGACGTCCATGTGGCCCAGTCCAAAATTGAGCGACTGACCGCCACCCATTGACAGGCCTGCGATGGCGCGATGGTCTCTGTCGGCATAGACGCTGAAGTTCTTCTCTATATATGGAATGAGGCTGCCGATGAGGTCTTTGTCGAACTCACCGAACGCAGCAAACGAACCAAAGCCACCATTGCGTGAGTCGTCCTTCTGTGCGCGACCGTTAGGCATCACCACAATCATGTCGGCCACTTTGCCGTCGGCATAGAGGTTGTCCATGATGATGTTGGGCTTGCCGCCGTCACGATACCATTCGTTCTCGTCGCCACCAATGCCGTGGAGCAGGTAGAGCACGCTATACTTCTTGCTGGCGTCGTACATCGGGGGCAGATAGACGTTGGCCTTGCGTACTGTGCCTACTGATTCTGACTGATACTCAATGAGCTTCACGGTGCCTTTTGCGATGCCTTCGCGCTCCTGGTCAAAGCCTTGAGGTGCTGCTACGTACTCATCGAAATTCACGTCGATTTGCTGTTGGCCGCCAAACATGGGGATATTTGGCTCCTGAGCGTTGGCTGCCATCACAGAGAGTGACAGCATGGCTGCTAAATAAACTTTTTTCATTTGTGTAGAATTGATTAATTAGTTAATAATATGTAAGAATATTCTCTAGAGCATACCCTTGGTTGAGGGCAGCTGATAGTGGTCAATGTCGCGACGCACTGCCGCACGGAGCGAGCGGGCAAGGGCCTTGAAGATGGCCTCGGCCTTGTGGTGCTCGTTGTCGCCTTCTGCCTCGATGTAGAGGTTCATAAGGGCAGCGTCGGAGAGGCTCTTGAAGAAATGGAAGAACATCTCGGTGGGCACATCGCCAATGCGCTCGCGGTGGAAGGCGGTCTTCCAGATGAGCCAGGGACGTCCGCCAAAGTCGAGGGCCACGTGGGCATGACAGTCGTCCATGGGCAATGAGAAGCCGTAGCGCTCGATGCCGCGCTTGCTGCCTAGCGCCTTGAGGAGGCATTCACCGAGGGCCAGTCCAGTATCTTCGATGGTGTGGTGCTCGTCAACGTGTAAGTCGCCCTTGGTGTGGATCAGCAGGTCCATCTGTCCGTGGCGTGCTATCTGTTCGAGCATGTGGTCGAAGAATCCCAGTCCCGTTTGTATATCGGCCTTTCCCGTACCGTCGAGAGTGAGTCGCACGTGGATGTCGGTCTCCTTCGTGGTGCGTCGTACCTCGGCTGTACGCTCGCCGTCGAATACCTGCTCAGCTACTTGTTTCCAGGTCATGTTCTCACCCAGGATGAGTGCCTTGCAGCCAATGTTCTTGGCAAAGAGGGCGTCAGTCTCGCGGTCGCCGATGACATAGCTGTTGGCGATGTCGTAGTCGGGGTTGTTGATATATTTCTCTACCAGGCCGGTCTGTGGCTTGCGTGTGGGGGCGTTGTCCTCAGGGAAGTGCGGATCGATGAGGATATCGTCGAACTCAACGCCTTCGCCTTTGAGGGCATCGAGGATGAAGTTCTGCGAGGGCCAGAAAGTGTCTTCTGGGAAGGCAGAGGTGCCTAGGCCGTCTTGGTTGGAAACCATGACGAAACGGAAATCTGTCTTTTCGCGCAGGAAGGCGAGCCAGCGGAATACGCCTGGCTTGAATCGGATTTTCGAGAGGTCGTCGACCTGCTCGTCGTGGGGTTCTTCTACGATTGTTCCGTCGCGATCTATAAAGAGTATTTTTTTCATACTTGGTGAAGAGGTGAAAGTTGAAAGTTGAAAGGTTACTGGAACTTCTTGTTGAGCTGTTCGCGCTGGGCGATGGTGCCGCAGGCGTAGTAGAGCGGGAAGATGGTGACCAGATGAACGTAGGCCTGGATGAAGCCAGCGATGGTGAAGGCCACGAAGGTCAGCGTGCTCAGGTAGTCGGGCAAGCCCAGCGGGTCGCCCATAGCAGCTCCAGCATAAGCCTTGATGTTGGCTGTGCCGATGATGATGCCCGGCAACTCACAGAAGAAGGTGAGCAGCGAGGTGATGATGCCCGTGAGCAACAGCGTGGCAAAGAGCAGTCCGAAATAGCGCAACCCCTTGAAAAAGGTAGTGTGGGCGTAGGACTTGCTGCGCAGTGGACGCAACAGACAGGGCACCGTCTTATTGGGCAGCACGCCCCACCAGTGGTCAGGACGCTGGATGGCATCAGTGGTGCGATGGTCGTCGCAGGCCTTGATGGCTACGGCAGCCAGCAACAGGGCGGTGATGACGAACGCCAGACAGTAGATAGCTACCAGAATCCAGTCAGCGGTACTGGCCGTCCAGTGAACCTCGAGCGAGGGATACTGGCTGATGACGATGAGCGGCAGCACGTCGTAGATGATGCGGCTGGTCATCCAGGCAAAGGCCAGCGCATAGAGTAGGGCATAAATCCATGATGCCCGGAAAAGTCGTTTGAAATTGCTGGTATAGAGCAGGTAGCCGTCGCGGACGACAGCCCCTACGCTTCGTACATGATGTAGGCTTAAATTGCTTGTAGCATTCATGATGTATCTGAAATTTTCTGCAAAGGTACAAAATAATTGAGAATTGACAATTGAAAATTGATAATTATTTGTACCTTTGCAAAAATTTAGGAAATATGAAACAGTTGAAGTGGGGTTTTATAGGCTGCGGAGAGGTCTGCGAGAAAAAGAGCGGACCAGCTTTTGCCGAGGTTGAGGACTCGACCGTGGTGGCTGTGATGAGTCGCACGGAGTTCAAGGCCCGCTCGTATGCCGTGAGACACGGTGTGCCACGATGGTATACAGATGCTCAGGAACTGATTGACGACCCTGAGGTCAACGCCATCTATGTGGCCACGCCGCCCAGCAGTCATGCCACCTTTGCTATCATGGCTATGAAGGCAGGCAAGCCTGTTTATGTGGAGAAACCGTTGGCAGCCAACTATGAGGATTGTGCCCGTGTAAACCGCATTAGCGAGCAGACTGGCGTGCCCTGTTTCGTGGCCTACTATCGTCGTTACCTGCCTTATTTCCTCAAGGTGAAGGAGATAGTAGAGCAGGGACAGATAGGCGATATCATCAACGTGCAGATAAGGTTTGCGTGGCCCCCGCGTGAGTTGGACTACGGTCATCCCGAGAACCTGCCCTGGCGTCTTCAGCCCGACATTGCGGGTGGTGGCTATTTCTACGACCTGGCGCCCCATCAGATAGACCTGCTGCAGGAGATGTTCGGCGTCATTGTCGAGGCCCGTGGCATCTGTGCCAACAGGGGCGGTCTCTATGGTGCAGAGGACTCTGTGAGCGCGGTGTTTAAGTTCGAGAACGGACTGCCTGGCAGCGGCTCGTGGGTCTTTGTGGGTCACGAGTCGGCACGAACAGACCGCATTCTGCTTATTGGCAACAAAGGGTCGCTCAGCTTCTCTGTGTTCAACTACGCACCCATCGAGGTGCACACCAGCGAGGGCACGCAGCATATCGAGGTGCCCAACCCGCAGTATGTACAGTATCCGCTCGTCAAGAATGTGTGTGAACATCTTCAGGAACGAGCTGTGTGTACTGCTACCAGCGTCTCTGCCACCTCAGTCAACTGGGTGCTGGACCGTATTTTAGGAAAATATTGATGAGATTACTGACTATAGCTATAGGATGGATGTTTGCTATGACAGCTGGAGCTGTTGAGCTGACTGACACAATAGGCGCACAGGAAGAGATGGAAGCACCTATTGAGCAGTTGGCAGATACTGTTGTGGCCGAGCCGGAACAGCCCAAGAAAAAACTGGGACTGATTCGTCGCATCATCCGAGGTTTCGACCGCTTGGACGAACGCTATATCGAACCACAGCACTATGTGTTTGCCGCCATGCTACAGACTACCTATAACTATGAGCGATACAGTCTTAGTGGTGGTAACCAGAGCATCACGATGAAGCCCGACAGGAACCTGCGCATAGGACCCTATGCCGGCTGGAAATGGGTGTTTCTGGGCTATACCTTCGAACTGGGCAACTTGAACTTCGGTGGTGGACGACGCGAGTTTGACTTCAGCATGTATAGCTCGCAGATTGGCATCGACCTGTTCTATCGTCGTACAGGTCAGGACTATAAGCTGAAACAAGTGAACTTCGGTAATGCCGATATGTCAGAACTGGAGGACCAACCCTTCAACGGCATAGAGGTAGGCATTACTGGCGCTAATATCTATTATATCTTCAATCACGGACGATTCTCCTATCCTGCGGCTTTCTCGCAGAGCACCATCCAGAAAATAAGCTGCGGATCGTGGCTGGCTGGCGTGGGCTATACGCGCCACTCGCTGGATTTCGACTCCGACCAGTTGCAAGACCTGATAGACAGCAAGTTTGGTAAAAATGCGATACTTGTTGACAGCGGCCTGAGGGTTGACGAGGTGCGCTATTATGACCTCAGCATCTCGGGCGGCTATGCCTATAACTGGGTGTTTGCCAAGAACTGGCTCTTTGGCTCCAGTCTGCAGATGGCCTTGGGCTATAAGCGTAGCTTTGGCGATATGATGAATGACGAGCGTGGCGGTTTTACGTTCAAGAATATGAATATCGACGGCGTGGGACGTTTCGCTGTGGTTTATAACAACATGCGATGGTATGCTGGCGCCAGCGCCATTGTGCATACCTATAATTATAGTATGTCTCGTTTCCGCACCAACAACACCTTTGGCAGCCTGAATGTCTATGTAGGCTGTAACTTCGGACTGAAAAAGAAATACCGCAAGAAGTCATGAAACGATTAGTGAGACTCTGCATCGTGCTGCTGATGTGGCCGTTGACCATATCGGCACAAACTATCGACTACGAGACTGCCGACAGCCTCTTTGTGGTCGATGTGCTGAAGAATGCGCAGGCCGAGCCTCTCTATTTCGCCCGTCAACTGATAGGACGCCCTTATGTGGCCCATACCCTGGAAGTGAACGCCAAGGGCGATGAGCGACTGGTGGTGAATACCCGCGAGTTGGACTGTACCACGCTGGTAGAGTATGTGGTAGCGCTGACGTTATGTGCGCAGAACAACGAACGCACCTTTGCCGACTTTACACGCTATCTGAAGCTGTTGCGCTATCGTCAGGGCATCATCGACGGATATCCCTCTCGCCTGCATTATTTCTCGGACTGGATTGACGACAAGACATCGATGCAACTGGTGAGCGAGGTGCAGCAGACCACAGCACCCTTTACCGCTGTGCAGACGTTGAACATCAACTATATGAGCCGTCATCCGCAGGCCTACGACGCACTGAAAGCACATCCAGAGTTTATAACGACGATAGCCCAGCAAGAGAAACTACTTAGTGGTAGGCAGTACCGCTTTATCCCCAAGCGTGAAGTGAAGAACACGCAGGCCATGCGGCAGGCTGTTCACGACGGCGACATCATCGCCATCACCTGTTCGAAGCCAGGACTCGACATAGCTCATTTGGGTTTTGCCGTTTGGCGTGCCGATGGTCTTCATCTGCTCAACGCCTCGTCGATACACAAGAAGGTGGTGGAAGAGCCGATGACGCTGGGGCAGTATCTCAAGAAACATGCCTCGCATACTGGAATTAGAGTTATCAAGGTGAAAGTTGAAAGGTGAAAGTTGAAAGGTAAATCAAAAACATTAATATGACACAGGAACAAGATATCAAGAACGCCATTGAGGCGATGAGAAAGGGTGGGGTGATACTCTATCCCACAGATACCGTTTGGGGAATAGGCTGCGACGCCACCAATGCGGAAGCCGTGAAACGCGTGTATGAAATCAAGCAGCGTGATGATTCAAAAGCATTGATCTGCTTGGTAGACAGCGATGCCCGTTTGCAACGCTATGTCCGTAACGTACCCGATGTGGCCTGGCAACTGATTGACTGTTTGGACAAGCCCACCACGTTGATTCTCGATGGTGCCGTGAACCTGGCTCCAAACCTCATAGCCGAGGATGGCTCTATCGGCATCCGCATCACGCAGGAGCCTTTCTCTAAGGAGCTCTGCTTCCGTTTCCAGAAGGCCATCGTCTCTACGTCGGTGAATATCAGCGGCGAGCCTGCCGCTCAGAACTATGGCGACATAGACCCACGCATCTTGGAGCAGGTGGACTATGTGTGCTGGACGCGCCGACAGGAGCATAAGCCCCACAAGCCGTCGAGCATCATCAAGTTGAGCGCTTCGGGCGAGGTGCAGATAATCAGAAAATAAGGGAAGGTTATTTCAGTTCGAGCTCTTTCTGCATGCGGATAATCTCGTCGCGATACTGGGCTGCCTGTAGGAAGTTCAGCTCCTTGGCGGCTTCCTTCATGCGACGGGTAGTCTCGGCAATGAGCTTCTCGAGTTGCGGACGCGTCATGTGTTCCACTATCGGGTCGGCAGCCATATCGCCCTGCTGCTGACCGCCAATAGCCGTCATCTTCAGCTCCTTCACATCAGGACGGTCCTCACGACTCAGCGAGCTCTTCAGCGTCTTCACAATCTGTGTAGGCGTGATGTGATGTTCCTCATTATATTTCAGCTGCTTCATGCGACGGCGGTTGGTCTCGTCGATGGTTTCCTGCATAGAACGCGTAATGGTATCGGCATACATGATGACGCGACCGTTGACGTTACGAGCAGCACGACCAGCTGTCTGTACCAACGAACGGCGCGAACGTAAGAAACCCTCCTTGTCGGCATCAAGGATAGCCACCAGCGATACCTCAGGCAGGTCGAGACCCTCGCGCAGCAGGTTCACGCCCACCAGCACGTCATATTCTCCTGCACGCAGCTTCTCCAGTATCTGCACACGGTCCAGCGTGCCTACATCGCTATGGATATAAGCCGTCTGAACACCGTGGTTCAGCAGATATTCCGACAGCTCCTCAGCCATACGCTTGGTCAGCGTGGTGACCAACACACGCTCATGACGGTCTATGCGAAGATGTATCTCCGCCAGCAGATCGTCAATCTGATGTTCGCTGGGGCGCACCTCAATCTCTGGGTCGAGCAGGCCTGTAGGACGAATCACCTGTTCCACCACCACGCCTTCCGATTCCTCCAACTCGAAGTCGGCAGGGGTGGCTGAGACGTAGATGACTTGGTGCACCTCTTTCTGGAACTCCTCAAAGGTGAGGGGACGGTTGTCGAAGGCGGCAGGTAAACGGAAACCATATTCCACGAGGTTGGTCTTGCGGGCCCTGTCGCCGCCATACATGCCACCAATTTGCGGCACAGACACGTGGCTCTCATCGATAAACAGCAGGAAGTCGTCAGGGAAGAAGTCCAGCAAACAGTAGGGTCGTTCGCCAGCCTGTCGTCCGTCGAAGTAGCGCGAGTAGTTCTCAATGCCTGAGCAATGGCCCAGCTCCTTGATCATCTCCATATCATACTCCACGCGCTCCTTGATACGCTGGGCCTTGATCTCGTCGCCCAGTTCCTCGAAGAACGCCACCTGCTTCACCAGGTCGTCCTGAATATCGTGAATAGCCTTGTCGGTCTGCTCCTGCGTAGTCATAAAGAGGTTGGCAGGATAGATTTTATAGGCGGCATAGCGACCAGTACGCAACATCGTGATTGGGTCGAGCTCCTCGATGGCGTCAATCTCATCGTCCCAGAAAATCACTCTCAGGATAATGTTGTTGTAGGCCATGTAGATATCAACCGTATCGCCCTTCACACGGAAGTTGCCACGTTCCAAGGTGAGGTCATTACGAATGTATAGCGACTGCACCAATTTTCTTAACAAAACATTGCGGTCGATATGTTGCCCTTGATGCAGTTCTATGACATTCTCTGAAAGTGCATTGGGACTTCCCATGCCATAGATACATGAAACAGAAGATACAACGACCACATCTTTTCGTCCTGACAATAAACTGCTTACGGCAGATAGTCTCAACCTATCAATCTCTTCGTTGATGGCCAAGTCCTTCTCGATATAAGTATCTGTTGTAGGCAGGTAGGCTTCAGGTTGGTAGTAGTCATAATAACTGACATAATACTCAACGGCATTGTCAGGAAAAAAGCCTTTCATCTCGTCGTACAACTGTGCTGCCAGCGTCTTGTTATGACTCAGAATCAACGTGGGTTTGTTGACATTCGCAATGACATTGGCCATCGTGAACGTCTTACCCGAACCCGTGACGCCCAACAGCACCTGAGCCCTGTCGCCACGCATCACACCATCCGTCAGTTGGCGGATAGCTTCTGGCTGATCGCCAGTAGGTTTGTACTTTGAAGAAAGATTAAAAATGCTCATTTTGGGGTACAAAGGTACTAATATTCTGTGAAATCTGTATAATGAGCGGTTAAAAAATATGTAAACTCTTTGCGTTTTGAATAAAAATGAGTAATTTTGCAGCTCAAAAATAAACAATGATGAAGATAAGACTTATAGTCATGCCGCTTTTAGCCCTCCTTCTGACGGGCTGTGCGGGTGAATACAATAAGGTTTTGAAGAGTTCCGACTTAGACTATCGGTATGAGTATGCCAAGCAGAGCTTTGCCGAAGGAAAGTTCAATCAAGCCGCCATTCTCTTACAGGATTTGATTACCGCCAAGAAAGGCTCTGACGAAGCCGAGGAGTCGCTCTATATGCTGGGCATGTCCGACTATATGAATGGAGATTTCGAGTCGGCAGCTGCCACCTTCCGCAAGTATTATCAGATTTATCCGCGAGGCATTTATGCCGAGCAGGCTATGTACTATGTGGGTCAGTCGCTCTATGAGAGTGCGCCCGAGCCCCGTTTGGATCAGACGCCTACCATTGGTGCCATCAACGCCTATCAGCAGTTCCTCGATTTCTTCCCAGGCTCCCAGTTGCGTGAGAAGGCTCAGAACCGTCTGTTCGAGTTGCAGGACAAGCTGGTGGTGAAAGAGCTGCTTTCCGCCCAGCTGTATTTCAACCTCGGCGGTTATTTCGGCAATGTGAATTCTGGCACCGAGAGCAACTATTCTTCATGCATCATCGTGGCCCAGAACGCCCTGAAGACCTATCCCTACACCAAGTGGCGCGAGGATTTCTCGTTGCTGGTGATGAAGAGCAAGTTCGAGTTGGCCGAGAACTCTACGGAGGACAAGAAGCTGGAGCGTTATCGCGATGCTGAGGACGAGTGCTACGGCTTCCTGAACGAATATCCTGAGTCAGCACAATGCAGTCTGGCCGAGAAATATATTGCCAAGTGCAAGAAAGTTACGAAAGATTAAGAACAAAACATAAGCGAATAATTTTATAAACATGGATTACAAGAAATCAAAAGCACCGGTAAATACCGTTACCAGAAACATTATGGATCTCTGCGATGAGACCGGAAACATCTACGAGAGTGTTGCCATCATCGCCAAGCGTGCCAACCAGATCTCTGTACAGATCAAGGAAGACCTGTCTAAGAAGCTGGCTGAGTTCGCCTCATATAACGATTCTCTGGAGGAAGTGTTCGAGAATCGTGAGCAGATTGAAATCTCTCGCTACTACGAGAAGCTGCCCAAGCCCTCGTTGCTGGCTACTCAGGAGTTTGTTGAGGGCAAGGTCTACTGGCGTGACCCCGCCAAGGACTCTCAGAACGCAGAGGCATGATACAGCGCATTCAAACTGTATACCTGTTTCTTGCAGCTATCGTCCAGGCAGTCTGTGCCGTGTTCGATGGAGAACTCATCACCCGTCTGCTGGCCGCTCTGATGGCCCTTGTGGCGTTGGTGACGATATTTCTCTATCGCAACCGTCCGCTCCAGACCACACTCTGCAACTTGGTGATGTCTGTCGGCATCATGTTCTATATCACGTTGGCCGTCAAGCAGCCCGTTATGGAGTGGTTTCTGGCGTTACCCCTTGCGGGTGTCCTGCTGACCTTCCTGGCTCGAAAGGCTATTGTGAAAGACGAAAAGCTGGTGAGGTCGCTTGACAGAATCAGATAATAACTCAAATGATTATAGGGGCGTCGAACTAAAAAGCGAGTCGCCCCTTTATTGTCTCTTTTAAACAGATGGATATAAAAACCGCGGAATTTACATTATCGGCCCCCAACGTCACTATGTGCCCCAAGGACACGAAGCCCGAGTATGCCTTCATTGGCCGCTCTAATGTGGGTAAGTCGAGTCTGATTAATATGTTGTCGCGCAACAAGAAGTTGGCAAAGACGTCAGCCACACCTGGTAAGACGCTGCTCATCAATCACTTCCTGATAAATCGCGACTGGTATCTCGTCGACCTCCCAGGCTATGGCTTCGCCAAGCGCTCGAAGAGCGAGATTGCCAAGCTTGACCAGATGATTCGCGGTTATATCCTCGGACGCGAGCAGCTGGTGAACGTCTTTGTGCTGGTCGATATTCGTCACGAGGCACAGAACATCGACTTGGAGTTCATTAACTGGCTGGGCATCTCGTCTATTCCTTTCGCCATCGTCTTCACCAAGGCCGACAAGCTGTCGGAGTCGAAGGTGAAAGCCAACGTTCAGGCTTACGTCACGAAGATGCTGGAGACGTGGGAGGAGATGCCGCCCTATTTCATCACCTCGGCCGAAAAGGCTCGTGGTCGTGATGAAGTGCTCGACTATATTGACCAAATCAACAAGTCGTTGAAGGAATAATAGCAACAAGTCGTTGAAAGAATAATGGCGAAGGAAATACCGTATTTGGACGTCCAGAACCTCACGAAGTCGTTTGGCTCGCTGGTGCTCTTCGAGAATATCTCGTTCTCTATTGCCGAGCGTCAGCGCGTGGGTCTCATCGCCAAGAACGGTACGGGCAAGTCCACGCTGCTCTCTATCCTTGCAGGCAAGGAGGGCTACGACAGCGGTGAGATTATCTTCCGTCGTGACCTGAAGGTGGGCATCCTCGACCAGACGCCGAAGTTCTCGCCTGACGACTCCGTGCTCGATGCCTGCTTTAATCATCAGGGCAACGAAGAGAAGATACTCAAGGCTAAGCAGATCCTTACGCAACTGAAGATTCGCGACCTGCAGCAGCCTATGGGTCAGCTCAGCGGCGGACAGCAGAAGCGTGTGGCGCTGGCCAACGTGCTGATTACCGAGCCCGACCTGTTGATTCTCGACGAGCCTACCAACCACCTCGACCTTGAGATGATTGAGTGGCTGGAGGGCTTCCTCAGTCGTGGCAACAAGACGCTTTTGATGGTGACCCACGACCGCTATTTCCTCGATCGTGTGTGCTCCGTCATCCTCGAGCTCGACGACCACACCATCTACACCTATCGCGGCAACTACTCCTATTATCTGGAGAAACGCCAGGAGCGTATCGACAACCGCCGTGCCGAGATAGCCCGCGCCAACAACCTCTATCGCACCGAGCTCGACTGGATGCGCCGCCAGCCTCAGGCCCGAGGCCATAAGGCCAAGTACCGCGAGGATGCGTTCTACGACCTGGAGCGTATTGCGAAGAGCAGGATTGAAGAGCGTTCCATCCGTCTGAAAGCCTCCAACGTCTATATCGGCTCGAAGATTTTCGAGTGTCAGTATATCTCGAAGGCCTTCGATGATTATGTCATCATGAAGGACTTCTACTATAACTTCTCGCGTTTCGAGAAGATGGGCATCGTGGGCAACAACGGCACAGGCAAGAGCACCTTCCTGAAGATGCTGTTAGGCCAGCAGGAGCCCGACAACGGCAAGATAGTCATTGGCGACACCGTGCGCTTCGGTTATTTCTCGCAGGACGGCATCCAGTTCGACGAGCAGACCAAGGTCATCGACGTGGTGCGCGATATTGCCGAATATGTCGATATGGGTGGTGGCAAACATCTCACCGCCAGTCAGTTTCTGCAGCATTTCCTCTTTACCCCCGAACAGCAGCACAACTACGTCTATAAGCTCTCGGGTGGCGAGCGGCGCAAGCTCTATCTCTGTACGGTGCTCATGCGCAACCCCAACTTCCTGGTACTCGACGAGCCTACCAACGACCTCGATATCGTCACGCTGCAGATTCTCGAGGAATACCTTCAGGACTTTGCAGGCTGCGTCATCGTGGTTAGCCACGACCGCTACTTCATGGATAAGGTGGTCGACCATCTGCTGGTGTTCAAGGGTCAGGGCGAGATCAAGGACTTCCCTGGCAACTACACCCAGTATCGTGAGTGGCAGGCGTTGCAGCCTAGAGAGAGTGGGGTGGTGAAAGAGTCGAAAGACACCCGCCCCGTTCGTGAGGCTACCTCCAAGCGTAAGATGTCGTTCAAGGAGAAACGCGAGTTCGAGCAGCTGGAGAAGGATATCGCCGCTCTGGAAGCCGAGAAGAAAAGCATAGAAGACGCGCTGAGCTCTGGCACCCTCAGCGTCGATGAGATAACCACGATGAGTAAGCGTTTGCCGTTGCTTAACGACGAACTCGATGAGAAGTCGATGCGATGGCTGGAACTCAGTGAAATTGAGAGTTAAGAATTAAGAGTTGATGACACAACAATATCCCTCACGACTACTTGAGTCGGCAGTACAGGAGTTTTCCAAGCTGCCCGGCATAGGCCGCAAGACCGCCTTGCGCCTGGTGCTCTATATGCTCAGGCTCGAGACCGACGAGGTGTCGCAGTTCACGCAGACCCTCGACCGTCTGAAGCGTGAGGTGAAGTTCTGTCGTGTGTGCCATAACATCAGCGACCAGGACATCTGTCCCATCTGCTCCGATCATCGTCGCGATGCCTCTACCATCTGCGTGGTTGAGAATATCCAGGACGTGATGGCAGTAGAGAACACCCAGCAGTTCACGGGACTCTATCACGTGCTGGGCGGTCTTATCTCCCCGATGGATGGCATCGGGCCCTCCGATCTCGAGATTGAGTCGCTGGTCAGTCGTGTGGCCGAAGGTGACGTCAAGGAAGTCATCCTCGCGCTGAGCTCTACGATGGAGGGCGACACCACCAACTTCTACATCTTCCGCAAGTTGGCGCCGTTCGATGTTAAGGTCACGATGATAGCCCGCGGCATTGCCGTTGGCAACGAGTTGGAATATACCGATGAGGTCACGCTGGGGCGTTCTATCCTCCATCGTGTGCCGTTTGAAGATAAATAAAATTGGTTATGAAGAAAGTCAAAAACATATTGCTCTTCCTTTACTGCGAGTTTCTGCTCGTAGCAGGCATCATCTATGTGATGGGCGATTACTTCGAGGTCGATATGGCTATGGTGTCTGATACCGAGACTTCTAAGACGTCGATGTACATTGTTCAGATGGTGATGATTCTGCTCACGCTGGGCCTCGTGCCACTGTCGCTGCGCCTGTTCAAGTTCGGCCGTGTCCATCGCCAGCTGGTCACTCAGCGCGAGTCGGCCCTGCTGCGCTGGGGTTTCATCCGCATCAACATCTTGGGGCTGTTGCTCATTGCCAACACCTTATTATATTATATTTACGCTTTCGAGGCCGCTTTTGGCTATCTGGCTGTGATGGTGCTGCTCTCTATGCCGTTCATCCTGCCTACCATGAGTCGCTGTCAATCTGAAATCGAGGAAGAGTGAAGCTGTCTGTTATCATAGTCAATTATAATGTGCGCTACTACGTTGAGCAGAGCATCGTCAGTGTCCAGAAGGCCACGAAGGACATCGACTGCGAGATTATCGTTGTCGATAACCACTCCTCCGACGGCTCTGTGGACTATCTCTCCCAGCGTTTCGGCTCAGCTATTACCATCATCGACAGCAACCACAACCTGGGCTTTGCCAAAGGCAACAACCTCGCCATTCGTCAGTCCAAGGGCGACTATGTGCTGCTGCTCAATCCCGACACCTTCGTAGGCGACGACAGCATCCGTCAGGTGCTCGACTTCATGGATGCCCATCCCAAGGCTGGCGGTGCAGGCGTCATGATGCACAATTCCGACGGCACCATCGCCCGTGAGTCACGCCGCGGTCTGCCCACACCCTTTGTCTCGCTGCTCAAGATGCTGGGCTTCCCCAAGCGTTATTACATGAGCCATCTGTCGTGGGACTGCCCAGGACAGATTGATGTCGTCAGCGGCGCGTTCTTCATGCTGCGTCGCGAGGCTTTGGACAAAGCCGGTCTGCTCGACGAGGACTTCTTCATGTATGGCGAGGATATCGACCTGTCATACCGCTTGCAGAAGGCAGGCTACGAGAACTGGTATGTGCCTGCACGCATCGTCCACTATAAGGGCGAGTCCACGCAGAAAACTACTTTCCGCTATGTGCATGTGTTCTATCAGGCCATGTTCATCTTCTTCCGCAAGCACTACGGCCACCTCAGCCTGCTGGTCACGCTGCCTATCAAGCTTGCCATCTATTTCCGCGCCTTCCTGGCCCTCATCCAGATGCTCACCGCACGTGTGCGCCGTTCTCTGGGCATCTACAAGAATTACGGCGAGGAGCGCGTCTATGTGCTGATTGGCAGCGACAGGATGAAAGCCGAGTGTCGCGCCATTCTCCATAAGAAAGGCCTCACCGAGGTGCAGCTGCCTACCGACAGGCGATTCGTCACTTTAATCTACGATGCCGACACCTTGACGTACGAGGAAATCATCACTCAGGCCACCCATCATGCCGGTTATCAGATAGGTACCTATCATCACGACAGTCAGGTAATTATCGTTCAAAGGGAGTTGTTTTTATGAAACCATTGCCAGCTATCTCGTTAAGGGCACTCGAACCTGAGGATCTCGACCTGCTCTATCGCATCGAAAACGACGATGCGCTGTGGGGCGTGGGCATCACCAATGTGCCTTATTCTCGCTTTCTGCTCCACGAGTTCCTCTCCAGTTCCACAGGCGACATCTATACCGACAAGCAAGTGCGACTGGTCATCGAGAACGAGTCGCACCAGACCGTTGGTCTTGCCGACCTGATGTCTTTTGACCCCAAGAACATGAAGGCCGAGCTGGGACTTGTCATCCTGCGTGCCTGTCGTCATCAGGGCTATGCCGCCGCCACCATCCTGAAGATTCACGACTATGCCCGCCGCACGCTCCATCTTCATCAGATCTATGTGGTTATCGCCGTCAGCAACGACAACACGCTGCGACTCTTCCAGCAAATGGGTTATCAGCAGTCAGCGCGTCTTGCCGACTGGCTTTTCGATGGCGAGCATTATCACGATGCCATCGTCATGCAGCACGTGTTATAGTCTGCGTCTGAATTCCGAGCACGTTATCGCCGTAGCAATGGCTACGTTCAGGCTCTCTGGGCCCTCCTGATATTTCGGTATCAGCAGTCGGTGTGTTATCAGTTTTCTAATCTCCTGGGAAATGCCGTTACCCTCATTTCCCATCACGATGATGCCCTCTTTCGATAACGGCTGCGTGTAGATATCCTGTCCGTCCAGCAGCGTGCCATATACCGGCACCTCAGCCTTCTCTATCAATGCTTTCAGGTCGGTATATACCATTTTTACGCGGGCTATGCTACCCATGGTAGCCTGAATCACCTTCGGGTTCCAGGCGTCAGCCGTATCCTCCGAGCAGTAGATGGTCCTGATGCCAAACCAGTCCGCAATGCGGATGATGGTGCCCAGGTTCCCAGGGTCTTGCACGCCGTCCAGCGCCAGGCACAGCTCCTTGCCAGCATTGTCCAGAGCCACGCTCTTTGGCATCTCCAATAGCGCCAGCACCTGTTGCGGATGCTGCAGGAAGCTCACCTTCTGCAGCTCCTCCTCAGTCACCTCCTGCACGTCCATGTCGCCGTGCTTCTCTTTCCACTCCTTGATGGCAAACACCATCTTCGGCTGGTACCCTGCAGCTATCAGGTCACCCACCACTTTCGGCCCTTCTGCCACGAAGAGTCCCTCTGCTGTGCGTCCCTTTTTCCTCTCCAGCTGCCTCACGTATTTTATCTGGTTCTTTGATATCATACTGCAAAGGTACGAATAAGCGAGGAGAATGCAAAAGGAAAACTTGTTTTTCTTTTCATTCTCGAGTGAAAGTACCTTCGACCGTAGGTCAGAGTAGTGCAAACTGAGCGAAAAACCAAATTTATTTGAGTTTTTCCGAGGTGCAGCCTACCTTCGAGGCGCAGCCTCAGAGGTACGCATAACTGAGCAAAATCACATAACGATACGTACCGGCAAACTTGCCGATGTTTTGGAATTGTTCTTTTCCTTTTACTATTAAGTGTCATAGTTGTAAATGTTTTTCATAGTTAATACTAAAGGTTCTGGTCTAACGGGTGGCCACTTCCGCCTTCCATCTTCCTTATCAAATCTGAAGGTTATCCGCGCCTATTTGAAGTATTTTATCTCTTCAGTTGGCGAGAAAACTTCTCTAGTTGGGACGCAATTTTTCTATCTTTATTGACGATACAAAGGTACAAAGAATAATTGAAACCACCAAACATTTTACCAATTACTTTTTTATGAATAACGTAACAATTTTTCTTATTCTTCAATCTCGCGTTTTTTACACAATAATCAAATATATTTGGTTTTTCGTTCGGTTTGCACTACCTTTGCAATCCAAAAGAGATGATGAAAAGGATTTTGTTCTTGCACGGCTTCTTTGCCAGTGGTCAATGTGTGCCGGCAGTGGCATTAAGGGAGGCTTTTGAGGGTGAAGCGGAGGTGATGACGCCTGACCTGCCGATGCATCCCAAGGAGGCGCTGGCATTTGTGCGAGAGTTGATTGACCGCGAGAAGCCTGACGTGGTGGTGGGTAACAGCTGTGGGTCGTTCTACGCACAGATGGTGGCATTGGCCCTGGGACTGCCTGCCTTGCTGGGTAACCCGCACTTCAGGATGACGGAATTTCTGAAGGCGAGGGTAGGGGCTCATCAATATAAGTCGCCACGAATGGACGGCAGGCAGGACTTCGTCATCGACGAGCAGCTGATAGCCGAGTTTGCAGAGATGGAGGCTCATCAATTCTTGGAAAAGCCAAGCGGCGAAGCCGAACGTAATAACTGCTCGCCTGAAGGTCGAGACCGCATCTGGGGACTCTTTGGCGATCATGATGCGTTGGCACATTTTGAGCCGCTATTCTTGCAGCACTACAATAAATCGTTCCACTTTCCGGGTGCTCATACGCCTACGGCCGAGGAAGTGAAGAAATACTATGTGCCGCTGATAAAGGAATTGCTCACTTATTAGTTTTTTCGCTCGAAAATAAAAAGAAATAACTGGTTTCTGCTCGTTTATTCGTACCTCTGACCTGCGGTCGAAGGTTCTTTTAGTCGCTTTCAGCTTGGTAAAAGCGGCAAAGCCGAGCGCTCTCGTTCGAGAAAACTCAAAAATCTTTTGGTTTTCTGCTCACTTATTTGTACCTTTGCAGGCGAATTCGAATTAACAATAGTTTTTAGGAATGAATATTTCTTATAAATGGCTGAAAGAATACGTTGATTTCGACCTTTCGCCGCAGCAGGTATGCGATGCACTGACCTCTACGGGACTCGAAGTTGACGCTCTGGAAGAAGTGCAGTCCATACGTGGTGGACTGAAAGGACTCTATGTGGGCAAGGTGCTCACCTGCGAAGTGCATCCTAACTCTGATCACCTTCATGTGACAACGGTGGACCTGGGCAAGGGCGAACCCTCACAGATTGTGTGTGGCGCTCCTAATGTGGCCGCTGGTCAGAAAGTGATTGTGGCCGACCTGGGCTGCGTGTTGTATGACGGCGATCAGGAATTTGTGATTAAGAAGTCGAAGTTGCGTGGCGTCGAGTCGAACGGTATGATATGTGCCGAGGACGAGATTGGCGTGGGTACCAGTCATGATGGTATCATCGTGCTGCCCGAGGATGCTGTGGTGGGTACGCCTGCTGCAGAATACTACAACCTGGATAGCGACTGGCTTATCGAGGTGGACATCACCGCCAACCGTGCCGATGCCCTGAGTCACTGGGGCGTGGCTCGCGACCTCTATGCCTGGCTGAAGCAGAACGGCTATGAGACCAGCCTTCACCGTCCTGTGGTCGACGATTTTGTCGTCGACAATCATGACCTGCCCATCGATGTGGAGATTCAGAACACTGAGGCCTGCAAGCGTTATGCCTGCGTGAGCGTGACGGGTTGTGAGGTGAAGGAGTCGCCCGACTGGCTGAAGAACAAGTTGACTACCATTGGTCTGCGTCCTATTAATAATATTGTGGACATCACCAACTATGTGATGATGGCTTATGGTCAGCCGCTGCATACCTTCGATGCTGATATGGTGAAGGGCAACAAGATTGTGGTGAAGACGATGCCCGAGGGCACACCTTTCGTCACGCTGGACGGCGAGGAGCATAAGCTCTCGGACCGCGACCTGGCTATCTGCAATGCCGAGGATCCCATGTGTATCGCCGGCGTGTTTGGCGGAAAGGGTAGTGGTACGTACGAGACCACGAAGAACGTGGTGCTGGAAAGTGCTTACTTCCATCCCACATGGATTCGTAAGAGTGCCCGTCGCCACGGACTCAGCACGGATGCTTCGTTCCGTTTTGAGCGTGGCATCGACCCCAATGGCGTGATCTATGCCCTGAAGCAGGCTGCGCTGCTCTGTAAGGAGCTGGCTGGCGGTAAGGTGTCGATGGAGATTAAGGACGTGTATCCCGAGAAGATGGAGAACGCCATCGTTGACCTGAGCTACATCTATGTGCACAACCTGGTGGGTAAGGATATTCCTGTGGAGACCATCAAGAGCATCTGTGAGAGCCTGGAGATGAAGGTGCTTGAGGAGAATGCCGAGGGCCTGAAGCTGGAGGTGCCTGCCTATCGTGTGGACGTGCAGCGTCCCTGCGACGTGGTGGAGGACATCCTGCGCATCTATGGATATAATAATGTGGAGATTCCCACACAGTTGAAGTCGAGCCTCGTCATCAAGGCCGAGGAGGACCGCAAGCATAAGTTGCAAAACGTGGTGTCAGAGCAGCTGGTGGGTGCTGGCTTCAACGAGATCCTCAATAACTCGTTGAGTAAGTCGTCGTATTATGACGACGCAGATACCACGGTGGTTCGTATTATGAACCCCCTGTCGAGCGACCTCGGCGTAATGCGTCAGACGCTGCTTTATGGCGGTCTGGAGAGCATCGAGCATAACGTGAAGCGTAAGAATGCCAACCTGAAGTTCTTCGAGTTTGGCAACTGTTACTTCTTCGACCCTGAGAAGAATGATCCTGAGAATCCCATGCAGGCCTATAAGGAAGAGAACTTCATGGGTGTCTGGGTGACGGGTAAGCGCGTGGAAGGCTCATGGGCACATCCCAACGAAGACACCACTTACTACGAGCTGGCTGCGTATGTTCAGAATATCCTGAATCGCATTGGCATGAAGCAGGGTCTGATGGTTCAGAAGAAGAGCGAGAATCCTAACTTCTCGGCTGGCATCGTCATCGAGAACCGCGGTGGCAAGAAGTTCATCGAGATGGGTATCCTGTCGAAGAAGGTGCTGAAGCAGTTTGACCTGCAGCAGCCAGTCTACTTCGCCGAGTTGAACTGGACGCAGCTGATGAAGGCTACGAAGAAGAACGAGGTGACCTTCACCGAGATCTCGAAGCATCCTGCCGTCAGTCGTGACCTGGCTCTGCTGGTGGACAACAGCGTGGAGTTTGCACAGATTGAGCAGATAGCCCGTCAGACAGAGAAGAAGCTGCTGAAGAAGGTAGAGCTGTTCGATGTCTATGAGGGTAAGAACCTGCCCGCTGGCAAGAAGTCGTATGCCGTGAACTTCATCCTGCAGGATACGGAGAAGACGATGAACGACAAGCAGATTGATGCCATCATGCAGAAGCTCATCGCTAACATCAAGAAACAACTTGGTGCTGAGCTGAGATAATTATCGTGATAACGATATAACGTGATAACGTAATAACGAAAAATTTAAATAAATAATATGGGAAGAGCATTTGAATATCGTAAAGCTACAAAGCTGAAGAGATGGGGCCACATGGCCAAGACATTTACAAAGATCGGAAAGCAGATTGCCATTGCCGTGAAGGCTGGCGGTCCAGAGCCCGAGAACAACCCCGCACTGCGTGCCTGCATTGCCAACGCCAAGCGCGAGAACATGCCGAAGGATAATATCGAGCGTGCTATCAAGAACGCAATGGGTAAGGACCAGAGCGACTATAAGGAGGTGACCTACGAGGGATATGGCCCTCACGGAGTAGCTATCTTCGTTGAGACGCTGACAGACAACACCACCCGTACGGTGGGTGACGTCCGTTCGGTGTTCAACAAGTTCAGTGGTAACCTGGGAACACAGGGTAGCCTGAGCTTCCTCTTTGACCACAAGAGCGTGTTTACCTTCAAGAAGAAGGACGGACTGGATATGGACGAGATGATTCTCGACCTGATTGACTATGGTGTGGAGGATGAGTTCGACGAGGATGAGGAGACAGGCGAAATCACTATCTATGGTGATCCTTCAAGCTTCAGCGCCATCCAGAAACACCTGGAGGCAGAGGGCTTTGAGGTGACTGGTGCAGAGTTCACCCGTATCCCCAACGACCTGAAGGATGTGACTCCTGAGCAGCGCGAGGCTATCGACAAGATGGTTGAGAAGCTCGAGGACTTCGATGACGTGCAGACTGTGTACACTAACATGAAGCCTGAGGAGTAAGAACACACCTCTTATAAATAAAGAAACGGACTGAAGAAATTCAGCCCGTTTTCTTTTTGTCTATTCGTTATTCGAAATTACTTCTTTATCTTCTTGCCATCCTTAATGATGATGCCATGTTTGTTGTTGCCGTTCTGCAGGCGACGGCCGCTCAGGTCAAAGATGCCCTTCCTGACAGTAGCTGCCGGCTTGGTGAGTACATCGCTGATGGCGGTGGGGGTGAGCTCCTCCTGAGAGAAGTGCCAAGCGTCGAACTGTGCGTTCTTTGATTCGGTGACAACGAAGAACAAATGGCTCTTCACGCCCTTGAACAATGTGGAATCGACATTGATGATATGATCCTCGAAGGATGTTGACGAGAACTCGATGGTGGCCTGAGTGGTTCCAGTACGAGAGAAACGAATCTCGAGCTTACCAGTGCCACGGGCTCTGAGTATGAACGACTTGGCACCAGTATCGAAGTCTGCCTTACGAACACTTGTCCATGAGCCGGCAATCATCTTGACATACAGATTCTCGGAAGCATCGTTGGACAAGGTGCTGACCTTGGTGTTGTTCTTGACATTCTTGAAGTCCTCGTAGTTGACGCCACCACAGCTGGCCATAGTCTCCATCTGCTGCGGGTCGTAGGGATTGAAGTTCTTGATAGGAGTGGTGATACCTTTGAGACCCTTGTCGCCCGAAAGATCCACCTGATTAATCTTCACCGCATTCGAGTCGACGGTGACCTTGTTGACACAGATAGAACGGAAGATGCCACAGTCCTGCGCGATGACACCAGCACTTCTCCATTTCTCCATCAGAGGAGCTCCGTGATAGATGTGGTAGTATTTTCCTTGGAACTTCTGAAGATGAGAGTGGTTGTTGTTGGTACCCATGCCAGGGTGGGGACCATAGACTCCTTTATACACCCACGAGTCGGGGTCGTTGGGCGTGTCGGTAACCATATAGCACATGGTGCATGTGTTGGGCTTGCTGGCGGTGATGCCATGCTGCTGCTTATAGGTGTTCCACTCGCTATCGCTGCGGTTGGCCCAGTTAGAGCAGTAGGTATAGACATACTTGCCACCGATGTAGTTCAGCTCGTTAGCCTCGAAGTGATAGGGGGCTTTGATCTTGACAGCGGTCGTGTCGACAGCAGTCATCGAGGGCTTTAACCTGACGATACGCGCTGCATCAGGCATAATCTGGCTGGGACCAAGGCCGCCGAAAGACAGCCAGCCCACACCATTGTCGTCGATGACTACGCCTGGGTCGAAATTGGCATTCGTGCCCATAGCGTTAGCACCTGGTGTGTCGTAATGAATCAACAGCTTTTTCAGGGGCGATGTCCAAGGACCAATAGGCGAATTGGCCTTTAGCACACCAACGCCGTGACTGCTGTTGCAGAAATAGAGGAAGAACTCGTCTTCACCAGCCTCGTTAGTACGCCATGTGACGGATGGTGCCCACGAGACACCATAGCCTTGATACCAAGGATTAGTAACCCATCCGGAGCAGATCTTCTTTGTGTCGATGGTGCCGTGGAAGGTCCAGTTCACCATATCATCGGTAGAGAACACTACAATGGATTTGATTTCGCCATAGCTGTTCTCTCCTTTCTTACCATTCTTGATGAACTGTTGGTGGTCGTTGGAGCCATAGACATATAGACGACCATTATACTCCAGTGCTGTTGGGTCGGCACAGAAGATGTTGGCGCTGATAGGGTTGCCGTTGGCTGTTCCTTTGTAATCGGCGGCGATGGTGGTCTGTGCGTCCATCTGTAAGCTGACGGCCATCAAGGCCGATGCTATTAATAATTTCTTTTGCATAGTTTATGGATATTATTGGTAATCTTCTTTGTGTAGAGTGACGTCAAGGTATATCTTCTCGGGATTCTTGCTGGAACGATAGACATAGCGGAAGTTGACGCCACGATTCAGCAAGGCCTTGTAGTTGGCGGCGTTTTTCAACTCACGAACCAACGTGCCTTTAACATCAGAATTATTGAGTACGGTTACTACGCTGTCGTTGTCAGAGTCGCCAGTAAACCGGAAATATTGGGTCTGGGTGATAGAAGGGATGTCGAAGACGATACTGTCAAGATACATGTTATTGCCAATAGGCATGGGACACTTCGCTTCTGTCACTTCGCGGGCTTCACGGGCTGCACGCTCTTCAAGTGATTCCTGACACGATGCGAGTAGAATAACGGCTGATGCCATTAATAATACTTTCTTCATGAATATAGGTATTATTGAAATTTGATTGCAAAGTTACAAAAAAAATGTAAAATAGCGAATAAATTGCATTCTTTTTTGTAATTTTGCAGTCTATAAGACACATACTTTAATGAAGAATATCAGGAATTTCTGCATCATAGCGCATATAGACCACGGTAAGTCAACCCTTGCCGACAGACTCCTTGAACGTACCAAGACCATACAAGTGACTGAGGGACAGATGCTTGACGATATGGACTTGGAACGCGAACGAGGCATTACCATCAAGAGTCATGCCATTCAGATGGAGTACGAGCGTGATGGAGAGAAATATATACTCAACTTGATTGACACCCCGGGACATGTGGACTTCTCGTATGAGGTCTCTCGTTCCATTGCAGCCTGCGAGGGTGCGCTGCTGGTGGTCGACGCCACACAAGGTGTACAGGCGCAGACCATCTCGAACCTCTATATGGCTATCGACAATAACTTGGAGATTATCCCTGTCATCAATAAGATTGATATGCCCAGCGCTATGCCTGATGAGGTGGAAGATGAAATCGTGGACCTGATAGGCTGCGACCCTTCGGATATTATCCGTGCTTCAGGAAAGACGGGTGAGGGCGTTGACGAGATTCTGGATGCTGTGGTGGACCGTATTCCTCATCCTGTGGGTGAAGAAGAGGCACCTTTGCAAGCCTTGATCTTTGACTCAGTGTTTAACTCGTTCAGAGGTATCATTGCCTACTTCAAGATTGTGAACGGCGTGATTCGTAAGGGCGACAAGGTGAAGTTCTTCAATACCGGCATGGAGTATGACGCCGATGAGGTTGGCGTGCTGAAGATGGATATGATACCTCGCATGGAACTGCGCACAGGCGATGTTGGATATATCATCAGCGGCATTAAAGACTCAAAAGAGGTGAAGGTTGGCGATACCATCACACATGTGGCTACACCTTGCGACAAAGCCATTGAGGGTTTCCAAGAGGTGAAACCGATGGTGTTTGCAGGTGTCTATCCCATTGACCCTACAGACTATGAGAACCTGCGTGCCTCGTTAGAGAAGTTGCAGCTTAACGACGCATCATTGACCTTCCAGCCTGAGTCGTCAGTAGCCCTGGGCTTTGGTTTCCGTTGTGGTTTCCTGGGACTGCTCCACATGGAGATTGTGCAGGAACGTCTGGACCGTGAGTTCGATATGGATGTGATCACCACGGTGCCTAACGTTAGCTATATGTGCTACACCAAGCAGGGAGAAGAGAAAGAGGTGCACAATCCCTCGGGACTGCCCGACCAGACGATGATAGACCATATTGAGGAACCATATATCCGTGCCTCGATCATTACTGCTGCTGACTATATCGGTCCTATCATGACGCTTTGTCTTGACAAGCGTGGCGAGTTGATAGACCAGCAGTATGTGAGCGGCAATCGTGTGGAACTGCGTTTCATGCTGCCGCTGGGTGAGATTGTGATTGACTTCTACGACAAACTGAAGAGTATCTCGAAAGGCTATGCCTCGTTCGACTACCATATTGACTCGTTCCGTCCTTCTAAGCTGGTGAAGCTCGACATCTTGCTCAATGGTGAGCCGGTGGATGCGCTTTCAACGCTGACGCATCAGGACAACGCCGTGACCTTTGGTCGTAGAATGTGTGAGAAACTGAAAGAGCTGATTCCACGTCAGCAGTTCGATATTGCCATTCAGGCTGCCATCGGTGCCAAGATTATTGCCCGCGAGACGGTGAAACAGGTACGTAAGGATGTGCTGGCCAAGTGCTATGGTGGTGATGTGAGCCGTAAACGTAAACTGCTGGAAAAGCAGAAACGAGGCAAGAAACGCATGAAGCAGATTGGTAATGTGGAGGTGCCGCAAAAAGCCTTCCTCGCCGTCTTGAAACTTGATTAATAAAAATCCTAATTGATAATTAAATCAACAACAATGCCAAACCTAAGTTTAACCCCACGCGACGTGGCCCGCGAATTGGCCCGCAGGTATAGTACGATGACGCACGAAGAACTCGACATCCTCGAGAGCGTGCTTGTGCCAATGAAGTTTGCTAAGGGCGAAAGAGTCCTGAGCGAAGGTGACACATGCCAGCATATCTACTGGATTGTGAAAGGCTTGGTGCGCCAGTATTACTTTAAGAACGGCAAGGAGCTGACGGAATATATGGCTACCGAGAACACCATCATGATGAGTATCGAGAGCCTTTTCAAAGAGAAACCCTCGATGCAGATTATGCAGGCATTGGAACCTACCATTATCTATGCTATGCCCAAGAATGAGCTGGAGGCTGTGGCCATGCGTAGCGTGAATATCCAGATTCTATATCGTAAGATTCTGGAGGAGTCGCTGATCATCAGTCAGCAGCGTGCAGACATGTTACGCTTCGAGAGTGCTCAGGACCGTTATCAGAAACTGGTAAAGAGCAGTCCGCAGCTGGTACTCCGTGCACCGTTGGTTTATATTGCCAGTTATCTGCAGATGACGCCAGAGACGTTGAGTCGTGTGCGTACCGCCGTACTGATGAATTCCTAAATTCTGGAATACCTGTCTCCTTATATATAAATAAGGTGTAAAAGGCGAGGCCTTGTAAGAACACACATCTTACAAGGCCTCGTCGTCTGGACGCTCTATAGTGCGTTTCACTGATGGCAGGTGTCGCTTCTTCCTGAGATATGCCTCTTTGCGGGCTTCATAGTCCGCCTGATGTTTCTCCAGATATCCGTCTGCCATAAACTTCTTTATTGTTCTTTGAATTTTGCGTAGACCACGCTGATGGTAACGGGGTCGTGATCATTGTCGGGACCACCTACCAGACAGGCGCTGGTGAGCGACATATCATGGTCTGTACTTGTTGAAGAAGTAACATTGTAGCTGATGGGAACGAGCAGCACCTTGTTCCAGTTGGGATGCTCGGCCTCCCAGTTGGGATTCTCCTTTACACCCTTCTGCCTGATATTCCAAAGGCTGGTAATCAGGTTGGAGATGTTGGTGAAATTATAGGTATTGCTGTTCTTATACGTACTGCCGTTATAGTTATAAATGGCATAATACGACATCTTATTGTCTGGCGTCTTGTTGTTTTCGAAGAAAGCGTTCAGGCTGTCTTTCTGTAGCATCAGGATGTTCTGAGGTATGTTGAACTTACGCTCATCATCAGTCTGGTTGTTGATGCGCTGGAAGGTAATCTTAGCAGCAATAAGTGAGTCTTTCTCGTGTCCTTTCTTGATTTCCTTGACAGGCAGAGTAACCTCTGTGAAGAGACCTGCAGGTGATTTCAGATATGTGTGGTTACGCTCAGCAGCCAACTTGTTGATGGCCTGCTTGTCGTTGGTGATGAAGGTTGTCTGCAGTACCTCCTTAGTACCTGCCAGTGTCAGTGCGGCGCTGACTACGCCTGAGTCGGTCTGTACTCTATAGTAGGTCTTCAATCCCATATCTCTCACCCTTGCATAGAAGCCGTAGCCATCGGTGATTTGGAAGAAGAAACCTGGGCAAACGTTGTGGCTGAAGGTATAAGAGTTACGGAAATTCTCTGGATGCTCATGATATTGGCGTAGGATATAAGTGCCGTAGTTATTATATACATTACCATTGATGTCAGTATAGGGTGAGTTAAGAGTGATACGCACATTATTAATATAGGTGGTCTTTGTGCGTAAGGTGTCTTCATCCTGCAGGTTCAAGAAGGTGAACATCTTACTCTTGCTCAGTCCATCTTCTCTAATCATGCCCAATGTCATCGGGTTATAGTTGGAGTAATAACGAACGCCTTCTTCCATAGGCTTCTTCAGCTCATGTACTTTCATCTTCAGGGCAGAGAGGCTGTCCTTTGAGTTATAAGGAGATGTCAGATAGAGGATAATCTCACATGAGTCGGCAGCAGCCTTACCTTCGACGCGGCTAATGAACTTACTGTCTGGAGAGACATATTGATGCTCCAAATAATGGAACTGGGTAGTAAATTCGCTTTTAACATCGGCCATAGTCTCTGGATCACGCACAAAGCCCAAGTAGCAGTTGTTGCTGAGGGTGAACACAGAGTCGGCAACGACAGTTTGCGTTGACACCTCATATTCCTCTGTTGTCACGTCAAGCTTGTCGGTATCCTTAATGAGTGATTCTCCAATGTTTGAAGTATCTTCGCTACAAGAAGAAATGGCTATTGCCGTTAGTACGACGCCAGCCATAATTGATATTCTTTTCATTAATAAATGATATTATTTCTTTGATAATGTCTCATTCCTGTTGTTCCTCCGGACAGATGGAGTCGTAGAATGCCTCATAGGCCTCACCATAGTCTTCGGCCAAGAATTTCTGAATAGGCAGCCCTTTGTCTTTGGCATATTTCTGCAGCGTGGCATCTGAATGGGCTGTTGCCAACAATACGCCGTCGCTATAGTCAATAGCCAACTTACCTAACTCAATCGTGTCGAACTCGTCTTTATAGTTGCTCAATAGGTTAGGCGTTGCACTACGGAACTCCAGCGTCTTCTTGAAATCGGGTCCTAAGCTTTTAGGCGTTTCCTTGGGGAAGATGGAAGTAACAATCTTGGTATTGGCAAAAGATGGCTCATCCTGATAAGCTGTCTTGATATAGAAAGGAACAACGCTGCTCATCCAGCCCTGACAGTGGATAATATCAGGAATCCAACCTTGTTTCTTAACAGTCTCCATAACGCCGCGGGCAAAGAATACGGCACGCTCGCCATTCAGCAAACCATCAGTATCGTTGTTATCGGGTGTCATATCGCGCTTTGAGAAATAATCATCGTTATCGATGAAGAACACCTGAACACGAGTAGATGGTATAGAGGCTACTTTTATAATGAGGGGATGGTCAGTGTCGTTGATGATGAGGTTCATGCCTGATAGACGGATGACCTCATGTAACTGACCGCGCCGTTCGTTAATGTTGCCCCATTTAGGCATAAATGTTCTCGTCTCGTTATTACGCTCTTGCATAGCACGAGGCAAATCGTGACCCATGACTGACAAGGTGGTTTCAGGAACATAGGGTGCTATCTCCTGATTGATGAATAGGATTTTCTTCTTTGCCATCTTTATTCAATTATACGATGCAAAGGTACTATTTTTTTTGCATAAAACCGCATAAAATGTGCGATTTTAGGAAAAAGTGACATTTTATAGGCTTATTTTTAGCGTTTTTTTTCCATATTTGGGAAATTTGTTGTTATTTTGCACCCTCAAATCGACGATAAGGAAAATAGAATGAAAGTTTTTAAGAAGATTGTTGACCTGCAAAACGCACTTTTCGATGATCGTAAGCAGGGAAAAGAAATCGGATTAGTGCCTACGATGGGTGCCCTGCATGAGGGTCATGCATCGCTAGTGAGACGTAGTGTGAAAGAGAACGGAATCACTGTTGTTTCTGTGTTTGTGAATCCGACTCAGTTTAATGATAAAAATGACTTAAAGAACTATCCTCGTGACCTGGAGGCAGACTGCCGTTTGTTGGAGAGTTGCGGGGCTGATTATGTACTGGCTCCTGAAGTGGAGGAGATGTATCCTACACCCGATACACGTCAGTTTGAGTTCCCGCCAGTATCAACTGTGATGGAGGGCGCACATCGTCCTGGCCATTTCAATGGTGTTTGTCAGGTGGTGAGTCGTCTGTTCTACATTGTTCGTCCAGATAGAGCCTATTTCGGAGAAAAAGACTGGCAGCAGATTGCTGTTGTCAAGGCAATGGTAAGGCAGTTGGGCTTGCCTGTACAGATTGTGGAGTGTCCCATTGTTCGAGATGACGACGGATTGGCACGTAGCAGCCGCAATACCTTGCTGGCCCCCGATGAGCGTGCTATTGCTCCCACCATTTATAAAGCCCTGAAGAATAGTGTGACTTATGCCAAGAAGCACACTCTGAAGGAGACACACGATAAGGTGGTAGATGATATTAATAAGGTTGAAGGACTCGAAGTAGAGTATTTCTCAATTGTTGATGGCAATACCTTACAGGATGTTGCAGAATGGGAAGACTCATCGTATGTGGTAGGTTGTATTACCGTTTATTGTGGTAAGACGCCTATCCGTTTGATTGACCATATCAAATATAAAGAGTAGAGATATGATGATAGAAGTAATGAAATCCAAGTTGCACTGTGTACAGGTCACAGAAGCTAACTTGAACTATATGGGTAGCATCACCATCGATGAGGATCTGATGGATGCCGCCAATCTGATAGCTGGTGAGAAAGTACAGGTGCTTGATAATAATAATGGAGAGCGTTTTGAGACCTATATCATCAAGGGCGAACGTGGCAGTGGATGTGTTTGTTTGAACGGTGCTGCAGCCCGCAGGGTACAGGTGGGTGATACGGTCATCATTATCTCGTATGCCTTGATGGATTTCGAAGAGGCGAAGTCGTTCAAACCAACGGTGGTATTCCCTCAGGACAATCATCTGGTATAAAACCAAATAAAGTAAAATAAATAAGTGGGTGTCTTCAAAAAACACCCACTTAATTTTTCTATCTTAATTCAAGAATTATTTCAGCTGCTCTCCAATAAAGGCTGCAAGTTCTTCGCCACGCAAACCTTTCTTCAGGATTTTGCCTTGTTGGTCAACAACAACAGTGAAAGGAATGAAACGTGCACCAAAGCTCTGGGCTATAGGCGATGCTCCACCTTTTAAGTCAGACATCTGAGGCCAGGTGAGTTCCAATGTCTTAATACAGTTTATCCAGTCTTCTTTGTTGCCGTCGATAGAGATACCTACGATGCCGAATCCTGCTTCCTGATAGTCTGCCAGCATTTTCTTCATAGCAGGCATTTCGTCTCTGCAAGGACCACACCATGAAGCCCAGAAGTCCAGCACCGTCACCTTGTTCTTCTTTACTTCGTCAAGGATAAATATTTCCGTATCCTCAGGAGACTGCATGCTGAAGTTAGGAATCTGATCGCCTTCTTCTGCTGGGAAACGGTCGTTAATCATCTTCAGAATATCTTTCATTGCCTGTCTGTCCTGATACTCCTGAGGCATCTTTGAAATCAGCTCCTTCAGTTCGTCAGTCGAGAAGTCATCACCATAGGCGATGGTTGACATCAGCACAAAGCCCAACTCATTATCCAGATTCTTCTTAGCCAGTTCGGCAACGTTGGCCTGCATCTCCTCTACCAGTTTGTTATACTCTTCATAGAGGGCTTTCTGCTGTTCTTCGTCCACATCTTCAGAGAACTTTGGCATAAGAACGTCAACCTTCTTCTGGAACTCTGCATTCAGCTTGTTCATTTCCTGAAGGGCTTCGTTAGACTTTGTTCCAGAGATTTCTGAGTTGCCGTCTGCCGACAGCCGAATCTTCACAGTGCCGGGTTCTCCAAAAAACACTACCGATGAGTTAGCCTTTGGTGCTGCAATCACATAGAACACCACCGAGTCAGCTTCTCCCTGCCACTCAAACTTGTTGTCCTTCACGATGATGGTATCGAGAGGTTCTGGCTTGTCGCCTCTTATCACTAACAGGGTGTCACCCTCATCAAAACCTTCGGCCACACCATCCACCTTGAAACTATTGGTGCTACAGGCAACCATGAATAGGACTGTCAGAGTCAGTCCGAAGAACTGGACTATCTGTTTCATATTATACTATATATTGATCACTAATGCTTTCGTTTTCGATGACGCGACGGATGGTCTCGGCAAACATATCGGCAACACTGATCTGTTTCACCTTGGCACAACGCTGGGTGTAGGGGATAGAGTCGGTGAATACAATCTCCTCAAGGGCAGACTCTTGCACACGATCACTGGCTGGACCACTCATCACACAGTGAGAGGCACAGGCACGCACGCTCTTAGCACCCGATTCCATCATCAGGTCAGCAGCCTTTGTAATGGTGCCTGCAGTATCGACCATATCGTCGATAATAACTACGTTCTTACCTTCCACATCACCGATAATCTGCATGGTGGCTACCACATTAGCACGAGCACGGGTCTTGTTGCACAGCACCAGCGGACAACCCAGATACTTGGCGTAGGTGTTGGCACGCTTAGAACCGCCTACATCGGGTGATGCAATGACTAATTCGTCTAACTTCAGACTCTGCAGGTAGGGCAGCAACACGCCAGAAGCATAGAGATGATCTACGGGAACATCGAAGAAGCCCTGAATCTGGTCGGCATGCAGGTCCATCGTAATCACACGGTTTACACCAGCTACACTCAGCAGGTCGGCAACTAATTTTGCACCAATGCTGACGCGGGGTTTATCCTTGCGGTCCTGACGAGCCCATCCGAAGTACGGAATCACGGCATTGATGGTGCGGGCCGATGCACGTTTGGCGGCATCAATCATCAGCAGCAGTTCCATCAGGTTGTCGCTGTTGGGGAATGTGCTCTGCACCAGGAAGACATCACGTCCGCGGATGGACTCTTCGTATGACACAGCAAATTCTCCATCAGAGAATTTTGTGATTTGCAGTTTGCCCAGAGGGCATCCCAGACTTTGACAGATTTTCTCTGCGAGGTATCTTGTAGCGGTACCTGAAAAGACCATGTAAGAGTTTTGTGTAGTCATTATATATTATGGTTCGTATTTGAGTTTCTGTTAACTGACAGCCTTCTGCCATTTCTTGAAATGGCCAATCAGGTCTTTATAGTCCTGCTCCTGATGGATATTGAAGCGGTTCCACAGGTCTCCGCAGATGACGACACCCTCGAAACCGAGATCACGCACCATGCGTACATTATCCAGGTTGATGCCTCCCAAAGCATAGACGTGACGATCTATAAGCCCCTGTTTGGCAGCAGCCTTCAGTTCTTCTTCTGTAAACGATTGTGTGTCGTTGGGATTGCTCTGACTGTTGAAGATGTTCTGAAGGAATACATAACTTGCCTTCTTCTTGCATTCCTGCAACTGACTAAGCGAACGGCATGTGCAGCTGAATCCGCCTTTGTAGCCATAGGGCAGTTCTGTGTCGAGTGAGTCAAGGTGAATGCTCTTCAGTCCAAATTCCTCGCGAAGATAAAAGTGGTCGTGAACCGTGATACGCTTGTAGTAATCGTCAGAAAGCAAGGTGAGTAGCCGTTCGGAGTATACTGGCTCCGAGTTCGGCTTATATAGATGAAGATTCTCCAGCCCTTCTTCAAAGAGGGTCGTCAGAATCTTGTCTTCCTCCACGAAAAACGTGGCCTTTGTCATGATGATTAGTTTCATCTGCAAGCCTATTTTATTAAAAAAGCCCCGTCATCCTAAAAGAATATGGGGCTTATGTGATAATGTGATTCCGTTGGGATTCGAACCCAAGGCCCACAGCTTAGAAGGCTGTTGCTCTATCCAACTGAGCTACGGAACCATCCTTTGCATCACAGGGATGTGCCCGATTTGCGAGTGCAAAGGTACTGTTTTTTTATGAAACATCCAAATTTTCGGGGCTCTAAAGCAAATAAAAACTTATTTTCTTTACTGAGTAGTGAGATAATGTGGGGTGAATTCTCATTTTTAAGCCTTAAATCGGATGTAAGCACGGTCATCGAAGGAGTTGTTTTCCTTTGCAAATGCTTTTGTGGCTTTGAAGGCTCCGATGTTCAGCGGGTCTTCGCTCTTTTGTCGCGCCAGTTGCTGTTCAGACTCTTCTAATGTCTTGCAGAGAAAAGGATAACCGTCAGAGGCCAGCACAATCTCCCAGGGCTGAAAATCGAGCGTCAGCACGCGTATATGTTGTCTGTCGATAGTAAATCCGTCAATGACACTGTATGACTTGTTTTGCTCTTGCATCGTCTCCAGCATTCGTGGAATAATGGCAGTACGTGCAGTGTCCTCTTCCAAGAAGTGATCCCACGGTTTCGGGCTGGCCTTTATGATGGCGGCTCGCTTCTCGGCCAACTCCTGTTCATAGGGTTTGGGGTTATCGTAAAAAGTGTCGCCAACAAAACATTGACAGTCACCTATCATCCATATCTCGCGTCTCACTCTGCTGAAAATGACGGCACTGGCTGTAAGTCTCTCTTCCGGATGCTTTGTTAACTGTTCTATTTGTGTTTTCTTATAGTGCTGACGTATCTTCTTGGTGACACCAATACAGAAGTCGTTATAGCTGATGTTCTTTGGCGCTTTCCTGATAAAACGCTCTACTATTTGCATGGCATAGCGGCCGTTGCTCTTGAAGAAACTGTAGCGGCGACTTGTCTTCGATGTGGAACCGTCGATGACGGCAATGAAATCAGGAGTGACGACGATTCCGTCCTCGCTTTTTTTCTTTGGGTTCTTCGGAACGATGTTTTGCTCTATAATTTCCATTATTTGACGGGGCTGATGGGGAATAGGGTGATGGTGGCGTTGGGAATAGCTTCCTGATGAGGTCTGTGCGGCCTATGCGTCTGAGGCTCTGTTCAATGTTGCGCCTTTCCTCCGGCTTGTACCAGAAGAAGAACTGACGCTGTGCTTGTTTCTCCTGTGGAGTCTTAGCCGAGAATACTGGTTCAAGCGTATAGGGATTATAGCCTGTGTACCACATCTCTGTTGCTACTGTCATTGGCGTTGGCGTGAAGTCCTGCACCTGTTCCAGTTGGAAGTCCATACTTTTGGTTAGTACGGCCAACTCGGCCATATCTTCTTCGTGACATCCTGGGTGACTGCTGATGAAATAGGGGATGATCTGCTGTCGGAGATTCTCTTCACGATTAATGCGGTCAAAGATGCGCTTGAACTCCCCGAATTGTGTGAACGAGGGTTTTCTCATGAGCATCAGCACACGGTCGCTGGTATGCTCGGGAGCTACCTTCAGTCTGCCACTGACGTGTTTGCAAATCAGTTCTCGGGTGTATTCCTGTGTTGAACGGTTGGCCTCTTCGTCCTTGCTTCTGTGCAGCAGCAGGTCGTAGCGCACACCACTACCAATGAAACTGCGCTTGATGCCTGGCAGGGCATCGACAGCATGATAGACGTCGAGCAACTTCTGATGACTGGTATTCAGGTTGGGACATATCTGGGGGTGAATACAGCTGGGTCGCTTACATTTCTCGCAAGCATTCAGGTTACGACCATGCATACCGTACATATTAGCACTGGGACCGCCTAAGTCGCTAAGATAACCTTTGAAATCTGGCATCTCTATCACCTGCTTCACCTCTTTTAATATGCTCTCCTTCGAACGACAGGCGATAAACTTGCCCTGATGGGCTGAGATAGTGCAGAATGCGCAGCCTCCAAAACAACCGCGATGGATGTTGACACTGTGCTTAATCATGTCGTAGGCAGGAATACGCTTGCCTTTGTATTTGGGGTGGGGCTGACGCGTGTAGGGCAGGTCGAACGAAGCATCGAGCTCTTCGGTAGTCATAGGTGGGTGGGGAGGATTGACAACGACATACTCGTTTCCCACTTTTTGTAGTAGCCTTTGAGCATGCATCATGTTCGATTGTTCCTCAATATGCCTGAAGTTCTCGGCCTGCGCCTTTTTGTTTTGCAGACATTCCTCATGACTATGCAGTACAATATCGTCCTTTGTGGGCGTCATGTCATTGGAGAAATACACTATCTGCGGCAGTTTCACAAGTTCGTGAATAGGCAGACAACCGTAGGCATCAGCTATACGCGCCAGCTCTATCGTGGTCTTCTCACCCATACCATAGGTAATCAAGTCAGCGCCACTATCTACCAGAATGCTTGGGCGCAGCTTGTCTTGCCAGTAGTCATAGTGGGTGAGTCGGCGCAGCGAGGCCTCAATTCCTCCCAGCACTACTGGCACATCAGGGTAGAGCTGTTTCAGTATCTTGGTATAGACGATGGTGGGATACTCCGGCCTCATGTCGTGACGTCCGTCAGGCGAATAGGCATCCTCGGACCTTAGTCGGCGAGCGGCTGTGTATTTGTTGACCATCGAGTCCATGCATCCTGGCGAGATGCCAAAGAAGAGGCGTGGACGCCCTAACTTCTTGAAGTCGCGGAAGTCGCCATGCCAGTCGGGCTGCGGAACGATGGCTACACGATAGCCTGCTGCCTCGAGCACACGTCCTATGACGGCAGCGCCAAAGGACGGATGGTCTACATAGGCGTCGCCTGAGAAGAGGATAACGTCCACGTAATCCCATCCCCTCAGTTCAAGTTCCTTTTTGGTAGTGGGAAGAAAATCAGTCAGCCGATACTCCATTCTCCTGATTGTTCCTCCAGTCTTTGTAAAGCTGTACTAGGTTCTGTAATCCCAAAGCTTTCATGTTGGGATGATAAACCACATCGAGGCATAGGTCAAGCAGTTCCTTGTCTCTTCCGGCCTCCGACTCTAGGAGAGCTCGGATGTTCAGTTTCAGTTTGTCGAGCACAGGCTCGTCGATATATCCGTTAGAGTCTATCAGGTCCTGAAACAGCTGATAGCGGTCTATCACACAGAGATGTTGCTCGCTGATTTCGATGCTTCTTGTGCCTGAAGCGTTTGTTTGAATCTTTATCATAACTATTTGGTTGTTAGAAAGTTTAACATTCCTCGCATAATAATTGCTTGAGTATCTTTTCCCTTGATACACTCAAAGGGGAATCCCATAATAAAGGCCTTGTAGTCACTGCCTTGATAAGCCACACCGGCACTTGTTCCGCTGCTATAAACGAGTGCAGGGAAGGCCTTCTCGTTGGCAGGCATCAGGATATCGGTCTGTTGTGCGGCATAGTGATCTTCGTTCAGTAGCCTGTAGCATTCGAACGTGGTGCCCAACCCCTTCATGTTTTCGTCGATATCGCGGTTGGTGCCTTCCAGTCTCACCTTGAGGATATCGGCCAGAAACTGTTTCTCTTCTTCCGTATCCATGTCTGTGCCGATGTAGGCGCCGCTGACTAACATGTTGCCACCTTGGGCCACATAGCCTCTAAGCTGTTGCTGAAGGGTGAGCGGGAAGCTTTTATAGGCTACCAGACTGTGTCCGTCGTTCTCTTCAAGGCCCAGCAGCAGGTCAACTACCTGATAGTTGCTGAGGTTCATGAATCCTTTCTCGACGGCTTTTCCTGATGCGCTGACGATATTATAGGCATTAGCCGTACGGATGGCTTCCGCATGTTCCCTGGCATAGTTAAACTCGTTGCCGGCAATGAACATTCCCTGCAGGTCGGGAGTGGTGTATCCTAGCCCTGTAGAGTCCTCGATGCCCATGCGCTGGGTGTCGAATACGCGTTGCAGTCCCAGCCATCCGCAGTTTCGTCCGTAGCTCACGCCGATGTCTTCTGTCAGGTCAAAACCCTGTCCCTGTCGGCTGATGGCAGGCGACGAGAGTCTGTGGAAGCCGTTGACGATGAGTACCGTCTGACGAGCGTTGGGATTATAGAGAGCCGATAACGTCTCTGTGGGGAAACTCTGTCCACCGTCATTGGTGGCAGTTACTCGGAAGCTGTACAGCACGTTGGGTTTCAGTTTAACAGTACATGAAGTGCCTCGCAGGTACGTTCCGTTGTCGAAGTCACCATTATCCTGTGCTATGTAGAGCACATAGCCCGTCGGTATCGACGTGGGTTCCTGTCCGTCCTCGATACCTTGCCAGCTGACGTTGACCCTACCTTCGTTGTCAGCAAAGGCGATGTGCAGATCTTGTGGCGGCATAGGCTGCACCACGTAGCTCTCGCCGTGTCGACTGGTGATATAGCGCAGTATAGTCTTATAGATGGATCGTGCCAGCGTGAATCGGAAGTTAGGGTCTTGACCGTAGCGCATGTCGCCGAAGTTCTGGTGCGAAAGGGTCTCGAGGATGGCGCTGGGAACGATGGGTACTCGTGTCTCGGAGTAGTTGCGGTCGTAGAGCTTTCGCAGGTTCCACTCGCCAAAGCGGTATTGCAGGTCGGCGGTGGTGTTGTGAAGCAGGTCTACGGCCAACTCGTGTGAAGCCTCTCGACTGATGCCCGCTGCCAGCAGGCTGTCGCCAAACTGTGTGGTGCAGATGGCTAGCGAGCCATAGACGCCCAGTCCGGTGTTGGTGAATCCTGCATCGCTATGGATGGCTAGAGATAGCTCAATAGGTACCTTACGACCCACGGAATCGGGTGCGAAGGATGAGCCTCCGCAGAGCAGATTAGTCATCAGCGATCGAACGTTGATATCATCGCCATAGTCATTAGCGCCTTGCTTCGAGCTATAGACGTTGTAGGGCATTCCAGCCCATTGTGCGGCATAACGCGCGCCCTCAAGACAGCGCGGCAGTCCGCTCACAGCTCCACCTCGCTCAATGTTTCCCATACCACCGCCAAAGCGTACGGCATCGGCAGTGACATAACCTTTGTGCTTGCTTTGGTTGGAGAGTACCACGCGGTTGAACTCTGAACTGCCTTTGTCGAATTCGAATGTGCCCAGATAGACCCATGTGGAGCCTCCCATCTGCTGATTAACAAAGAAGTCTGTTTTCTGACCTTTGTGCCAAACGGTATAGTGGGCATCGTCAACGCTGTTTTCTACAGTTTGATAGCTGACATAGACGGCATAGCTTCCTTCATGGGGGATGTCGGGCTGATAGCTGATAGTGCTGAGTGTCGATTTGGAATGAGTGGTCTCAATCATTCGTGCTGTACCTGCCTCAAAGGGGTTCTCCTCGTCGTGATAGGGTTCTGCGTGGAAGGCGAATCCTGGCTCGGGAGCCGTCAGCCATTGTTGGCGCTGGCTCTTCTCCTGGTAATTGCCAAGGAGTAGAGGACGGTCATTGTCAATGATGACCTCGTTGCGTTGCCAGTCGCGTTCGCGTGGTGTGAAGACCACGGCTCCGGCATTCTCAAGCATGGGTATGAGGTAGGGTATGACGATAGTCTGCGTATAGAGGTCCTCGGTGGTTCCGAAGAGTGCTGGTCTCTGCCATCTCCATTTACGTTCGTTGTTGTCAAAATAGCGTCCATGACTGGCCCATAGAGCAATGTGGCGTGCTTCAAGTCCTCGTTCGATAGAGTAGGGGCGTGATACGTTCTTGATCCACGGTTCTCCGTTGTGGTCTATTTTGCCCCATGTGGTTTGTGCTGGTAAATACTGGCTGACGAGAATGGTCAGCACCAATGATAATAATAGTTTGATATGTGTGTGTTTAGACATTTCCTATTGAAAACAATTCAGGCCGTTTGCCCTTAAAATCCTTGAAATAGAGTTTTATCTCGCGCATGTCGCTCTCTAAGTCGCCTGATGGCCAGATGGTCTTTGTGCATTGGATATGCTTTTTCTCGTAGTCCAGTCCGTAGAGCAGAATGGGCATCTTTGCCTTGAGGGCTATGAAATAGAATCCTTTCTTCCATTCTTCTACGCGCGAGCGCGTGCCCTCGGGAGTAATACATAGATGGAAGGTCTTGCATGCACGTGCTGTTTCGGCCATCGAGTCGGTCATGCTGGTGCTTTTCTGTCTATATACGGGTATGCCGCCAATGCTTTTGAATATAGGTCCCAATGGCCAGAAGAACCATTCTTTCTTCATCAGGAAGTTACTTCCCAGACAATGTGCTCCGTTATAGAGCTGCCCAATCAGGAAGTCCCAGTTGCTGGTGTGAGGTGCCAGACATATAATATACTTATCAGGATGGACCTCAGTTACTTCCGACGTCCATCCCATTCGCTTATATAAAAGCCAGTTACAGAATTTTTTCCACATCAGAGATTGTTGATTTGGTCTACCAACTCGCTCACCTGGGCAGCAAGTTTCTCTCTCAGGTCCTTATAGTATTGTTTAGCAGGCATACCTGGTTCGGGGTGCGAAACCCTACAAGTATATTCCTTATGTATCTTTACTACAGACAATAATAGTGCCTCCGTATTTTCTTTGTATCCCTCGTTGCCATAGAGTGAAGCGGCAACAGCCTCAGCGAATAGTTCTTCACAGACCACGTTAATCGCTTTCTTCAAAGATCTTTTGTTTGCCATAGTTTTCAAGTTTTACTGTTTCCAAGGCCAAAGATATGAAAAATTTCTGAAACGACAATAGTTTTAAAGCAAATTATCAACGTTTTTTGTTTTTTTTAGAAAATGCTTTTTTTACTTTGACCATCTTTCTAATACAGAAATTGGCTGCACGAACCTTCTTTCAGGTGTGCAGCCAATGAAATTATAAATAGAGGAGTCTATTATTCGCTCTTCTCCATATCGGCCTTCAGCTTGGCCAGAACGTCGAGGTCGCCCAGAGTGGTGCTGGCTGCAACGTTCTCAATCTTCGGAGCCTCGTCCTTTTTCTTAGGAGCTGCGGTCTTGCGGGCAGCACGCTTCTCCTCACGCTGTGCATCCTCAAAGGTGCGGCTGTGGCTCAGGATGATACGTTTAGAGTCCTTGTTGAACTCAATCACCTTGAACTCGAGCTCCTCGCCCTGCTGGGCCTGAGAGCCATCTTCCTTAACCAGGTGCTTTGGAGTGGCAAAGCCTTCAACGTTCTCCTCGAGAGAAACAACGGCACCTCTTTCCATAACCTCGGTAATCTTACCGGTGTGAACAGAACCAACGGCGTACTTCTCCTCGAATACGTCCCAAGGATTATCCTCGAGCTGCTTGTGACCGAGAGACAGACGACGGTTCTCCTTGTCGATGTCGAGCACGACAACGTCGATAACCTCGCCCACCTTGGTGAACTCTGAGGGGTGCTTCACCTTCTTGGTCCAGCTCAGGTCGCTGATGTGAATCAGACCGTCGACACCCTCCTCGAGTTCAACAAATACACCGAAGTTGGTGAAGTTGCGAACCTTGGCGGTGTGCTTGCTGCCAACAGGATACTTGGTCTCGATAGCCTCCCAGGGATCCTCGCGGAGCTGCTTGATACCCAGAGACATCTTGCGCTCGTCGCGGTCGAGAGTCAGGATAACAGCCTCTACATCGTCGCCAACCTTCAGGAACTCCTGAGCTGAGCGCAGGTGCTGGCTCCAAGACATCTCACTGACGTGGATCAGACCCTCAACACCGGGCTGAACCTCTACGAATGCACCGTAGTCGGCGATGACAACAACCTTACCGGTGATGTGGTCACCAACCTTGAGGTTGGCATCCAGAGCATCCCAGGGATGAGGTGTGAGCTGCTTCAGACCGAGAGCGATGCGCTTCTTCTCCTCGTCGAAATCGAGGATCACCACGTTGATCTTCTGGTCGAGCTCTACTACCTTCTTGGGATCGTCTACGCGGCCCCAAGACAGGTCGGTGATGTGGATCAGTCCGTCTACACCACCCAGGTCTACGAATACACCGTAGCTGGTGATGTTCTTGACAGTACCCTCCAGAATCTGACCCTTCTCCAGACGAGAGATGATCTCCTGCTTCTGGGCCTCGAGCTCCTGCTCGATGAGGGCCTTGTGGCTTACTACCACGTTACGGAACTCCTGGTTGATCTTCACGATCTTGAACTCCATAGTCTTGCCAACGAACTGGTCGTAGTCGCGTATGGGATGAACGTCGATCTGACTGCCGGGCAGGAATGCCTCAATGCCGAATACGTCTACAATCATACCACCCTTAGTGCGGCACTTGATGTAGCCCTGTACAATCTCCTCGGCCTCCAGAGCCTGGTTCACACGGTCCCAAGCCTGGCTCAGACGTGCCTTCTTGTGAGAAAGTACCAGCTGGCCTTTCTTGTCCTCAGCGGTCTCCACATAGACTTCTACTACGTCGCCCTCTTTCAGGTCGGGGTTGTAGCGGAACTCTGTAGCGGGGATGATACCGTCGCTCTTGTAGCCAATGTTGACTACCACTTCTTTTTTGTCAACCGAGATGACTTTACCCTCTACAACCTGGTGGTCGGCCACCTTGTTCAGAGTCTCGTCGTAGGCCTTGTCAAGCTCTTCCTTGCTGATGTTGGCCACGGTGCCATTTTCAAACTCGTCCCAGTTGAAATCCTGCAACGGCTGAACGTTCTTTGTTAATTCTGACATAAAATTCTCTTGCGCCCTTTAGTGGGCATTTGTTTGTCTGAACAGACGTTTATCAGACATGTTTAATTGGTTAATATTCTATAGGTGTCAGCGCCTGTTCTGCCACCTATCTCCACACTATGCGGACAAAACGGCTGCAAAGGTACTCAATTTATTTGATATTGTGCCACTTGCGTACCATATTTATATAAATATTTAAGAATCTTTAAGGTTATATCTGATCAATATTGATATAACCATGCATCACGGCGTATATGGTCAGAGCCGACACACTTCTTAATCCCAGCTTCGTCATGATGTTCTTGCGATGAGAAATTACGGTGGTTAGTCCGATGTTTAGTCTGTCAGCAATTTCCTTGTTAATATAGCCTTTGACAATCAGCACCATAACCTCAGCCTCGCGGTCACTTAACGTCTTATTCATCATGGCGTTTCTCGACTTCTCTGGCAGGTTGCGTCCACCCTTATGACCATGCTGCTGCAATTTCAGAATCTGTTTTACCAACTCTTCCTCGGGTACGTTGATGTTAATGGTATGAAATCCAGGCAGAAGCTCTTGCTGGTTGTCTGAGTTGGTCAAAACAATTGTTTTTCTGACGTTGGTGTAGAAAAAAGACTTGTTCTCTAAGAACACATCTACTACCACAAAATAGTGCATATATTGTTCCTTACTAGATAGAACTTCCTCCATGTTGCCAAAGGATTCAACCTCAATAAAGGGTATGGCACTTTGCAGCAGCTGTCGCAGTCCAAGCGCAGCCAAGGTGTTAGGGTCTATAATAGCTATTTTGGGTGACATTTCGTTCATTATGGGTGCAAAGTTACGAAAAATCAGTTAAATAGCCAAACTATATGAGCAGATAACATGCAAAAGGATTTGGTTTTAGTTAATTTTTATTAAATAACAACCCCATTCTACTTCAATTCTTCCTTTTTTGGAATTATATTCCTATATTTGCAGTGTGTTTTTCATGGTATTAGATTATTAAGGTTAATTTGAAGGTTGGTTGTCGCGAGACAATCAAACTTCCCCAAAAACCAATTAAATTTTCTTTAATTGGTAATTAAAAGGGAGCCTGTGAAGGTTCCCTTTTCTTGTGATCTGAATGTACATCAACATGACAAACAGAGCAGACAGACGCGCATAAGTTGCGAGACTTAAAATCTAAACTTTCCTAATAAACGAAGAAAAAATATCGATACTTTGACGAAATTCATTAAATTTGCAAAGTTTTTCAAGAATATAATTGAGAAAAGATGAAGAAGATTCTTGCTTTTTACCTAACAGGCCTATGTATGTGCTTATTCTATTCCTGCAGCAACAGTGGAAACAAGACTGTTAGTAGTATGATAGATGTAGACTCGCTGATGAGTCCCAAGTATGCGACGGGCTATGAGGTGAGAGATAGCGCTGGAGTGCGACTGGTGGATGTGGACGGTGGATATCACTTTGCATTGGTCGCCGATGACGGTTTGGACGTTCCCGATTGCTACACGAAGGTGAAGGTTCCTATTAAAAATACCATCTGTATGACATCTTTACAGTTGTCTAACTTCACGATTCTCAATGCTCATGACATAGTGAAAGGCCTGACAGGTACGAAGAACCTCTTTAACAAAGACATCATACAACGTGTAAAAGACGGACGTATTGTGAAGATCGGTATGGAAGGCAACTTCGATACCGAGATGGTGCTGGCTGCTAATCCCGATGTCATCTTTATATCGCCCTCAAAGCGTGGTGGCTATGATGCCATCAAGGAGACAGGCATCACATTGGTACCCCACCTGGGTTATCAGGAACTCAATCCCTTAGGACAGGCCGAATGGATTAAGTTCGTGGGTATGTTTATTGGTAAAGAGAAAGAAGCCAACGAGGTGTTCGCCGGTATTGAGAGTCGATATAACGACCTGAAGTCCAAAGTCCAGAGTTCAGATTACAAAGTCTTGCCCACAGTTTTCAGCGGCGAAATGCACTATGGCAATTGGCACGCTGTGGGTGGAAAGAACTATCTGGCGCAGATTTTCCGTGATGCCGGAGCCAACTATGTCATCAACGACGATGAGACAGCTGGCGAAGACTTGGAGTTTGAGAAGATGTATTCCTTGGCTGCCAATGCAGATTACTGGCGTATCCTGAACAGTTATCCCGACGAGTTCTCGTACGAGGCGCTGAAGGCCTCTGAGCCTCGCAACGAATTGTTCAAGGCATTCAAAGAAAAGAAGGTTATCTACTGCAATATGAAGCAGACGCCTTACTATGAGATTTCGCCTGTAGAACCAGACTTTCTGCTGAAAGACTTTGTAGCTATCTTCCATCCAGAGTTGGTGGAGGATGATTATCGCCCCACATTTTATTATCTGTTGAAATGATAAGACGTACTCTACCCCTGATTCTGATGCTCATAGTGGCAATAGTGGTTTTAGCTATTGTCAACCTTCTCATCGGTTCCGTTGACATTCCCCTAAAGAATGTTTGCCGTATTCTGCTGGGCGATGCATCGGAATCAGAAATATGGCAGAACATTATCTGGAAGTCACGACTCCCACAGGCTCTGACGGCCATTATGGCTGGTGCCGGACTTGCTGTCAGTGGTCTTCAAATGCAGACCGTATTCCGTAACCCCCTGGCAGGACCCTCAGTGCTTGGTATTTCAAATGGTTCGGCCTTGGGCGTAGCTTTTGTGGTGCTGTTGTCTGGACGTATCGGTGGCGTGGCACTTTCGCGTCTGGGTTATCTGGGTGACGCTGCCATGAGTGTGGCAGCCGTCATTGGTGCCTTGGCCGTGCTGACATTGATTCTTTGGATATCTCAAAAGGTAAGGGGCAATGTCACCTTATTAATAATAGGTGTAATGATAGGCTACTTGGCCAATGCCGTTATTGGCGTGCTGAAGTTCCTGTCGCCTGAGGAAGATGTGAAGGCCTTCGTGGTTTGGGGCTTAGGCTCGTTCTCAAGGGTATCTGGCGACGAGATGGTGTTGTTTATTGTGCTGATGTGCATCCTGTTGCCGTTGGCCTGTCTGTTGGTGAAGGATATGAACCTGATGCTGTTGGGCGACCGCTATGCTTCTAATCTGGGTTTGAACATCCGTCGCAGCCGTATGTTGGTCATCATCTCCTCTGGCGTTCTCGTTGCCATCGTTACTGCCTATTGCGGCCCGATTATGTTCATTGGCCTGGCTGTTCCTCATCTGACAAGAGCCATCTTCCGCACCAGCGACCATCGTATCCTAATGCCAGCTACAGCTCTCTGTGGTGCCGTACTCGCACTTTTCTGTAACTTCATTGCCCGTATGCCTGGCTTCGAGGGTGCCCTGCCTGTTAACAGCGTCACAGCCCTTGTAGGAGCCCCTGTCATCGCTGCAGTGCTCTTCCGCAAGCGCAAGAACGAAACTGAGGAATAACGTCTCTTAGATTGTTATACTTCATATATTTTTCCATTATCGTCAATCAGTAAAACCGTAAGTTCACCGTTGGGCAATAACGGAGCACAGTGCTCATAACAATGCCGTATAACAGTGTGGGCAAAAGCCGCTCGGCTGTTCTCAGCAATACGTTCCCATAGCTCGCGGGCCAGCGTCATATCGCTGATGTCGATGCTGATGCCCGATTCCTCCAGAATCTGCTGAATAAACGCCTTATCCATCGTGGCCTTCCGACTATGTGTGTCCAAATGGCCTTCAGCTAATTTAACCGCTTTACCCAACATCACTCCCAGTGTCACAGTATTGATATTCAATTCATTGGCTATCTTCAGGGTCTCTCCGATGTAGTTGCCGTATTCCACAAACGCCTGCTGGGGCAGGGTGGGATAGAGGGCCTTCACAAAGTGTTCGCTCTTGCCGCCGCTATTGATAACTACGCGTTCAGCGCCTGAGGCCTTTGCCACAGTCATACACTTGCGGATGCTGTCGATAAAAGCCTCCTCGCTAAATGGTTTCACAATGCCACTCACACCGATTATCGAGATGCCGCCCTCAATACCCAGACGGGGGTTAAAAGTCCGTTTGGCAATCTCCGTACCCTGCGGTACAGAAATAGTAATCCTAACATTTTCTTTGATGTTTTGGCGCATCATCTCACGAGGTCCCTTGTTGATTGCGGCTTCACCTACAGGATAATCAAATCCTGGAAGCGTGAAACGCCCCACACCTTCACCACCAATAATTTCAAACTGTTCGGATTGTTCTATGTGAGCCCTCACCTCAATACCGTCAGTCACGTCGGGGTCGTCACCTGCCTCCTTGATGCAGTAGGCATACCTGTCGGCAAAACCGACGGGAACAGTAATCGTCTCGCCATCTGGCAATAAAACGGGGACTTCCGCAGGTGTCTCACCTTTCGTCAGTCTTATCGTTGCAGCAATCGCCGCTGCAGTAGCACACGTTCCCGTCGTCAGTCCGCTATGCAGCGGATAAAACTCTGGCAACAGCTTCTCCACCATCCGCCGCAATCCATACGGTCCGTTGACTTCCTTATAGGCCCCATTGGCCTTATAAGTCCCATAGCTTGGACGTTTAAGGACGATAATCCGCATGCCTTTTTCGCGTGCTGCTTCCACCTTCTCTACAAAGCCGCCACTAAGTCCACTCTCCTTTAGCAGGATAGCATCGGCTTTTGGCAGGAGACCGTCTTCAAAATAACATAGTTGTTCATCGGTAGCGCCTTGCTCGTAAGCCATCAAGAGACTGCTTTCACGTCTTAAGATTCTGTAGATAACCTTGACACCCAGCTCCTCCAACCACTTCAGTTTACTAATGCTCTGCACACCCGTAGTAGCAAGAAGGGTATGGATATCTGTCGGAACCTCTAAGTAGTCGTCAATCCACGTAATATCGGGGTCTCTTTGTGGATAGATCCTATCGTAACGGATGACGGGAATCCGCATGTCAGACGCTACCTTGCCTATCGTCTGATGCAGCATTGACGCAAACGGATGGGCAGCATCCACTATCAGCCGAATCTGTTGATTACAGCAAAAGGCTTTCATGGCCTCAGCATCCATCGCCCCATCAATGCGCACACCATGATGCAGCGTCAGTTCCTGTTCACCCATCTTCGTGCTATAGTAATAGAGACTGCCAGCTTCTTCCAGCACCTCTGCCGCACTACGTCCTTCAGTTGTCCCTCCGAATACCAATATCATGAAGCGTCGCCTTGTCTGAACAGGTGGGTGAAGTGTTTGTTATATAACTCGGAGAGCCCCTGACGGTTGTCGATAGCCTCACCAACCACGAGCATCGTAGTGAGGGTGAGGTGGTTATCGTGAACAATCTTTGCGAGGTCTTTCAGCACACCACGATAGATGTGTTGGTCAGGCCATGTCAGATGGTAGCAGGCAGCAACAGGAGTATCCTCAGAATATTCCTGCAGGAGTTCGCGCTGCACGTCATCGACAATGGCGGCAGAGAGGAAGATACACATGGTGCTCTGACTCTTGGCCAGCAGATGCAATTGTTCTTTTTCGGGCATGGGTGTGCGACCTTCACCACGAGTCAAGATGATGGTCTGCGTACGCTCTGGGATGGTAAACTGGGAGCGCAGTTCAGCAGCAGCAGCGAGGAACGACGAAATACCTGGGGTGATGTGATAATCCATTCCATTGGCATCGAAGAAAGCCATCTGTTCCTGGATAGCCCCAAAAATACAAGGATCGCCAGTATGCAGACGAACAATGAACTTTCCCTCGTCATAAAACTGCTTCATCAGCTGGCATTGCTCTTCGAGGTTCATATCGGCTGAAGAGCGCACCACAGCCCCCGGTTTGTGGCATTCTGTCAAAGCCTTAGGCACCAGCGAACCTGCATATAATATAAGGTCAGCCCTTTCGAGCATCTTGCGTCCTCGTACAGATACCAGATCAGGGTCACCAGGACCGGCACCTACAATCTCGATATGACCTTTCTTCTCTCGCAGGTATTTGTAGTCAATGGCGAGGGCTGCAGTCCAGTTCTTGCCTTTCACTTTAGGAACAATCAGTTTGCCATTGTTTGCCCCAAGGATGGCAGCAGCCTCGCAAACGCTGGGTGTACCTACATGCTTCTGAACGGTCTTGCTGGGATTAGGCACCTCAACCTTGGCGAGTTCCTCTGCTGTGTAGAATACCAGCTCTTCACCTAAGTCATCGACAAGCATCGCGCAAAATTCTTCATCCTGCTTCACATCGATGGTGCAATAGCGCTTGTAGCAAGGCAATACACCAATCTGACTCATAGCCTCGTCGATCTCATCGTAGATGTCCTCATAGTCCACAGGATGATGTGCGAGTCCGAAGCCTAAAGATGCTATCATCGGCACGAAATGCAACTCGAGCACGCCGTATGGTGCACAGAGGTTGTAAGGTGTCACCATGATGACCAACTTAAACTTTTTGGGATCGACCTCTTCGAGGCTTTTCACAACAGTCACATGCTCAGGTAATGTCTTCTCAAGATAGTCCGTACCCTCATCGCAGATTTCCATCAGCAGGGCAGTAGGCTCGCGATTGACGAAAGCAAAGATGCATTCGTTCATATCGTCGTCGCTGGCGATGGCCCAGTTGAATCGTTCTGCAAAGGTGTCGAGTGCCCAAAGTCCTGCATTGTCGCTTTGGGTGGTAATTACTTCTCTGCCTCCGATGATACCTGCAACTTCACGAGCCAGATCATTCGCCCCTCCGATATGTCCTGAAAGCACGGAGATGGCATTCTGTCCCAGACTATCCACGCATACCACAGCAGGGTCTTCGTGCTTGTTCTTGATATAAGGAGCAATGGTGCGAACACAGATACCCATCGCTCCAATAAAGATAAAGGCATCCTGCTTCTGCCATTCCTCACCCACTTCTGAGCGCTGGATCACTTTGGCTTTCAGCTCCCTTCGCAGCGTCGAGGCCATCTCACTACCAGCCTCACTGATTTGTATAATTGCTATATTCATTGTCATCCAATAAATTTCAGGAAGGCCTCTGCCTGTGCCTTCAGAGATGCGATTTTACGTGTCCAGGGTAACTGAAATTATACTCAGGCGAGGTTTCAGATCGTTTTCTGCCTGCAAATATAAGGAGAATAATCGAAACTTCCAAGGATTTATCGCTTTATTTTCTTCTCACCCAGAATTTGTGTGAGCCGGCGCCTTTGGTGGTGATGCCTGATGATGGGTCGTTTACAAAGGCCACCAGTTCTCTTGATGCTGAGCTGCGACTGAGATCGTTAAGGTTGGCATATTCCTGAAGCGTGATGAATCTATTCTTGTCGATATGTTGGAGGGCGCGCTGCAAACGCTCCTGAGGGGTGTATGAGGAGGATGGAACTGGGTTGGAGGAAGTATGCTCAAAGCTGTTCTCCTTGTTCATTTCTTTCACCAGCTTTTTGTCGGCTTTGAAGTTGATGCCCTTGATTTCCACATGACGGTATTTGGTCTTTGGTTCTGTCTGCGAAGTTTCTTGAGTATTGGCATCTGCCTTGTTGTCAGAGAATTGCAGCGACAGCGAGAACACACCCAGATAGTCGATCTTCAAGCTGTGACCCATTGGGAGATATGCTTTCATCACAGTGGATAATGTATCGAGCACACCTCGTATGGTGCCTTGACTGAATGCTGGCGAATACTTGTTGATAAGTTCCACAACCTTGTCGTTGTCGAACTCCGTATAGACTTGCATCTTAGGGAATATTCTCCCTTTCTTGTTGTTTCCCATGCCCTCGGGCATGTCCTTAATAATATATTTTGCCATAATACTAATTAATTTTTGTTTCAAAGTTTGAAATGTCCATCCCAAAGTTTGGTATCTACATTCCAGAGTCTGGTATGTGCATTCCAAAGTTTGGAACGGAAATTTTCTGCAAAGATAATGCTTTTTTCTTAAAGCACAAAAAAATTAGTGAATTAAGTTTTGTGTGTAGCCTATTTGTCAGGATGATAATAGGCCTTGAGGATCTCGATAGGATGGTTGTCGTTGAGGATAATCCTGGTGGGTGGTTCTTGCTTCAGCTCCAGTTCCTGACAGGCCTCATCCCATAACTGATGGCTGTCAGTCTTGACAAGAGGTGCCTTGACGCTATTCATCACGATACAGCCATTATCCGGCAATACGGTCAGCACCTTCGCCATGATTTCCTTCAGGCGGCCTCCGTGACCTCCGATGAATACGGCATCAGGACGAGGCAATGCAGAGAGGTCTGTTCCGAGGAAATCGCCGATATGAACATCGATGCCTGGGGCACCAAACTTGCGAGTGTTCTCTTGGATAATCGCTTCGCACTCAGGACGGATCTCAAAGGCGCAGACTTGAAGATGAGGAAACTGCAGACGGGCTTCGATAGAGACGCTGCCTGTACAGAAACCGATGTCCCAGAGGACGCTCCTCTTGCGCAATTCAAGGGCTTGTAGTGTCAGCAAACGGATGGGCATCTTGGTAATCATCTTTTCTCTGCCGTCGAGCAATGTGAACTCGGAATCGGGGATGCCGAAAGGATGTCTGATGGCTGATGTCTGATGGCTGACAGCGTCAAGAATGACACAGTTCGGCATCGTGAAGTTGCGTTGGGTTGCCTCTTCAAGCGACAAGGTGGTGACCTTTTCGAGTGAAGGATTACCCAGATGTTCACCCACATGCATCTGATAGTTGGTGTAGCCATAGTCTATCATGCGCTGGGCTATCGTTGCAGGCGTGTGTTCCATATCCGTCAGGATGCCGATCTTTGCTGCCTGCTCTATCAGCGCCTTGTCGAACTCAGGCCAAGGACGACCTGTCAACGAGACGATACGCATGTCGTGGTAGGGCATCACGAGACGGTGCGCCAGCAACTGTAGGGAGTTAAAGGAGGGATAAACCACGATGTCGGCTTCTGGCATTTTACGCTTGATGGTATTGGCAAATCCGAAAAAAAGCGGGTCGCCAGAGGCGAAGATGATGATGGACCCAACGGAAAACCGTTGGGAATAGTGGCTGTACTGCTCAAAGACGGCATCGAGGGGTACGGTGATATCTATCCACTCCACGCCTTCTGGCAATAACGGCGCTACTATCTCATGGTGGCGCTTGCCTCCAGAAAAGACCTTTCCGCTCTTGATAATTTCCAGCACTTCTGGAGGAAACCAAGGTTTGGGATTGTCCGTTATTCCTATAACGATGAACCGTTGCATATTATCCGCTTAATCCGTTTAATCCGTGTTCGTTTTATAAGTCGCGACCAGGCTTCAGTTGTTCAGCATCGTCGAAAGTGAGGATGGCATTGCAGAGGGTGGCGGCAAGGTTAGAGCCGCCTTTTCTACCCTCAACGATAATCTTTGGAATATCCTTGAAGGGTTTCACCATGTGTTTCGACTCCCTGACGTGTACAAATCCGACGGGGGCAGCAATGATACCAGCAGGATGGGCTTTGCCCTTACGAATCAGGTCGCATAGTTCCATGAGTGCCGTTGGTGCGTTGCCAAAGGCAAAGAGTGCATCGGGATGTTCCTCCACAGCCAGCCGGATGCCTGCCTGGGTACGGGTGATTCCCTGTGTGGCTGCCATTTCAGCTACACGTGGGTCAGACAGGTAGCACTTGGCCTCGATACCTAATCGCTGCAGAGCGCCCTTACGGATGCCGCTGGTCACCATCGTGACATCGGTGATGATGGTGGTTAGTGTGCCGTTCTTTACCTTATTATATAATGTCTCTACAGCCAAAGAATCAGTATAGAGGATATCCTCCATGTCGAAGTCGGCAGTTGTGTGGATGGCATGTAGCAGTGCCCATTTGTGGTCGAGGGGATAGTCCTGACGCTTCAGTTCGCTGGCGATGGTACGGAACGACTCCATCATAATCTGCTGACCTGGCTTAACGTCATTCTCTTTCTCTTCGCGGTAATAGCCGCGAGGCGTTATCATCTTACCCTCAGAAATATATGTCTGTGAGTTGCCAATCAGAATGACAGTAAACATATCGATGTCCTCTGGGTCAAAAGCGCCAAGTGTTGTGATCTTGATTTCTTCATCATCTCGACCAGCCTGACGAACATAGCCCACAGGAGTCTCTACCGAGCGGACCTGTAAGAACAGTTCCACCAGGCGATACAACTGCCAGTAGCGTCCATGCGACTTGGGGTTATAGATGGCTGTCACGAAGTCGCCTTCTGAGGCTGCCTTGATACGCCGCTCAATAACCTCCCAGGGGGTCATCAGGTCGGAAAGCGATATGATGCACATGTCGTGACCAATAGGTGCTCCCAACAGCGAGGCAGCCTTTTGGAATGCCGAGATACCAGGAAGCGTCACGATCTCTATGTCAGACTGACGCGCCTGCTTCATCTCATAGATAAGTGGTGCCATACCATAGATGCCTGCATCGCCAGAGGAGATAACCACAACGGTCTTCTCCTGCTCTGCCAGCGCAAAAGCCTGTTCTGCTCGTTCACGCTCTTTCTTCATGCCTGTATCTACGCACTCGCAGCCCGGCTTCAAGTATGGCTCTACAAACTGGAAGTAATACTTATAGCCTACTACGACATCGGCCTCTCTGACGGCCTCCATCACGGCAGGAGTGATGTCCTCACGACTGCCTGGTCCTATGCCTGCAATAATTATTTTCTTCATATCTGCTGCAAAGATATAAAAATAATTGATAATTGACAATTGATAATTGATATTTATTTGTATCTTTGCGGCATAAATCAGAAAATTATACGAAAGTGAAGAGGAAAATCATTCTGATAACGGGTGGTCAACGCTCAGGTAAGAGCAGTCAGGCAGAGCAGATGGCGTTAAGTCTTACGGACCATCCTGTCTATCTGGCTACGGCTCATATCTGGGATGACGAGTTTCGTGAACGGGTGCTTAAACATCAGGAGCGAAGGGGACCACAATGGACAAACATAGAAGAGGAAAAGGCCCTGAGTAAGCATGACCTCACTGGGCGTGTGGCTGTGATAGACTGTGTGACGTTGTGGTTGACGAACCTGTTCTTCGAAGATTCTGATGAGGATAAGGCGTTAGAAACAGCGAAAGCTGAGTTCGACCGTTTCACAGAACGCGATGCAACCTATATCTTTGTGACCAACGAGATAGGCAGCGGTGGTGTGAGCGAAAATGCCCTGCAAAGGAAGTTCACCGACCTGCAAGGCTGGATGAACCAGTATATTGCCTCGAAGGCTGACGAGGTGATACTCATGGTGAGCGGCATAGCCGTAAAGGTAAAAGGGTAAAAAAGAAATATGAAGACATTCGATATACAAGCAACAGACAAATCGCTGCAGGCTGTCATTCAGGATAAGATTGACAACCTGAACAAACCCAAAGGCTCGCTTGGTAGGCTGGAGGAGTTGGCGATGCATATTTGTCTGATTCAGCAGACTCTGGAACCATCGTTGCAACATCCCTATCATCTGCTGTTAGGTGGTGATCATGGCATAGAACGTGAAGGCGTGAGTGTGTCGCCACGTGAGGTGACTTGGCAACAGATGATCAACTTTACTCATGGTGGCGGAGGCGTCAATATGTTTTGTCGTCAGCATGGTTTCAAGTTACGCATCGTGGATGTGGGAGTGGACTACGACTTGAGTGATGAGCCAGGCATCATCCATCGAAAGATAGCACGTGGTACGAAAAACTTCTTATACGGGCCCGCTATGACGGAAGAGGAGTTCAACAAGGCTATAGAGGTGGGTGCCGATCTTGTGGACGAGTGTATTTCCGAGGGATGTAATGTGCTGTGTATCGGAGAGATGGGCATCGGCAATACTTCGCCTTCCAGTATCTGGATGAGTCTGTTTGGCGATATCCCTCTGAAGGATTGCATTGGCGCAGGCGCAGGACTCGACAACGATGGTATCCGCCATAAATATGAGGTACTGACCAAGGCGTTGGAAGCCTATAAGACTTATAAAGCCAATGAGAACTGTATACTTCCTCTGCAATACTTTGGAGGCTTCGAGATGATTGCCGCTATTGGTGCAATGTTGCGGGCTGCTGAACATCACCTTATCATATTAGTAGACGGTTTTATTATGACGGCATGTGCGCTGGCTGCCATTAGACTCTATCCTGCCTCGCAGGACTATATGATTTTTACCCATTGCGGCGATGAGAGTGGACATAAGATGATGCTCGATATCATAGATGCCAAGCCGTTGCTGAACCTTGGATTAAGACTGGGTGAGGGAACAGGAGCCCTTTGTGCTTATCCTATCGTTGACAGCGCTGTACGAATGATAAATGAAATGAATAATTTCAAAGATGCAAGAATCACAAAATACTTCTAAGTTCTACGACCACCTCTGGGCGGCATTCATCTTCTTCACGCGTCTGCCTTTCTGGCGAGTATATCAGCCGCCCAAGTCATCATATGCCGCTGTGGTGGAATGGTGGCCACTCACAGGCTGGTTCATTGGTGGTGCGATGGCTGCCACCCTCTATTATGGCGCTATGGTGATGCCCTATGCCGTCGCCGTCATTGCCGCTATCGTCATTCGTCTACTCATCACAGGAGCCCTCCACGAAGACGGACTCGCCGATTTCTTCGATGGCTTTGGCGGTGGGGGCTCAGACCGTCAGAGAATCCTCGACATCATGAAGGATTCACATATCGGCACCTATGGCGTATTAAGTCTCATCCTCTACATTGCTCTCTTAGTGTTCGCACTCATCTCGATGTCACCCAAGATAGCTGCGCTAACCATCCTTGCCGCCAATCCATTTAGTAAGATGATTACGAGTATCATGGTCGTCATGATGCCCTATGCCAGAACGGAAGAGACAGCCAAGAACAAGACGGTATATAGGACTATTGATTGGAAAGCAGGTATCAGTCTCTGTATTCAGGGCTTGTTGCCGCTAATAGCATTCCTATGGTATACAGGATTATCATGGGTGATGATTATCGTCGTGCCCTGCTTGGTGACGTGCTTACTTTGTTGGCTGATATGGCGCCGACTTCGAGGCTATACTGGAGACTGTTGTGGTGCCGTCTGTCTGCTAAGCGAATTATCGTTTTACTTGACGGTCTGCGCTTTAGTGGCATAACCACAAGCTAAGAGCTGTGAGTACAACCATCAACACTTCTGCCGTTCTATTGATGCGAACGGCTTTTTTCATGTCTTCTGTGGTGAGTGGACGTTCGTTCTCCCCAATATAGGGTTTGGGAAACAGTTGTCCGAAGTAATAGTGTGGCCCTCCAAAGCGACAGTTCAGGATGCCAGCAAGGGCAGCTTCTGGGTAACCGCTATTGGGCGAGGCATGGTGTCTTCCGTTCTTACGAACGAAGTTGAAAATTGAGAATTTAAAATTAAGAATTGCGTGAGGCAACACCATGAGTAGGGCCGTCAATCGTGCTGGGATATAGTTGGCGATATCGTCGATATGTGCTGCCCAGCAGCCGAAGTCACGATAGCGTTCTGTCTTATAGCCAATCATCGAGTCGAGGGTGTTCACCATCTTATAGGCCAACATGCCTGGCACGCCAATGATGGCGAACCAGAACAGGGGCGCGATGACACCGTCGCTCAGGTTCTCGGCGAGGGTCTCCAAGGCAGCCGTCCTCACCTCCTGAGCCGAGAGCTCTGAGGTGTCGCGTCCTACGATTCGTGCCACTTGCTTGCGTCCCTCTTCCAACGAACGATCTACGGCACGAAACACCTCCCTGACCTCACGAATCAAGGTGGTTCCTGCTAGACAGTAGAAAATGATAATGGAATCAAAGACCCACTCCCAACCCCTCCCTGTAATGGAGGGGAGTAAATAGATGTAATGACGGATAAGATAAGTGGCTGCATATACAAATACAATGAGACCAACGGCAACGAGGGCTCCCTTGAGTTGTCGATGATTCCCTTTGTTTAATCTGTGATCGAAGAAAGCGATGGTTTTGCCAAACCACACCACAGGGTGGGGCAGTCTGGCTGGGTCGCCAAAGAGAAGGTCGAGCAGCCAACCTACAAGCAGGGATACTATGGCGACGATGCAGCTATCCATTTGCTAAAAATTGATTAATTGCTGCAACGAGGGCATCATTCTCTTCTGGCGTCTGGGATGCAACGCGGAAGTGACGAGCCGTAAGGCCATTGAAATTGGAAGCATCGCGAATGAGCATACGATGTTCGCGCACTAAATAATCCTTCAGTTCGGCAGCAGTACGCTTCGACAGTTTGCAAAGCATGAAGTTAGTTGATGTGCTGTCCACGGAGACTCCCTTCAAGGCTCTCAGCGATTTGTACAACTGTAATGTCTCGTTGAGATCTGGCTTACAAGGCTTCTTGTTTTCCAGCAAGAACTTTCCTGCCTCGATGGCCAACGCATTAACAGACCAAGGGCGCAGGTTCTGGCGAAGTTTCTCTGTAAACGGTTCACGAGCCGTGATAAAGCCCAACCGCAAGCCTGGTACCCCATAGGCTTTCGTCATGGAATGAATCTGAATAACGTTGTTCATCCTGACAGTTTCTTTGGCGCTGAGCATTGGCTGCAAGGTAGAATATTCATACGACTGGTCAATGACTACCAGGTTAAAGTTGCGTGCAAACATCTTCATCTCACTCTTCGAGTACACATGGCCATTGGGATTGTTGGGATTGCACAACCATAATGACGTCTGTTCTGGTTCTGAGTAGAACATCTTACATGCGTCTTCGTATTCGCTAAACGTTGGTCCAAGGATAATATATTCGAAGGGGAAGGTCTGGGCAATGAGATAGATGGCCTCCGTAGCCCCATTGGTTACGATGACCTGCTCAGGCTTGATACCCAAATGCTTGGCAATCATCTTTTCCAGCGACCATGCCTCTGGCTCTGGATAATGGCTTATCAGCTCAGGATGACTGGCAAGATGAGCCATCAAGTCCTGGTGGTCTTCGTGAACACAGATATTCGACGAGAAGTCGCTTCTGATGTCTTCGTATCTATAGGCATCGTCGCCGTGTCCCTTAATCATTACTTGAGAGTATTTGGTAAATTCGTTCTATATCAACATATTGTCGTACATGGGCAGCCAGCTTATCGTATTGTGTTTCTTTGAAAACTTGGGGATCCTGAGCGGAAGCAAATTTTTCACTCTTCACTTTTCCTTTTTCCCTCAAAATGTGCTCAATGACGGGGGCATTATCCAGGAAACCGTGGATATAGGTGCCGATGCAATGATCAGTCTGGAGAATTATCTCATTGGTATCGCTCACGCCCTGGTGTATCTCGTAACCCTGACACTTCTGCCCCTCAAATTGGAAGGTGACCTGACGAGTGGTTTTCTCCTGCGTCATCGTGGTGTGGATAGGCAGCAGGCCGAGGCCAGGCAGACGCTTGATGCTGCCCTCGATGCCCTCGGGGTCTTCGACAGTCTGTCCCAACATCTGATAGCCGCCGCAGATGCCTATCACCATCTTTCCGTCTCGATGAGCCCTGAGAATGGCCTGAGCACAACCGTTGCGTCGCAGCTCCAACAGGTCGTCGAGCGTTGACTTCGTGCCAGGCAGTATAATGATGTCGGCCTGTTCGATATCCTTGATGTTGTTGGTATAGAAGAGGTTGACGCGGGGGTCGCGCTCCAGTGTATCGAAATCGGTATAATTGCTGATATGGCGCAATAGGATGACAGCTACATTTAGTTGAGAGTTGAGAGTTGAAAGTTGAGAGTTCTTCTTAGCGAGATTGACACTATCTTCCTCGTCGATATAGATGTCTTTATAATAAGGTATGACACCCAACACAGGCACGCTGCAGATATCCTCCAGCATTCGCCGACCCTCATCGAAAAGCCGCATGTCGCCCCTGAACTTATTGATGATGATGCCTTTGATAAGCTTGCGGTCCTCGGGCGACTGCAACATGATGCTGCCATAGACAGAGGCAAAGACGCCACCTCGATCTATATCGCCCACCAGGATGACGTCGGCCTTGGCATGTTGCGCCATCGACATGTTTACCAAGTCCCTGTCCTTCAGGTTGATTTCGGCAATGCTGCCTGCGCCCTCCATCACGATAGGGTTATAGCGCGAAGCCAGGCGATCGAAGGCGGCGTGGACCTCAGCGCGAAAATCTGGACCAGACAGCGAGGCTCCACCTCGCTGCACACAACCTTTGCGCCAATAATCATAGGCGTCTTTGTTGCCAAGGGGTTTGCCGTTGAGCACCACCTGACTGGTATGGTCTGAGTTGGGCTTGAGCAGCAGCGGGTTCATGTCAGTATGACAGGGAATGCCTGCCGCCTCGGCCTGTACGGCCTGAGCACGACCAATCTCCAGTCCCTCTGGCGTGGCGTAAGAGTTCAGCGCCATGTTCTGCGCCTTGAAAGGGGCAGGATGATAGCCGTCCTGACGGAAGATGCGACAGAAGGCGGCAGCCACGATGCTCTTGCCAACATCGCTGCCTGTGCCTGCGAACATGATAGGGTGAAGGTATAGTTTAGAGTTCATAGTTATAGAGATGGGTGTAACTGGCTAAAACGTTCTTGTATCTGAAGACGGGCGTATCGACAGGCTCGCCTTTGGCATTATAGACCTGACAGGCGGAGGGCGGTGTCTGGCCTAAGAAATGGGTGTAGTGGAACTCATGTCCTCGATACTCCTTGCCGTCAAGCACAAAGCGACGATAACCCAGTGACAGCTTGCGGTCGGCTTTGCGGGCCGTGATAGAGTAGGGCAGCACGCCGCACATAGGATATTCGCCATCGTCAGTCACGATGCTCTCGCAGAGATACATCATGCCGCCGCATTCTGCCACGATATGTCCGCCCTGCTCTGCAAAGTGGCGAATGGCCTCGCGACAGGCTTCGTTTCTGACCAGAGCCTCGAGATGCTTCTCAGGATAGCCGCCAGGCAGGTAGAGCAAGCCTATATCCTCCAATGCGGGCACGTCCTTCTCGGGGTCGAAAAAGCGGGGCGAAATAAAGCCGTCCACCACCTCGGCATAGAGGAACGAGAAGGCCTCCGCATTGCGAGCAATCAAAGCCTTGGTGTTTCTCATTTGTTTCCCCAGTGGAAACAGTTTGTTTCTCCTATCGAAACAACTTGTTTCCCCTATCGAAACAACTTGTTTCTCCCAAGGAAACAAATTGGAAACAGTATTCAATTGTTCTATGTCGATAAAACGCTCCAGCATTTGGACCAACTCCTCACTCTCTGACTGCTGGGAGAAGTCGAGGCCTAAGTAGCGCGAACCCGTCTCAAGACTACTGCTCTTTGGCAGATAGCCAAAGCAGGCGAGATGCAAATCGTCGCAAACCTGGCGCAGCATCTCGAAGTGCTTCTGTGATCCCACCTTATTAAAAATAACGCCCGCTACGCGTACCTCTTTATTAAAGTTCATAAAGCCCTGCAGCAGCGGCGCCATCGAATAGGCTGCACTCTTGGCGTCGACCACCAAGACGACAGGAAGTCCCAGCACACGGGCTATCTCAGCTGACGAGCCAAGGTCGCGATCATAACCGTCGTAGAGGCCCATCATACCCTCCACAATACAGATATCGGAATCCTTGCCATAATGGGCAAAGAGGCAGCGTACATGCTCTGGCGAGGCCATAAACGTGTCGAGATTGATGCTGGGTCTGCCGCATACCGCCTCATGAAACTTCGTGTCGATATAGTCGGGCCCGCACTTGAATGGCTGCACCTTGTAGCCTTTCCGTGTGAAGAGCGCCATCAACCCCCTGGCAATCGTTGTTTTGCCAGAGCCGCTGGTAGGTGCTGCTATGAGAAAAGCCGGCTTCATGCTGCAAAATTACAAAATATTTTGGAAAATGATTGTTTATTTGTAAATTATTCGTATCTTTGCAGCCGAATAAGGCAATCTGGTGGCTGATGCCGCCATGATGAAAGGGAATCCGGTGAGAGTCCGGAACTGTACCTGCAGCTGTAATCCCCATTTAAGAGGCCTGCTTGTATAACGCCACTGAGAATACTCGGGAAGGTAAAGCAGACTGGGGAAAGTCAGAAGACCTGCCGTAGGCGAGAGCAGAGCTAAGCTTGCTTAAGCTATGCCAAGGCAAGGCAGGGCTCGACCGTTAGGTCAAGCCTGCTGAAGAAGAGAGTAGAGCAAAGCTCGCTTAAGTTATGCCGAGAACTAAAAAGTACGACCGTACAGGAAGATACGGGACGGAAATGCTTATGACGAAGAAAAGACTGACAGTAGGACTGCTGGCTCTGTGCGCAGTGGTGGCTGTCGAGGCGCAGGATGATATCTGGCGTTCTGACAGTTTACAGGAAGTAGTCGTGACGGGTACTGGTACCCGCCACCTTCTGAAGAATGCGCCTGTGCAGACCGAGGTCATCACCAGCAAGATGCTGCGACAATATGGCGGCAACTCGTTGGCTGACATCTTGGGCGGGCTCTCATCCTCGTTTGCCTTCAGCGAGGGCGATATGGGCTCGCAGATACAGATGAACGGCCTGGGCAATTCCTATATATTAATATTGGTGGATGGCAAACGTCTGCATGGTGACAATGGCGGCGAGAACGACCTGGGACTCATCGACCCTCATAACATCGAGAAGATAGAGATTGTGAAGGGAGCCTCGAGTGCGCTCTATGGCAGCGATGCCATAGCGGGTGTCATCAACATCATCACTAAGAAACACGACGAGGGCCTGTCTCTGGAAAGCACCACCCGTTACGACATCTACAACGGCTTGCAACTGCACGACGGGATAGGCTTCTCGTGGGGCAAGTGGAAGAGCTATACCAACTTCCAGTCACAGCAGTCGGATGGCTGGCAGAACACATCGACGGAAGACCCTCACCAGACGGAGTATCTGATTACAGACTCCAAGAACAAGACCGTCAACAAGAATGCCAAGATGCAACTCTCAGAGCGACTGACATATCAGGCAAACAAGGATCTGGAACTCTACGCTGACGGAAGCATCTACTGGAAACGTATCTACCGTCCTACCAACGGCACCCATCCTGGTGTGGACAAGCGCACCTACGATATGCGCTACAACAATGCTTCGGCGTCTGTTGGAGGCAAGTGGCAACCCTCGAAAGGAAACACGGTGACACTCGATGTGGACTGGAATCGCCATGCCTACTACTACGACTTCACAGCCCTGACACTGACTGATGGCTATGTCGATGGCTACTTCACCCACTATTTCCCATATTATCCTGGACAGGCGCAACTACAAAGCGACCAGCGCAGGATAATGGCTCACCTAAAAGGTGTGTTCACCCTGCCCAAGCAAAACAGGCTGAGCCTTGGTGCAGAATATCGCTACGACTGGCTGAAGGCCCCAAACCGCGTGGAAGGCGGAAAGGCGACAGACAATACGGAGGCCCTCTATGCACAAGATGAATGGAATGCGGCTTCATGGCTGAACATCACAGGAGGTCTGCGCCTGAACCGCAACGAGCAGTTCGGCCTCTATCTGACGCCAAAGCTGTCGGCTATGGCCAGTATGGGCGACCTGATACTGCGCGCCACATGGAGTCAGGGATTCAAGAGTCCCACACCTAAGGAGCTGCATTACCGCTATGTGCGTGATATGAACGGCACCTATCTCTTCCTGGGCAACACCGACCTGAAGCCACAGACCAGTAACTACTTCTCGTTTGGTGCTGAATACACATGGGGAGGACTGACGGCATCGGCAACGGCCTATCATAACCAGGTGGACAAGATGATTGCTCTGGTAACCATCCCCAACGCCGATGCGCCTATAGACCTCTACACCCAGTATCAGCCTATCAAGACCAGGCAATACAAGAATCTTGAGTCGGCCAAGACCTGGGGCTGCGACGTTAACGTACGTTATCGTATTGGCAAGGAATGGACGGCAGGAATGGCCTATAGTTATCTGGACACTGATGCACAATTCTACGACACGGAGAACGATGTACTGCAGAATGTCATCATCGACGGTATGGCCCACCACAAAGGCAGTTGCTTCGTCATGTGGAACCACAACATATCATCAGCCTATCGACTTGGCGTGGGACTCTATGGACGTATCTCCAGCAAACGCTACTATCAGCTGAACGGCGATGGCAAGGGCTATCAACTGTGGCGTCTGTCCACCACTCACGACATCTTACAAGACAAGGAGTCAAGTCTGAACATAGAAGTTGGCGTAGACAATATCTTCGATTATGTAGACCGCACCTATCACGGTCTGCACCTTGGAACCACCACGCCAGGCCGCACCTTCTATGCTTCGCTGATTCTGCGCTTCAACAGAGGAAAAAAATTATCTAATAATATTAAGTCTAACTTTAAACAACAAAGCAATGAAGAAGATTAAGTATCTGATGATGGCTTCTCTGGCCATCATGATGGGCATGAGCATGGCATCATGCAGCAGCGACGATGACAACAGCACATCGTACAACGACACTCGCTTCCAGCAGGAAGTAACCGACTATGTGAAGCAGAACAAGCAGAACGACAAGGTCATTCTGATTGTAGCCTTCGGTTCTACATGGGAGCAGGCTTTCGACACCTTCGAAAAGGTAGAGAATGACTTTAAGGCAGAGTTCGGTCCCAAGGGATGGGATGTCTATCTGGGCTTCTCGTCAGCCATCTGTATCAACAACGCCTATGGCGATGGTAAGGATGGTGAGCACGGCGCATCAAAGACTTACTATGACCCCGAGCATTGGCTCAACGCCATTGGTCTGGCTGGCTACAAGCAGATTGTAGTGCAGTCGCTGCAGGTCATCCCTGGCGAGGAGTATCGTAATGTGCGCGACCTCTTCGTGAAGAACTTCATGAACAACCGCGGACAGCGCTTCACCAAGGAATACATGAAGAGCCTCGATCGCAACGTGGTTATCGGTGTTCCCCTTATGGCAGAGGAAGAGGATGTGCAGTCTCTGGCTGATGTTCTCGACAAGGAAAGCGACGTGAAGGCAGCAGTTGCTAACGGCATCGTGGCTTTCATGGGTCACGGCAACCCCGAGAGCAAGGACTATTATGGTGGTAACATCCGTTATGTGCAGCTGGAACAGGCACTCCGCGAGAAGAGTGAGAACTATTACGTAGGTACTGTAGATATGGACCAGACCTATGTTGATGACGTGTTGAACAATATCCTTGAGGGCGGTCAGGTTACCTATGAGGTTGGCGACGTTAAGGTTACAACCTATTACGAGCCCAACACCAACAAGAAAGCTCAGCTCTTCCCCTTGATGTCTATCGCTGGTGACCACGCTCACAACGACATGGCTGATGCCGATGACGAAGAGAGCTGGTTCTCAATGTTCAACGAAGCAGGCATCGATGCAAAGGCCTACGAGACCAACTTCACTGAGCCTTGCTGGAAGAACACCGAGGAAATCAAGAAGAACGGTTATATCCCTGGCCTGGCCGAGCGTAAGGCTGTGCGCAAGCTGTGGATGAAGCACACCGAGGATGCCATCAAGAAGTTGGGCACCGAGGATGCGCTCTCTACTCCTACCACAGAGCCTGAAGAGTAAATACTCGATGAATTTTCCAATGTATTATTATATAAGTTTTTGGAAGAAGGTGCTGCCGGGAGGCAGTATCTTCCTCCTTTTTTTGTTCTTGGGCAGCATCGGTGTCCAGGCACAGATTCATAAGATGGAACGTATCGACTCCTCATCGGTGAGTCGTAGTTATAACCTGAACCCTGTGGTAGTGACGGGCTCTGGTCATCACCAGCGTCTGAAAAGCACGGCGACGCCCGTTCGTGTGCTCTCGTCACAGGAAATTAGCGAACAAGGCATCACCACCTTCGATGGTGCCCTGACCCGCATGATGCCACAGGCCTCGATGTCGCCCAACTCCATGGGAACGTTCCTCCGCCTCAATGGCTTAGGCAATAAGTATATCCTTATTCTGATCAACGGACAGAAGCTCTCTGGCGACATCTCCAACAATGTTGACCTGAACCGCATCAACATGAGTCGCGTCAAGCGTATCGAGGTGCTCGACGGCGCCGCTTCCTCACTCTATGGCAGCGATGCCATTGCGGGTGTTATCAACATCATTACCGACCAGCCCACACAGGATATGGTCAGCATTACCAGCGACAGCAAAGTCAGCGGCCACGGCGTACTGACCGAGTCTGTCAGCCTTGATATCTACAAAGACGGCTTTGGCTCGTACACCTCGTTCAGTCACGACCAAGCCGACAGCTATCAGAACAATGATCTGGAATACGTCAAGGGCTCTGATACAGAAACACAACGGACGATAGCCCCTTACTTTACGGGTTATCGCTCTAACATCTTCGGACAGAAATTCACCTATGCTCCCACTCAGCACTTGGCGCTGAATGCGGGCTTAGACTATTCATGTAAAATCACCGACCGCCCCGAAACAGCCACCGTGCCTGAAGGTTCTCCATCGGGAACGAAGGCCCCCACTGGTGGCACCGACTATGAGATGCGCTACAAGGGTCTGCGCTGGAATGTGGTCGGCATTTATAAGTTCACAAGCCGTAACTCCCTGCAGGCCGACTTCACCGTCGACCGCTTCCGCTATGGTAAGGAATACGATGTAGCAACAAATGACTATGCCGTGGGCGACTACATTCAGTCGAAGAAGCAGCGCATGATGGAAGGCGGACTCAAGACCATTCTCGGACTGACATCCAATTCAACCACCATCGTTGGTGCCGACTGGCGCAAGGACTATCTCACAGCCACCTCGGGCAACATCGACCAGAACGTCTATACGCTGGCCGCCTATGCCCAGCACGAAGCGAAGGTGAGGGTAGGGCAAGGCTCTGTCTCGGCCACCGTTGGCTTGCGTCTGACGCATCATGAGACTTTCAACAACCATCTCACTCCCAAGGCCACGCTGATGTACAGTCTTGGGCCCGTCAACGTCCGAGCCACTTATTCCGCTGGCTTCCGTGCCCCAGGTCTCGACGAGCTTTACTATCATTATTACTCCGTCAATCGCGGCAAGCCACAGATCAGTTTCGGCAATCAGGACCTGAAACCCGAGAAGAGTCATTACTTCTCGTTGAATGCCGAATACCGCACGCAGCAGATTGCCGTTAGCGTGACGGGCTATCTGAACCGTATCAACGATATGGTGGTCAAGCAGAACATCGACGTTGATGCCACCTCGCTCGCCATGCTGCGGAGCGAGTTCCCAGAGATGACCGATGCCGAAGCCTCGAAGTTGGCCACCTATGCCCTCTATCAGAACAGCGACAAAGGTGATGTGAATGGCGTCCAGCTCAATCTGTCGGCTAATGTCACTAAGGACCTGAACATCTCTGCCAACTATGTCTATACCTATGCCCGCACCATGAGCGGCGACGAATGGACTACATTGGAGCGCAGCATACGCCATGCTGCCACCATAGTCGTGAACTACCACCACGCATGGAGGAACTACGGACTGAACGTCAACCTGAATGGACGCCTGCAGTCCAAGACCTACTATCCCGACTACGAGGATGCCCCGGGTTATGGCATCTGGAACCTGAACACCACCCACAGTTTCAACTGCCTGAAATGGGCATCGTTCAAGCCCAGCATCGGCATCGACAATATCTTTAATAAGGTTGATCGTCGCATCGACTCTACTAATCGCAGATATGCATTGTACTCTCCTGGCCGAATGTTGGTCGTAGGCGTTGTCTTCAAATTGTTTGTTAAATAAGGCTGCAAATTAATTGGAAAGTCGCTGTTACCTAATTGCATAACTTCCACTTTATACCATAGCTGCTGTCTGTGGCAATAACCTGGAGTATCACCATCATGCCCTCGCCTGTACCTGGATAGCAAGAAAGGTATTATAGGTCTTTAAAAAGAGGGTGCGCCAAATGAATGACACACCCTCTCTTTGATTATTGCTTGTGATTACTCTTTGTCGAGCAGAATCTTCATCATCTCGATAGCAGAGTAGGGGATGCGGGTACCAGGGCCGAAGATGCAAGCCACACCAGCCTTATAGAGGAAGTCGTAGTCCTGGGCGGGAATCACGCCACCAGCGGTGACCATGATGTCGGGACGTCCCAGCTTCTTCAGTTCCTCGATGAGCTGTGGAATAAGCGTCTTGTGACCAGCAGCCAGAGAAGAAGCACCTACGATGTGAACATCGTTCTCAACAGCCTCGCGAGCAGCCTCGGCTGGAGTCTGGAACAGCGGTCCCATATCTACGTCGAAACCGCAGTCAGCATAACCCGTTGCTACAACCTTTGCACCACGGTCGTGACCATCCTGTCCCATCTTGGCGATGAAGATACGAGGACGGCGACCTTCCTTCTCAGCGAACTCATCAGTCAGCTTACATGCCAACTCAAAGTCCTTATCGTTCTTAGATTCTGAACTATACACGCCTGAAATTGTTCTGATTACTGCTTTATAACGACCTACGATCTCCTCGCAGGCATCTGAAATCTCACCAAGAGTACAACGCAGCTGAGCGGCCTTTACAGCCAAGTCGAGCAGGTTGTTCTTGCTCTTACGACCTTCCTTGAAGTCGCGAACGCACTCTGTGATAGCCTTGAGAGCTTCCTTACAAGCGGCCTCATCGCGAGCTGCACGAACCTCCTTCAAGCACTCCTCCTGCTGCTTACGTACAGCGGTATTGTCGACCTCGAGGATATCGATAGGATCCTCGTGATCCAAGCGATACTTGTTGATACCAACGATGGTCTGTGAGCCTGAGTCGATACGAGCCTGAGTGCGGGCTGCAGCCTCCTCGATACGCATCTTTGGCAGACCAGTCTCGATGGCCTTGGCCATACCGCCAAGCTTCTCAATCTCCTGAATGTGCTCCCAAGCCTTGTGAACCAGCTCGTTAGTGAGTGTCTCAACATAGTACGAACCAGCCCATGGGTCGATCTGCTTGCACACCTTAGTCTCATTCTGGATGTAGATCTGAGTGTTACGAGCGATACGGGCAGAGAAGTCGGTAGGCAGAGCGATAGCCTCATCAAGTGCATTGGTGTGCAGCGACTGGGTGTGACCCAATACAGCAGCCATAGCCTCAATACAGGTACGACCTACGTTATTGAATGGATCCTGCTCGGTAAGACTCCAACCAGAAGTCTGCGAGTGGGTACGCAGAGCCAAAGACTTAGGATTCTTAGCGCCGAAACTCTTAACAATCTTAGCCCACAGCAGTCGACCAGCACGCATCTTAGCAATCTCCATGAAGTGATTCATACCGATAGCCCAGAAGAACGAGAGTCGTGGAGCGAAAGCATCAACATCGATACCAGCATTAACACCAGTACGCAGGTAGTCCATACCATCAGCGAGAGTGTAAGCCAGCTCGATATCAGCTGTAGCGCCTGCCTCCTGCATGTGATAACCAGAGATAGAGATGCTGTTGAACTTAGGCATCTTCTGTGAGGTATACTCGAAGATATCAGCGATAATCTTCATTGAGAATGCAGGGGGATAGATATAGGTGTTACGCACCATGAACTCCTTCAGGATATCGTTCTGGATGGTTCCAGCCATTTCTTCTAATTGAGCGCCCTGCTCCAGACCTGCTACGATGTAGAATGCCAGGATAGGCAGCACGGCACCGTTCATGGTCATAGAAACCGACATCTTATTCAAGGGGATACCGCTGAAGAGCACCTTCATGTTCTCCTCGTTACAGATTGATACACCAGCCTTACCTACATCGCCCACCACACGGGGGTTGTCGGGGTCGTAACCACGGTGCGTCGGCAGGTCGAAGGCTACAGAAAGGCCCTTCTGACCAGAAGCGAGGTTACGGCGATAGAATGCATTCGACTCCTCGGCAGTAGAGAATCCGGCATACTGACGGATAGTCCACGGGCGGAACGGATACATCATACTGTACGGACCACGCAAATAGGGAGGGATACCGGCTGTGAAGTCGAGGTGCTCCATACCTTCGAGGTCTTCTTTCGTGTAGACAGGACGAACATCGATGTGCTCGGGGGTCTTCCAGTTGGCCTCAATACCATTATCTTTAATCCACTTGGCACCATCCTGAGCCTTGATGCCTGCATAGATATCAATATCTTTAAACTGTTTACGCATAATTCAAGTCTCCTATTCTTTAAATACCAAGTTTCTGATTATATTCTTTCAAAGTCTCGAGCACGTTGCACTTAACGTGAACAAAGTTCTCGATGCCAGCGGCCTTCAGGTCTTCCATGCAAGCTGGTGCACCTGCTACTACGAACATCGCACGACCATTCAAGTACTTAAAGGCTGGGATAGCATACTCGGCATACTCATCGTCGCTAGAGCAGATAACCACAATATCGGCCTTAGCCTCTAAAGCGGCATCAACACCTTCTTCAACGGTCTTGAATCCAAGGTTATCAATCACCTTATAACCAGCACAAGCCAGGAAGTTGCACGAGAACTGTGCACGAGCCTGACGCATGGCCAGGTTACCAATGGTCAGCATGAAGGCCACAGGCACCTTCTTGGCCTTCTCCGTCGTCAGACGCAGGGTCTCGAAGTCAGAAGCCATGCGGCTGATCTTGAGGGCGGGGACGTCGGCGTCGCCAGCGTGGGTTGCGACACAGTCGCAACATACTGGCTCCTTACCCTCGCTCTTCTCGGTGAAGTTGGGGAACTGGTTGGTGCCCAGCAGGAACTCCTTACGCTTGGCAGCATCACCATGACGTTTGTCGTTGGTGGCGTTGATGTCGGCCTGGACGGTACCAGCCTTCACAGCAGCGAGGAATCCGCCCTCGTCCTCAATCTTAAGGAACAACTTCCAAGCCTCCTGTGCCAGCGCGTTGGTGAGGTGCTCGATATAGTAAGAACCAGCACCTGGGTCGACGATACGGTCGAAGTGACTCTCCTCCTTGATAATCAGCTGCTGGTTGCGTGCAATACGCTCGCTGAAGTCTGTCGGCTTCTCATAGGGCGCATCGAACGGCGTGACCACCATGGAGTGAACACCACCCAGGGCGGCACTCATAGCCTCGGTCTGTGAGCGCAGCAGGTTGACGTAAGAGTCGAATACTGTTTGATTATAGGTAGACGTAGAGGCGTTGATGATCATCTTGCAGGCGCAGTCGCACTTGGGCTCGTACTGCTTCACAATCTGTGCCCACAGCATGCGGCAGGCGCGGAACTTGGCAATCTCCATGAAGTAGTTCTCAGAGATGCCCATGTAGAACTTAATCTTCTTGGCAGCAAGATCGGCATCGATACCAGCATCGGTAAGCTGCTGCAGGTATTCATTACCCCAGGCCAGGGCGTAACCCATTTCCTGTACGATATAGGCGCCTGCATTGTTCAGCAGGTCGCTGTGAACCATAACACAACGCAGGTTGGGATAGTCTTTCAGCTTCTCCACGAGTTTCGGCATGTTGGGCAGCAGGAACGTGGAGTCCTTGCCCTTCATCAGCATACGCTCGATGGGGTCGAAGCCTACACCACCGACAATCTTCTCCTTGTCGTAGCCCTTCTTTTCGAAATAGGCCACCAGCAGGTCGGCCAGTTCGAGGGTATGGCGCATACAGGCACGATAACTCACCTCGACACAATCGAGGCAGATGTCCTTCAACAGGGCGTCGATATACTCGGCGTTGACCTCATCGTGTCCCAGCTTGAAGCCGATGCTGTCGACACCCTTCATCAGGATGTCCAGCGCCTTTTTGTTGGCAGCTACAGGGTCGCCGCCTACCACGATGTTTTGGCGGACATACCACTCGTTAGAGTCCTTCTTGTTGCCACGAACGAACGGGAATTCGCCTGGCAGAGCGTCAGGTGTCTTCATGTCAGCCAGGTCTTCGCGACGATAGAAGGGCTGTACGTTAAAACCTTCATTTGTTCTCCACACGAGTTTCTTCTGGAAGTCGGCACCTTTCAGGTCCACTTCAATCTTGTCCAACCATTCCTGTTTGGTTGGCGCTGTAAACTCGGTAAAGAGTTTTTCTTTGTTGTTTGACATAGTTAATAATGTATTATTATAAAAAGTTTTTAGTTCGAGACCGCAAAGATAAGCAAAAAATCTGTTTACTGCAAGAATATTTGCAATTATTTCATTTTCTGTATCTTCATCTGGTATTTATTGCCCGAATATTCGATGCGCATCACCCTCAGAATATCATCATCGTGGGGTGATAATGACAACGCCACATGACCCATGGTGAGACGCAGATTAATCTCGACACAGGGGTGCAGACCACCCTCGGTAATCATCATGTCGACCCCGAAAGGACCCTCGTAGCGACCAGTGAGGATAGGGGAGAGTAGATGGCAAATCTTTTCTTTTATGACATTAATTAAATCTATTGATATATAACGACTTATCGTTTCTAGTTTAGCGTTCTCTGTGGCCAATATATTACCGATGTAAGCACCATTGGCAGTATGGAAAAGTGAGAGGCCTTCGTAGCGAATCTCGCCCTCAGCAGTACAGGTGAATTCCATGCCGAAATCCTTTACCTTGTTGTAATATGGCTCCACCATGACCGACCCTTGTGCTGCCAGCAGGTTCTTCAGCCAACCAGCCTGCATCTGCAGGGGCGTATGTTGCACGTCGAGGAAGCGCAAGCCTCTTCCGCTTGACGACCACGGGGCTTTCATGATGACACGTCCATAGCAGTTCAGCAGACCTTCTACCTCGTCAGGCGTTGTGCATTCAAAGGCTTCGCCAATGGTGCCGTCTGTTTGCAGTTGTGGCAGCAGCATGGCCGAGGTACGTCGATGAGAAAGGTTGCGGATATCGTCGAGTTGCTGGTCAGAGGGCATTAGTTCTTGAGCAATGCCGATTCTATTCAGTCGGGCTTTCAGTGCCCTGTCCCAGCCCCAAGGCATCACACTGGTAGTCTGCTGAAGGCATGCTGATGGCTTATACGGCACAAACTGGTAGCTTGGTCGGCTCGCACTTCTGCCGAGTTGTCGTGTTATTGCTTGCAGGAACTTCTTACCCTCATATTGTGCCAGTTCCACGTCATCGACCAGGATGCAGTCACCTTCCTCGGCCCACACCTCTGGCAGGAATCCTAAGTCATGACGCAGTTGCCTGCCTGCATGGGGAGCTGTGAAATTGCTGAGGTTTGATGCCAGTGCAATGTCGTGTTCTGGGTTAAAAATATGCAAATTCATTTCATTTTATAATTAATATGGTGCAAAGTTACAAAAAAATAGGGTTTTATGTTCATCATTTAAGAATTATTTCGTAAATTTGCGCTCGAAAACAAACAAAACTTTTAATTTTTTAAAAAACAATATGACCATTCCATTTGAATTTTGGCTCGTTCCAGTAGCCTCAGTCGTAGCCCTGAGCATGGCTTTTCTGTTCTTCCGTAGCATGATGCAAGCCGATGAAGGCACACCCAGAATGCGAGAAATTGCAGGGCATGTGCGTCGTGGCGCAATGGCATACCTGAAGCAGCAGTACAAGGTCGTGCTCATCGTGTTTGTCGTTCTTGCCATTATCTTCTCGATTATGGCCTATGGCTTTGGCGTACAGAACCCCTGGGTGCCAGGTGCCTTCCTCACAGGAGGATTCTTCAGTGGACTGGCTGGTTTCTTTGGTATGAAGACGGCCACCTATGCCTCAGCCCGTACTGCCAATGCGGCCCGTCAGAGCCTGGATGGTGGCTTGAAGATAGCCTTCCGCTCTGGTGCTGTGATGGGTCTCACCGTCGTAGGCCTGGGTCTTCTCGATATTGCTGTGTGGTTCCTAGTCTTGAATGCTTTCGATCCCGATGGACTCATCTCCATCACCACCACTATGCTGACCTTTGGTATGGGTGCTTCCACACAGGCACTCTTTGCCCGTGTGGGTGGTGGTATCTACACCAAGGCAGCCGACGTAGGTGCCGACATCGTAGGTAAGGTGGAAGCCGACATCCCTGAGGACGACCCCCGCAACCCTGCTACCATTGCCGATAATGTTGGTGACAACGTAGGCGACGTGGCTGGTATGGGTGCTGACCTCTATGAGAGCTATTGCGGTTCTATCCTGTCGACAGCTGCCCTGGGTGCTGTGGCCTTTGCCGCTTCAGGCGAGATGCAGCTCAAGGCCGTCATCGCTCCTATGCTGATTGCTGCTGTAGGTGTGTTCCTCAGCATCTTGGGTATCTACCTCGTCCGCACCAAGGAAGGTGCCACGATGAAAGACTTGCTTCGCTCGCTGTCCTTGGGTACTAATGTGTCGGCTTTGTTCATCGCAGCCGCCACCTTTGGCATCCTCTATCTGTTGCAGATTGATAACTGGCTGGGACTCTCGTTCTCAGTCATCACAGGTCTGGCTGCTGGTGTCATCATCGGACAGGCCACAGAATACTATACCTCGCATTCCTATAAGCCCACACAGAAAATCTCTGAGGCTGGTCTCACAGGTTCTGCTACCGTGATTATCAAGGGTATCGGCACAGGTATGATGTCGACTTGCATCCCTGTGGTCACCATTGGTGTGGCCATCATGCTGAGTTACCTCTGTGCCAACGGCTTTGTGATGGATATGAATGCCGCAGCCCTCTCTCAAGGACTCTATGGCATTGGTATCGCTGCCGTGGGTATGCTTTCTACGCTGGGCATCACGCTGGCTACTGACGCCTATGGACCTATTGCCGACAATGCTGGCGGTAATGCCGAGATGAGTGAGCTGGGTGAGGAGGTTCGTCATCGTACTGATGCCCTCGACGCCCTGGGCAACACTACTGCTGCCACTGGTAAGGGCTTTGCCATTGGCTCTGCCGCCCTCACCGCCCTGGCACTGCTGGCTTCTTATATAGAAGAGGTGAAGATTGCGATGCACCGTTCTGGTGACTTTATCGTGAATCTGGCAGGACAGCAGATTGATGCGATGAATGCCACCATTCCTGATTTCATGAACTATTTCCAGGTGAACCTGATGAACCCCCGCGTTCTGGTGGGAGCCTTTATTGGTGCTATGGCTGCCTTCCTGTTCTGCGGACTCACCATGGAGGCCGTAGGTCGTGCTGCTCAGAAGATGGTGGAAGAGGTGCGTCGTCAGTTCCGTGAGATCAAGGGTATCCTTGAAGGAACGGGCACTCCCGACTATGGCTCTTGCGTAGAGATCTCTACCCGTGCTGCCCAGCACGAGATGGTGGTTCCCTCGCTGCTTGCCATCGCTATCCCCATTATTGTAGGCTGTGTGCTCGGCATTGCCGGTGTGCTGGGTCTCTTGGTGGGCGGACTGGCATGTGGCTTCACGTTAGCTGTCTTTATGGCTAATGCCGGAGGTGCCTGGGACAATGCCAAGAAGATGGTTGAGGAAGGTCACTTTGGCGGCAAGGGCTCGTTTGCCCATAAGGCTACTATCGTAGGCGACACCGTAGGCGACCCCTTCAAGGATACCAGTGGTCCGAGTCTGAACATCCTTATCAAGCTCATGTCAATGGTCAGCATCGTGATGGCTGGTCTGACGGTGCTCTGTTCATAATAACAAGAAATAACTACTAAATCACATTTATATGCCAACAAAGATTCTTAGTGTCGATGATGAGAACGATCTCGAGTTGCTCTTGACACAATACTTTAGAAGAAAGATCCGTAAGGGAGAGTATGAGTTCTATTTCGCACATAACGGTGTGGAAGCGCTGACCATGATGTTGCAGCACAAGGACATCGACATCATCCTCAGTGATATCAACATGCCTGAGATGGACGGACTGACCCTGCTGACGAAAATCAACGAGATGCAGAACCCTGCCCTGAAGTGCATCATGGTATCGGCTTATGGCGATATGGGTAACATCCGACAGGCTATGAACAATGGCGCCTTTGACTTCGCCACAAAGCCTATCGACCTCGATGACCTGAGTGTTACCATTGAGAAGGCTATTGAGCAGATTAACTACATCAAGCAGTCGCAACAGGAGCACACCCAGCTGGAGTCGCTGAAGACCGACCTCGCTGTGGCTGGCGAGATACAGCAGGCCATCCTGCCTCGTGTGTTCCCGCCATTCCCAGAGTTTGATGATATTCTCGACGTGGCTGCCTCGATGACTCCAGCCAAGGATGTGGGTGGTGACTTCTACGACTTCTTCCGTATCGATGAAGACCGCATAGGCTTCGTGATGGCCGACGTTAGCGGCAAGGGTGTTCCTGCTGCTATCTTCATGGCTGTCAGCCGTACCCTCATCCGTGCCATCGGCATGCAGGGAAATGCGCCTGAAGACACCATTACCCGTTCCAACGACCTGCTCTGTAAGGAGTCGGTCAACTGTATGTTCGTCACCGTGTTCTATGCCATCTATAACACCAAGATTGGCGAGGTGGTGTACTGTAATGCAGGCCACAACTCTCCTTACCTGATTCATGCCAATGGACAGGTGGAGGCGCTGCCTACCAGCACCAACTGTATGATTGGTGCCATTGAGGGCCTTAGCTTCAACGCTGGCTCCCTTCAGATGGAGAAGGGCGACATGCTGGTGACGTATACCGACGGTGTGAACGAGGCTGTCAACAATAGCTTTGAAGAATTTGGAGACCCACGCCTGGAGGAGGCATTGAACCAGTTGAGTGGCAAGACCTGCCACGAGACTGTTGACGGTCTGCTTAGCAGCGTGAAGACTTTCGTCGATGGCGCTCCTCAGAGCGATGATATCACCATATTATCCTTTAAACGTAAGTAATAGGTTTTGAAAGAACAGGTTAGGAATAATTTGCTGTGGGGACTTGCCTGTGTCGTTCTTGGGGCAGGATGTCTTGCGGGCTTTGGCTTTTACTATTCGCAGTTGGAAAAGACAGAGTCGTTGGAACAGCAGCTGGCCGAATTGGGCCAGAAAGAGAAACAGTCTGTGATTGTCCAGCACATCAGCACACAGATGGAGGAGATTGCCCGTGAACAGCAGATTATCAGCGATGAGCGGCGCAAGGAAGCTGAGGAGCAGACCATCGTAGCTAACGAGATGCGAATGCAGGCTGAGCAGGAGCAGCAGAGGGCCCATCAAGCCGAGTTGGCAGCCCGAGAGTCAGAGCGTAAGGCTGTGGAGGCTTCTGATGTGGCAGAGACACAGCGTCAGCTGGCTGTGCAGCGTCAGCAGGAAGCCGAATACTCTCGTAGTGTGGCTGACACGCTGAGTTATATAGCCTTGGCACGAAGTCTTGGTGCCCAGGCTGTCAACCAGCAGAACACAGGCAACCGCGAGTTGGCAGCTCTTCTGTCCTATGCCTCCTATCTCTTCACCAAGCGTTATAATGGCGATGTCTATAACCCCGCCATCTATGAGGCGCTTGCGCTGACCAGTGAGAACAACGTACAATGGTCGGTTGGTAGAGGCACCATCACGCAGAGTCTGAAGGTTCCTAATACCAACAATATCCTTGCCCTCTCAAACTATGGTGAGATAACCTATAACGAATTCAAGGACGGCCGTCATCATACGCGTACTATCTATGCTAACAGTAAGTATGACTTCCGTGATATCATTGTCCGTGATGACACCTATTATATTATAAGCTATACGGGCCATCTGTTGAAAGTCAAGGGTAATGATATACAGGAGGTTTTCTTGGAAGGAGTTAGCCATCCCTTCAGACTATTCAGCAAGGTTGACAATCAGTTGATTGTGACGGCAGAGAGAAATATGCTTCTCATTGACGCCAATACGCTGAAGGTGATAAAGACCCTGCCGCTGAACTTCGAGTGCAGAATTGCTGGTAATGATGCCTCCCATATCTATCTGTTTGGTGTCAAGGGAGGTATGTATAGCGTTGATTTCCAACTGAGTAAGGTAACATCCGAGAAGCTGCCGTTCAGTCAGCCCGTCACTTCCTGTAACTTTAATACCGATAAGGGCGACAAGGCTTTCGGCACCAGTGATGGTACCATCTATTATTTCGAACCTTCAGGACAGATGCATCGACTAGTGGGCCACCGCTCCAGGATTTCAAGAGTGAGATTCGAGAACGACCTGCTTTTCTCAACCAGCTACGATGGTACGGTGAAGTTCTGGAATACCAGTTACGATAAGATTGAGCCCATCACGGTGATGAACACCAACCAGTGGATAGGCACCTTCACCGTCTCTAAAGACAAAGAGCATATATGGACAGGCGACCAGAACGGTAACCTGAACTATACCACCATTTCTGTGGAGCTGATGGCAGACAAGGTGCTTGCCAACCTGAAACGTAACTTCACTCAAGAGGAATGGGAGTACTATATTGGTAACCAGATACCCTTCGAGACGTTTATAAACAAAGGCAAATGAAACGGTTTACACTACATATCATCATTGCCATGCTGTCTGCTATTCCCACAGCAAACTGGGCACAGGGCATTCCTCTGCTGAAAGCATATATGGCAGAGGACTACAAGGCGCATAATATCAATTTCGATATCTATGCAGGTAAGAACGGTATAGTCTATGTGGCCAACTTTGAAGGTCTGCTCTATTACGACAAAGCCAATTGGCACATCATCCATACGCCAGGTATCACGCGTGTTACCTCGCTCTACTGTGACAAGCAGGACCGTCTTTGGGCTGCTGGATATAACTTCCTGGGCTATCTGGATACCGACAACCAGGGTTCGCCGATGCTTCATGCTATCAATTTAGGCAACATTCGTGGTGAGGTGGGGCAGCTTCGTGAGGTCAATGGGCAGTTGGGCTTCCGTCTGTCTAACGGCAAAAGCTATCTGGTGAAGGGTGAGTCCGTTGTTGAGACGGGCAACCTGGAAGAAATCCACAACTATACCCATCAGATTACCTTGGACGATGAACTGCGTGTCAACATCATGGAGGGTAACGGACTCTTCATCGAAGATAATAAAGGTAAGGTCGTCTGTCATTATAGTGAGGACAACGGTCTTAGCAGCAATACCATCAACAGTATCAGCTACGATGGACACGGCACCCTCTGGGGAGCTACCAACAAGGGTCTCTTTGCGATGGCCATCCCGTCGAAATATGCTCACTATGGCCTCACAGAAGGTATTAAAGGTGAGATTTCTGACATCGAGCAGTTAGACTCTGTCATCTTCGTCAGCACCTCTAATGGTGTCTTCCGTCGTATGGGCAACTTTTTCGAACCTGTGGAAGGTGTCACTCACGGCTGCTCGCAGTTGTATCAGACAGGCAAGAGTCTGTTGGCTGCTACTGGTGTGGGTGTCTATAGTATTCCCAAATACGGCACTGCGCGTCAATTGTCTCACGAGAGTGCTATCTCCGTGATGGGTACTCCTGACAGGTTCTATTGTGGTGAGCTGAACCAAGTGATGCTTTATACAAATGGCGATGGCACTCTTGTTGCCGATGTAGAGAAAGCCACAGATATCCATCTCGACAATAACGACTGCCTGTGGATTCAGGATATCTACGGACAGGTATGGAACAGGAGCAAGGACGAGTCCAACTTCAAATTGGTATCCGATAGTCAGACTGTGGCCTCTATGGTTATCAAAGACGGAATGGTTGACGTCATCACATCTGCCGAGGGCAACGACTATCCTCTGTTTACCATCACCGACAAGTATGGCTACACCTGGATGACCAACTATGAAGGTAGGCATCTCTATGCCCTGAAGGACAACAAGCGCGTTGAGGCCTACCAGCAGGAACTTGCTCCTTTCTCCAATTATGTCATCAAGGCCCTGCTTCACCAAAAGGACTTCCTTTGGTTTGGTGGTGAGTTCGGCCTGATTACCATAGGACATCAGTTTACTGATGTCTCTATGACGACGACACCGCAGTTGTTTATTCGTTCTGTGGTGCTCAATGCCGACAGTGTTATCTGGGGAGGTTTTGGTCCGCAGCCCGAGAAGTTGTCGACTTTCGATAGTGACCAGCGTAATATCACCATCTCCTATGCCCTTGACTATCCGCCCCTTTCTGGTGATGCACGCTATCGTCACCGTGTCAATAATGGCGCGTGGTCAGTATGGTCTACCAACACTTCTACCACTTTCACCAACATAGCCTATGGCTACTATACTTTTGAGGTGCAGGCCGTTGATGCCTTTGGCAGGACTACGGATTCCGTGAAGCTTGACTTCAGAATCCGCTATCCGTTCTTCATGCGTTGGTACATGGTGCTACTCTACGCCTTGATATTCGCCTTTATTATCTATCTCATCGTCATGTGGCGCATGCGACAGCTGGTGAAGGATAAAATTCGTCTGGAGAATATCGTGCAGGAGCGTACTGCCGAGGTGGTAAAACAGAAGGACGAGATTGAAGAGAAGTCAAAGAGCTTACAGGCAGCACTCGACGAACTGGCCCAGGCTCAGAAAGAGCTCATCCGTCAGGAGAAGATGGCTACGGCAGGTAAGCTGACCCAAGGTCTTATCGACCGCATCCTCAACCCCATGAACTATATCAACAACTTCTCCAAACTGTCGTGTGGTTTGCTGAAAGACCTGAAAGCCAACATCGAGGACGAGGAAGAGCACATGACTCAGGATACCTTTGAGGATACGATGGATGTCATCGATATGCTTGACCAGAACCTGCAGAAGGTGGAACAACACGGTGTCAACACCACTCGCACGCTGAAGGCTATGGAGGAGATGCTGAAAGACCGTAGTGGTGGCATCATCGCTATGGATCTTGTTCCTGTGTTAAATCAGGACGAGGAGATGGTTCATAACTATTTCGACGCTGATATCAAGAAATATGGCATCAAGACTCTGTTCAATATTCCTATGGATGTTATTAACATCAAAGGTAATCCCGAGCAGATGAGCATGACGATGATGAGTATGCTGGGCAATGCCGTCTATGCTGTCGTCAAGAAGGCACAGCGCGAGCAGTATGCCCCAGAGGTAAGTGTCAGCGTCAGCACCTCCGATGACCATTACATCATTGTCATCTGCGATAATGGTATTGGCATCGAGGATACTATCATAGACAAGATTTTCGACCCCTTCTTTACCACGAAACCTACTGGCGAGGCCGCTGGTGTAGGTCTGTATCTGAGCCGTGAGATTATTCAGAACCTCGGCGGCGATATCAGCGTGAAGTCAGAGAAGGACGTTTATACAGAATTCACAATCACATTACCAATTCTTCAAAACTGATACGACTATGGAGAAGCAAATGGAAGACCTGCAACAGAAACTGAAGGAACAGGAGAAACTGGCATCGCTGGGATTGCTCAGTGCAGGCATAGCCCATGAAATTCAAAACCCGCTGAACTTTGTCATCAACTTCAGCAAGATGTCCGATAAGCTGTTGGGCGACCTGACAGATATTGTTGAGGACAATGAGGATAAGCTGTCTGACGATGACCGCGAGGAAGTGGAAGATATCGTAGCCGACCTGAAAGAGAATATGGCAAAGATTGTGGAACACGGCGAGCGAGCTATCAGCATCATCCGTGGCATCCTGCTTATGTCGCGAGGCAAGGACAACGAGTACCTGCCTACAGACGTCTGCCGTCTGGTGAAGGAGTATGTGTGGCTGGCCTATCATGCTATGCGTGCCAATGACAAGAGCTTCAACATCAGCATCAAGGAGAACTATCAGGAGGGCATCCCCCAGATGATGGTCATTCCCCAGGACCTAAGTCGTGCTGTTCTCAACATCATGAACAATGCCTGCTATGCCGTCCGTCAGCGCAGTCAGCAGGAGTCCGACTATCAGCCCACGATAGAAGTTGAGGTGTCAGCCAGCGATATGCTGAGAATCGTCATCAAGGATAATGGTACAGGCATGAGCGACGAGGTGAAGCAGCGTCTCTTCGATAATTTCTTCACCACCAAACCTGTAGGGCAGGGTACTGGACTCGGCATGGGCATCACCCGCGATATTATTGAGAACAAACATGGAGGCAAACTTTCCTTCGATTCCAAGCTCGGACAAGGTACCAGCTTCACATTTGAGATACCTATCAAGAAGTAATACATGTTACAACCAAACAAAGCTAAATTTATTCTTAGGCTTTTGGATTCATTCAAGGCGAATGAAGACAAGGTAGCTGTCGTTGACCAAAATGGCCAGCGACAGACCACATATAAAGAATTATTCACGAATGCCTGCAGAGTAGCAGCATATTTACAGCAAAAACAATATTCCCCTCACTCCTTTATAGGTATCTGCTTGCCGACATCAATGGAGTATGTAGCTTCAGAAATTGGCATTTGGTTAGCAGGACATGCTATCGTTCCTATGGGTGATAAATATCCCCAAGACCGCATCGACTATATCATGCATCATTGTGAATCGCCATTATTAATTAATGACGATGTTGTTCAAGCAATGATGAAGACAGAACCAATAGAAGACTATGTTCTTCCTAACGAGGATGATATCAATGCGCTTTTCTATACTTCTGGTAGTACTGGAACTCCTAAAGGCGTGATAGACACCTTCGCATCTTTTAGAATTCCTCCTTCAGATGAGTCAATAATCGACGAGGAGAATATTACCGTCATGGGAATCACGGCTCCCATGTATTTTGTTGCTTGTAAACAACTATATACAATTCTTCTAAAAGGTGGTACAGCCAACATCATTCCGTTAGAAATCATTAAAGATATCCGTCTGTTTGAAACTTATCTAAAAAAACACCAAATAGAGTTTGTTTTCATTCCTCCCAATGCTCTCGCCTATTTTCACAACAAGTCACCCTATCTAAAAGTTGTAATTGCAGCATCTGAGAGGCTCTCAAGAATAGCATCTTCTGATTTTAAGATTTATAATCGTTATGGGCAGACAGAGACTGGTGGTGCTATTTTTTCATTTCTCGTAGATAAAGAATACGAAAACACACCTATCGGCAAGCCAGACAAAGATGTTGAGTATTGTATTTTGGATTCGAAGGGCAAGCCTGTCGCACAAGGGGAAGAAGGTGAATTATGTGTTCGAGGACAATTTACCACTGGTTATTACAAAGAACCAGAACTAACTAAGAGACTCTATAGTGGTGGATGGTTACACACAGGTGATATTGTTTATCAACAACCTGATGGCAATGTCATTTATGTTAATCGTAAGGACTGGATGGTAAAGATCAATGGCCAGCGTGTAGAACCAGGTGAAGTTGAGGCTGTCATTAAGCAGGTTGAAGGCGTGGAAAACGCAATTGTCAAGGGCTTTTCCGCTAAGAACAGGCAGTTCCTGTGTGCCTATTTTATTGCCAATAACAACGTTACGGAAGATACTATTCGTGCGTATTTGCGCTCTAAGCTGCCAGCATATATGGTTCCTGCTTATTTTGTGAAGATGGATAGCTTCCCTCTTCTTCCCAATGGAAAGACAGACCGTAAGTCACTGGTTTCTCCTGTCAATAAGACAGAAGATAACGTACGGGCTCCATACGCTGCACCTACCAATAATACTGAGCGTCAACTCTGCGAAGCCTTTGAAAAGACATTATCAGTTGACCATGTTGGTATTGAGGACGATTTCTTTGAACTTGGCGGTGATAGTATTAGAGTGATGGAAGTCCAGTCTCTGTGTCCGGAACTGGCTCTTTCTTCGCAGATGATATATGAGAATCGCACGCCGAAGAATATTGCAGATGTCTGCGCACACTATGAGCAAGTCAGTTACGCACTACAGAAAGACTATCCGCTTAGCCAGACCCAGTTAGGTATTTACGTGGAGTGCATGTCGCGTCAAGGAGAAGTGGCTTATAATAATGGAATGCTTTTTCAACTAAAGCCGACAATTGACATTGACCGACTTTCCAAAGCATGTGAAACGGTTGTTGAGGCCCATCCATTCGTCAAGACCCGATTATTTGTTGATAGCCAAGGTAATCCAAGACAATTGCGGAATGACGCTGAACCATACCATCAGAGCGTGGAAACTCTGACTCAGCAAGAGTTCGAAAAGTTGGAGCAGAAACTGATTTGTCCTTTCGACCTGCTCAATGACCGCCTCTATCGCATGCGTATCCTAAAGACACCTGAAACACAGTATTTGTTTATGGACTTCCATCATATCATATTTGATGGTATGTCTTATAATATTCTCCTTCAAGACTTAAAGGATGCTTACGAGCAATTACCTGTCAAAAAGGAAGATTTTTCAGGATATGAAGTTGCTTTAGAAGAGGAGTCATCACGTAAGACTGATGCATACCTTTCTGCTAAAACGTGGTACAAGGAACATTTCAAAGATATAAAGGTTTCATCTCTTCCTATATCAGAGAAGCAGGATTCGCCAATCACTTTTGGACAAGAATATCTTGAACTAACTGTTGACTACAAGCAATTGGAGGATGCATGCAATCGTTTAAATGCCACGCCTAACGTGCTGACAACCACCGTGTTTGGCTATCTGTTAGGTATCAACACACATGCACAGGAATCACTTTTCGCTACAATCTATTCAGGGCGACAAGATTTAAAGACCCAGCGGACGGTGGCCATGCTCGTCAAGACCTTACCAGTCTATACCAAATGGGATAAGGAAACGACTGTTAAGGATTTGCTTCATGATGCAAAACAACAGCTGATGGGTAGTATGAGCAATAGTCTTTTCTCTTTTGCTGAAATCAAAGCCATGAATAATGCTATCAACAGCCATATCCTGTTCGCTTACCAAGGCGACTTGAAATCAAGTGATAGTGAATGGTTCACCTATCAGCCCTTGATTGAGAATGCCACTGGAGAGAATTTGGCTTTTGAAATCATATGCAACAATAACAAATTAATATTGCGCACCGAATACCATAGCAACGAATACACTCAGTCATATATCCAAAGACTGATGCATTGTTATGATACCATTCTTGAAGGCTTCCTCAATTCTAAATCCGAGAGCAAACGTCTCTGCGAACTTCCTATTCTGTCCGATGATGAGCAACAGGCCATTCTGTCATTAGGAACTGGCGAACATTTAGATTACGACCAAACAGAGACAATTGTAGATCTTTTCCATCGTCAAGCCCAACTTACACCTAATAACATTGCTGTAGTTGATGAGGTTTCAGGAATCACCTATGCCGAACTGGATCGCAGATCTGACCTGTTGGCCACAGCACTAAGAAAGGCGGGAGTCAACACCGATACCTTTGTAGCTATTATGCTTCCCAGACGCAAAGAGTTCCTCATCGCTGTGCTCGCTGTGTTCAAGGCTGGTGGCGCCTACATTCCACTTGACAGTGATTATCCCAAGGAGCGTCTTGCCTTTATGCTGAAAGATTCCGATGCTCACCTGTTAATTACTACAGACACCATGTTGAAGGAAAGTCAGACAGAGCCATATTTCCCAAGAGAAAAGCAGTTGCTCATCGATGATTTTGATTTCAATGAGTCGTCGGATTATCCCGTCAATTTCTCGCAGCCATCAGGTCTTGCCTACATGATTTATACATCAGGAACGACAGGAAAGCCTAAGGGAGTGATGATTGATCATAAAAACTTGAGTGCATTCTTGCAATTCCGTATTGACCTTCTGCATCTGACTCAAGAGGAGCGTTGTGCACAGCATGCTAGTTTTAGTTTCGACGCATCGCTCGACGATCTGTTGCCACCTCTTGTCAAGGGTGCGCAAGTTCATATTCTCTCTTCTGATTTGCGTCACGACATAAAAGGAATGAATGACTATTTCGTGAGGTACAAAATAACGGGTCTCACTTTAAGTACGCAACTTGGCATAGAGATACTAAGTAATTACAGTCTTTCTCTCAGATATCTGATGTTGGGAGGCTCGAAAATGCAACATATTCCCACAGGAACTACCAAAGTCATTAATGGCTACGGCCCAACAGAATTTACTGTCTGTTCCTCTTATTATATACTGGATCAGGATGAAAAGTATAGTAATATTCCTATCGGAAGGCCCGTTCCCAACAGCATCTCTGTCGTTGTTGATCACGAGGGGCGTTTAGTTCCTCAAGGAACTGTTGGTGAACTTTGTCTCATTGGTCGGCAGATGTCCCGCGGATATTGGAAACAGGAAGAACTGACAAAGGAACGCTTCGTTGACTGTTCTTTCCTAAGTGACCAGAAAATGTATCGCACTGGTGATTTGGTCCGTTGGAACGAGGACGGTTTGCTGGAATACATAGGCCGCATTGATAATCAAGTTAAACTACATGGTTATAGGATAGAGCCTGAGGAGATAGAAAACAAGATCAGTCTCTGTCCTGGAGTGATTTCCACAGCTGTTGTTGTACATAAACAGGAAAATGTCGAGTTTCTTGTTGCTTTTTATACATCTGAAAGTAATAAAGAGTTGCCTGACATTCAGAAAACGCTGATGGAACAGTTGCCCAGTTATATGGTACCTAGCCAATTGATTAGAATAGATCAAATGCCTAAGACGCCCAATGGTAAAATAGACCGTCGACAACTGAATGAATCTGTTAGTAGTCTACTTGATAATACTGGAACTCTCGTAGAACCATCAAACCAGAAAGAAAAAATTCTTCTCGACTTGACAAAAACACTGTTGAGAATCAACAATATTGGTGTAACTAACGACCTGACGCTACTTGGTCTTTCTTCTCTTGATGCCATCAAATTGTCATCTATGGCAGACAAGAAAGGCATAAGACTGAAAGTCAACGATATCCTCAATTATAAGACTATTCGTAGTATCGTTAATCGTGGGTTGTCTTTTGGGCATTGGCTGAACAAATACGATCCCAATAAACCCATCGTGGTTGCTGTTCAGGGTTTCTCGCCTCACCAGGTGCAAACTTATTTTGATGCATTGTGCTCGAGATTCTCTGTATTCATTTTTGCTTCTCTTGACGATTACTATGATGAGATGTTTAATTATCAATTAAAGTCTGAAATCATTGCAAGATACGTAAAGCTACTCCATGAGGTGTTGCCGTTTGATGCACATGTTCATGCTTTTACAGGTCACTGCGTTGGTGGTGAGCTGGCCTACCGTTGTGCTGCTAAGTGGCAGGCAGAGACGGGGCAATCACCAAAAATTGTTGTTCTGAATACGCTTCTCCGTACTGACGAAGAAGTACATCAGATGTTGCCTCCAAAAGCTGTTGTTAATCAAATGTCTCCCGAACGTCAAGAGAAATTCAATGAATGGCTGGTCCAGCACGAAAGAGTCACTAAAACGCTTGATAATGTCCCAATGCCGTCATTCAAGGGCGATGTGGTTATTTTTAGAGCTCCAGAGCCTTTCCTGGCAGTCAATCTGCTAACAATTGATGAAGAAGGTTTTGCCCGTCGCGATTCAATCAATATGCAGCGTTGGCATGAATTGCAGCCTCAAATCGAAGTTGTTACTATCGCAGCAAATAATTTTACAATGCTTGAACCACAATACGCGAACTTATACTTAGAAAAAATATAAAAAACTGTCTGTCATGATGAAAAGATACATTGCAGTTATCGCACTGATGCTTGAGGTGGTATTGGCAACGGCACAAGATGTCTATACCCAAGCGGAGAATGCATATAATATTGGACGGCTTGATTCTGCACTCGTCTTGTTAAAAAACAATGAGAGCAGTTTCCATGGTACCGATAAGCAGAAAGCCTATCGCCTCATGTCGCTTTGCTGTCTGGCGCTCGACCAGACGGAGGAGTCAGAGCATTATGCCAGCTTGCTGCTGCAGGAGAACAAGTATTTCTTCGGCTCGCTGGAAGACCCTGTGCGCTTTGTCGATATGATCAACCGCTTGCGCGAAGGCCGAGGCACCACCATTAAGACGGCATCTGGTCAGGAAGAGTTGATCGAGGAGGCCCCTGTGCCTGTCACCATCATCACCCGCGAGATGATTGACATGCTGAGTAATAACAGAAGTATTGGACAGATATTGGCAGCCTATGTGCCTGGCATGAGCGATGTGTGCAGCTATTCTTTTTGTAACTATGCCATGCATGGCGTCTATACCTCTGGTCAGGAGAAGATTCTCGTCATGGAGAACGGCCACCGACTGAATGCCCGTTCCACTAACAACGGCAAGCTCGACTACGCCATCAGTACTGAGAAGATTGACCATATCGAGGTGCTGCGAGGCCCTGCCTCTTCGCTGTATGGTAACGTGGCTTTGACGGCTGTGGTCAATATCATCACCAGAAAAGGCAGCGAGATCAATGGCGTCAAGGGAAAATACGGTTATGGTTCGTTTGGCACCCATCGAGCCGACCTTACTGCAGGAACCTCTTTGATGGGTGTTGACGTTTTGGCATGGGCTTCAATCTACACCTCACAGGGTGAGAAACTGAATATCCCCGCAGGTACTGGCTATTCACAAACGCCTCATGATGGCTATGCCTACGTAGGCCGTTATGAAGGAAAACCATCCTATGACATTGGTATGAATTTAACCGTTAGTGATTTTACCTTAATGTTCTCCCAAAAATATGGCAAGCAGGTACCTCAGTATTCCTGGTTCGGCGAGGTATATGACTATGATAATTATCGTCACTTCCAGGGCAACTCTATCGGATACGCTATAGATGAGACACACATTGATTTGGGTTATTCCAAGAATTTTGGCTCCTTCAATTTAAATGCATCTGTCTATGGCGACAAATACCGATTTTATGACTATGCCGTCGTTTCTGATTCAACAATTAATGTCATCATTGCCGATGATTACACTCCTAAACGCGACGACCAGGGCAATCTCATTAACAAGACATTCCATCACCTTTATCAGGACGGTAATTGGGAAGAATACACGGTTGGTGGCGTATTAAAGGGCGATGCTTCATACAAAGTTGGCGCTATGAAAGGAAACTTGCTGGCAGGCATTCATTATGAATACTTTACACTTTATGACAATGAGGCTCTCATAGGTGAAGACTATGATCGTTTTACTACTGTGATAAGGGAGTCTAAGAATCCAATTAATAATGGACAAGAGACGAGCTTCTCTGCATTCGTTCAGTGTAAACACTATTTTTCTGACAACCTTATTTTAAATGCAGGTCTGCGCTATGATAAGAAGTTCCGTAGCAACGATATGACTGTCGAGGCCTACTCGCCTCGTGTCGCCTTTGTCTATCTCCCCTCGAAGAAGTTCAGTGTCAAGGCCTCCTATTCACGCTCATTTGTTGATGCACCATACTTTTTCCGACAGAATACCACTAATCCCTACAGAGGTAGTGAAAACTTGATGCCGGAATATATGAATGCCATCCAGCTCGACTTCCTGGGTAATATCACCGATCACTTCAACTACGACGTCAACTTGTTCTATAACCACCTGACCGATTTGATCTGTAATAACCCCAGCACCGAAATGGGTGTAGCAAAATATATCAACGCTGGTACTTTGAAACTTGCTGGTGCCGAGGTCGAGCTCAACTATAACTCAGCCTCGTTCCACTCGCGTTTCAGCACCACCATGCAGCGCGCCCTCAGTGCCGAGCAGTATTACTATAGCGACCACCATATCTATAGCGTGCCCTGGTGCATAGCCAACCTCACTGGCGAGTATCGTGTGCTCAACAAGGCCAACCATCAGCTGTGGCTGGGTGGCAATGCACGCTATACCTCTCGTACGCTGAACAAGGCCAATTCACGTATAAAGGACAGCGAGGACGTCTATTTCGATGGTCTCTGTCTGTTCGACCTGCGCCTGAAGTACCACTATAGCGACTTTATGCAGTTCTCGCTCGACTGCGACAATGTGTTCAACACCCATTACGAGATTGGCGGCACCTCCTATCTGCCTTACCGCTATCCGGGACGTATTGTCATGGGAACCATATCGTTCAAGCTCTAATAGGAAAATATGGGCGGTAAAGACGAGCAGCAGAAGAAAGACTACCTCATAGCCAAGGCCCTCCATAAGTTCATGTGGGCCTCCATTCTGGCATCGTTGGCATCGCAGATAGCCATGACCACCGATGCCATCGTGGTCAGCCAGTTCATTGGTCCTGAGGCTATCTCTGCCATCAACCTCACGGTGCCTGTCGTCATGACCTTCCATTTCCTGATGATGCTCTTCGGCATGGGCGGCACCGTCCTGGTGGCCAAGTCGCTGGGTGAGCGCGATGTTAATACCACCAACAGCGTGTTTACCTCCACGCTGATAGGTCTTGTGTCTGTTGGTGTGCTCTTCTCTGTGCTGCTGCTGATCTTCAGTCCCCAGGTGGCCAGCTTCATCACCAACGACACGCCTGTTGTCTATGACTTGTCGCTGCGCTATCTGCGTATCATGCTCATAGGCATCACGCTTTCCATTCTCTTCATGACCCTCACCAACTTCATCAAGACTGACGGCAATCCTCAGATGGTGATGAAGGCTGTGTTCATCAGCAGCGTTGTCAACCTGGTGCTCGACATCCTTTTCGTGGCAGTGCTCAAGACAGGTATCGAGGGTTCTGCCTGGGCCTCCATCATTGGGTGTGTTGTGGCCCTGCTGTATTGCGTTCGTCATTTCCGTAGTGCCAACAACTCCTATCATTGGCAGTTTGATTACAAACAGTGTCACCGTTATATCCTGAAAGGCGCCAAGACAGGCTTCCCCATGGGCATCAACACCCTGCTGCTGGGCCTCTGCACCTATGCCGTCAACAGCATCATCCTGGGCAGTCTTGGTGCCGATGGCGTCTTTGTGTGGGCCGTCTGTTTCCAGCTGTTCCTCATCCTTCAGATGGTGTTGGCCGGAGTGGCCACCTCCATCTATTCCATTGGCGGCCTGTTGATAGGCGAGAAAGATATCGTGGGTCTGCGTCTGCTCACCAACAAGGTGATGAAGTACATCTGCCTCAGCCTGCTGGCCGTCACCCTGTTTGTCATCATCACCCCCGAGAGTATTGGGTGGCTCTTCTCCAGCGAGAGCGTCCCGTCAGATGGTATGCTCCACAGCGCCTTGCGCATCTATGCCCTGCTGCTCATCCCTTACGCCGTTGCGGTGGTCTATCGCATCCTTTATCAGGTGCTGGGCTATTGGTCGCTCAGCGTGGTGTTGAGCATTGTTCAGATGGCCTTTATGGTGCTGTTTGTGGGGCTGTTGGCCTGGCTCAAGCCCGAGTGGCTGTGGTGGGGCTTCCCCGTGTCCAGTCTGTTCCTGCTGGCCGTCTATTGGGTTATCACCCTGTTCATCCACCACAAGAACCCTGATGCCGAGGTGATGACCCTCATACCACAGGCTGCCGATGCCCAGTCGTTGAATTTCTCCGTCAAGTATCAGACAGAGGATGTGCAGCGTGCCCTCGAGACCATCAGCACCTTCCTCGAGACCTGCGATGTTGACCCAGCCACCTCGTTACAGATCAATCTCTGCTGTGAGGAGCTCATGTATAATATCGTTACCTATGCCGTCAACAAAGATGCCGACAAGCATCTCTTCGACGTGCATATCGTCTGTCGCGACGATGTTGTCTCCGTACTGATCAAGGACGATGGCAAGCCCTTCAACCCTGTGATAAAAAACGCCACCATCAATGAAGATGGTGACGGATTAGGTCTTGCCCTAGTCAATATGCTGTCCAATATTCAGTACAAGTTCATGTACAATCAGAATGTGGTCTTCCTCACATTCCAGCGCGAAGGGTGAGAAAGGGCAACGCCTATCTTTATTATCTTATTGCAGGCTATCCTGATACCATTCGAAGAGCTTCTGAACGCCATCTTCGATTTCTACCTTATGCATCCAGCCAAGGGAGTGGAGCTTGGATACATCGATGAGTTTACGCATGGTGCCATCGGGTTTTGAGGCGTCGAACTCAACGGTGCCCTCAAAGCCTACGGCCTTGACCACCAATTCTGAGAGTTCACGGATGGTGAGTTCCTTGCCTGTGCCCACATTGATGTGGCAGTTGCGGATCTCACCAAGGCTGGGGATATAACCACCACGGCCTGCACTATGATTGCGATCCACAGCACCATCGGTGGTGGCACCATAATGTACACTCGAGTATTTCTCGATACCAATAATGTCGCTGAAATTGACATTCAGGAGTACATGGACTGAGGCATCGGCCATATCTTCCGACCACAAGAATTCACGTAATGGAGTACCTGTACCCCAGAGTGTCACCTTGTTATTCTCTATTCCATATTTTGCTAAAACTTTCAGGATGTCTTCCTTAGATGCATCGCCAGTGACGCCTTCAACAGGACGCTTGTTCAGGTCGATAGCTATCTTGTCCCAGGCGCCATCATGAATGAGTTTGGCAAGGTAGACCTTGCGCATCATGGCGGGCATGACATGGCTGTTTTCCAGATGGAAGTTATCGTTGGGACCATAGAGATTAGTTGGCATCACGGCGATATAGTTGGTGCCATACTGCAGGTTATAGCTCTCGCACATCTTTAGGCCGGCAATCTTCGCAATGGCGTATTCCTCATTGGTATATTCCAAGGGCGAGGTCAACAGGCAGTCTTCCTTCATGGGTTGAGGTGCATTCTTGGGATAAATACAAGTACTACCCAAGAACAGCAACTTCTTGACGCCATGGGCGTAGGCTTCGCTGATGACATTGCACTGGATTTTCATGTTCATCATGATGAAGTCGGCACGATAGAGCATATTGGCCATGATGCCGCCGACAAAGGCAGCAGCCAACACCACAGCATCAGGCTGCTCTTCATCGAAGAAATTCTTGACTGCGACCTGGTCGGTCAAGTCCAGTTCCTTATGACTACGCCCTACAAGGTTGTTATACCCCCGCCGCAGCAGGTTATTCCAAATAGCGGAGCCCACTAGTCCGTGATGCCCCGCTACATATATTTTCGCGTTTTTATCTAACACAATTCTCAATTGTCAATTTTCAATTATCAATTACTTCACGATGCCCTTTTCGAGGTATTCAGCGAGGTTGGTGCGGACTTTGGCGGCGGCACCTTCGGCGGCGACTTTGGCGATGTCGGAGTCGACCATGATCTTTACCAGTTGCTCGAAAGAGGTCTTGGAGGGGTTCCAGCCGAGCTTGGACTTAGCCTTGGTGGGGTCGCCCCAGAGGTTGACGACGTCGGTAGGACGATAGAAATCTTCGCTGACTGCAACAACGGTATTGCCAATCAGAGCATCTGGACCACTGACAACAATGCCCTTCTCGTTGATGCCTTCGCCTTCGAACTTGAGTTCGATGCCGGCATGACGGAAGGCGAGCTGGGTGAACTCACGGACAGAATGCTGAACACCAGTGGCGATGACGAAGTCGTCGGGCTTAGGTTGCTGGAGAATGAGCCACATGCACTCCACATAGTCCTTGGCATAGCCCCAGTCGCGCAGGCTGTCAAGATTACCGAGATAGAGGCAGTCCTGAAGACCCTGCGAGATGCGTGCTGCGGCGAGGGTGATCTTACGGGTGACGAAGGTCTCTCCACGACGCTCACTCTCGTGGTTGAACAGGATGCCTGAACAGCAGTACATATCGTAAGCCTCACGATACTCCTTCACAATCCAGAAGCCATACTGCTTGGCCACGGCATAGGGTGAGTAGGGGTGGAAGGGTGTCTCCTCGTTTTGGGGTACCTCTTCAACTTTGCCATAGAGCTCGGAGGTGCTGGCCTGATAGATGCGACAGGTATCCTTGAGTCCTAACTGTCGTACTGCCTCGAGGATGCGCAATACACCTACAGCATCGACGTCGGCCGTATATTCCGGAGAGTCGAAGCTGACCTGCACATGACTCTGTGCAGCGAGGTTATAAATCTCTGTGGGCTGCACCTTGCCGATGACGCCCAGCACGCTCATCGAGTCGCCCAGGTCGGCATAGTGCAGATGGAAATGAGGCTTTCCTTCAAGATGTGCGATGCGCTCGCGGAAGTCCACACTACTTCGGCGGATGGTGCCGTGAACGTCGTAACCTTTCTCTAAGAGGAACTCAGCCAGATAGGAACCATCTTGACCTGTGATGCCAGTGATGAGAGCTATTTTATTATTCATGCCAAAAATCAGTTTTCGCCCGAGAACTGCTTGATACGCTGTTCCTCGGACAGTTTACATATAAGTAGGGTGTCGTTGTTCTCTGCTACGATATAGCCGTCGAGGCCCTGGATGACCACCTTCTTCTCCTGAGTCGTGTGAATCATGCAGTTGTGGGTTTCGAACAGATTGATATCGTTGCCGATGCAGGCATTGCCGTAGATGTCGCGCTTCGACTGTGTGAGCAGCGAGCCCCAGGTGCCCAGGTCGCTCCATCCGAAGTCGGCTGGACATACGAATATCTCTTCTGCCTTCTCCATGATAGCGTAGTCAACAGAGATATTCTCACACTGCGGGAATTTCTCGTTGATCATCTCCTGCTCCTGCGGTGTGCCGTAGATGGGCAGCATCTGCTCGAAGATCTTGTTCATCTTGGGCTGATAGACGCGGAAGGCGTTGACGATGGTGTTGACGTTCCAGATGAAGATGCCGGCATTCCAGAAGTAATAGTTCTTCTTGATATACTGCTGGGCGGTCTTCAGGTCGGGCTTCTCACGGAAGGAGTCCACACGATAGATGCTCTTATTGCGCAGCGACGATGCAGAGAGGTCGGCCTGGATATAGCCGTAGCCTGTCTCAGGACGCGAGGGCTTCATGCCCAGCGTGACGATGGCATCGCTGTCGGCAGTGAAGTCCATACAGTCTTTGATGACACGTTGGAACTCAGGCACGTTCATCACAATATGGTCGCTGGGTGTCACGACGATGTTGGCCTTCGGGTCTTGCGCCTTGATGCGCCACGATACATAGGCGATGCAAGGAGCGGTGTTTCGGCGGCAAGGCTCGCAGAGGATATTTCCCCGAGGCATTTTGGGCAACTGCTCTGCTACGATGTCGGCATACTTCTCGTTGGTGACCACCCATATATGCTCGGGGGCTACCAACGAACCAAAACGCTCCACGGTGAGCTGCAGGAGGGTCTTACCCGTTCCCAGCACATCTATGAACTGCTTAGGGCACTCTGCAGTGCTCATAGGCCAGAAGCGACTGCCTACGCCTCCAGCCATAATGACCAGATGATTGTTGATTTTTGGCATAATTAATCTCGTTTTATTCAATAATCGGCAAAATTACGCAAATTTTCCGAGATGGACAAGCAAATCCCGGAAAATATTATAAATAGGTGTGTATGTCGTGACTTATGTCGGTTAAGCGTTCTTGTTCTTAACTACGTGCTTAATGACGAAATAGAGGATGGCGAGAGCCACGAGTGCGAGGATGACAATCACGATATAGTGGTTGTATTCCTTGATGGTATCTTCCAGCTGGTCTTCGGGCACGATGGTGGCGAGATACCAACCCATGGCGGCGAGGATGGCATGCCAGAGGCCTGCGCCGATGGTGGTGTAGAGCAGGAACTTCCAGTATGTCATGCGAGCCAGTCCTGCGGGAATGCTGATGAGGTGGCGAATGCCTGGAATGAGTCGTCCGGTGAGTGTGGCCACCACGCCGTGATTGTCAAAGTACTGCTCGCTCTTCTCCACCTTCTTCTGGTTGAGCAGACACATCTTGCCCCATTTGCTATTGGCGAACTTATAGATGACGGGACGCCCCACATAGAGTGCCACGAAATAATTGATGGATGCTCCCAGGTCGGCACCGATGGTAGCAAAGAGCACCACGAGAAAGACGTTCAGTTCGCCGCTATGTGCATGAAAGGCGGCAGGAGCCACCACCAGCTCAGAGGGTACAGGTATTACGGTGCTCTCCAACAGCATGAGCAGCAGAATAGTACCGTAGTTCAGGTTTCCTAAAAGTGCTGAAATCCAATTCATTATATCTTAACGATTAATCTTTTTCTTGATATACTCATAATATCCCTCAGGTTCCAGGTCCTGGGGAAATAAATGTGCCAGCGCCTGATGACACTCTTCGGGGTTCACTTCGCAGGCTTTCTTCAGGTAGTCGAGAAACTCGCCGTAATACTTCAGCTCATAGCAGCACAGTGCCATATAGGCATACCCCCGCGGCGCTTCGTCATCCTGATGTTCCTTGACTTTCTCGCAATAGGTGAAGTATTTCTTAAAGAGCGTGTAAGCCGCCTCTACGTAGTGGTTGTCGTAAAAAGAAAGGATGATGTGCAGCCATGTATCGCATTCGTCGTCACTTTGGCTGATGGCGGTACGGAAATAGGCCTCTGCCTCTGCGGTCTTGCCTGCTGTCAGCATGACATGGCCTTTCACAATCTCCATCTGCACATGGTCGCAGTCTATATCTTTTGTTTTGTTGAGCACACGAATGGCTTCGTCGCACTGGCCGTTTTCGCTATAGGCAAATGCCAACTCCTGATAGATGTCGGTGAGTGATGGCGAGTCGGCAGGAGCCGTATCGACGGCTTTCTTCAGGATGTCGATGGCCTCCTTCGGCCTGTTGGTGTTGAGCAGACAGATGCCTTCATAGAGTAGTGGAAACTCGTCGTCGGGTACCTGCTCTGAATAGCGACGGAAATACTTCATCGCCTCTTCATAGTTGTTCAGGCGAAACAGCCCGTTAGCTTTAGCTATCAGCCCGTCAGGGTCTTTGGGATTGATGGCGATGGCATATTCGCTGCTCTGTATGGCTTGCTGGTAGTCCTCGCTCATAAACTGTGCCGAGGCTAGCGCATTCCAGTAACGAATAGAGAAGGGGTCGTTGTCAACCAGCTCGTTGAAGATACGCTCGCTATCCTTATATTTCCCCATTCCGAAGAGGGCGCGGCCCATCAGTTCTTTGAAGTCAAGCGACTGCTGGTGTCTGACTCTCGCCATCCATTCCATGGCCTTCTGCGGCTGTCCGTTGTCGGTATAGATGTTGGCAACGTCCATCACATAGTTCTGATACTCGTCGGGCGGTACCTGCTTGAACTGTTCACGCAGATAGTTGTCGGCATCGTCTATGCGTCCCTCTGCAATGAGAATCTCGGCGCGGTCGTATATATAGTCCGGATCGTCTGTCTCTATGATCTGGTCATAGTATTCACGCGCCTTGTCAACGTCACCTTCATACAGGGCCTGATGGATGCGGTAGGTGAGGGGAGCAATAGCTCCAGGTGCGAGGCTGAGTGCCAGGTTGATGGCTTCCTCGGCCTCGTCGGCCTGACCTATAAACTGATAGTAGTCGGCGATATCCGACAACTCTTCAGCATCCATAAACACAGGCTCGCCTGCATTTACGGAGTGCTCGTAGGCTTCCAGCAAATCCTGGAACTCCTTGCTGTCGAAATATTCGTCGTCAGTTTTTTTCATTTTTCAACTCTTCAGTCCTACGGTCTTATTGAATACGGGATGCTCGGTGGTAGAGTCGGGATCTACGTTGAAGTATCCTATGCGCTGGAACTGCAGATAGCTGAGGGCTTTCTGCTGGGCGGCAAAGGGCTCAATGTAGCAGTCGGTGAGGATATGCAAGTTGTCAGGGTTCATCATCTGGCGCAGGGCGTCGGCTCCCTTGATACCTTCCTCTTCCTCCAGTCGTTTCAGCTCGTCGCGTGGGTTCTCATATTTCCACAGACGCTCGTAGAGTCGTACCTCGGCCTTGACGGCGTTGTGGCAGCTGACCCAATGCAGGGTCTTACCCTTGATCTTACGGTTGGCACCAGGCAGTCCGCTACGAGTCTCAGGGTCGTAGGTACAATAAATCGTGGTGACGCGGCCCTCGGCATCCTTGTCGCAGGGGTGCTCTTCGTCGCACTTGATGATATAGGCGTTCTTCAGACGAACCTCCTTGCCAGGAGCCAGTCGCATAAACTTCTTCTCGGCCACCTCCATGAAGTCGTCGCGCTCAATCCACAGTTCGCGACTGAACTCCACCTCGTGTGTGCCGTCAGCCTCGTTTTCGGGGTTGTTGATGGCTGTGAGCTGCTCGGTCTGTCCCTCTGGATAGTTGGTGATGACAACCTTAACAGGGTCGAGCACGGCAGAGACGCGGAGGGCGCGAGTGTTCAGGTCGTCGCGCAGGGCACTCTCAAAGAGAGCCATATCGTTAAGGGCATCAATCTTGGTGTAGCCAATCTTCTCCATGAAGTTCTTGATGCCTTCGGGCGAGTAGCCACGACGACGGAAACCGCAAATGGTCGGCATGCGGGGGTCGTCCCATCCGTTGACAAGTCCCTCGCTGACCAGCATGCGCAGGTTGCGCTTGGAGAGGAGGATATAGTTCAAGTTGAGCTTGTTGAACTCGGTCTGACGAGGACCCTCGAAGGCGTCGAGGGCGTTCTTGTCTAGATTACCTAAATATCCTAGATTCTCTAGAGATTCTAGGGATTTCATCCATTCTTTCATCCAACCTACGAAGAGGTCGTAGAGGGGACGGTGCTCCACAAATTCCAGCGTACACCACGAGTGTGTGACACCCTCGAGGAAGTCGCACTGGCCGTGGGTGAAGTCGTACATGGGATAGGCGTTCCACTTAGAGCCAGTCTTGACATGCGGGATGTTGAGCACGCGATAGATGAGTGGGTCGCGGAACAGCATGTTGGGGTGGGCCATGTCGATCTTGGCACGCAGCACCAAGGTGCCGGGCTCGCACTTACCGCTATTCATAAACTCAAACAGCTTGAGGTTCTCCTCAATGGGACGGTCGCGATAGGGACTGTTGGTACCTGGCGAGGTGGTGGTGCCCTTCTGCTGGGCTATGACCTCGGCGCTCTGCTCGTCCACATAGGCGCGGCCCTGCTTGATGAGCCATACGGCAAAGTCCCAGAGCTCCTGGAAATAGTCGCTGGCGTAGTAGACGTGAGCCCAATCAAATCCCAGCCATTTGATGTCGTTCTCTATGCTCTCGATATATTCGGTATCTTCCTTCACGGGGTTGGTGTCGTCGAAGCGCAGGTTGCACTCGCCGCCATATTTCTTAGCCAGTCCGAAGTCGATGGCGATGGCCTTGGCGTGACCAATATGCAGGTAACCGTTAGGCTCTGGTGGGAATCGTGTCTGCATTCTTCCTCCGTTCTTACCTGCTGCCAGGTCGTCCTTCACCATCTGTTCCACAAAACTCACGGACTTCTTCTCTTCCGTGCCTTCATTCAGTATTTTCTCTTCCATTGTTTATATATTACCTTATTGTTTTTTTACTTGATGTCTCTCTCGTTGAGCGCCTTGGCATAACGTGCTGCATTCTTCAGGTGGTCCTGATAGGTAACGGCGAAGTTATGAGTACCAGAGAAGTCCTCTTTGGCGCACATATATAAGTAATGATGGTTCACGCGGTTCAGCACAGCATCGATGCCCTTGATAGATGCCACCTTGATGGGACCTGGTGGCAGACCAATGTTCTTGTAGGTGTTGTAGGGACTTTCCACCAGTAGGTGGTTATGATAGATGCGCTTGAGCGAGAAATCCTTCAGGGCGAATTTTACTGTTGGGTCGGCCTGCAGGGGCATGCCACTCTTCAGTCGGTTCAGATACATGCCTGCTATCATGGGCTTCTCGTCGTTGTTAGCCGTCTCCTCGTCAATGATGCTGGCCAGCGTGCTTACCTCGTTAGGCTCCAGACCTATGGCGCGTGCCTTCTGCTTGCGCTCTGTGTTCCAGAACTTGTCGTGCTCGGTCACCATGCGCAGCAACAGCTTATCAATGCTGATATCCCAATATACCTCGTAGGTGTTGGGCACAAAAGCACAGGCGATGGTGCAGGTGTCGTAACCTAGCTTCTGGCAGGTCTCGTTGTTGCTCAGCGCCCTGATAATCTCAGTGCTGTCAATCATGATTTTAGTAGAGAGACGGGCTGCCATCTGCTCCATGGTGCGACACTCAGGAATGGTGAGCATCATGGGCTTCTGTCTGCCGTTCTTCAGCATGCGGAACACGTGGATGGTGTTCTGTTCGGGCTCAATGGCGTAGCGTCCTGTACGAATATTCTCGTCGTAGTCGTAGTGGCGAGCCAGTGTGCGCAGTCCTGTCAGCGCGCTGCCTTTGGCCACAGGCTCCAACTTGGCATATACCGAGTCGGCGGTATCGTCGCTATCGATATAGACATAGGTGGTTTGCTGCTGTGCCGAGAAAGCCACGAAGAAATAATAATACACTATAGCCGCTACTGCCGCAAAGCAGATAAACGCGGGAATCAGATAGTATTTTGCTTTAATTGGCTTCATATTTCTCATTTTGGGTGCAAAGGTACAAAGATTTTCTGAGAATAGCGCCATTATCTGTTAAATTATATCATAAAAGATATAAAAGCGGGCGAACCGTTTGGCTCGCCCTGCTTCAATAATTTTATTATTACATTCTACAGCTTAAGGTCCTTCTTCAGCAGTTCAATCTTGGCCTCTCCATCCTTGCTGCATCGGTCATAATCAGCTGCACCAGAGAAGCTTGCGTCCTTAACCTCAGTGTAGAACTTAATCTTTGGCTCAGTACCTGAAGGACGAACAGAAACCTTCGTGCCGTCCTCGCAGAACCACTGCAGTACATTAGAGGTGTCGGGCATGTCGAGCTTGGTGACATTACCTTGGGCATCCTTAGCCTCGAGGGTCTTATAGTCTTTCACCAGAACAACCTTTGAGCCACCCAGAGTCTGAGGAGGATTGTTGCGGAAGTCGGTCATCATCTGCTTAATCTCATCGGCACCAGTCTTACCAGGACGAACCACGTTGATGGTCACCTCCTTAGAGAATCCGTACTCCTTGTAGATGTTCATCAGCAGGTCGTACAGAGTCATGCCGTTGTCGCGAGCCCATGAAGCAATCTCACAAATCAGACAGATAGAAGCGGGGGAGTCCTTATCCCTAACCTTATCGAATGGCAGGAATCCGAAGCTCTCTTCGCCGCCGCCAATGTACTTCTTCTTGCCTTCGTTGACGCGAATCTCATTGGCAATCCACTTAAAGCCTGTGTAGCAGTCCTTCAGCTCTACGCCGTTCTTCTTGGCAATCTCGGCAATAACCTCGGTAGTCACGATGGTCTTCACCAGGAACTCGTTACCCTTCAGCTGACCCAGCTTCTTCTTGTTGGCGATGATATACCACGAGAACATCATGGCGGTCTGGTTACCATTCAGGATTTCCCACTCACCCTTAGGATTGCGGCAAACGATGGCCAGACGGTCGGCATCGGGGTCAGAGGCAATCACCAGGTCGGCATTCAGCTTCGTACCCAGCTTCATACCCAGCGTCATAGCCTCGGCATTCTCGGGGTTAGGAGAAACTACTGTGGGGAAGTTACCGTCGATAACCATCTGCTCGGGCACTACGTGGATATTCTGGAATCCCCATGAGCGCAGGGCCATAGGCACGATGACGCGACCAGTTCCGTGCATTGGGCTGTAAACGATGTTCAGGTCCTTCTGACGCAGGATGACGTCCTGATCTACCATAGCCTCCTTGACAGCCTGAATATAGTCCCAGTCCATCTCACCACCAATGATGTCGATGAGGTCCTTGTTGCCCTCAAACTTCACCTGGTCGATGGTCACCTTGTTCACCTCGTCGATGATACCCTTATCGTGTGGAGCCAGTACCTGAGCACCATCATCCCAGTAAGCTTTATAACCATTATATTCGCGGGGGTTGTGAGAAGCGGTGACGTTTACACCAGCTTGACATTTCAGCTGACGGATGGCGAAGCTGATCTCAGGGGTGGGGCGGAGGCTCTCGAAGAGATATACCTTAATGCCGTTAGCAGAGAAGATGTCGGCTACGGTCTCGGCAAACATTCTACCGTTGTTACGGCAGTCGTGACCAACCACCACAGCGGGCTGGATGCCAGGGAAAGCCTTGTTGATGTAGTTGGCAAAGCCCTGAGTGGCCATACCTACGATGTACTTGTTCATGCGGTTGGTACCAGCACCCATGATGCCACGCAGACCGCCAGTACCGAATTCCAGGTTCTGATAGAAAGCATCAATCAGCGCTGTCTTATCCTCTGCGTCGAGCATAGCCTGAACTTCCTTACGTGTCTCCTCATCAAAGGCCGGAGCCAGCCATTCTTTTGCCCGTGCGGTGCACTCGGCAATCAGTTGTGAGTTGTTTTCCATTTTAGTTTGTTTAAGTAATGAATGATTTATTGGGGCAAAGTTAGTAAACTTTTCTCAAACCACCAACAATCTGCCCCAATAATTTCATTTATTATCCGTATAATTCGTGAAATCTGTTACTTAATCACGACCTTGCTTTTATTTGATGGTCAGCCAGACGGCTTCACCTTTGTCTTTAGCCTCGACTATCTTTTGTTTGAGTTCATAGAGCCATTTGCGGCTTTCGAGGAGCTGGCCTACAATCTGGTTGCGACCTACGAGGATGCAGCCTTGGGTGTCCTTAGCAGTATTACCCGCATGGATGCGGATGCCCTTGAAAAGGTGGTTGAAGTCGGGGCCACCGAGCAGGACAGGGAGCCACATCTTAAATTTCGGACTCCACGTGATGACTACGGCGTAACGGCCTTCTGGGATGGCGAAGGGCCTCAAACACTCTGCCTTCTTAGGTGAACGAAGCACGGCTTCTTTCGAGACCGTTGTCTTCAACTCCAATGCCGTTGGTTCGAGAGTATCGCAAAAGTAAGTCTGTTTCTCACCTCCCAGATACTCGTCCATTACTTGCTCTTTGATGTAAAGCTTGCCTATTGTATAGGTTTTCCTTTTTGCTATGCGTGTTAATATTAGTTCCATAATTCTTAATTCTTAACTCTTAACCTCTTTATTGTCACAAAGTCACGAAGTCACGAAGTCACGTTGTCCAACTTTCAATTTTCAACTTTCAACTTTCAACTTTCAACTTTCAACTTTCAACTTCCTCCAGTGAGTCTTGTCCACCTTCTCTATCCAGCCGTCACGACCCCAACGGGAAGTGATTTTCCTGAGGGCTGCCTCTGAGCAGAAACCCCGTTTCAGAGGACGCAGATCATCCATCGTGAAGGTTGGCGGCAGCTGGTCGAAGATGGAGTGGTTGACGCCGTATCGCTGACACTCGTCCTGAGCATCGACATACTGATTCTGCAAGGCCTCGCCGAAAGCTTTCATCTGCTGGTCGAGACAATACTGAGCCATCATCAGCGCAAAGTCCAGACAGGCTTTGCTCTCCTTGGTGTTGCCGGTCAGCATATGGAAGATAACACCGCAACGGAAACCGATGACAGCCGCACGCTTACGATAGGTGTCCTTTACGTGGTCGATGTCCTTGGCTGCTTCTACGCGTTTCTCTTCTACCCAAGCCTCTATGGCCTTGCGAAGTCGAGGGGTGTCAACGAGTCCGCTGAACGAACGTAGACGGGTAACGGCCTGCTGAATACGTGCTTCGTCCTCTGCTGAACGCTTGCCGAATTTCGGCATTTTCGAGAATGACGCATCGGGCATTTCAGCTACAAGCACACGAGAGCTGAGACCATTCTCAATGTTGTCCGACTTGAAGCACTTTCGCATGGCGCCGTTGGTGCCCAGCATCGTCCAGTTGTAGGCCACATTGACCACACCCGATTCAGCCTGATCGGAGTTGTAATCCTGACCCCATTCGCCGTAGTCAAAGCTCAAACGATAGATGTCATATTTCGAACTCCAAGAGCCTGCACCGTTCGTTTTGCGAAGGGTGTCAAGTTCCTCGCCAAAGCTATACAAGGTATGTCCCTGTGCATTCTTAAAACGTTTCAAAAGCGTTGAGCAAGAGACGGTTACGGGCACAACGCGAATCAGCACATGTGGGTCTTCGGGAGCCTTCTCATTGGCCTTGCGACCTTTCTTGCGCTCCTTCCATTCTTCTTCGCGCTTGCGGGCAAGAGCGTCCTCTTCATCCAACTGATGTTTCCAGATGTCAACGGCATTCTTCACCACCGATTTGTTACTGGCCTGCTCACCTCGAATGATACTCATCAGCCCTAATCGATGGGTGTTTCCGTCGCAATACTCAACGGTTACCTGGTCGGCATAAGCAGCGCAGATGGGCATAATGCCGCAAAGTACAGGCATGTGCATCGAGACCGGCACACCAACCAACGATTCTTTGAGTCCGATTGGCAGAGCCTTCACGTTGACCTTCACGCTTGTCTCTTCGGCTACGGCTTCAGCATCCTCGATTTCATCAGGATTGATGCCAAATTCCAAGGCGTCAATGATGCCCTGCATCACCTTCGAAACGCCCTTGGGTTCTTCCTTGCAAGCTGAGTCAACAACCGATTTCAGTTCCACGTCAGAGAGTCCGAAACGAGGCATTACCTGCATCAACACCTCTTTCTTATTGTCGCAGATGGCTCGAAGATTGACGGCCAATTTGTGCAACTTTACGTTACGCTCACCCTCGGCAGGCTCACCACCATTCCTACGCCACCACTCAGATATAATAGAGGTATAGGGAATGCCCTTGAACGACGGCTCAGATTTGAGCTCTTGTTCAACCGGCTCAGATTTGAGCTCGTTGGCAACCAAGGAAGAATTTCCCTCGTTGGACGTCGGCTGAGATTTCAGCTCACGTTCTTTTGACACCTCGAACAACTTCGGATTAACATACTTCGTATGATCTTCCGGCACCATATAGATGCACCTCGAAACGTCCTTTACAGCCGCATCGGGTGTGAATCCCGTAGCTTCTTTCATCAATTCCTGTGCCTGTTCAGGTGTCATCCCTTCCGGCAATTCCACCAGCACATGAGTACCACGACGAACAGATTCCTCAATAAGCAGCGGTACCAATGGCGACTTTTCTAAGAGTCGGGCACAGATTTCATCCGTATGCCCCTTCTCGTCGAAGTCCAACATCAGTCGGTTCAGCGGCTTCACGGCATCAGCTATGGCTCGATGATTATCCTTAAACTCTGCGCAATGCGGAGTCCATACTGGCAAACGATGCTTCAACTGCTCGTCTCCTTTTTCTATACGTGCGCACATCTGCGCTAGCCACGATTCGCGGCGAAGATTCTCCCAGTCTTCCTTGGTGGCAGGGAGGCAAGGAGCGCCGTGTCCCTTGCCGATACATGTGAATTTCATGGTCATAATCATTGATTTCTCCATAATATAGTCCTCCTTTCTTATTGGTTATTAGTCCATAAAGTGTTTGTCTTGCGGGTAGCCAGATAAGCCGCCACTTCGAGAGTCTCGTCACGGAAAAGCTGTTTCATCAGCTCCAACGGGTACTTCTTGGGGAAAGTGAACTCCACCTTCAGGCAACCGCGATTGGGGTTGTGTTTCGAGTGCTCGCGCGTCATCTTCACTACGGCGTGGGCCGTCTCAAAGATGGTCAGGTACTTGGGGCCCTTTGACCCGTCGTTAACACGCTTTACTCGGGTTCGACCATCTGCATCAACCTCAATGCCTGCACGGTAGCGCACTCGGCTGCCATTGGTCACCTCCTTGTCACTCTCCCAAGGGCACGGATAGACATTGATGTCGCCGTTGGTCTGGAAGTTAATACTGCCGTCCATCTGGACGTTCTGAACTAAAAGCTGTTTCTTAAAAATTGGTTTCATTTTGTTGGGTTTTTGCGAGTGAAGAAGCCTTTGGAAACGCTGGCCAGCTTTAACTCATGAGATTTCTTCAGCTCACTTCGCCCAGATTAATACTTTTGTTGTTGACTATCCTTTTCTTAGTGGTTCATGAAGCGAAAGTCATTCTTCTTTGGGTTCGGCATTCGACACTGATTCATCAGTGAAAACTGACGACGTGCATTGTCTGCGATTGTGCCTCGTGCGATTTTGATAAGATTTCTTGTACGACTCATAATGAATGATTTATTTAACGTCGCCCCCTTTAAGGCGACCTCTAAGTTATGAATGAATAATGTATGTGTATAGGGGATAACCCTGCTTTATAGCCGCCCCTTCTTAAGACTCGCAAGCTCGAATAAGCGCCGCAAAGCGTCGAGCGACCAAGGGACTCAAAATGTATCAACATGTCAAAGACTCACGCTGTCCGAACCCTACGGATGGCTCGCCACATCGCCGTTGCCGCTGCAACTTTAATTTTCTGGTGCAAAGGTAGAATTCGATTGGCGACGACAAAATTTCGTGCAGGTGTTTTTCTTATATATTATTTGGATATAATGTAAGATGACTGATAATCAAAGAATTACAAATAAAAAAAGCAGGCATTTTCTTTTGCAGAAAATACCCGCTTATCGCTTGTAATCTGTTTTCGATTGAAAACAGCCCGATTTTTACTGTTTTTCGATTGGCTAATGCTGTTTTACGTATTCGATAATCCAGTCCGTATAATACTCTTTTCGGCTGTCGCCCATATATTTTGCTAAAGTTTTCACCTCTTTAGTATTATCCGCGCCCGTACCATAATATATACGTGCTATAGCCAGTGCTTTTTTTGAAAATACACCTGCTGCTGCAAGTGCCCCCATTACGTGACCCTTCACCTGAAGTCTCAACTCTTTTTTCGCCCATGCCTCGGCAATCTCGTCGCGATACTCCGACTTCATCAGGTCTTCTATCAGCTGATTACGCCATTCCGCCGAGAACCGTTTCTTGTCCATGCACACTTTGTTGAACCAATCCATTGCAAGCAAATCCTGAAGAATCTTCTTCGGGGCAAAATAGTTTAAGTCTGGGCGATACATTGGTGATGGCTCCGATGGACGCGACTGGTTGTTAGCCGATGCCGGATTGCCGACAATACGCCCACCTTGCCGAGCTTCACGTCGCTCGGCAAACTGCTCCATCCAGGCATCGATACTGCGTTGAGCTACACTCATGGCTCTGCCAGCCAGCACATTTCTTGCATCATCGAATCCCAGTGAAGCAATCAACTCCTCAATCCCTTCGGTGGGAATATCTATCCTCATTGATCCCAGGTTAGGCGATCAAGTTCAATGTGATTGATTATTTCCTCGTACTCTTTCTGCTCTGTCTTTATGTGGATGTTTACACGACGGTCGGTAAAGTGCTCCCAATCGTAGCACAAGTCAGCTAACTTGTCTTCCAACTCTTCTCGAGTCTCAGCCTCACAATAGATTGGGTACTGACTCTTACCGTTATCGCGACAGATAATCTTGTTGTCCTTCTCCTCGAATATGAGCAAGATTTCGTGATTATATTGCTTGATGAGCAACGTGCCACGAAACTTGGGGATAGCACTTAAGTCCATGAATTTAATCTCGTTATCGAGCAGTGCCTCATATAGCGACTTGGCCTTTGCCAAATAGTCGGTCTCATTCTCAATGCCCCAATTGCGACGAACCATGCGGAAGAAGTAATAAATATCTACCTCTTTATCATCGTCGCTACATAGCACGTCACAATCGGTCAGCTCGGCGTTGTTCCATACCACACCTCCAGGTGCATTCCAATATTTCACTATGGGATGACTATGCGACTCCAGCTTGTAGCTTCCGTCCTCCCCCTTTGTGGTTTCATATACAATCAAAGTGGCAATATGCTTACCCACCTCGCCGTTACAGTGAATGTACTCATACGGCTCTTTTAGATTCAATATCTGAGTTTCCATATCATCTTAAATTTATTTGAAGGCAAAGGTACAAAGAAATCCCGAGATTCTAATCAGCTCCTCGGGAATTTATGAATTATTTACAGATGGCCTTACTTCCTCAATTCTAACGACAGGGAACCCCTTTGTGCTTGTGACATCCATAATGTCTTGCTCGCCCCAACGGATTTTGTACAAATAATTTTAAAAGTAGGACATCGTGACTTCGTGACTTTGTGACATTAAGCACCCTGCGTGCTTGACCTTGCTCACGCAAATTTAAGATGTTCACAATTGACAACGAAGTCAGATGGAGATGAAAAGGTAAAGCAGTCTTAGTAGTATATTAAAATATTAATATATTATAATATATTAATATTCATTATAGGGATACGCTGCATATTGGAATGTGCTTAATGTCACAAAGTCACGAAGTCACTGTCACAAATCGGGCTGTCCGTCTATTGGAGCCCCAGCAATTCTTGCTTTAACAGATTTTCACACTGCAGGGCACGTCGGATTTGGATGCGCAATGAAATTTTTGTACCTTTGTACTGTCAAAAATTAAGCGCTGCAGCTGCTACTATTAAGACAAAAAATTGCGAGGATTAATCCGAGCAAAAACACGAGAACTAAACTAAATGTTTAACCCTTAAAAAACACACAAACTAAACTATGGCAATTCGTATTATTGCACAGCGCCGAGTGCTTAAAATCGGCAAGAATCCGGGAGTGAAGAAGTTCGTGATGCGCCCTGAGCTCTACACGTCGCTCACCGAGAAGAAAGTATTCACGGAGGCCGCCACCCACAGCGGCATCAGCGCAGGAGTCATCAAGGCGGCTTGGGATGCAGCCGGTGAGGTCATCCGCACGTGGGCTACCGAGGGTCACAGCGTACCCCTGCCTGGTCTGGGCCACATGCGCTTCGGAGTCCGCTCGAAGGCTGTCGAGGGTCTGGACGATGTAAAGACCAGTCTGATCAGTACCCGCCGCATCGTGTTCACCCCCAGCGTGGACGTGAAGGACGAGCTGAAGAACACCCCCATCCAAATCACCTGTCTGGACGAGGACGGCAACGTGCTGAAGCGCGTCACCTCTGGCGACAGCGGCGACATCGAAGACCCTGAGACCAGCGGCGACGATAACCAGAACGGAGGCAACGGCGGCACCCAGAACGGTGGTCAGAACAGCGGTAGCGGCAACAGCGGTGGCGACAACACTGGAGGCAACTCTGGCGGCAACGAAGGTGACGACGGATACAATTAAACGAAGTATGAGGGCCGCAGCCCTCTACTTCTTGAAAATTGAAAAATTGAAAATTGAAAGTTAATAATTTAATGCTATGAAGAAAGAAACTTGGAAGACCGTCATTCAGTTGATTGTGAGCATCCTTACGGCAGCCCTGACTGCCCTCGGAACCACCAGTTGCATGGGTCAAGGCCCACTCGCCATCTGAACCATCAATCCCATCTGAACTGTAAACCTTAATCTCTCTCCGTCCGCAATCTCCCACAAGAGGTTGCGGATTTTCTTTTTGTTCATGAGCGTGACTTCGTGACTACGTGACTTTGTGACATTAAGGTGGTTTTAGTGTTTTTACAATGTTTTCTGAAGTCTTTCGTTAAATTTGACTTAAAAATTGTCTGTTCACCTTGTTTCTTTCCAAACTTTTTTGTATCTTTGCACTTGCTATCTGCCCTTGGTGGTTGTGATGTTCTTTGAGGAGGACGGAGCCGCTGGGTGGAGCACTACATATTGAAAGGCGTTACTGACGCTTTGTTTTTGGAC
>NZ_CAMJOS010000008.1 GCF_946407605.1 uncultured Prevotella sp.
TGAATAGCATCGTCATCCATCCATGCAGCACGATGGTGTAGCCGTAGGCGGCAATAGTTCCTGGCAGCGCATTGGTTTCTACCAGGGAGTTGTGCGGATCGGTATCGATAATCAGCAGTTTCCCGTCCCAGTCAGGGATGGTGTCGTGGCCGTATTGCCACATCCAGGTGGCTTCTAATCTGAACATATTGCAATTGATTGATGGTTTGCGGGTGCAAATATACAAAGAAAATGCGAGTTATTTCCGTTTCAATCAATTTTTCTTCCGTTTAGGTTTACAATTGTATAAATAATTATGTGTAACTTTGTCCCCAAATGACTATCAAACATTAATATTTACCTAAAATAAAACAGATTATGACAAAAGAAGAAGCATTGAAACAGTTCGCTCAGTTAGGCGCTGTATGGTTTGGCAACAGTAAGCAACATTTCGCATTCTCGGCATACTGCCGTCTGCAGGGCTGGAACAAGTTGGCCGACAAGTGGAAGGAAGAGGCTGAAGAGGAATGGGACGAGGCAGAGGAAGTGCTGCAGCGCCTGGTAGAGCTCGGCTGCAAGCCCGCTGAACTGCAGGAGGCCATGAAGACCCAGGAGTTCCCCTTCTACGATGATCCCAAGCAGCAGATAGAGTCTGACTACGAGCCCACCGCCATTAAGCAACTGAGCGATTTGGCAGCAGCCTTCGCCGACGACTATCCCACGCAGAAACTGATCCAGAAGTGGATTGACGGCGAGAAGGACCACATGGCTTGGGAAGCACAGTATCTGAACTACATCGAGAAACTGGGCTACGAAAACTTCCTCACAGCGATGATGTAAACAGGTAAACAAAAAATAGAAGCAATTATGGAAGGAATTCAGAAAGTTTATGATTTCTTAGAGAAGGCTGGAACATTCTATTTGGCTACAGTGGAAGGTGACCAGCCCCGTGTGCGTCCTTATGGTGCTATGTTGTTCTTTGAGGACAAAATCTACATTATGGCATTTGGCAAGACCAATGCCACCCGTCAGATTGCAGCCAATCCCAAGGCTGAGATCTGCGCCTTCAAGGGCCAGACACTCCGCATCGCATGTACTTTGGTGGAGGACAATCGTCCTGAAATAGGCAGAGCACTTGTCGATAAGATGCCCGTGCTGAAACCTGCCCTCGGTGAGAATGGCGAGAACGGCGTGATGTATTATCTGAAGGATGCAAAGGCTGATTTCTTCAAGATGATGGAGTTGGTAGAAACAGTTAATTTCTAATCGGCAACAGACTATGAAAGAACAAGTATTAAAGGCTATGCGCGAGGCTGGAAAACCAGTTTCCGCCGGTGACGTAACTAAGGCGTTGGGTGCTGACCGCAAGGAAGTGGATAAGGCATTTGCAGAATTGAAGAAGGAAGGTGCTATCGTATCACCCGTGCGCTGCAAATGGCAGCCCGCCTGATCATCTCATGGCATCGATAGGTGCATCTGCACCGCGACGCAAATAACTTTTTTCTTCAGGCGGCAAGCAAGGTGACTGAGCCTTTGGGCTGAAAGACACCGATACTTGCCGCCCTTTTTTAATCCTAAAACGAAAGAACGATATGACAAAGTTCAAATGTCCCTGCAAATACACCTACGACCCCGAAAAGGGCGATCCTAAGCAGAATATCCCTCCCGGCACTCCCTTTGAGGAACTGCCCGACACATGGCGCTGCCCCCGCTGCAAGCGTAAGAAAGAGAAATTCACCCCAGTAGAAGAATAAATCAAGAATTATGGATATCAAAGCAGTAAAATTCAGAAAAGACGGATTCTATACTCAGCCTTTCGTCATGGGTGGCGAAGGTGGTGATTTTGATCAGAATATCCGCTATCGCGGCAGTTTGCAGAATTGGCTGATTGACACTGGTTCAGAAGTTATTCTTGTAGATACAGGCATCCCCGCAGGTACACCAGAAGAAGTTCCCGATGAGAACTCATTCGGTTTTACTGGCAAGGACATCTGCACCTATATGGAGGCCTTCGAGGCTCTTGGATATAAGCCTGAGCAGGTGACGAAGATCTTGCTCACTCACCGCCATGCAGACCACAGTGGAGAACTGAAAAGCTTCCCGAATGCAAAGGTCTATGTGAATCAGGACGAGACAGATGCTGCCGAACTGCAGGGACTAACAAACATCGTGCCAGTCACCTACACCGATGGACCATATTACAACTTCCCTGAGGCTCAGAAAATTCAAGATGGCATCTACCTTATCAAGGCTAAGGGGCATACCAAGGGCAACAGCATCATTATTGTCGAGAACGAAGGCCTGTTCTATATGCTTCACGGCGATATCACCTATGTGGATGAGGCTCTCTACGAAGACAAACTGTCTGTGGTCTATGATGACCTGCCAGCAGCCCGCGAGACGCAGAATCGCATCCGTGAGTTCATCCGCAATCACCCCACCGTTTATTGCGGCACTCACACCCCACAGGGCTATGAGAATCTGGAGGCCAAGCGCGTGATGGATCTGGATAATCCTGTGCCAACTATTCTGGCCGAAGTGGACTTCTCCAAGCAGGAAGCTTCTGGCAAGTATGTCTGCTCCATCTGTGGCTATGTCTATGACCCCGCAGAGCACGATGGCGTGGCCTTTGAAGACTTGCCCGACGACTGGCGTTGTCCTCGTTGCAAGCAGCCGAAGGAGAAGTTTAATCCGGCATAAAATAGGAGGGCTTCGGCTCTCCTTTTGCAATTCATCTTATTTAAGTATTGCATAATCCAAAGAAAAGTTGTATCTTTGCGCAGTAAAACTGCGCGAAGTAGCTCACGATGACAACGACATTGATTATAGGACTGTTGATTCCGCTGCTGGGCACGATGCTTGGCTCAGCCTTTGTGTTCTTCATGCGAGGCGAGATGTCGATGCGGCTACAGAAGACGTTGCTGGGCTTCGCATCGGGTGTAATGGTGGCGGCATCGGTATGGTCGCTACTGATTCCTGCAATGGAGATGGGAGCAGATAGTGGCAAATGGAGTGTACTGCCTGCGGCTGTGGGTTTCCTGTTGGGTATGGGCTTCCTATTGCTTATCGACGAACTGACGCCGCACCTGCACATTGGTACTGATAAACCAGAAGGTATGCGCTCGCACCTGTCGAAGACGGCAATGCTGGCCCTTGCAGTAACTATTCACAATCTGCCTGAAGGTATGGCTGTTGGTGTGGTGTTTGCTGGTGCCGACAGCGGCGTGACGAATATCTCCCTTGCCAGTGCCGTCGCCGTGTCGTTGGGTATCGCCATCCAGAACGTGCCCGAGGGAGCTATTATCTCTATGCCGATGCGAGCAGCAGGCAACTCGCGTTGGCGCTCGTTCCTGATTGGTTCGCTGAGTGGCGCCGTAGAACCCGTAGGCGCCATTGCTGTTCTGCTGTTGGCATCCCTGCTGCTGCCTATGATGCCCTACATGCTGGCCTTTGCCGCTGGTGCCATGTTCTATGTGGTAGTCGAGGAACTCATCCCTGAAGCCTCCAGCGGTCAGCACTCTAATCTCAGCACTATCGGCTTTGCCATTGGCTTCGTCCTGATGATGGTGCTTGATGTGGTGATGGGTTAGGCCAGAAGTTTACAGATGTCCTCCAGATACTTGCGGTCTATGTCATCGAATGTAGCCAACCGCTCGCTGTCGATGTCAAGTACCGCCATCACCTTGCCGTCGTTGCCAAATACAGGCACTACAATCTCAGACTTCGACTCGCTGCTGCAGGCTATATGACCAGGGAACTGTTCAACGTCTGGCACGATGATGGTCTCTGCTCTTTGCCAGGCTGTGCCACACACGCCCTTGCCGTATGGGATGTGCATACAGGCGACGGGGCCTTGGAATGGGCCAAGCACTAACTCCTCATTGTTGACTCGATAGAACCCCGTCCACCAGAATCCCATGGTTTGGTGGATGGCCGCTGCCACATTGCTCATAACGGCTATTATGTCCTTCTCGCCCTCGATGAGTGATGCAATCTGGCTGACCAGTAACTTATATTGCTCTTCCTTCATATCCTATTATTTCTTAAAACTTGGGGCAAAGTTACGAAATAATGAAGAATAATTCATAACTTTACACGCAGATTTAATATGTTTTGTGAAAACGGTGAGATTATTAAAGAGCATTTAAAAAACCAAATTAAAATTACCAAAAAAGGATGGATTTTAAAAAGTTTTATCTATATTTGCAGTCAAAATCAAAAGCTCGACATTATTTATGAAGAAAACAGTTTTATCGATTGCAATGATCTGTGCTGCCCCAGCGCCTTCAGAATCTTCTTGTTCGTAAACTTCTTGAAGTCGCGCAGGATGTCGCCTACCGTCTGCTTGCCCTCTGCTGAGACCACCATGTGCAGGTGGTTCGTCATCAGCACTCAGGCGTAAATCCTCAGCCCCTTCTGCCGCTGGCAGTAGTCGAGCGACTCCACGACGACGTGGCGGTACGTCGGGCGCGAAAAGATGTCCACCCAGTCGATGACCGTTGAAGTAGTGAAGTAGAGGGTTGTGGTGAGGGGAGTCATAGTGCTACTTATCAAAATCATATGGCTCCATCAACGTGCTCAAGCCTTCTTGGTAAATGATAAAATAGTGACCTTTCGGCAAGTCCTTGATGTTAATGCGATAGATATTTTCCTTGATAGGATAAAGCGTTGTAGGTATGAAATCGCTTGAGCTGTCCTTGACACCTAACGGAGAGCTTGACCAGCAAGTTGCCTCTCGGTTGCCTTTTTTAACTTTCAGTTTCATCACTCTAAAAAACTGTGGCTTCAATTGTAAAGTGTCCATGACTTCTATGAAGATGTCGTCTGTATTGGTCAATTTCGTTTTGGCTTTATCACCGAATAAAACTATCTTGGCCTTGTGTGCCATGAAACCGGTAAGTTTTGTGGAAGCATGCTCATTCTCTGGAATAACTATTCGGATGCTGTCCTTGTCATAATAAAATGCTTTGAACAAATGCTCCACAGTTTGAGAATCCTGTGCCCATCCTGTGCTAGCGATGAGTAGAAATAATGTTAGCTGTAGTAATCTTCTCATATGTTCTGATATTTAATCGAATTACAAATTCTTATACTCACGGCAGGCGAATTGCAAATTCGCCTGAACGGCAGTCAACGCTTCCTTATGTCGTTCTATGTCGGTCGGTCTATCCGCATTCCCGCGGTTCCCGCGCCTACACGTAGCCTTTCATTTCGTTGTTCGTTGTTGTTTATATCCTCCCGGCGTACAAATTCTCGACGGGGAAAATCATGTCCCAGTTCTTACCCCACACGATGTTGCCGTTGTCGATGGTGAAGCGGCTGAACTTGCGGGGGTCGAGGTACTTGTTGTATTGCGGGTGGGGATGGCGGCGGATGAAGTCGCCGATGTCCACCGTCCGCACGGTGTTGTCGCTGAACGTCAGGCTGACGGTCAGGTTGCCCATGTTCTCCGCCTTGGTGATGAAAAGTCTCTCCATGTCTGTTCCTCCCTATAGTTTCTTCTTGATGTTCGTACTGCGGACGCTCTGCTTCAGAATGAAGAACTTTACCCACTTATCGATGATGTTCTTATGGTATTTGCGAATGAAAGCCTCTGCCGTGCGCTTGTCCTTCTCCGTCAGCGGCTCGGCTCCGTGCTTCTCGCGCACGTGTATCTCAGCCAGCTCGCCGTTCATCATGATGAGGTCGAAGATGCTCTCCCTGCCCCCGTGGAGCACGTGGATGTGTATTGGCTCGTGCTCGTTGGAGTAGAAGTAGAATATGAATCCGAAGTATTCGAATATCTTTGGCATAATCTTTTCGTTTTGTTGTTTACGTCGGTAAATATACACATATTTTTGCAAACAATCAGCATTATTTCTTAAAAAGTAACAACATTTAACGTAAAGCGCGTGCAATTGAGCTACGCTCGATGGTTTTCACGCTCGGCAAAGCTCGAATTTATTCGGCTTTGCACTCGCTTAATCAAACCATTTGTCACAAATCAGTGCTGTTTATCCCAAATGTTTGGCAGTCTCGACAATTATGCGTATCTTTGCAGTCAGAAATCAATAACTCAACACCGTTTATGAAGAAAACAGTTTTATCGATTGCAATGATCTGTGCCTGCATCATGGCTGCAGCACAGAAGCCTGGCATCCCCCGTGATGCGGCGCTGGAGGCGAAGGTAGAGAAGACGCTGGCCAAGATGACACTCGACGAGAAGATAGGTCAGATGTTGGAACTGAACTTCGACATCATGGGTCGCTACGACGCTACAGGTAAGTGGAAACTGAACGAGCAGATGCTCGACACCCTCATCTCGAAGTGGAAGGTGGGCTCTATCCTCAACGCCCCTGGCACCCGTGCCGCGAGTGTGGCCCAGTGGCAGCAGTGGATTCGGCTGATTCAGGAGAAGTCGATGACGTATCTCGGCATTCCTGATATCTACGGACTGGACCAAAACCATGGTGTGACCTATGTTCAGGACGGCACGCTCTTCCCACAGCCCATCAACCTGGGTGCGTCGTTCAATACCGAGCTGGCTCGCAGAGGCGCTGAGATTACAGCCTACGAGAGTCGTGCGGCCAACTGTCCTTGGGTGTATAACCCAGTGGTTGACCTGAGTCGCGACCCACGCTGGCCTCGTGTCTATGAGAGCTTTGGCGAGGATGCCATCGTCAACGCGAAGATGGTGGTGGCTGAGATCAGAGGCTATCAGGGCGATGATAATAACCACATCGACCAGTATCATGTAGGTACCAGCACCAAGCACTATTTCGCTTACGGTGCCCCCTGGTCGGGTAAGGACCGTACCCCAGCTTACCTATCGCCACAGATGATCCGCGAGAAATATTTCGAGCCATTCAAGCAGGCTGCCCTCGCTGGCACCCTGACCATCATGGTCAACTCGTCGTCAATCAACGGCGTGCCTGTTCACGCCAGCTACGAGTACCTGACCAAGTGGCTGAAGGAAGACCTGCAGTGGGACGGATTCATGGTTACCGACTGGGCCGACATCAACAACCTGTTCCAGCGCGAGCATGTGGCTAAGGACAAGAAGGATGCCATCCGCATCGCCATCAATGCTGGTATCGATATGTCGATGGACCCCTACAGCATTGACTTCTGCATCCTGCTGAAGGAGCTGGTAGAGGAGGGTAAGGTGAAGATGAGTCGTATCGACGATGCCGTCCGCCGCATCCTGCGTGCCAAGTATCGTCTGGGCCTCTTCGAGAAGCCCAACACTGGTGGCAAGGGCTTCGAGAAATATGGTTGCGCCGAGTTTGCCGCCGCTGCCCTCCAATCCGCCGAGGAGTCCATCGTCCTCCTGAAGAACGAGGGCAATATCCTGCCTCTGGCTAAGGGAAAGAAGATTCTGCTTACTGGTCCTAACGCCAACCAGATGCGCTGTCTGAATGGTGGTTGGAGCTACACCTGGCAGGGTTCACGTGCAGAGGATCTCTCAGAGAAGTACAACACCATCTACGAGGCCCTGTGTAATAAGTATGGTAAAGAGAACATCATCCTGGAGCAGGGTGTGACCTATAACGAGAATGGTTCATACGATAAGGAGAACGAGCCACAGATTGACAAGGCTGTGGCCGCTGCTGCCAATGCCGATGTCATCATCGCTTGTATCGGTGAGAATTCTTATACTGAGACGCCTGGTAACCTGAGCGACCTGTGGCTGTCGGAGAATCAGCGCAACCTGGTAAAGGCACTCGCCAAGACTGGCAAGCCCATCGTGCTGGTGCTGAACGAGGGTCGTCCCCGCTTGATTGCTGACATCGAGCCATTGGCAAAGGCTGTGGTTGATATCCTGATTCCTGGTAACTACGGTGGCGACGCACTGGCTAACCTGTTGGCTGGCGATGCCAACTTCTCTGCCAAGATGCCTTACACCTATCCTCGCGAAATTAACTCGCTGAACACCTACGATTATAAGGTGTCAGAAGAGGTGGGTACGATGGCTGGCGCTTACAACTACGACGCGAAGGTGTCGCTGCAGTGGCCCTTCGGCTATGGCCTCAGCTATACCACCTACGAGTACTCGAACCTGAAGGTAGATAAGAAGCAGTTTACTGCCGCTGACGTGCTGACAGTAAGCGTGGATGTAAAGAATACTGGCGCCAAGGCCGGTAAGGAGGCTGTACTGCTTTACAGCAGCGACCTCGTGGCATCTATCGTACCAGACAACAAGCGTTTGCGCGACTTCACTAAGATTGAGTTGCAGCCAGGCGAGGTGAAGACCGTTACCTTCCAGTTGCCTGCCAAGAGCTTAGCCTTTGTAGGTGCCGATGGTAAGTGGACCCTTGAGGAGGGCGACTTTATCCTGAAGGTGGGCAACCAGACCGTAGGTACTGCGTGCACACAGACAAAGATCTGGGACGAACCAAATATCTAACGATGAAACAGGAAATCAACCCCAAGGATACCAAAAGAGCCATCGCCTTCGAACTGTGGACGAAGTCGCCCATGCCGATGGTGACATTCACGAAGACCTTCGATGTGACGCGACTGCGTAAGGTGAGTCGTCAGCGCGGCATGAAGTTCAACATGCTGCTCTGCTGGTGCATCGGCAGGGCAGCATCAAGGATAGAGGAGTTTTACATGTTACCCCAAAACGGGAAACTGTACAAATACGACCGTATGGCCATCAACGTGATAGCTGACAACGTCAAGGGCGGACTCAGCTTCTGCGACGTGGCCGTATGCGACGACCTGGAGGCGTTTAATGCCAACTACCTGCATCTGACAGAGACCATCAGCAAGACCTGTCAGGACATCCTCGACGAGGAAGCCGTTATCGTTGGCACATCAGCCGTCACAGACACGGAGCTCGACAGCATCACCAACCAGTATAGCGGCATCTTCACCAATCCCTTCCTGGCCTGGGGCCGTTATCGCAAGCATTGGTTCAAAGTAACTTTGCCCATCTCCTTCCAGTTCCATCATGCCCAGATGGACGGCTCGCACGCTGCCCGGTTCTTGGAAGAACTGCAAAAAACTATCAACACGATATGATGAACCAGATGCTACCCCAGCACTACTCGTCATGCAGAATATATGGAATTGTCCTGTTCTCAGTTCCCAATATTTATTTGAAAATTTTCTGATGAGAGTACCTTGAACGAACTTAGAGGTCAATGCGCAGGCATAGCATAGTCAGGTCATCGTTGGGTTCCTCTCCATTGCGGTGCTTCTCCACCTCCACCCGTAGTGCCTCTATCACCTGCTGTGAATTCTTGAACTGCGTATGGCGTAGCGTTTCCAACATACGTTCCTCACCAAACTGCTGCAAGTTGGCGTTTTCTGCCTCTGTCAACCCATCGGTATATACAAACAGCGGACGTCCCTTGATACATGCTATTTCCTCCTCTACATACTCCAGTTCAGGCCACAGCCCCACCGGAGCGTTAGGTTCGATGTCAAGGATAGTGCCACCTGCATCATCGCCGCCCAACACGGGGGGGTTATGTCCTGCATTGCAGAACACCAGCCGTCCTGTCTTCAGGTCGAGCAGGCCGATGAACATGGTGACGAACATGCCGTGTGTCACTCTCTCGTCGGTCATCTCGGCATTGATGCATTGAGCTATCTGGGCAGGCTGTTTCTCCTGCGTGGCTAGCGAGCGGAACAGACGAGTGGTCTGAGCCATTACCAGCGAGGCTGGCACACCCTTGCCCGAGACGTCGCCCACGCAGAAATAGAGATAGTCGTCCACCAGGACATAGTCGTAGAGGTCGCCGCCCACTTCTTTAGCCGGTTGCATATAGGCATAGAGGTCGATACCCGGTCTGTCGGGGAATACGCTGGGCACCATCGACATCTGTATGCCGCGAGCAATGATGAGCTCGCTCTCGATGCGCTCTTTGGCAGCTGTGGTTTCGCGCAACTGGTCATAGGCCGTCTGCAGCTCGTTGAAGGTGGCCTGCAAGCGTCGCTGTGCCTTGCGGCGATGGATGATGTAGAAGATGAAGAAGACCGTGACCAGCAGCGATACGGCTATGGTGCCTATCAGCCTGTGGCGCGTCAGGTTTACCTGCTGATTGGCAATCTCTCGCTCCATCTGCTGTGTGTCATAAATGATGGCCAGTTCGGCGGCATCGCTCTGTTTGGCTTGTGCAATGGCGGTATCGAGCAACTCGAAGGCTTGTGTGGCTACCGCCAATGCCGAGTCGTTGCGTCCTGACTTCAGGTTGGCAAAATATTTCGATGCGAGGAAGCCCTGGATGTTGTCGAGCGAATAGTCCATGCCCCACTCATTCAGTACGCCGTCCAGATTGCGGTAGTTGTCGGCAGCTTCAGCATAGCGGTTGGTGGCCATCAGGTAGCCTGTTGCGTCAATGCGTCCATAGCTGCTCCGCCCATAGTCGGTGGCTTTGTAGGCACTATAGGCTGCCGCAGCCTCGTCTTCACGTCCCAGGGCCTGCAGCGCCACCGCATATTGCAAGCTGAGACGAGTCTGAACATGATTGGCAAAGGCCTCGCTGGCTCCCTGTTTTGCTTTGTAGGGCGCTATCAGACTGTCAGTACGGTCTGTCCATACGAGCACCTCATCGTAGTGTTTTGCGTGCAGATAGCCCAGAGCAGTGTTGAAGGCATCGACGATAGCATGTCGCAGTCCATTGGCGGTGCTGTCGGCCTCGGCCACCTGCATGTATTTCTTGAAAGCCAGGTCGTAACTGACGGCAGCATTGTCGTGTCTTCCCAGATTCAGTTGACATTGGCCTATAGACTCGTGCAGGATGGCATGAACAAGGTCGAGGTTGCTGTTGGTCTCCTCCATCTTTGTGACAGCAGGCAAGGCAATACGCAGGGCACCCTCATAGTTGTGCTTGTTCACCAGCAGGTTAGACAGTGATGCCGCCGACTGGTAATAAAAGTAGATATCCTTAGGCGACGGGTTCTGGGTTATCATGTTTTTCTGCCAGCACCATTCGGTAGTGCGCAGCTGCTTATTCTTGCTATAGGCCAAACCACGATAGTAGTTTGCCGCCATTGCCGACAGAGCCTTGACCTTTTCAAGGCTATCTACGACGAACAGGGTGCGCTGGTGGTCTTCACCATCTAACAGGTCAATAACCATTCTGCAGGCCTCGTTGTCCTCGGGGTCTTTCATCGTTGTGTCCTCGCTTCTCTCATGTATCTGTTCAAAGTGACTCTTGTCGTTTCCACATGAAAACAGCAGCAAAGCAGATAGCATCCAAAAGAATATCGGTCTTTTCATGTTTATCTTTATTTTTCTGCAAAGATAAACATAATTTCCGATTATTATCATGTTTTTTCACTTTTTTTCCTATTTCTTCTTTTGATTCGTTCTTATTTTGTACCTTTGCCTCAAATTGAGTACTAACTAATTATAACGCGTCTGTTTACAAATAACAACCATTTGCGAATAGATGGAAGGAAATATGAAAAAGAATTTGTTTACATGGTATTCTCATTCAAAACAACCAGAAGATTGTTAGGAAATAGTGGAAGCCTGTTGGCGGTGAGAGGCAGAGCGTTGGCTCTCGCGGTATTCGTGGCTGCCTGTTTCAGCTTGCAGGCCCAAACGCTGACAAACGATCAGGTGCTGCAGCAGAAGGACAGCGCCTTCTTCCTGTCGGCAGAAGCCCGTAGGGTAGGTGAGCAGTTGTTGCTTTATCAGCGAGACACTGGCGGATGGCCGAAGAATGTCAATATGGTGAGGCCGTTGACGAGTGAACAGCAGGACAGCGTCAGACGGCAAAAGGTTCGCCTTGACGATTCGACTATCGACAATAAGGCCACGACGATGCAGATGACGTTTCTGGCACGTCTGTTTCAGCAGACTCATGACAACCGCTATCGTGAGTCGTTCCGCAAGGCTATGGCCTTTCTGTTCAGCGGACAATATGACAATGGCGGATGGCCCCAGTTCTGGCCCAAGAACCATCATTATCAGGTACACATTACTTATAATGACAATGCGATGGTCAATGTGCTCAAGCTTATCCGCGATGTCATGAATGGTAGCGAACCCTATGGCAACGGCTTGGTTGACAGTCAGATGCGAGAGCGTACGGCAACGGCTTTCAACAAAGGCATCGACTGCATCCTGGCCACGCAGATAGTGGTCAACGGAGAACCTACGGTATGGTGCCAGCAGCACGATGCCGTGACGCTGCAGCCTGCCAAAGCCCGTGCCTATGAGTTGCCGTCGCTTTGTGCGATGGAGAGTGCCCATCTCGTCATCATGCTCATGCAGATTCCCACCCCCGACGAGCGTATCGTCCGAGCCGTCAATGGCGCTATGAAATGGTATGACGACCACATGATTACCGGCTACAGGCTGGAGCACTTCTGGGCAAACGGAAAGCAGGATGTCCGCATTGTAAGGGATGATGATGCAGGGCCGCTATGGGCGCGCTTCTATGATTTGGAAAAAGGCGAACCGTTCTTCTGCGACCGTGACGGGAAGCCCAAGCGCCGTCTGGAGGATATCGGATATGAGCGCCGCACCGGCTATGCCTGGTATAACGATAAGCCTAAGGAACTGTACAGTATGTACGAGATGTGGGCAGAGAAAAACAGAATAGCAAACAGAGTGTCCTTTATTCATAATCGTCAATAAAGGAGTTAGTTAAGTCAAATAGTGATAATGATATCCAGCTTGTCAGGGGCATGAAGAAGAAATGTCCCTGCCAAAGTTGTTTTTTTTCGCTTTTGTTGGGCGTTACACATTTTTTTATTACCTTTGTCCCCACAAAAACAAAGATAATAATATGAGAAGATTTTTGACTGACTGGCTGGTGCTGCCTGCTGTGGGTATGGCTGTGGTGCTGAGTGCCTCGTGTGGCGAGGAGAAGCAGCAGAGACAGCAGCAGGCTGCTGACTACCAGACCATGGTGGTGGGCCAGAAAGATATGGTGCTCGAGCGACAGTACTCGGCGCGGTTGACGGGTAAGCAGATTGTAGAGGTGCGTCCGCAGGTGTCGGGCTGCATCACCCGCATCCTGACGGGCGAGGGCGAGGCCGTGAAGAAAGGGCAGACGCTGTTTGTCATCGACCAGGTGCCCTATAGCGCAGCCCTTGAGGTGGCGGTGGCTACTCGTAAGAGTGCCGAGGCCCGGTTGGCTACGGCCCAGATGAACTACGACAACGAGCGGCTGCTGCAGGAAGGTCGCGTGGTGGCCGACATGTCGGTGCAGACCATGCAGAACGCCCTGCTGGAGGCTCAGGCTGCCCTGGCACAGGCCAAGGCGCAGGAGGTGAACGCCCGCAACAACTTGAGCTATACCGAGGTGAAGAGTCCCGTGAGTGGCGTGGCATCGATGATTCCCTGGCATGTGGGCTCGCTGGTGAGCAGCAGCATTTCAGAGCCGCTGGTCACGGTGGCTGACGACTCGGAGGTCTATGTCTATTTCAGCATCAGCGAGAGTCAGGCCCTGGACCTGGTGACGCAATATGGCAGCATAGAGAAATTCATTGCCGAGGCGCCGATGGTGAGTCTGCGTATGAACAACGGACAGTTGTATAGCGAGCAGGGACGCATCAGCGCCGTGAGCGGTACGGTGGACGACAAGACGGGTGCCGTAGCTCTGCGTGCCACCTTCCCCAATGTGGGTGGACTGCTGCATCATGGTGGCAGTGGTACGGTGGTGGTGCCCACGCACCGCAAGGACTGCATCGTCATTCCGCAGGAGGCTACCTATGAGTTGCAGAACCGTATGTTTGTGTATAAGGTGGTCAACGGCAAGACGAAGGCTACGCCCATCACGCTCTATCCGCAGAACAACGGTAAGGAGTATATCGTGGACGAGGGCCTGCAGGTGGGTGACACCATCATTGCCGAGGGTGCAGGACTGCTGAAAGAAGGGATTGAGGTGAAAGGTGAAAAGTGAAAGGTGAAAGGTGATGAACGTTAGGACATTTATTGATAGGCCAATCCTTTCCGGAGTGATAAGCGTGCTGATGGTGCTGGTGGGCATCATCGGACTGAGCAGGCTGGCGCTGGAGCAGTTTCCTGAGATAGCACCACCCACGGTGAGAATCATGGCCTCGTATACCGGTGCCAATGCCGAGACGGTGCAGAAGAGCGTGGTGGTGCCTCTGGAGGAAGCCATCAACGGCGTGGAGGGTATGATGTATATGACGTCGAGCGCCTCGAACAATGGTACTGCCTCGATAGGTATCTTCTTCCGTCAGGGTACCGACCCCAACATGGCGATGGTGAACGTTCAGAACCGTGCCGCCACCGTGCAGGGCCGACTGCCGAGTGATGTGGTGAAGAGCGGACTGACGGTGAGAAAGCGTCAGACCTCAAACATCAAGCAGATGGCCGTTTATAGTCCCGACAGCACTTTCGACCGTGCTTTCCTGGCCAACTATACCAAGATTAATATTGAGCCGCGTCTGAGCCGAATACCCGGCGTGGGCGAGGTTAACGTGATGGGTGCCGACTACTCTATGCGTATCTGGCTCGACCCGCTGAAGATGGCGCAGTACGGACTGACGCCTGCCGACATCACCCAGGTGCTGAACGAACAGAACGTGGAGGTGGCCACAGGTACGCTGGGCGCCGAGAGCGACAATACGTTCCAGTATGTGCTGAAATATCGAGGTCGCTATGAGGAGGAGCAGGAGTATGCCAACTTGGTGATACGCTCGCTGCCCGATGGAGACGTGCTGCGCATTGGCGACATTGCCCGTGTGGAGCTGGGTTCGCAGAACTATAACATCATTGCCGAGACCAACGGCTGTCCGGGTGTCAACATCAGCATCAATCAGGTGGCCGGCTCTAATGCCAACGAGATTATCAAGCAGATTGACGCCGAGGTGGAGGAGATACGTCACTCGCTACCGCCAGGCATCGTCATCGAGGACCTGGAGTCGAAGAAGGACTTCCTCGACGCTAGCATCGCCTCGGTGGTGGAGACGCTGCTCGAAGCCCTGCTGCTGGTCATCCTGGTGGTGTGGCTGTTTCTGGGCAGCTGGCGCTCAACCATCATCCCTGCTATCGCCATCGTGGTGTCGCTGATAGCCACGCTGGCCGTTATCTACGCCATCGGCTTCTCGCTGAACATGCTGACGCTCTTCGCGCTGGTGCTGGTCATCGGTACGGTGGTGGACGATGCTATCGTGGTGGTGGAAGCGGTGCAGACGAGGCTTGAAAGGGGTGAAGGGAGTTTGGTGAAAGGTGACGGGAGAATAGAATCATCGTCAGAACTATCCTCCCTTCACCCTTCACCTGTCACCAATCACCAAATGACAGAGGAGGCCATGAAGAATATTACCTCCGCCCTGATTACTACGACGCTGGTGTTTATGGCCGTGTTTGTGCCCGTCTGCTTCATCAGTGGCGTCACGGGCACGTTCTATACGCAGTTTGGACTGACTATGGCCATCGCCGTAGCCATCTCGCTGTTCAATGCGCTGACCCTCTCGCCGGCACTCTCGGCTATCATTATGCGCGACTCGAAGCTGAACCGCTTCCAGGCCGCCTTCAACCGTGTGTTTGTGGCGTTCTCTGCAAAATACAAAGGTGCTGTAGGTCGTTTTACGCATTATAAGAAGGTGGCTGCCCTACTTGTGGTTCTCGCCCTTGTGGCCTTGGGTTGGATGATGAAAACCACTCGTACAGGACTGGTGCCCAACGAGGATATGGGTACTGTATTTATTAATGTGCAGGCGTCGCCAGGTAGCAGTCTGCAGCAGACCTACGGCATCCTCAAGGAGGTGGAGGCACGCATCAAGGACCTGCCGCAGTTGCGCATCTACTCGCTCGTTGCGGGCAACTCTAACAGCTTTGAGCAGTCCTCGTCGAATGGTAACTTCACGCTGAAACTGAAGAAATGGGACGAGCGCACCGGCAAGGGCGATGATGATCAGAGCATTGTGCAGGAGATATACCGCAGGACGGCCGACATTGCCAATGCGAAGATTCAGGTGAACACACAGAATATGCTGCCGGGTTTCGGACGTATCAATGGTTTTGAGCTGCATGTGCAGGACAAGCATGGCGGCACCATCCAGGAGCTGTACGACTATACCAACAAACTGATTGCTGCCCTGAATGAAAGGCCAGAGATCAGTAGGGCCTTTACCAATTTCTCGTTGAAGTATCCGCAGTATCGTGTGGAGGTGGATGCCGCATTGTGCAAACGGCGCGGCGTGAGTCCCAGCGATGTGCTGCAGGCGCTGAGTGGTTATGTGGGCGGCTCGTACGCCTCGAACTTCGTGCGCTTCACCAAGCTCTATCGTGTGATGGTGCAGGCCTCGCCTGAATACCGTCTCGATGCCGAGTCGCTGAATAATATCTTTGTGAGAACCAGTAGCGGCGAGATGTCGCCTATTGGTCAGTATCTGACGCTGACACGTGTCTATGGCTCCGAGACGCTCTCGCGCTTCAACCTCTTCCCGTCGATACAGGTGGGAGGTACTGCCGCCGAGGGTTATAGCAGTGGTCAGGCCATCGACGCCATCCGTAAGACGGCGGCTGAGGTGCTGCCCGAGGGCTATGGCTATGAGTTTGGCGGTATGACGCGTGAGGAGGCATCGTCGCAAAACACGACGGCGCTGGTCTTTGTGCTCTGTATCATCTTCATCTATCTGATTCTCTGTGCCCTCTACGAGAGTCTGTTCATCCCAATGGCCGTTATCCTGAGTGTACCCTTCGGACTGGCGGGCTCGTTCCTCTTTGCCAACCTGTGGGGACTGGAGAACAATATCTACATGCAGACGGGACTGATTATGCTGATTGGACTGCTGTCGAAGACGGCCATCCTGCTGACGGAATATGCCACCACTCGCCGCCGTCAGGGACTGGGTATCGTGGAGGCAGCACTTGATGCGGCTGCCGTGCGTCTGCGTCCTATCCTGATGACGTCGATGACGATGGTCTTCGGACTGTTGCCTCTGGCGCTGGCTACAGGTGTGGGCGCCAACGGTAACCACTCGCTGGGTGTGGGCACCATTGGCGGTATGGTCATTGGAACCATCGCCCTGCTGTTTATCGTTCCCGTGCTCTTCGTGGTGTTCCAGACCATTGAGGAAAAGGTAAAACAGATATTTAAGCCCAAGAATTAGTGTATTAGAGAATAATTTCGTAACTTTGCACCCGAAAATACGAAATAGCGTAAAATAAGAATGATTTCGTAAAGGTAAAAAGATATAGAGATGGCAAACAATTTGAGATTTCAGGTAGTGGCTGAGGCCTTTAAGAAGAAGGCCTTGGAGGTGAAGACACCTAAGGAGCGTCCGTCGGAGTATTTCGGTAAGTACGTGTTCAACAAGGAGAAGATGTACCGTTATCTGCCGAAGAATGTCTATGACGTCATGGTTGACGTGATTGACAATGGTGCACGACTGGACCGTAGTATTGCCGATGCCGTGGCCGAGGGCATGAAGCGCTGGGCTATGGAGATGGGCGTGACACACTACACACACTGGTTCCAGCCGCTCACAGAAGGTACTGCCGAGAAACACGATGCTTTTGTAGAGCACGACGGCAAGGGTGGCATGATAGAGAAGTTCAGCGGGAAACTGCTGGTACAGCAGGAGCCTGACGCATCGAGCTTCCCCAACGGCGGCATCAGAAACACCTTCGAGGCACGAGGCTATTCGGCCTGGGATCCCACGAGTCCTGTCTTTATCATTGATGACACACTGTGTATCCCCACCATATTTATTGCATATACGGGCGAGGCCCTCGACTATAAGGCACCGTTGCTGCGTGCGCTGCATGCCGTGGACAAGGCTGCCACCGATGTGTGCTCGCTGTTCTACGACGATGTGACCAAGGTGCAGGTGAACCTGGGCTGGGAGCAGGAGTACTTCCTGGTGGACGAAGGTCTTTACTCGGCTCGTCCCGACTTGCTGATGACGGGTCGTACGCTGATGGGTCACGAGAGTGCTAAGAACCAGCAGATGGACGACCACTACTTCGGCACCATCCCCGATCGTGTGCAGGCCTTTATGAAGGACCTGGAGATTCAGGCTCTGGAACTGGCTATCCCTGTAAAGACGCGCCATAACGAGGTGGCTCCCAACCAGTTTGAGTTGGCACCCATCTTTGAGGAGTGTAACCTGGCTGTTGACCATAACATGCTGCTGATGTCGCTCATGAAGAAGGTGGCAAGGAACCACGGCTTCCGCGTGTTGCTGCATGAAAAGCCCTTCGATGGCATCAACGGTTCAGGAAAACATAACAACTGGAGTCTGTCAGCCGATAATGGCACGCTGCTGCATGCACCTGGTAAGACGCCAGAGGAGAACCTGCGTTTTGTGACCTTCATCGTGGAGACGCTGATGGCGGTTTATAAGCATAACGGACTGCTGAAAGCATCAATCATGAGTGCCACCAACGCCCACCGTCTGGGTGGTAACGAGGCTCCGCCAGCTATTATCTCCAGCTTCCTGGGCACGCAGCTCACCGAACTGCTCGACCATATTGAGACGTCGGAGACCAATGAGCTGTTTAACCTGAAGGGCAAGCAGGGTATGGAGATTGACATTCCACAGATTCCCGACCTCATCGTAGATAATACGGACCGTAATCGTACGTCGCCCTTCGCCTTCACTGGTAACCGCTTCGAGTTCCGTGCTCCAGGTTCAAGTGTGAACTGCGCCAGCGCCATGATAGCCCTCAACGCAGCAATGGCAGAGAGTCTGGCATCGTTCAAGGAACGAGTTGATGCCAAGATTGCTGAGGGTAAAGAGAAACTGCCCGCCATCCTCGAGGTGCTGAAGGATGACGTGAAGACCTGTAAGCCTATCCGTTTTGATGGCAACGGCTATTCGGAGGAATGGGTGAAGGAAGCTGCACGTCGTGGACTGGATGTGGAGAAGTCATGTCCCGTTATCTTTGAGCATTACCTCGACGATTCAAGCATCAAGATGTTTGAGAGCACCAAGGTGATGAACCATAAAGAGCTGGAGGCTCGCAACGAGGTGAAATGGGAGATGTATGTGAAGACCGTACAGATAGAGGCTCGTGTGCTGGGCGATCTGGCTATGAACCATATTATCCCTGTGGCCACGCACTATCAGAGCCAGCTCATCAAGAACGTGCAGGGCATGAAGGATATCTTCTCGACAGCAATCTTCAATACCGAGAAGGCCACGCGCCTGTCGAGTCGTAATATGAAGCTCATCGAGGAGATTGCAGAGCGCACGGAGAAGATTGAACAATGGGTCGACGACCTCACCGAGGCCCGTCGTGTGGCTAACCGCATTGAGGATATCCACCAGCGTGCCATTGCCTATCATGACACCGTATGCCCCCACATGGAGGCCATCCGCAAGCAGATTGACAAGTTGGAACTCATCGTGGAGGACGGCCTATGGACGCTGCCCAAATACCGTGAACTCCTCTTCATTCGATAAAACAAAAATCGGGGCCCGCAGGCTCCGATTTTTTATTTCTCAATATTTATTTCTCGAAATGCTGGTAGTCTTTCTTTGACTTCCACTCGCCACCCCAGCTGAACCCGTGTTTGATAAACAGCTTGTAGCACAGGTCGCCCTTCGTAATCTTATAGGGGTTCTGGGCGTTGCGGTCGGCATAGGGCTTACCAGTAGAGGGCTCCACCAGAAGGGTGCCATCCTTTTTGCGTGTCACGCAGGGGTTATAAAGCGGGTTGATGTCGATGGCCAGACCTTGGGCATGCTTCGATAGTTTTGTGCTGCCTGCAATCTTACGGTAGCAATAGCACGAGGTGTTGTTAGCCTGCATCGACCGCTCGTCGTCATTGTCGTATTCGGATATGGGACGTATGCGCTCTATGGGATATTTGGCGCGATACAACTCTTCAAAAATCTCGCGCAGGTCTTTTGTTATGCTCTTGTTGCAGATAATCACACCCTCGTGGTTGGAACCCTTGCCGTCCACGTAAGGCACCATCAGCGTGTCGAGTACCACCCCCGCAGGTTGTGCTTCCGCCTGGGGCATGAAAAAGCCTGCCAAACATTCTATAGTCAGCAATATCAGTAGTTTTTTCATACGTCGTCTTCTTTTTCGCTGACAAAGATAGTGCAAATTGACCGAAAAACCAAATTTATTTCCGATTTATGTGGTGTTTTCACTAATTATTAGTATTTTTGCAGCCGATATGGAACAGAAACGATTAGACGAAGTGCTACTGCGTAACGTAGCCAAGCTATCAAAATTGTCGCAGCGTGAGCGCGAGATGATGCCCAAGGGTACCGCACCATTACCATCGGTAGATGAGGTACGTCAGATAGTCAGCTTATGCAAGGACATCATCTTCACCGACTATTTCCACAAGCGGCAGAGTGACGAACAGATGCGTTCGCACCATATCGGCGTGAGCATGGACGAGCTTTACACCCTGCTGCGCCGTCAGGTGGCCCGTGGCCTGCAGTTCTGCGAGGAGTGTAATGAGAACGACGTGCTGAGTGCTGCCGAGGAGATTGCTCTGAAGTTTATCGACCAGTTGCCCGAGGTCAAGCGTCTGCTCTATACCGATGTTGAGGCCATGTTCCTCAGCGACCCTGCCGCCTCGAACTATGGTGAGGTCATCTATTGCTATCCCGTCATGAACACCATGACTCATTATCGTCTGGCCCATCTGTTGCACCAGATGCAGGTGCCCGTCATTCCCCGCATCATCACAGAGCAGGCTCACTCTAAGACAGGTATCGATATTCACCCAGGTGCCCAGATAGGCGAGTATTTCGCCATCGACCACGGCACTGGCGTCGTTATTGGTGAGACCACCATCATTGGCAACCACGTCACCCTCTATCAGGGTGTTACCCTGGGTGCTAAGAGTTTCCGCTATGATGAGAACGGCAACATGCTTAACATTCCCCGTCACCCCATCATCGAGGACCATGTCACCGTCTATTCTAACGCCTCTATCCTTGGACGCATCACCATCGGCCATCACTCCGTTATCGGTGGCAATATCTGGGTCACCAATGACGTACCGCCTTATTCACGCATCCAGCAGAGCAAGGCTGTTGATACCTCGTTCCAAGGCGGTCTCGGTATTTAAGGAAATGCTTATATTATATAATGAAAAAGAGTAAGGGTTATTCCTTGCTCTTTAATATTTCTGCGAAAATGCCGCTGGCTACGCTGATGCCATCCGGTTCTGCCAATTCGCGGGCATTATAAGTATTTGTGAAGTCACGATAGCCCTTCCTCCTGTAGTAGTCCCAGTCCTCAAATGTGGCGCTCTGTAAGTCGAACAGGATCTTGCTGTTGGAACCATTGTAGATGTATCCGTAGAAGTTATTGCTGTTCAACTCGTAGTCTATGATATAGACGGGATCCCACTTGGCATCGTCGTAGATGATGGTGATGTCGCCGTCGACGATGAACCATTTGAAGGAACAGAAAGCATAATTCTCTCGTGGTGATGAGAGGTTGCAGTCCAACTCGTAGCCACGGCCGCTGGTGTAGTAGGCGTCTTTTGACTCAAAACGCATCACAGTGGAATACTCGGAACCAGAGAAACCCCAGCGACTCTTGTAGTACTCGCTGATAGTTCCTTCCCAGTCGTGATTGCGTAGGGTTGAGGCGATATAGCCGTCTTCATCATTGCTGGAACAACTGGTAAAAGCTGTCATCGCCATTAGGGCAACAATCATCAGTTTGGTGTAGGTGTACATCATTTTCATCATTTTGAATATTTAATGATTAATGTTTAAAAGAGTTATTGGCTGCAAAGGTAATCATTATTTTTTGAATCTACAAGTTTTTTCCACTTATTTCTCTATAGGGACCTTGCTGATAAGGAAGGCGGCACAGGGCGTAAGAGCCGACAGCACCAGCGTGAGTACGAAGAAGGCGTTGTAGTCTAGAAGCGAGAGTAGGGGCGCAGAGACGAGGCACGACAGCAGGAACGAGAGCGCCATGAGTGACTTTCCCTGTTCGCGACGAGTCATCTGTTTGAGTATTGACAGATAGGCGGCGAATCCAAAGCCGTAAGACAACTGCTCTAATAGCACGCCGGAGCCAATATGGATGAGCTCGCGCGGCTGCCAGTAACTAAGGGCCACATATACGATGCAGGGCACCATCATGCTCAATACCATAGGCCACAGACAGCTGGATAGTCCGAAACGCGTGATCGCCTTGGTGCCGAGCAGCCCGCCAATGGTGAGACCTACGATGCCCACGATACCCATGACAAAGCCGAACTCCTGAGGCGACAGCCCCACGCCACCACGGCTATAGGTGTCGATAAGGAAGAGGATGCTGGCCTTGCCCGTCATGCCTTGGGCAAAAGCGTAGGCCAGCAGGAAGAACGTCACATAGCCGCCCTGAATAGAAGTGAGAGGCGAAGTGATTGTATTGTCGGAAGGTCTGAGCCTGCGGGTCAGTTTCCATACATGCCAAAAGAACAGCAGTAGGTAGATACCTGAGAGAAAATAGAACAGCACGCGCCAAGAGTAGAAGATGTCGTGACGGAAGAATACCTGCAGGTTGCCGGCCAGTACCAGCAACACGCCCTGGCTGACAATGAGGCCGAACTTGCGGAAGAGCTCCTGCACCACAGAGTGATGATAGGACAGAGGGCAGAGCCGTGCAAAGTTGTCGGCTGCTACGTTATGGATGGCGGTGAGCCACGACAGGAGCACCAGCAGGCTGATGGTGAGCCACAACGAGGTGAGCAGGAAGGCTAATAAGGCAAAGGTGAGTGCCAACAGAAACTGCGTAGTGAGAATGAGCAGTCGATAGTATTTTGATGCGATACGGGGCTTCCACCACACCTTGAGTACCCACGGCAGATAAAACAGCGACACGCTACACAGGGCCTCGGAAGCACCGAGCCCCATCTGCTTGAACAGGAGCAGCACGATGACGAATACCACCACGCGGGGCATGCCCTTTGCGAAAAACAAAGAGGAGAGCCAAATGGAGGTGCTGCCCTGACTGCTCATTGACACTTATAGTTTCTTTTTTCCAAACTCCGGATCAATCTTTAGGAAGGCACAGATGGCAAAGGTAACCAGACAGCATAGGATGGTCCAGATGAAGAAATGCTGATAGCCGATAGTTTCCTGTAGCCAGCCGGCCATCATGCCAGGCAACATCATACCCAAGGCCATGAAACCGGTGCACATAGCATAGTGGGCGGTCTTGTGCTCTCCCTCAGAAAAGTATATCAGATAGAGCATATAGGCCGTGAAGCCAAAGCCATAGCCAAACTGTTCGACGAAGATACAACTATTGATGATGAACATGCTGTCGGGCTGAACATAACTCAGATAGACATATACCAAGTCGGGCAGCGTGATGGCCATCACCATAGGCCACAACCACTTCTTCAGGCCACCCCGTGCTGCAGCAATTCCTCCAAGGATACCTCCAATAGTCAGTCCGATAATGCCAACGGTGCCATAGACAAATCCCACGTCGCCCGTTGTCAAGCCCAGTCCGCCCTTGTCAACGGGATCGAGCATAAAGGGATTGATGAGTTTTACCAACTGTGCCTCTGGCAAGCGATAGAGCAACATAAAGAGAATGGCTATCAGCACATTCTTCTTTGTAAAGAAGGTTCGGAAAGTCTCTATAAACTCGCGTGCGATGGTTCCAGCCGTAACATCCTTGGCAGGATGGTCTGATTGAGGCTTCGGCAGGATAAACTGATGATAGACAGCAGCCAAAAAGAACAACACCGACATGACAACAAACACCACCAACCATGCAAAGGGGATATTTCCAGATAGTCCCTCGAATGTTGCAACAGTCTCACCCTTGAGTTTGGGATCAACAGACACCAGTAATAAAGCCTGCTTGTCCCAGTTGTCTTTTGTAAACTCGAAGCGAGGTGACTTGCCATCCAACGAGATGCTTTGATCGCCACTCTTGAAGGCTATATTTAGGATCACTGGTTCACCATTCTGTGGCTGTTCTGACAACGAAACACCAACCATCTGCTGTCGAGGTGACAATGCCGACACTTCGCGTGGTGCTTCTCCAAAAGTCTCACGTACCCATTCTGTAAACGATGCCAGTTCTTGATCCATCCACCCTGTAGCATCTTCTTCTACAACAGCCTGTTCTACTTCTTTTTCTACAAAGCCATTTTCCTCGTTCTGTTCCTTTACATAAGAGGCAGAAGGAGTCACTGAGTCTATTGATGTGAAGTAAAAGAACGGTGCATCGTCGTTCACAGGTGATATCGTGTTTATCTCTATCTGATGTTCATTGGCTTTCACCTCCATCTGAACTGGTTCCAAGCCACTATTCATCTCAATAACTCCTGCCAGTATGACCAGCAATCCCTGACCTGCTACAGTGGCAATGCGATAGAAGGTGCTACGAATACCTACATAGAGAGACTGCTCGTGGTCATCGAGGGCATGCATGTAATAGCCATCAGCAGCAATGTCGTGGGTGGCCGAGGTGAAGGCTACCAGCCAGAAGGCTGCCAGCGACAGCTGGAAGAAGAACGATGTGGGCAGCGAGAACGCAATGCAAGCAAAGCCGATGGCGATGATAAACTGCATCGTTACCGTCCACCAACGTTTGGTCTTCATCAGGTCCACAAAGGGACTCCAGAAGGGCTTGATGACCCACGGCAGGTAGAGCCAGCCAGTATAGAGTGCGATGTCAGTATTCGAGATACCGAGACGTTTATACATAATGGTCGAAATGGTCATAACGGCCACATAAGGCAGGGCCTCTGCCATGTAGAGCGTTGGTATCCACGCCCAGGGATTACGTTTTTTATCCATGTTAATATTCTTGTTTTATTTCTGCACCTCTATAATAATATAGCAGGATGTCATCGTAGTCGTAGCCTTTCTCGCCCATCACGGCGGCACCAATCTGACAGAGCCCCACACCATGGCCCCAGCCGCGACCCTTGATGATGAACTTGCCATCGCACTTCTTAACCTTGAAAGCGCTGCTGTAAAGGTGGGTCTCGCTCAGGGCTCTGCGAATCTCCAGCTCCTTACCGATGATGAACGAACGCTTGGTGCCCACTAGCTGCAACCTCCAAATACGGCCGCTCTTGCCGCGGTCGAGAGGGATAATGTCGATGATGTCTCCCAGATCGAGCTTCGTCTTGCGGTTAACAAGTTCCGACAGTTCCTCCTGTGTATATTCCACCCGCCACTCATAGAAGTCGGGTGTCTCCTGATCGTAGTCGTTGAGCACCTGCGACAGTATGCGACTGTCGTTGGTGTGGCAGAACGGGTCGCTGACAGATACGAGGTAGGGCTTCTTGATGTTCTCCCAGCAATACTGGAACTCCTCCGTCTGACCGCCGCAGCATTTCGAGAAACGGGCGTCGCAGAGCTCATTGTCATAGGTGAGCACCTGACCACGGGTGGCCTTGATAGCCTCGGCCACAGCGGGTGATGAGGCACGGGTGATACCCTGATAACGCTGACAATGGTCGTCAGCGCAGACGTCGAACAGCGTGTGGTCCTCGCGGTCATACCAGCGCAAAAGCTCGTCCTCCTTCTTCACAAACGAGAAGAACCCTCTTTCCTCTTTGCTCTTCACACTTTCCTCACGCTTCTTCATCTGATAGAGCAGCCACGAACGAGAGATAACGGCATGAGCTTTCAATAATTCAGGTGAAGAGGTGGCACTCATCTCGCTGGAGATAACACTCTCCAGGTATTGTTCTACGGGCAACTCGTTGATGGCCAGTACTTTATCGGCTTCAACTACCAAACGTAGCGTGCCGCGGAAGGTCTGATGTTCCTGGCGTTCCCAATGGAAGCCCACACCGATGGTGACATCACGAAGCGTGAACGACACATCATCGCCTTGAGGCTGGAAGCGCAGCTCGCGATAGTTCTGTCCGCGCCACAGCAAGCCACCCTCGGCTAGCTCTACCGTCTGCAAGCCCGTAATGGTCTCGCCTTTGGCCGTATAATTGCCGTTTAGGCAGAACTCTATCTTCTGAGCACTCACAATGCCCACTGTGACTTGTGGCTCCTCGCCCATAGAGGAGGGACGCTTCACGTTTATAACCGTCTTGGCAAGGCGCTCTTTCAGCGTCTCGAGCTCGTCGGCAGACAAAGCGCACTCTTTCAGAATGTCTTCGGCCACCTCGGGAGTGATACGCTCGTAGTCCTCGTGGCGCGGCGTAATCAGATAACCCGCCATGTCCAAGGCGCCAGGACTCACCAAATACTGTTCGTCACCAGTTTTATAATAGCAGTCGGGACGGTGCTTTTTTCTAGGGAACACCACGGATATAAACTCCTCGTCAACATGCCAGGCCACAATATTCATCATAGGCTCTGACTGATCGGACATCTTGGGCAAGGCATGGTAGAGCGTGGCAAACATGCGTTCGCTACCACGACGGTTGCGAGCCCTGATGACAAGTGCAGAACAGGGATAATCCTCGATGACGCTGAGCGTGGCATCATCGCCACGGCGGGCCACCTCGGTGAGGTTGCGTGACAGACGTTGCCACTCTTTTTGCAAAGGCAGAATGCCCGATGTGCCAGCCTGTAGGTGGGCATGGTCAGGTGCCGAGGCACCACAGAGTGGACCGTTGTAGAACACCATCAGCTCAGGATAATGATTCAGCAGTTGTATCATCTCGCCGTACATTCCACGAATCTGTTGTGTGTGATGACGACGGGCGGGGATGGTGAAATGCATCGGCAGGATGGGGTAGGGATTGACCAGCAACTCATAGTCCACATCCTGCACCTTGGTCAGCTGTTCCTGCGGGCGGTTCTTTCGGCAGAGGAAACAGGGACGGGCGGCTACCGCCTCCTTAGTGATGGTGGCGCCGGTAGAACGGATGCGGGCGGGGTTGAACTGCACTTCGAAGGTCGACGTTCCCACGTTCAGCTCGCGGGTCTCCACATGACTCAGTTCACGATAGCGTTCACGCGTCTCAGGCCACAAGCGCAGCTGGCGATCGAAAAAACGGTCGAGTGATGAGAGGGGAGTGTTGAAAGATGATAGCTGAGAGTTCTTGGCCTGACGGGCTTTGATCTCCATGGTACGCAGACGATCCTTATAGAGGTTGTTGGCATTGATGCGATCGATGCTCAAAGCAGCATCGGAGTTGCCTCCCCAACGGCGACACAGATAAAGCTCGTCATAGATGCGGCCTATGCGGAAATTACGCGAGAACCATAGTCCCATGGCGTAGTCCTCACCATAGCTGGTGTTGGGTAACTGTACCTGACGGAGTAGTGGAGTGAAGAATGCACGCGGTGCACCTAAACCATTGATTCGCAGTGCGTTATTAGGCCCGTTTTCTTCAGTCCATTCCTTGTGGGCGATGAGTCCCGGCGGTAATGTGTTCAGGTCGAAATCGCACATGCGATACGAGCCCACGACCATGGCAGCGTTCTGTTTGTAAAACGCATCGACGATGGTCTGCAGCGTCTTCGGTGAGGAGTATAGGTCGTCGCTGTCCAGCTGTACGGCAAAGCGTCCGCAATGGGTGTCGTTGATGGCCATGTTCCAGCAGCCGCCGATGCCCAGATCGGTGCGCTCTGGGGTGATGACGTGGAGTTTGTCGCTGTTGTTCTGGGACAGACTGAACAGGATGTCGGAAGTGCCGTCAGTGGAGTGGTTATCCACCACAATGACGTTATACTGGAATGAGGCCTCCTGCTCCAAGGCGCTCTTCACTGCATCGGCAATGGTCTTGGTGCGGTTGAAGACGGGGATGATGACCGAGGCCTCGCACTCGAAAGGCTGCTCGTCGTAGTCAACGGTTAGCAGGTTGTTGGTATCAACCAAGGCACCGATGGCCTCCAGATGGCGTGTGGCCACCTGTTCCATCTCTATCTGCACCTCGCGGTTGGCAGGGTTCACATAGTCGAACTGCTTCTCGCCAGAGGCTCTCACGTCGCGCTCTACTTCAGTATAAAGCAACTCGTTCAGATGGAGCAACTCACCCTGACGACTCAGATAAAGCCGCAGGTCATAGAGTCCACCATATATATAATGGGTGTTGGTGGCATCGTGGGCCCATTGTCGAAAGAGATCGCCACGAACCAGCCATAATGAGCCGAAGTCGAAATCGTCGCGGATAGAGCCTAACTGATAGTCGATGGCGGGATGCCGCTCTATTATCCATTGGTCTTGGTTCCTCTTTTTTTCGTAACGGTCGGCAAAGACCATGGCGGCGTTGCTGTCGCAGGCGGCCTGAACCATGCGTTCTAAGGCTCCTGATCCAAGTTCTAATGCCGCGTCCTTCACCACTAACGCTACAAACGAGGCCGAGGTCTGCTCGGCCATTTGTCTTAGTGCCTCGCTGGAGCGGATGCCCTTCACGGGATACACATTTTGTACTAGGGTGCTGGTTAGCAGCTGTTCTCTCAGTGTCTCAGCCCATGCTTCTTCGACATCGGGCAGAAAGATATCAAGATATTGTTTCATGAGTTTCGTAAATTTTCCTGCAAAAGTAATAAAATTATGTCAGTAAACAAAATTCCATAGAAACATTTTGCCATTTCCTTAAAAATTTGTAACTTTGCACCTTAGTATGTAATCAGCAGAGATTGGTATGACTGACAAGAAAGTGTTACTTGGACTGACAACGGCGGAACTGAAGCAGGTTGCGCAGGAGTTGGGTATGCCCGCCTTCACCGGCGGACAGATAGCCAAGTGGCTGTATGAGAAAAATGTCAGGAGTATAGATGAGATGACCAACCTCTCGAAACAGAACCGCGAACGGCTGGCAGAGAAATACTGTGTTGGCGCCATGGAGCCTATCGATTGTCAGCGTAGCGTGGACGGCACTATCAAGTATCTGTTTCCCGTGCGATGTAGCTCTGTCTGTTGCTGTGACACGGCAACAAACGAAACAAAGTTCGTTGAGACTGTTTTTATTCCCGATGACGACCGTGCCACACTCTGCGTGTCCAGTCAGGTGGGCTGTAAAATGAACTGCCTGTTCTGTCAGACTGGTAAACAGGGTTTTGAGGGCAACCTGAGTGCTGCCGACATCCTGAACCAGATTTATGCGCTGCCCGAACGCGAGCGCCTCACCAACGTGGTGTTTATGGGGCAGGGTGAGCCGATGGATAATTTAGATAACGTGCTTCGTGCTACTGACATCCTGACGGCCAACGATGGCTATGCTTGGAGTCCCAAGCGCATTACTGTGAGTAGCGTGGGCGTGAAGAACAAGCTAAAGCGTTTCCTCGATGAGAGCCAGTGTCATGTGGCCATCTCCATGCACTCACCCCAGCCTGACCAGCGCTTGTCGTTAATGCCTGCCGAGAAGGCTATGCCGATAGCCGACACGGTGGCGCTGCTGAAGCAATATGACTTTACGCATCAGCGTCGCTGCTCGTTCGAATACATTTGTTTCAGTGGACTGAATGATAGCCTGGAACATGGACGGGCCATCGTCAATCTGCTGCAGGGGCTGGAGTGCAGAGTCAATCTGATTCGTTTTCATCAGATTCCAGATGTGGACCTGCCTGGTGCTGACGAACGACGTATGGAGCAGTTGCGTGACTATCTTACCCAGCATGGCGTATTCACCACCATTAGGGCCAGTCGCGGACAGGACATCTTTGCGGCTTGCGGCCTGCTGAGTACGGCGGTAAAAGACGGAAAAGTAAAAAAGTAAAATTAGATAAAGATATGGAAGAAAGAAAAATACGCGTAGCTATTACGCATGGTGATACCAACGGCATTGGATATGAGGTAATTCTCAAGACCTTTGCAGACCCTACTATGTTGGAGCTGTGTACCCCTATCGTCTACGGCTCACCCAAGTTGGCCTCTTATTACAGTAAGACCCTCGGCATTGAAACGCCGTTTACCACCATCAATCATGCCAACGAGGCCCGTGAGGCCCGTCTGAACATGCTTGCGGCTGTTGATGATGAAGTGAAGGTGGATCTGGGCATCTCAACGCCTGAGTCGGGCATGGCTGCCAAGGCAGCTCTCGACAGGGCGCTGGCCGACTATAAGGAAGGACTCTTCGATGTTCTGGTAACGGCTCCCGTCAGCAAGAACAGCATCCCCAACTTCAATGGTCATACGGACTATATTGAGAAAACACTGGGTGACGGTCAGAAGGGCCTCACCATCCTGACCAACGATGATCTGCGTGTTGCGCTGGTCACTAATAATGTGTCTATCAAGGATGTGGCCGAGGCTATCACAAAACAGAAAATTGTTGAGAAGGCACGTTGCTTCTATCAGGCATTGAAGCGCGACCTGCGAGTGTCGAGCCCACGTATTGCTGTGCTGGCGTTGAATCCCCGTTGCGGCGAGGATGGCATCTTGGGCGATGAAGAGCAGACTATCATTACACCGGCCATCAATGAACTGGCAGAGCAGGGCATTCAGGTCTTTGGTCCCTATGCTGCCGATGACTTTTTCGGTCGTAGCGCCTACTATCATTTCGATGGCGTGCTGGCTATGTATCATGACCAGGGACAGACGCCTTTCAAGGCTGTGGCCTACGAGAATGGTGTACGCTTCACTACCGGTTTGAAGCTGATTCGTACTGCGCCGGCTCATGGCGCATGTTTCAATATGGTTGGAAAGGACATGGTGGACGAACAGTCGCTGCGTAATGCCATCTACGAAGCTATCGATGTGTGGCGTAACCGTCAGAACTATGACGAGCCTATGGAACATCCCCTGCCAAAGCTCTATCACGAGAAACGCGACGACAGTGAGAAAGTGCGCTTCCGTTCGTCGAGCGATGAGAACTCACGCAACAAAGAACCTCGTAAATGAGTTAATTTCTGCCAAAATTGCAGGTGTTTCAAAAAAAATGTGTAATTTTGTCAGCCAATTATGAATAGTGCCGAACTACAACGCATCAAACAGAGGTATAACATCGTGGGCAACTGCGATGCGCTGAACCATGTATTAGATGTTGCCTTACAGGTGGCACCTACTGACTTGAGCGTTCTCATCATCGGCGAGAGTGGCGTGGGAAAGGAGATTATACCACGTGTGATTCATGATAACTCACCTCGTAAGCGCGAAAAGTATTTTGCCATCAACTGCGGCTCTATCCCTGAAGGAACAATTGACTCTGAGCTTTTCGGACATGTGAAAGGTTCGTATACGGGAGCTGTCAACGACTCGCCAGGTTATTTCGGCGTAGCCGATAAAGGCACGCTGTTCCTCGATGAGGTGGGAGAGTTGCCGTTGGCCACGCAAGCCCGTCTGCTGCGTGTGCTCGAAACAGGCGAATATATCCCTGTGGGCGGCACAGAGATTCGTAAGACCGATGTGCGTATCGTGGCTGCTACGAATGTCAACATCCGACTGGCTATCAGCGAAGGGCGTTTCCGTGAGGATCTTTACTATCGTCTGAACAGTATTCCTATCCAGATGCCGTCGCTACGCGAACGTGGTGAGGACATCATTCTGCTGTTCCGTCTCTTTGCCATGCAGATGGCTGAGAAATACCGCATGGAGCGTATTGTACTGACTGATGAGGCCAAGCACATGCTGATGCGCTATAAATGGCCGGGCAACGTCAGACAGCTGAAGAATATCACGGAACAGATATCGGTGCTCAGTAAAGAGCGTACTATCACGCCCGAGATTCTGGCAAAGTTCATCCCTCAGGATAAGGAGACGACACAGTTAGCAGTCGTAGGCACCCCCAACAGTGACCATTCGTTTGAAAATGAGCGCGAGATTCTCTATAAGATTCTTTTCGAATTGCGCGGCAACGTGAACGATATGCGTCGCGAGATGAGTCAACTCAAGAAACAAATGGAGGATGTGAAAGCCTCACCAGCTTCATCCATCAGTCCTATAGGTCCTATCAGCCCCATAGGTCCTATCAGTTCGATACCTCCGCTCGAAGAAGCTGAGGCAGAAGAGTATATTGAGCCGACGCCTGAGCAGGAGAACCTGAATCTTAATGACCTAAGTCGTCAGATGCTGGAGAAAGCGTTAGAGCGTAATAACGGCAACCGCAAGAAGGCGGCACAGGAACTGGGCATCAGTGATCGCACCCTCTATCGTCGTCTCAAGCAATATGGTTTGATGTTGGTACTCTTTATGGCCTCGCTTTTCATGTCGTCATGTTATACTTTTAACGGTGCCAGCATTGATTATACGAAGACAAAGACCATACAGATTACTGAATTCCCCATTCGTTCTAATTATGTATGGGGACCAATGGCCAATATCTTTAATACTGCATTGAAGGATCAATATGCCGACCATACCAAACTCGTTCAGGTGAAACGTAATGGCGACTTGAAACTGGACGGTGAGATTACTCGCTATGAACAGCGTAACAAGTCTGTCAGTAGCGAAGGCTATTCTGCTCAGACGGAACTGACGATGACAGTTAATGTGCGTTTTACCAACAATAAAAACCATGAGAAGGACTTTGAACGCCAGTTCTCCTCTTCAACCACCTACGAGACTACGCAGTCGCTTAACTCTGTTCAGGAAGAACTGGTTACGCAGATGACCAAGGATATCATTGATCAGATATTCAATGCCACTGTGGCAGATTGGTAAAGGGATGGCAAAATGTGAAAGAATAAAACAAGGAAAGAATGGATATAGTTGAACTTATCGAACATCCTGAGCGCATGGATCGCGACACCCTTTATGAGTTGCGGTCGCTATTGGCTTTATATCCGTATTTCCAGACGGCCCGCCTGTTGATGCTTCAGAACCTCTACCTGCTTCACGACCCCTCTTTCGACCAGGAGTTGCGTCAGGCAGCTATCTATATCACTGACCGTAAGGTACTTTTCCAGATGATAGAGGCTGCCCATTATCAGCTGAAGGTTCAGAATACACAGCCTGAGCTTGTCGACAGACTTGATGCCGACGACAGAGACAGCCGTACCCTTTCACTCATTGATGACTTCCTGGATTCGCTGCCTAAGGATGAGTCGCAGCAGGAGAAAAAAGGCAAGCGCAAACCTACACCTGCCGATGCTGCCGTAGACTATGTAGCATACCTTCTTGAAAGCGAGAGTGATGAAGACCGAGAGCAGGCCGCAGAGGTGCCACAACTCATAGGTCAGAGCCTTATTGATTCATTCATAAATAATGACAAAGGTAAGATAATCCTCAATGAGAACCCCACACTCAAACCTGATCTTGATGCCGACACGGTTGATAGGCAAAAAGAAGGCGAAGAAGGGTATTTTACCGAAACTTTAGCCAGAATTTACATCAAACAGGGGAATTATTCCAAAGCTTTAGAAATTATTCAGCAATTAAGTTTGGATAATCCGAAAAAAAATGCTTACTTTGCAGACCAAATGCGTTTCTTAGAAAAATTAATAATAAATAGTAATAAAAAATAATTAACAAAATGGGAACTTATTTTCTTTTAGTTATCCTTATCGTGATTGCCTCCATTCTCATGGTGGGCATTGTTTTGATTCAGGAATCAAAGGGTGGTGGTTTGGCTTCAAACTTCGCCTCTTACAATCAGATTGGTGGTGTACGTAAGACCACCGACTTCATCGAGAAAGCTACTTGGGGACTTGCAGCCTTCATGGTTGTAGTCAGTATCGTGTGTGCCTATGTGGCTCCTAAGAACGATAATGCTTCAAATGCTCTCGATCAGGCTGTAGAGGCTCCTATGACAAGCCCTGCTAATTCTAACGGTCTTGTATCAAGCCCCGTTCAGGAGGAGCAGCCCGCTGCACCTGCAGAAGCAGCTGCACCAGCTGAGAATCAATAAACCTCAATAAAAAACGTATAGGCCCCTTGCACTCCCTTCTTGGGAGCAGCAAGGGTCTTTTTATCAAAAGAAGAAGGTATGAAAACAACAACCATGACTTTAATGATCGCGCTGGCCGCTATGACGGCAAATGCACAAACGGCCGATCAAACGGAAAACTGTAAGCAAATCACGGTGGGCGATGTCACCATGACTGTAAATCCCGAGAAGGGCGGTAAAATCCTATCGCTCAAGTACAAAGATCAGGAGGTTATCTCCCAGTCGCCTCGTCCAGAGGCCTTTGGCAGCACTTTCTGGACCAGTCCTCAGAAAGAATGGAACTGGCCTCCTGTACAAGAGTTTGACAAGCAGCCTTATACCATCGAGGAGCATGATGGTCGTCTCATTTTGACCAGTCAGCCTTCGGCCCGCTTGAAATATCGTGTCCGCAAGGAGTTTGCTACCGATGCAAAAGATAAAGCTATTGTTGTTACCTATTCTATTATTAACGAGAGCGACGAGGTGCGTCAAGTGGCTCCATGGGAGATTACTCGTGTGCCCAATGATGGTGGTATCATTTTCTTTGATGCACCGCTCGATGGCATCACACCTGCTGGCCTGATGACTTTCGCAGAAGCCAATGGCGCTGTGTGGTATCAGACTGACGAAACCAATGCCAACCGCAAGATAAATGCCGATGGTAAGGGCTGGCTCGCCTTTGTTGACAAGGGGCTACTGCTGCTTAAGAAGTTTGAGGACCTGCAGCCCTCACAACCTGCACCTAACGAAGCAGAGATTCAGGTCTATGTGAATCGTGGTAAGACCTACATTGAACTTGAAAGTCAAGGTGCTTATACCACGCTGCAGCCTCATGGCGAACTGCAATGGACGGTGCGCTGGTATCTGGTGCCGGTGAAAACTGAACCCCAACCTTCTTCCCGTTTGATGAAGATTGTCAAGAAACTGCTTTAAAGAGATTCAATGAAGAAAGGAGTTAAACTATGAGAAAGGGCTTCCTGATAGGAGGAGGCTTTATTCTTTTGGGGCTGATGCTGCAACTTGGCGTCGGCCCTGTGGTGTGGGATGCCCTCGCGTGGCCTGTCAACGGTATTGTGATGATAGCCTTCTTATTGCTGATAGCAGTTTGCTATCTGTTTAGGAAGAAGGCGTCAGTATTTCGATTCGTGGGCACATATCAGGCGGCTATTCCTGCATTAGTCTATGCCGTCTTGCTGACTATCGTCATGGGCCTGATACGTCAGAACCCTGAAGGTAAATGGCTCGAAAACATGTTGGTGTTCTGGCCTTTCGTGCTCATTTATGTCTATATGGCGTTGATTCTGGGTGTGGTGGTTGTTCGTCAACTTGTAACCGTCCTCTCTCACTTCTCGCTTTTCACTTCTCATTTCTCACTTCTCTCTCATATGGGACTTTTCCTGGCCATGACTACTGCCACATTGGGTAATGCTGACATGCAGCGTTTGAAGATGGTGACGACGGTAGGAGAACAGGAATGGCGTGCAGTGACGTCGTATGGCACTATTCAAGAGATGCCCATGACGATTGAGTTGAAGCAGTTTATCATGGAGACCTATGATGACGGCTCGCCCAAGCGTTTTGCCTCAGATATCTTGGTACGTACGAAAGATAATGAAGAGATACAGACTACTATCGACGTGAACAAGCCTGTCGAGGTGGATGGCTGGAAGATTTACCAATATAGTTACGATACGCAGATGGGACCGCAAAGCCAGATCTCGATATTGGAACTGGTGAGCGACCCTTGGCTGCCGTTGGTATATACTGGCATTTATATGTTGCTGGCAGGAGCCGTTTGTATGTTTATTTTTGGAGGAAAGAAGAAATGAGCTGGGAACAATTCATCTATTTCGCAATAGCTGCAGTACTGCTGTGGGTTGTTGGAGCATTGGCTGCCTGGAAAAACAAGACAACGCTGGCCTATGTTACCACTGCGCTTGGCCTGTTCGTGTTCCTCTCCTTTATCATTTCGTTGTGGATATCGTTGGAACGTCCGCCATTGCGTACGATGGGAGAGACACGTCTTTGGTATTCATTCTTTCTGCCCTTAGCAGGCATCATCGTCTATTCGCGTTGGAAATATAAGTGGATACTATCGTTCTCTACCATGCTGGCATTGGTGTTTATCTGCGTCAATCTCTTTAAACCAGAGATTCATTCCAAGGCATTGATGCCTGCCCTACAGAGTCCATGGTTCGCCCCCCACGTCATCGTCTATATGTTTGCTTATGCCGTCTTTGGGGTCAGCACGCTGATGGCAATCTATTTGCTTTTCAAGAAAACTCACGCCTCCAACCTCAATGCTCAATCTTCTTTGGACAACCTTGTCTATGTCGGTCTCGCCTTTATGACCTTCGGCATGCTCTTTGGTGCTCTATGGGCCAAGGAAGCTTGGGGACACTATTGGTCTTGGGACCCAAAAGAGACATGGGCTGCCATCACTTGGTTCGCATACCTTATTTATATTCACTATCGTCGCTTGCCAAACCACAAGCCTCGTCTGGCAATGTGGCTGCTTATCTTCTCGTTCATCCTCTTACAGATGTGCTGGTGGGGCATTAACTACTTGCCATCTGCACAAGGTTCCAGCGTTCATACCTACAACATGCAATAAACTAATGTTGTCTCTATGAAGGAATCTTTTCTGAATACAGAGCATATAGCATGTAGTACCGATGGGGTAGAGTACCATCCGCTACGTCCTTTTCTGCCAGAGAATGCACGGCTGCTGTTCTTGGGTAGCTTCCCGCCACAGCGCAAGCGCTGGAGCATGGACTTCTTCTATCCCAACTTCATCAACGACCATTGGCGCATCGAGGGCCAGGTGTTCTTTGGCGACAGGAATCATTTCGTTGATCAAGATGCCAAACGTTTCCTACTTGACAATATCGTGGACTTCTGCAGGGAGAAAGGGCTAGCTTTCTACGATACATCAACGGCTGTCCGTCGTCTGCAAGACAACGCCTCCGACAAATTCCTCGAGGTGGTGGAACCTACCGATATACCTGCCTTGATACAGCAGCTACCCCATCTGCGGGCCATCGTTACCACAGGCGAGAAGGCTACTGACACCATCTGTTCCTCGCTCCAGATACCCCATGGCCCTAAGGTCAACACCTTTGTGACTATTCCAGAACGATTAAATACCGATGGCGAGTCGATAGTCCTTTATCGTCTTCCCTCATCATCGCGTGCCTATCCCTTGGCTTTCGATAAAAAAGTGGAAGCTTATAAACGAATGTTTGAACAATTTCTGAGCCCATGCTGACGGAGAAAACAATGGAGAAGCTGCGGATTCTCGCAGAGTCGGCAAAGTACGATGTATCGTGCTCGTCGAGTGGTACTGTGCGTAAGGGGAAGGAAGGCATGGTAGGCTCTACTGTCGGCGGCGTGGGCATCTGCCACTCGTTTGCCGATGATGGACGTTGTATCTCATTACTTAAGGTGATGCTGACGAACTACTGCATGTACGATTGTGCCTACTGCATCAACCGTCGTACGAACGACATCCCACGGGCCACGCTCTCCGTCTCCGAACTCGAGGAAATCACCATGGAGTTCTATCGTCGTAACTATATTGAGGGACTGTTCTTGAGTAGTGGGGTGGTGCGTAATCCTGATTATACGATGGAACGCCTGACAGCCATTGTACGTGACCTTCGTAATGTACATCGCTTCAATGGTTACATCCATTTGAAGACCATCCCTGGTGCCTCACAGGAACTTCTGCAAGAAGCTGGCCGCTATGCCGACCGTATGAGCGTCAATATCGAGATTCCTAAGGAGGAATCGCTCAAGGCGCTGGCACCAGAAAAGGACCATCAAAGCATCTTACTGCCGATGTCACAGATTCAGCAGGGCGTGCTTGAGAATAAAGAAGACAGAAAGAAGTTCCGACATGCTCCCCGTTTTGTGCCTGCTGGTCAGTCTACGCAGATGATTGTGGGTGCTACAAAGGAGAGCGATCTCGATATCCTGACGATGTCAAACGCAATGTATCAGCAGCCCACCATGCGGCGTGTCTACTACTCGGGCTATGTCAGCGTCAACACTTACGACCCTCGACTGCCCGTCTTGAAGCAGCCTCCCTTGGTACGTGAGAACCGTCTTTATCAGGCCGACTGGCTCATGCGCTTCTATCACTTTAGCGTCGACGAGATTGTCGACGAGATGCACACCCATCTTGATCTCGATGTCGATCCAAAACTGGGCTGGGCCTTGCGCCACCCAGAATTCTTCCCTGTTGATATAAACAGCGCATCCTACGAAGAAATCCTTCGTGTACCAGGCATTGGGGTCAAGTCGGCCATGCTTATCGTCAACTCACGTCGCTTCAACCGCATCACGTCCTATCATCTCAAGAAAATGGGTGTGGTGATGAAGAAGGCCAAATATTTTATCACTTGCGGCGAGCTCACATCTTCGTTCTCACAGCCCATCATCGGCATCAATGAATTGCATCCAGAACGCCTCCGTCCTCTGCTCATCAGTAAGGCCCAACAAAAGCGTGCCGTCGCTGAGCAGCAACTCTCTCTTGACTTCAAAGACGATACCCCTTCTGACTTGGCTTAATTATTAAAAAATTTGAACGTTGAAGGCTGCGTGAGGATAAGGGAGTGAAAATGTGAGGGAGACGTGAGGGAGAACGAATATCCCTCACGTGCCTCCAGCCCTTTGTACATCGGCATATGAGAGGGGTTATGTGAGTATGTGAGGGTAAAAATGAAATTCATTGAAAAACGAGAAATCATGAAATTGACTGTGAAATTGTAAGGGATGCCTTCCAAGGGTGACGGAGATAATCTCCAACACTGTAAGGAATGGCACTTTACATTGTAAAGTATCATCCCTTAGGGGGTAAAAGTCCTATCCCTTACGATGTAAGAAGGCATCTCCTTGGTGAAGAGGAAAGAGGAAGGTGGAAAGAGGAAAGAGTTCAGACCCAAGAGCCCCCAACCAAGACTCGCTTATTCGTACTTTGAGCTTCGCTCGAAGGTACTTTCGCTTGGAAATACTCAAATAAATTTGGTATTTCACTCACTTATTCGTACCTTTGTCATCAATTATGACGGTATATGTGTTTGACGGAACGATGGACGGGCTGCTGACGGCGGTGTTCGACGCATTCCTTTTGAAGGAAGAGCCTGAGGAGTTGCTGGCGGAGGGCGACGCGCTGCCGTTGTTCTGCGACCATACCTATCACGTAACGACAGACGAGGAGAAAGCACGACGGGTGTGGACTGGACTGGAGAAGAAGCTGACGCGTGAGGCCCTGCGACTGATTTCCGTCAGTTGGCTGTCGGAACAGCGGGAACTGAACACGCCGCTGTTTCTATATATATGTAAAGTCTTTAAGTTGGGCGATATCTCGCGGAACTTCGCTGATGCCGATGTGCTCGCCGTGACGAACATTGCCCGTCGCGTGCTGCACGAGCAGTTACGCATGAAACAGTTCATCCGTTTTCAAAAGGCGAAGGACGGCACCTATCTCGCTGTTGTCTCACCCGATCATAATGTCTTGCCCATCATCATCGATCATTTCCAGGATCGGTTCAACGATCAACCCTGGCTGATATACGATGCGAAGCGGCACTACGGGTATTATTATGACGGCAAAACCGTCATTCATGTGACCTTCGAGGACGAAGCCACTGTGCCCTTCGATTTATCGAATGGGAAACTCGATACTGATGTGCTGAGTGAGAACGACAAACTGTTCCAGGACCTCTGGCGCACCTATTTCAAGGCTATCTGTATCAAGGAACGTATGAACCCTAAGAAGCAGCTCAGCGACATGCCTCGTCGCTATTGGAAATATATGACAGAGAAAAATGGATAATTAAACAATAGGATTATGAAAACAAAACATGTACAGTACGAAACACAGGGTACTTGCTCGAAATTGATTGACGTGAGTGCCGATGAGAATGATGTGATTCAGCAGGTGTTCTTCCTTGGAGGATGTCATGGAAACCTCCAGGGTATCAGTAAGTTGGTGACGGGTCAGAAGATTGATGACGTAATAGAGCGTATCAATGGTATCCGTTGCGGCAACAAGAGCACCTCGTGTCCTGACCAGTTGTGCCGTGCTTTAGAACAGTTGAAATCAGCTCCACTTGTTGAGAACGATGAAAGATAATGAGAATGAGCGTTTCCCGATTGTTGATGAAGAGGGAACGGTAATAGGACAGGCCACACGTGGCGAGTGTCATAGCGGCTCGCATTTGCTGCACCCTGTGGTGCATCTGCACGTCTTTAACGCGAAGGGAGAGGTGTATTTGCAAAAGCGACCAGAGTGGAAGGATATCCAGCCTGGCAAGTGGGACACGGCCGTGGGTGGACACATCGACTATGGTGAGACACCAGAGGATGCGTTGCGTCGTGAGGTAGGTGAAGAGTTGGGCATCACGGCTTTTACACCAGAGTTTGTTGGTAAGTATGTCTTTGAGAGCAAACGCGAAAGCGAGCTGGTATATGTGAACCGCACCATCTACGACGGTCCCATCCGTCCCTCAGCCGAAGAGCTCGACGGAGGTCGTTTCTGGTCAATGTCTGAGATTCGCGAGACAATAGGGCATGGGGTGCTGACACCAAACTTCGAGAGTGAGTTTCAGCGTTTCTTCTTGAATCAATAAGCCCCCAGTATCTGCTCGGCGTGTTCCTTGGTCTTCACCTGTTTTCCAGCGAAGATCTGCTCGATGATACCCTCCTCATTAATAATAAAGGTGGTGCGGATGGTACCCATCGTCTTCTTGCCATACATCGACTTCTCACCCCAGGCTCCCATAGCCTCCAGAAGATCGTGATTGATATCGGCAATCAGGGGAAACGGTAACTCATATTTCTCCTTGAACTTAACGTGCGAGGCGGCAGAGTCTTTACTCACGCCAACTACCTCGTAGCCCTTGCCCTGTAACTCACTATAATGGTCGCGCAAGCTGCAAGCCTCTGCGGTACAGCCACTTGTGTTGTCCTTCGGATAGAAATACAACACCAACTTACGACCCTTGTAGTCACTTAGACGGATGTCTCGTCCCTGTTCGTCCTTGCCCAGTATCTCGGGTGCCTTGTCTCCAATGTTCATTTCGATATGTTTTAGGGTTACTTTTTCTTCTTAGGTTTCGGCTCTGGTAGCTCCCTGCACGTCGTGCTGACCAGTTCTGAGAGGTAGTCGCGATCATCCACGTCGGCAATATAGAAATAGTCCTTCGCTCCTTCGTATGGCGGACGCATATCCACAACTCTTAGCAGCTTTCTTCCTGCTTCCGTCGGTTTCAGATAGAAACAGTCATCACAGATCAGTCCGAAGATTTTTCCATTACAATAAATCCCATAGTCACCAAACATCTTCTTGGCGACTATCTCACCCGCACCAGAACATTGGTCGGTGATATACTGAACAAAATCCGCGTTACTTGCCATAGCTTTTCTTTTATTTGTCAATCAAGCGGCGAGTGAGATCGCCATAAGCATCAATGCGACGGTCACGAAAGAAAGGCCACCAACGGCGTACCTGCTCGGAGCGTTGCATATCAACCTCGACGATGGTTTCTACTTCTGCGTTGGTGGGTGCCTCATAGAGAAGTTCGCCCTGAGGACCAGCTACGAAACTGGTGCCCCAGAAAGGCACACCATCCTCGTCGCCCACACGATTGACGGTAATGACGGGCAGCCCGTTGGCTACGGCGTGACCACGTTGGACGGTCTGCCAGGCCATGCGCTGGCGCTCCTGTTCATCCTTCGTGTCATTGGGATCAAAGCCGATGGCGGTAGGATAGATCAGCAGCTCTGCACCAGCCAACGCCATGAGTCGTGCGGCCTCGGGATACCACTGGTCCCAGCATACCAAAACGCCCAGTCTGCCTACAGAGGTTTGGATAGGTTTAAAGCCCAGGTCGCCAGGTGTGAAGTAGAACTTCTCGTAGTATCCGGGGTCATCGGGGATGTGCATCTTACGATACAGGCCTGCAATGGTGCCGTCTTTCTCGAACACTACGGCTGTGTTGTGATAGAGCCCTGCAGTACGACGTTCAAAGAGTGAGGTGACGATGACCACTTGCAAATTCTTGGCAAGCTTGCCATAGAACTCGGTAGAGGGGCCTGGGATGGGCTCTGCCTGGTCGAAGAGATTCACGTTTTCCTCCTGACAGAAGTACAGACCGTTGTGCAGCTCCTGCAATACGATGAGCTCAGCGCCCTCATGGGCCAGCTTCGTTATTTTTTCAGCCAGTCGCGCCTTGTTAGCGTTAATGTCGGCTGTGTTATGCTGTTGAATGATTCCAACTCTCATATTTTCTTTACTAATTTCCTTTTTTACTATTAATAATACTGCATGGTGCAACAATGCAGACTACCATGCTGTTTGATGACGGCACGACAGTCTATACCAATGATTTCTCTATCGGGATAGGCCTCGCCAATGATGTGGAGCGCATCAGCATCCAGGTCGGGCTGGTTGTAGGTGGGTACCAGTACGGCACCATTGATAACCAGATAGTTGGCGTAGGTGGCTGGCAGGCGGTCCTCACCATCATAGATGGGGCGGGGCAGGGGAAGCTTTAAAAGACGATAGGGATGACCGTCAAGGGTACGCAGGGTCTTCAGCTCCTCTTCCATCAGCATCAGGTCAGGATGGCTGGCATCTCCCCCCGTATAAAGAATGGTATCCTCAGGACATATGCTCACCAGCGTGTCGATATGTCCGTCGGTATCATCGCCAATAAGTGAACCGTGGTTAAGCCATACGATGCGTTCGGCTCCTAAATTATCCTTCAGTCGAGACTCTATCTCAGCCTGTGTGAGGGGCTGGTTGCGATGAGGTGCCATCAGACAGCAGGTAGTGGTGAAGACCGTTCCTTTACCATCACTCTCGATGGAGCCGCCCTCGAGCACAAAGTCCAGATGGCTCTCGTAGTGGCCCTTAATGGTGCCCTGCTCGTATAAATGGCCGTTGATCTCGTTGTCGAGCTTCGCTTCGAACTTCTCACCCCAGCCATTGAAGCAGAAATCCAGGAGGATAAGTTCGCCACTGTTCTCTTTAACGGTGATAAAGCCATGGTCGCGTGCCCAGGTGTCGTTAGACTTGACAATAACTAATTGGCATTTGGCAACTGGTTTAACAAAGCCTTCTGGGGCTACGATGATGAGGTCTTCTCGCTGACTGATCTCGCGAGCCATCTCTTCGTAAACCGCTGTGATTTCAGGCAGTATTGGAGCCCAGTCTGTGTCCTTGTGGGGCCACGTCAACTGTACAGCACTTTGCTGCTCCCATTCTGCCAGCATGCGTCTCTTTTTTGCTTTCATGGCTGCAAAGTTATAAAAAAAAGGATAATTGACAATTGATAATTGATAATTTTTTGTATCTTTGCAAACAAAATAAGATGAATAGATGCTGGAACTGAACGAAGTGCTGGTGGAAGGTGCCGCAAATACCGTGTCAATGATGGCGCAGGAGCGACAAATGACGTGTCTCACTGGAGGCACGGCTCAGGTGCGTTCGCATCTGTTGTTGGCCATACTGGGACTGGTGCCTGTGAAAAGCGGCTTCGTCAATATTGATGGCGAGCCCTTGGAACGACAGACCATGAAAAAGTTGCGCAAGATGATGGCCTATGTACCATCGGAACTGCGAGCAGAAGGAGAGGTGACGGTCTATGAGCCACCTTCCGTTCAGGACCTCTTTATGCTGAAGGACAACCGTGAGGCTGCAATCTCGAACGGCTTGCTGACAGAAGAGATGAAACGAACGTGTGCCCCCCAGGAGAAGGCACAGCTGCTGGCAATGGCTGTGTTAAGACAGCGTCCTATCTTGTTGGTGGAGAATCCTGCCATTGAATCGGCTGGCTACCTGAAAGGCTTGGCTAGAGATGGTCGTATCGTGGTGGTGGCGAGTGAAGAGAGAGCCATTCTTGATATGGCTGACGAAATAATAGAGATATAGAGTATGCAGATAACCGATATTTCCTTATGGGGCGTAGCCCTGATGGTGGTGCTCATGGCGTTGGCTGTGGCATTATTCCTGTTGATTGACCGTCGCGAGATGATGCGCGTATTGAAGGTGTTTGGCCTGACATTGGGTCAAATGATATTGGCAGGCGTTGGTGTGTGGCTTGTCTATAAGGTGGATGGCTGGTGGATGGACATCCTATGGCTTCTCATAATGCTCGCGCTGTCAGGAGCCTGGTGTCTGTATGAGATGAAGTGGCAGGTAAAAAAGTTAGCGTTACCTCTTGCGGCTGCCTTGGTGGCGGGTTGCCTGGTGGCTGGCGGTAGCATGATGCTGACGTTGCCAGGTCGTTGTTTCGTACCCGTCTTTGGTGTGCTTCTGGCCTATATGATTACCTCCATTACGCTCACACTTCAGACCTATCAGCGTTGTTTGTATCATACAGAGTCGCATCGACTGTATCTGCAAGCCAATGGCGCCACCAAGCTTGAGTCGTTGATGCCAGGCATACGTCGTGCTCTGAGAGCCAGTATTCAACCGCAGTTACGAACAATGGCACAGCCCCTGTTGGTGGCCATGCCATTGCTGTTTGCCGGAATGTTATTGGGCGGCGCGTCGCCTGTCGCAGGTGTCTTCGTGCTATTGCTACTGATGGTAGCTGCTTTCGTAGCCTCTATCGTAGCAGGCATTGTTGCCGTCGGTCTCTATTCCAAATTATCTTGCTAACAAGAATTTCTTGAAGTCCTCGAAGTTCTTCGTCATGGGGACGCTCTGCTTCTCGCCCTTCATAAAGGCTGCGAGGCGCTCAGGTATCTCTACATCGATACCAAGGATATCATCGACCTTCTCTTTGAACTTAGCCGGATGGGCTGTCTCACAGAATATACCAATCTCACCTGGTTGCAGACTATCTTCGAGAGCCTGATAGCCACAAGCACCGTGAGGATCGAGAATATAGCCCGTCTCTTTGTAGCATTTTCTCATCGTCTCCTTAATCTGCTCGTCGCTATAGGTAGCACCGCTGATGAGGCTGGTGATGACTTTGTGTGTTTCCTCGGGTGACAGTTTACCGTTCTGGCTATAGAGGTTGATGATGCGGGCGAAGTTGGATGGGTCGCCTACATCCATCGCATTGGCCAGCGTCTGCTTCGAGGGCTTGGGGTTATACTGTCCTGTCTGCAGGTAGTTGTAGAAGATGTCGTTGGCATTGTTAGCGGCGATGAAACGCTTCACCGGCATGCCCATCTGATGACCAAACAGAGCGGCGCAGATGTTGCCGAAGTTTCCGCTGGGCACGCAGATGACGATATCCTCGGGTTTGTGTCCTTGAGCTATGAGCTGAGCCACAGCGTTGAAATAATAGAAAGCCTGAGGCAGGAAGCGTGCTACGTTAATCGAGTTCGCAGAAGTCAGCATCATATGCTTGTTCAGTTCCTCATCCATAAAAGCGCTCTTCACCAGTGCCTGACAGTCGTCGAAGACACCATCGACCTCAATGGCTGTGATATTCTTTCCTAATGTGGTGAACTGGCACTCCTGAATGGGGCTCACCTTTCCTTTCGGATAGAGCACATACACATGGATGCCCTCCACGCCAAGGAAACCATTGGCTACGGCGCTGCCAGTGTCGCCGCTGGTAGCCACAAGCACGTTAACTGTCGAGTATATGGCTGTGCCACAGCCACAAACAGAACTACCTTGACGCAGAAAATACTGCAGCAGGCGTGCCATAAAACGGGCACCTACGTCCTTGAAGGCCAGTGTGGGACCGTGAAATAGCTCCAGTGAATAGATATTGTCTTTAACTTTTACGACAGGACAGTCGAACTGCAATGTGTCGTAGACCAGGTCCTGTAGGGCGTCAAGGTCTACATCATCGCCAAAGAAGGCGCTAGCCACATTGAAAGCGATGTCCTGAAAGCGCATTTTTGGCATATCGTCAAGAAATGCCTTTGGCAACTTGTGAATCACTTCGGGCATATAGAGTCCGCGGTCTTCAGCCAGACCCTTGACGACGGCCTTGTTTAAATCGGCCAGAGGGGCTTTTCCATTGGTGCTGTAGTATTGCATGATTCTTTTCGTTTTATTTCTGAGATGTGATGGATGAGATTAGAAATTTGCCTCAAACTTATAACCCAGCGTCAGCTGAATTACATTGTTGCGCATAATGCCTTCACCTTTGAACAGGTCGGTGACGCCGATGTTGTATCGAGCGTCGAGCACAAAGTGGTTGTATTCATACGAAAGGCCAACGGGTACTGACAGCATGAACTTGTTCATCTCGGTGTCGGTGCCATATTGCTTGAGGAGCCAGTCAACGTCCATCTTCATACCATCATATTTTACGGTGGTCTTCGTGCGGAATGCAGGTTGTACACCTGCTTTTACGGCCAGACCTGGCACCACATAGCAGTTGAGCATGATGGGCACGTTGACAAAGTCGATATCGAGAATCTCGTCTGTTCCCGTCTCATCATCTTTTGCACCTTGGTCAGAATACATTAAAGCGGCAGAGAGGCTGAAGATGTCAGTTATCTGATATTCCATCTCCATGCCAAAGGCATAGCCGAACTTCATCTTATTATAGTCGGTCATACTTGAGAGATTCATTCCCACACGAGGCTGGACAGTCAACGTTCCTTCTCTCTCTTGGGCCATGATGCCTGCAGATGACAGCAAGACGATGGCCAGTAATAATAGTTTCTTCATATCGTTTTAGAATTAGTTGTTCATAAATGCCTGCATAAACTCCTGAAGGCGTAGCAGTCCGTAGCCACCCGAGACACACGACTCCTCATCGTAGTATTCTACCTCGTCAGGCTCTATACCTTTATAATATATAAGGAAGGGTACGGGTTCGTTAACGTGGATGCGCTGCTCAACGGGGGTAGGATGATCGGGTAGGATTGCGATGCAAACGGACTCCTGCATCTGCTCTGTAGCCTCGAAGATGGGCTTGATAAGACGCTGATCCAAGTAGTCGATGGCCTTGAGTTTCAAGTCGAGGTCACCATCATGTCCTGCTTCGTCGGTAGCTTCTACGTGAACAAAGACGAAGTCATCTTTCTGCAGGGCTTCGATAGCGGCCTGAGCCTTGCCTTCGTAATTCGTGTCAGCCAGTCCTGTGGCGCCAGGTACCTTGATGATGCGCAAACCAGCGTATTTACCGATGCCTTGGATGAGGTCGACAGCTGAGATGACAGCACCCGTCTTTACCTGAGGGTATTGCTGCATCAGCGTCTGCATCGAAGGACGATAGCCACCGCTCCAAGGCCAGATGCTATTGGCCTGGCGCTCACCTTTGGCAGCTTTCGCAAGATTGTATGGATGCTTAGCCAGCAGTTCCTGAGACTTCAGAATCAGTTCGTTTATCAAATCCGCTGTTTCCTGCGCTTCAGGTATCTCTGCCTTAACCAACAACGGACGCCATTCCTCATTGGGATGATCGTGGGGTGGGGCACAGACAATGTGCTTGTTGCCGCCCTTGATAACCAGCAGGTGGCGATATTGGATGCCAGTGATGAACTTTACTCGCTCACATCCCTCTCGTTCGTTGATGAGCTTGGCGAGGTTTTCGTTCAGGTAATCGATGAGCACACGAGCATCTTCTGTCTCCAGATTACCACCATTATGCGTAATAATCTTACCGTTCTCGAGTGTGATGATATTGCAACGGATGGCGAAGTCATCATCAGCCATCTCATAGCCTATCGATGCAGCTTCCAAAGGTCCTCGTCCCTCGTACACCTTGTTCAGGTCATAGCCGAGGATGGCGGTGTTGGCAACCTCGCTGCCAGGAGGGAACCCCTCTGGTACAGTAATCAGTCGTCCTGTGCGTCCTGCCTTTGCCAAACGGTTCATATATTCTGGACGTGCATACTGTAACAGCGTCTTGTTTCCAAGACGTGCTACATGGTGATCTGCCATGCCGTCCCCAAGAATGATGATATGTTTCATAGGCCTACCCCCTTCCCCTCCCCAAGGGAGGGGTGATTAGTTACATTGTCTATTGAAAATAACTTCATAGTCTGAGTTTGTATAAAAAGCCCCTCCCTTGGGGAGGGGTTGGGGTGGGCTGTTAAATATTTGCGATTGACATGATGTTGGCAAACACACCAGCAGCTGTTACGGCAGCACCAGCACCATAGCCCTGGATGAGCATGGGGTACTCCTTGTAGCGCTCGGTGGTGAGCAGCACGATGTTGTTCGAGCCTTCCAGTCCATAGAAGGGATGACCGTAAGGTACTTCCTTCAGGGCTACACTCGTCTTGAACGATGACGGATCCTTCTCGTCGGCCTCCATCGTAGCCACAAAACGCCAGCGTTTGTTTTCGGCTTCGAGTACCTGACGACGAGCTTCGAAGTCGGCATCCAGTTCTGGCAGCTTAGCCCAGAAGTCTTCGATAGAGCCCTCGAAATAGCTGTCGGGCACAAAGAGATGCTTCTCCACATCATCTTGCTCTACCTTATAACCGGCCTCACGGGTCAGGATGACCAGCTTACGGATAACGTCTGTGCCGCTGAGGTCAATACGTGGGTCAGGCTCTGAGTAACGCTGTTCCTTGGCACGCTTCACAGTTTCTGAGAATGGTACATCGGCAGCAATCTCGTTGAAGATGAAGTTCAGCGTACCAGAAAGGATAGCCTCAATCTTCAGGATCTTATCACCTGAGTTACATAGGTCGTTGATGGTGCCAATAATGGGCAGACCAGCACCTACGTTGGTCTCATAGCGGAACCATACACCCTTGTCGCGAGCGGTCTGTTTCAACTTCAGATAGCTGTCGTAGTTGCTTGAAGCTGCAATCTTATTGGCTGCTACAACTGATATGTTATGCTCTAAGAAAGTCTGATAGAGCTGCGCAATCTGACGACTGGCAGTACAGTCTACGAAGACGCTGTTGAAGATGTTCATCTTCACAATCTCATCACGCATATGCTCTGTGTTGGCAGCAAAGCCGGCACGCAGAATCTTCTCGTAGTTGTCCAGGTCGATGCCATCGCGGTCGAGTACGAAGTTGTCGACATCCGAAATGCCGACCACGTTCAGCTTCAGACGGCGCGACTGCATCAAGAACTGCTGCTGGGTGCGAATCTGTTCGAGCAGCATGCCACCCACGGTGCCAATACCGCAGATAAAAATATTCAGAACCTTGTATTCTGACAGGAAGAACGAGTCGTGCAGCACGTTTAGCGACTTGCGCAGGAATTTACCGTCAACCACGAACGAGATGTTCGTCTCGGAAGCGCCCTGGGCACAGGCAATCACACTGATACCCGAACGGCCGAGCGTTCCGAATAGCTTACCGGCAATACCTGGTGTTTGTTTCATGTTCTCACCCACGATGGCGATAGTGGCCAGACCACTCTCCACCTGCATGGGGAACATGGCACCCGTCTCAATCTCCTTAGCGAACTCGGCGTTCAACACTTCGGCTGCTGCAGCGGCATCTTCGTCACGCACACCGATAGAGGTGGAGTTCTCTGACGAAGCCTGCGACACCATGAATACTGAGATACCCTTGTTGGCAAGGGTGGTGAAGATACGACGGTTCACACCAATCACACCCACCATCGACAGACCTGTCACAGTAATCAGCGACGTGCCCTTGATGCTTGAGATACCCTTGATGGGCTTCTCGTCGTTCTCAATCTTAGCCTTGATAAGTGTTCCCGGGTGTTCGGGGTTGAAGGTATTCTTAACCTTAATAGGTATATTCTTGACGCAGACAGGATAGATGGTCGGTGGGTAGATGACCTTGGCACCGAAGTTACAGAGTTCCATGGCCTCTATATACGACAGCTCGTTGATGGTGTAGGCACTCTTAATAACCTTCGGGTCAGCCGTCATAAAGCCGTCCACATCAGTCCATATCTCCAGAATGTCGGCATCGAGCGTAGCTGCAATAATTGATGCAGTATAGTCAGAACCGCCACGTCCCAGGTTGGTGGTCTCATTGCTGTTGCTGTCGCGGGCAATGAATCCAGGCACAACGTAGATTTTGTTTGATGCTGTGTCACTGCTAGGTACAGAACTGAATGCTTTCTTCACCAACTGCTTGGTGATGTCGGAGTCGAGCACATGATGGCCTTGTTTCTTCTGAGTACGGATAAAGTCACGACTGTTCATACGAACGCCGTTCTTCACCATAGCAGCCACGATATGCGAACTGAGACGCTCACCATACGAGATGATGGTGTCCTCAGTCTTCTCCGACAAGTCGTGAATGAGGTACACACCGTAGAGGATGCTCTTCAACTGGTCGAAGAGCTGGTCTACATTATTAAATAAGTCTACGCGCTTTTTGATGTCATGGATGATAGTGTCTATCATCAGGTGGTGGCGTCTCACCATCGCGTCGAATTCCTCGCGATAGTGCTCGTCGCCCTGTTTTGCCATCTGCGACATCGCAATCAGTTTATCCGTGATGCCGTCGAGTGCGCTTACTACTACAATGACAGGTTGCGTCCGAGCCTCTGCCTCCACAATTTCTTTTAAGCTCAAAATGCTTTTTACGGAACCTACGGACGTTCCGCCGAATTTCATTACTTTCATATTCCTATGCAATTTATCTTTCCAACGGTACCCCTCAACAAGCGGGGCTTACTCCATTGGCGCTGCAAAGGTAGTGCAAATCGAGCGAAAAACCAAGAAAATCTCGAATTTTTTTGTTTTTCCGAGATGCAGCCTACCTTCGACCGAAGGTCAGAGGTAGTGCAAACTGAGCAAAATGCAAAGAAAAAAGTTGTTTTTTTTCTTATAATCTGCTTAATAGTTGCTTAAATACGCAGAGAGATTGGCACAATTTACAATGATGCTACCAATAACTGTCAGTATAACTATTATGAAAGCAATAATCTTATAAGTCATTTTTGGAATGGCAAAAGGAATGATCAAGCTAGTCAATGTAGAACAGATGCTGATGATAGTTTGGGATATCTGGATATATTTGATACCGGTTGTCATGTCATAGTTTTGTAAAACATAGGGAGTGATAAGCCAGCTGTTGATAAAGTGAGCGACAAAAAAGAAAATCAGTGAGACACACCATGCCAGTAATAAAATACTATTCCAATCCTTCTTTCCTTCAATCAGACTGGAACCACAATGGTTGCAAAACAATGCACCCTCTTCATTGGGATGCGAGCATTTAGGACATTTCATAAGCAGTTACTATTATATAATAATGGTGCAAAGATACAACATTTCCGAGGAGATAACGTCATAAAAGGAGTTAAAGGGAGTTAAAAGGCGATAGTTTTTGGTGGAATAGTTGTAATTTTGCATTCTATGACAAATGAATACCAACTACGCGTTTTGCCGCAGGTGGCGGCCAGCGCGGATGCTTTGAGGAAATATGTGGCCGACGAATATGGACTGGCGTTAGGCGCTTTGAAGGCTGTGCGCATCTTGAAACGTTCTATCGATGCCCGTCAGCGCACCATCTTCGTCAATCTGAAAGTGCGTGCTTACGTCAACGAGATGCCTACTGAAAATGAGTTCGAACCTGTTGACTATCAGGATGTCAGCCAGCGTCCGCAGGTCATCGTGGTGGGTGCCGGTCCTGGTGGTTTATTTGCCGCCTTGCGCCTCATCGAGTTAGGTTATCGTCCTATTGTCTTGGAACGGGGCAAGGATGTGCATGAACGTAAGAAAGATCTGGCCAATATCAGTCGTACCCAACAGGTAGACGGCGAGAGCAACTACTGTTTTGGTGAAGGTGGCGCTGGTGCCTATTCTGACGGAAAGCTTTACACTCGTTCGAAGAAACGCGGTAACACGGAAAAGATTCTCCGTGTGTTCTGTCAGCATGGTGCCTCGACCAATATCTTGGCTGATGCCCATCCTCATATCGGTACCGACCGCCTGCCTCAGGTTATCGAAGCCATGCGCAACACCATCCTCCGTTGTGGTGGTGAGGTGCACTTTCAAACAAAGATGACACAGCTGCTGCTTGAAGGACAGAAGGTGATAGGTTGTGTGGCTGGTGAGAAAGCATATCATGGTCCCGTCATTCTGGCAACGGGTCACTCGGCACGCGATGTCTATCGCTATCTGGCAGAGGCTCAGATTCATGTTGAGGCAAAGGGTATCGCTGTGGGTGTGCGCTTGGAACATCCCTCACAGCTGATAGACCAGATACAGTATCATCGTAAGGAGGGTAGGGGCCAGTGGTTGCCTGCTGCCGAATATTCCTTTGTGACGCAGGCCGATGGTCGTGGCGTCTATTCCTTCTGTATGTGTCCTGGTGGTTTCGTCATTCCTGCTGCTACAGGTCCTGAGCAGATCGTGGTCAATGGCATGAGTCCCGCTAATAGAGGTACACGATGGAGTAACTCGGGGATGGTGGTAGAAATTCGCCCGGAAGATGTTGAAAGTGGAATGAGCAATGACCCGCTGGCTATGATGCATTATCAAGAAGAACTGGAGCGGACGTGTTGGCAACAGGGCAATATGAAGCAGACAGCCCCCGCCCAGCGTATGGCCGACTTTGTGAATGGCAAGCTCAGCTACGACCTGCCTCGCAGCTCGTATGCCCCAGGCCTGGTGTCGTCACCCCTGCATTTTTGGTTGCCAAAACCTATCTCCTCACGTCTTCAGCAGGGCTTCCGAACCTTTGGCAAGCAGGCGCATGGCTTCCTTACCAACGAAGCTGTGATGATTGCTGTCGAGACGCGCACCTCATCGCCTGTCCGCATCGTTCGTGATAATGAGACGTTGCAACATGTTCAGGTTGAGGGACTTTTTCCTTGTGGTGAGGGTGCCGGCTATGCTGGAGGTATCGTGTCGGCAGGCGTCGATGGTGAGCGTTGTGCAGAAATGTGTGCCTTGTATATGGAAAAAATTGGTTGAATGCTTGTGCATTTCATTTTTTTTCCGTATCTTTGCCGAAAAGAAGTTAGAAACCAACTAAATCTATACGCTTATGAATAGGGAGGAACATTTTGTCATCACCATCAGCCGACAGTTCGGCACTGGTGGACACGAGATTGGGGCCGAGTTGGCTCGTAGGCTCAACGTGAAGCTGCTGGACAAGCAGATACTGAACGAGATGGCCCGTAAATATAATATTGTAGAGGAGGCCGTAGAGAAGATCGAAGCCCGCAATCCGCTGTGGCGCGATGACTTTACCCAGTTCTATCGCTCGTATATGGCTGGTGTGGAGTATAACGGACAGGAACACGACCAGACCTCGCGTCAGCTCTTCGAGGCGCAGGCCGAGGTCATCCGCAAGATTGCTGCTCAGGAGTCGTGTGTGCTCATCGGTCGCTGTGGCTTCCATATTTTCCGTCATCACCCCAACGCATTGAAGATTTTTATTCATGCCGATGATGACTGTCGTAAGAAGCGTATCGGTAAGAAATACGATATTGCCGAGAACGATGCTGCCGCCATGATAGTCGACAACGACTACAGCCGTGAGCTCTACACCAAGACTTTCACAGGTAGCGACTGGCAGGATGCTCGCAACTACGACATCTCGCTGAACGTCAAGCAGTTCGGGGTGAACGGGGCCGTTGACTTCCTGATGAATGTCATTGGCTGAATTTAATTTATTACTCTTAAGAAAGTGGCTTTTGGAAAATGGATAGGCGGCTATCTCGGATGGAGCGCCTTTGGACCCCTCGGGGGTATTATCGGATTTGTGGTTGGGGCCTTGTTTGATGTGGCTACCGAGCGTAACGGCGATGGTGAGACCATGCGCCTTACTGACGAGCAGTCGCAACAAGGCAATCGCAATAGTTTCTTTATCTCCATGCTGGTGCTGGCGGCCTATATCGTCAAGGCCGACGGTAAGGTGATGCATTCTGAGATGGAACTGGTGCGCGGCATGCTGCGCCAGAACTTTGGCGAGGATGCAGCCCAGCAGGGCGATGAGATGATGCGCCAGTTGTTTCGTGAGCAGGACAGGCAGGGCACCAACGTCTATCGTCAGAACATTCAGCAGGCCTGTCAGCAGATAGCCTATCATGTCGACTATTCGGGTCGCCTGCAGCTGCTCAACTTCCTGGTGATGATAGCCCAGGCCGATGGCCGTGTTGACCAGGTGGAGATTCAAGCCCTGAAAGAGGTAGCACAATGGATGCAGATGTCGCCTCAGGAGGTCGATGCTATGTTGCACTTGGAGGGCAACTCGCTCGAGGATGCTTATAAGGTACTGGGTGTCAGTCCTGATGTCTCTGATGCTGAGTTGAAGCGAGTCTATCGTAAACTGGCATTGGAGCACCATCCTGATAGAGTGGCCAAGTTGGGCGATGATGTGCGTCGTGCCGCAGAAAAGAAATTCCAGGAGATTAATGCCGCCAAGGATCGTATATGGAAGGCCCGTGGGCTTTGACGTTTAAGGTTTGAGATTTGAAACAGCCATCTATTTTGATTCCTGAAGGTTGTGACAAGGTGCTATTGCATGCTTGTTGTGCACCATGCTCTTCAGCCATTGTTGAGTGGCTGATGAACAATGGCGTGCGCCCCACCATATTCTATTATAACCCTAATATCTGGCCTCGTGAGGAGTACGAGATTCGAAAAAACGAGAGCAAACGTCATGCCGAGAGTCTGGGCATCCGTTGGATTGACGGCGACTACGACCACAAAGCATGGCGTAGTGACATCTGTGGGTTGGAGAACCAACCCGAACGGGGACTTCGCTGTGAACAGTGTTTCACGTTGCGACTCTCCGAGACGGCTCGTAAGGCTCAAGAGCTGGGCTTCCGCTATTTCGCCACCACGTTGGCCTCCAGTCGCTGGAAGAGTCTGGAACAGATAGAACGTGCAGGACAGAAAGCAATGTCCGAAGTGCCCGGAACAGTATTTTGGGCACAGAACTGGCGCAAGGGTGGCTTGCAGGAACGTCGTAATCAATTGCTCAAAGAGAACCACTTTTATAATCAGCAGTATTGCGGATGTGAGTTCTCGGCCAGAAACGGCGCGAACACTAAGCCCTTGCTGCGTGCTCAGATGAGAGAGGCGAAGAAGCAGCATCAGGCCCAGTTGGCTAATATGTCGGCAGAGGTTGTGGAAAAACTCAAAACTCAAATCTCAAATCTCAAATCTCCAATCTCCGCTCGGCCGAAGGACGCTTGCAAGGCAAGAAATCTCAAACCTTCAATCATCTTGGCTTATTGGCCTCTGCCCGATGAAGTGGATATACGTCCTTTTATCGACCAACTGGTGGCAGAAGGAAAAACGGTATTATTGCCTAAGGTGACTGGTGATGAGACGATGGAACTTCGTCGCTACACATCTCGTGCCGATCTTCAAGAAGGAGCTTTTCATATCATGGAACCTATAGGAGAAGTCTTTGATGACTACGAAAAGATTGACGTAGCCCTTGTTCCGGGTATGGCCTTCGATGCTGCCGGCCATCGCTTAGGGCGCGGCAAAGGCTATTATGACCGCTTCCTTAGCGCTCATCCTCATCTTTATAAGATAGGTATTTGTTTCCCCTTCCAACGTGTTGCTGAGGTGCCGTCCGAATCGCATGATGTCCTGATGGATGCTTCTGTCCTTTAACACGGACTATCAGTATTCGTGTGTTTCTGTCGTTGGTATGTTGGTTACCAGCACTCTATCTCGTCTTCTATCTCAGGCAACGTGCTGCGATGGAAGACGGGCTCTTTGATGCCCCTCCGTTTCTGCTGGCGATAGTCGTCGAGCAGACGGAAGGCATAGCGGCCCAGAAGCACGATGGCCACCAGGTTGCAGGCTGTGAGGAATGCCATGAAGAGGTCCACAATGTTCCACACTAGCTCGAAGCTGGCCAGGGCGCCGAAGACTACCATCACTCCTGCCGAGAAGATGCGATAGACGGTCATCACCTTCGTGTTGGGTGTGATGAAGCGGATGTTGGCCTCACCATAATAATAATTGCCGATGATGCTCGAGAAGGCGAAGAGGAAGATGGCGATGGCCAGGAACACAGGACCAGCGGCGCCCACCTCGCCCTGCAGGGCCGACTGCGTGAGGGCGATGCCGTTGAGCTCGGGCACCTGATAGAGGCCGCTGATGAGGATGATGAATGCCGTACACGAACATACCAACAGAGTATCGGTAAACACGCCCAGCGCCTGAATCAACCCCTGCTTCACAGGATGCGATGTTGAGGCCGTTGCCGCCACATTGGGCGCACTACCCTCGCCAGCCTCGTTAGAAAACAGGCCTCGCTTCACACCATACATAATCGTAGCGCCAATGCCGCCGCCAGCTATCTGATGAATGCCGAAGGCATCTTCCACAATCACCTTCAGCACATGGGGAATCATGTCGATGTTCATCACGATGATGACCAACGCCAGTATGACATATCCTACAGCCATAGTTGGCACTAGGACGGCACTCACCTGGGCAATGCGTTGAATGCCGCCAAACACGATGAACAGACCCATTGCCGCCAAGACGGCTCCCACCCAGACAGGCGAAAAGCCGAAGGCCTCCTGCATAGCGCCACAGATGGTGTTGGCCTGGATGGAGTTGTTTGATAGACCAAACTGACAGGTTATCAGCACGGCAAACGTGACGGCAAGCCAGCGCATCTTCAGACCTTTTTCTATATAATAGGCAGGACCGCCGATAAACGAGTCCTTGTGTCGCTTTTTGAAGAGCTGCGCCAGTGTAGACTCCACAAAAGCCGTTGCCGAGCCGATGAGGGCGATGACCCACATCCAGAACACAGCCCCAGGACCTCCAATGGCTATTGCCGAAGCTACACCAGCCAGGTTGCCCGTTCCTACTCGTGTGGCCACACTCACGGCAAAGGCCTGAAACGAGGAGATGTGGCGACTCCTTGTTTTCTCTTTCACCTGTGTCTCTATAGTATCCACAGCCGAGTCCGTTAGCAGACGCAGCATCTCACCCACCATGCGGAACTGCACAAAGCGGGTGCGCCATGTAAACCACACGCCACAACCTATCAGCGCACCAATCAGCAAATAGCTCCACAGTGCATCGTTAATAGCAGTAATCACTTCATTCATGCTGCAAAGATACGAATAAGCGAGAAGAAAACCAAAAGAATTTTGAGTTTTCTCGAGCGTGAGTATTTTAGAGCGAAGCTCAAAGATACGAATAAGTGAGTGAAACACCAAAAGATTTTAAAATAAAAACGAGACCCAATATTTGTGGGTCTCATTTTTTTTGTGTAATTTTGCAGCCCAAATAAACTAGTATAATATGTTTGAGAATTTATCTGAGAGACTTGAACGGTCGTTCAAGATACTGAAAGGTGAGGGAAAAATCACCGAGATTAACGTTGCCGAGACGCTGAAAGACGTGCGTCGTGCCCTGTTGGATGCTGACGTTAACTACAAGGTGGCCAAGAACTTCACGGATACCGTGAAGCAGAAGGCCATGGGTATGAACGTTCTGACAGCTATCAAGCCCAGCCAGCTGATGGTGAAGATTGTGCACGATGAGCTGACAGAACTCATGGGTGGCAAGGCCGCAGAGCTCAACCTCGAGGGCCGTCCCGCTATCATCCTGATGTCAGGTCTGCAGGGTTCTGGTAAGACCACGTTCTCAGGAAAGCTGGCCAAGATGCTCAAGGAACGTCAGCACAAGAAGCCCCTGCTGGTGGCTTGCGACGTCTATCGTCCTGCTGCCATCGAGCAGTTGAAGGTGGTGGGCGAGACCGTTGGCGTGGATGTCTATACCGAGGAAGGCAACAAGAACGTCGTTGAGATTGCTCAGAATGCTATCCGCAAGGCCAAGCAGGAGAGCTATACCGTGGTCATCGTCGATACCGCTGGTCGTCTGGCTGTCGACGAGGAGATGATGAACGAGATATCGAACCTGAAGCAGGCCATCAACCCCGACGAGACGCTGTTCGTGGTAGACTCGATGACGGGTCAGGATGCTGTGAATACTGCCAAGGAGTTCAACGACCGTCTCGACTTCGACGGCGTGGTGCTCACCAAACTCGATGGTGACACCCGTGGTGGTGCTGCCCTTTCTATCCGCACCGTAGTCACCAAGCCCATCAAGTTTGTGGGTACTGGCGAGAAGATGGAGGCCATCGATGTGTTCCACCCCGAGCGTATGGCCGACCGTATCCTGGGTATGGGCGACGTGGTATCGCTGGTAGAACGTGCTCAGATGCAGTTCGACGAGAAGCAGGCCCGCGAGTTGGAGAAGAAGATCCGCAAGAACAAGTTCGACTTCAATGACTTCATGGGTCAGATTCAGCAGATCAAGAAGATGGGTAACATCAAGGACCTCGCCTCGATGATTCCTGGCGTGGGCAAGCAAATCAAGGATCTCGACATCGACGACAACGCCTTCAAGGGCATTGAGGCCATCATCAACTCGATGACTCCTAAGGAGCGCGCTAACCCTGATATCATCAACCAGAGTCGTAAGGTGCGTATCGCCAAAGGCTCTGGCACCAAGCTGGAGGATGTGAACCGCTTGCTGAAGCAGTTCGACCAGACCCGTAAGATGATGAAGATGGTGAGCGGCATGGATAAGGGCAAGATGGCCCAGATGGCTGCCGCTATGAAAAACATGAAGCGACCCTAAACAGGGCCGCTTCATGGCTTTTTATATGACTTTTAAACAGCAAACAATATTATGCAACTGATTGATGGAAAAGCAACGGCAACCGCTATTAAGGCTGAGATTGCCGAGGAAGTGAAAAAGATTGTTGAGAACGGAGGCAAACAGCCCCACCTGGCTGCCGTATTGGTGGGCCACGACGGTGGTTCTGAGACCTATGTAAAGAATAAGGTACTCGCGTGCGAGGCTTGTGGCTTCAAGTCGACCCTCATCCGCTATGAGGACGATATCACCGAGGAGGAGCTCCTGGCCTGTGTCGATAAGTTGAACAAGGACGACGATGTCGATGGTTTCATCGTGCAGTTGCCCTTGCCCAAGCACATCGACGAGCAGAAGATTATCGAGGCCATCGACTATCGCAAGGATGTGGATGGTTTCCATCCCATCAACGTGGGTCGCATGGCTATCGGACTGCCCTGCTTTATCTCGGCTACACCCCTCGGCATCATCACCCTGCTGAAGCGTTATAACATCGAGACCAGTGGCAAGAAGTGCGTCATCCTGGGTCGTTCGAATATCGTGGGTAAGCCTATGGCACAGCTCATGATGCAGAAACAGTATGGCGATGCCACCGTTACCGTATGCCACTCTCGCTCGAAGACCCTGAAGAAAGAATGTCAGGAGGCCGACATCATCATTGCGGCTATCGGACAGCCCGACTTCGTTAAGGCTGATATGGTGAAGGAGGGTGCCGTTATTGTTGACGTAGGTACCACTCGTGTGCCTGATGCCACTCGTAAGAGCGGTTTCCGTCTGAATGGTGACGTGAAGTTCGACGAGGTGGCTCCCAAGTGCTCTTTCATCACGCCTGTTCCTGGCGGCGTAGGTCCTATGACCATCTGCTCGCTGATGAAGAATACCCTCGCCGCTGGCAAAAAGGAGTATTACAAGTAATCATAATTGCTAATTTCTAATTACTAATTCCTAATTAGAATGTTGACCGCTCAGGAGTGGTACGAAAAGGGCAATGCCTTTCGTAAAGAGTCAAAATGGCACGAAGCCATCAACTGTTACATACGAGCCATAGAGCTTGACCCTGACAGTCCTGCAGTCGAGGCCAAGCGTATGCTCGACGATATCATGGCCTTCTATTGCAAGGACATGTACAACCCGTAGGCCGACCGCCTACGGTTTTTTTCATCCTTTTGAGGTATAATCTACCCCTTGACCGAAAAAATTTTTTCGCCTCGGAAACGTCCTGTATATCGGCATTTCGATTCTTAGCAAAACTTTTTTTTCGTTTTTTGTTTAAACCTTCGTTATACTGTTGCGTCAAAAAGACAGAAAACAGGATAACAAACAGGATAACAAAAATATTAACAAAAATAATAACTAACCGTAGGAGCCAAGTCTCAGGATAACAAATCAGGATAACAGAAAGACGAAAGCTCCGAGTAAAAAAAGAAAGGGAACAAAAATGAAAAAGATTTTACTGACTTTGGTAGCTGTAATGACAATGTCGTTTGCTAACGCCGAGACCGAGGGTTTCAGAACACACAGACATGTAGTTGACTACGACATGAGTTTCGACATCAATCGCCTGGCAGCAAAACTGGATCTCACAAACGACCAGATGGAAGCTGTAGAAGTCATTCAGGAAAACTTCAACGATGAGGTTCTGGAGGCAGCCACCGCACGAGGCCACGAGCGCCGATTCCTGGTTCACCAGGCCGTAAGAAAGGATGTACAGCAGATGCACCGCGTGCTCAACGACGAGCAGTTTAACACTTACATGATGCTCTTAGGAGCTACTCTACAGAACAAAGGTCTTTAAGGAAAAGAGGTTGTACGACACCGGGGGAGCAGCAATGTTCCCCCGATGTCGTTATTATATGTCGTCCTTTCGTTCGTAAATGAAAGAAAAATTGTGTTTTTCTTTGCTTTTTCTTTATTTTCACTACCTCTGACCCACGGTCGAAGGTACTTTCGTTCGAAAAAGTCCAAATATTATTTGGCTTTTTGCTCACTTATTCGTACCTTTGCACCCAATTTTGTAAGAGGTTAATATATTAAACGACAAAATATGGCTAAATTGAAAGGCGCCATCGTGGTCGATACTGAGAGGTGTAAGGGATGCAGCCTCTGCATCATCGCCTGCCCTCAGAAGGTCATCGCCCTGGCCAACAAAGTGAATCTGCACGGTTATCCCTACGTGGAGGCTGTCAACGAGGAAGCCTGTGTAGGCTGTGCCTCGTGTGGCATTGTCTGCCCAGACGGTTGTATCACTGTGTATCGTAAAAAAGTGGAGGAATAAGCTATGGCTGAAGAGAAAAGAGAAGTTGTATTGATGAAAGGCAACGAGGCTATTGCCCACGCTGCTATTCGTTGCGGATGCGACGGCTATTTCGGCTATCCTATTACTCCGCAGAGTGAAGTGATTGAGACGCTGGCTGAGCTGAAGCCTTGGGAGACCACTGGTATGCAGGTGGTTCAGGCTGAGAGTGAGCTGGCTTCGATTTACATGGTCTATGGCGCTGCCGGTGCTGGTAAGCGTGCGATGACCTCGTCGAGTTCTCCTGGTATCGCCCTGATGCAGGAAGGTATCACCTACATGGCTGGTGCCGAGGTGCCTGGCGTGTTTGTGAATGTGCAGCGTGGCGGTCCTGGTCTGGGAACGATCCAGCCTTCGCAGGGAGACTATTTCCAGGCTACCCGTGGTGGTGGTAATGGCGACTATAAGGTGATCGTGCTGGCTCCCTCTTCTGTTCAGGAGATGGCAGACTTCGTGGATCTCGCCTTTGAACTGGCCTTCAAGTATCGCAACCCTGCCATGATTCTTTCTGATGGTGTCATCGGACAGATGATGGAGAAGGTGGTGCTGCCCCCGTTCAAGCCCCGTCGTACGGACGAGGAGGTGATCAAGCAGTGTCCTTGGGCTTCTACTGGTAAGCCTAAGAACCGTGAGCGTGTGGTGATTACTTCTCTGGAGTTGAAGCCTGAGATTATGGAGCAGCGTAACATCGCCCTCCAGGAGAAATATGCGAAGATTCAGGAGAACGAGGTTCGCTATGAAGAGCAGCTGATGGACGATGCAGAGTATGCTATCGTAGCCTTCGGTTCTGCAGCCCGTATCGCAGAGAAGAGCGTAGAGATTGCCCGTGAGCAGGGTATCAAGGTCGGCCTGTTCCGTCCTATCACACTGTTCCCATTCCCCACGAAGCAAATTGAGGCTTTGTCGAAGAAGGTGAAGGGTATCCTCGTGGCTGAGATCAATGCTGGTCAGATGGTACAGGATGTTCGCCTCGCTGTGAATGGTGCTGTGCCTGTAGAGCAGTTCGGTCGTCTGGGTGGTATCGTGCCCGATCCCGAGGAGATTGTTGAAGCTTTAAAGAAGGTCATGTAAGTTATGGATAGAAATCAAATAGTTCAACCAGAGAACATCGTCTGCAAGAAGCCGACGCTGATGAACGACAACAATATGCACTACTGCCCAGGCTGTAGCCATGGCGTGGTACATAAACTCATTGCCGAAGTCATCGAAGAGATGGGTATGGAAGACAAGGCCGTAGGCGTAAGCCCTGTAGGCTGTGCCGTCTTCGCGTACAACTATATAGATATAGACTGGCAGGAGGCTGCCCACGGACGTGCTCCCGCACTGGCTACGGGTATCAAGCGCTGCTGGCCCGACCGCCTCGTGTTCACCTATCAGGGTGACGGCGACCTGGCTTGTATCGGTACCTGCGAGACCATCCACGCCCTGAATCGTGGCGAGAACATCGTGATTATCTTCGTCAACAATGCCATCTATGGTATGACGGGTGGTCAGATGGCTCCTACCACGCTGATTGGTCAGAAGACCTCTACCTGTCCTTATGGCCGCGATCCTCAGCTGCATGGCTATCCCCTGAAGATGGCCGATATCGCTGCTCAGCTCGAGGGCACCTGCTATGTCACTCGTCAGAGCGTTGAGTCTGTAGCCTCTATCAACAAGGCCAAGAAGGCGCTGCGCAAGGCATTCGAGGCTTCTATGGCTGGCAAGGGCTCTTCACTTGTGGAGTTCGTCTCTACCTGTAACAGCGGTTGGAAGCTCACTCCCGCTAAGGCTAACGAATGGATGAAGGAGAACATGTTCCCCTTCTATCCCAAAGGAGATCTCAAGGATACGACGGATAGTAAGTAAGACAACGAATTACAGTAATGAAAAGACTGCTTGTCCTTTTTGCATCGGGTTTGTTGACTCTGACGGCACTGGCACAGAAATCTTCTCTCGTGGGTTCGTGGGTGATGCTGGATTCCAAGGGTTTCCCTACCACCTCCGTGAAAACCTTCATGCCTGATGGAAAATTGCTTGGCCAGAGTTTCAACAGCGACTTTACTGTCAGTAGCGTGTGGTTCATGTCCTATTACAAGATGCTGAACGATACGTCGTTTGTCGACCATGCCTTCTATCACTCCGAAGTCAACTACCAGCGCGACTATCACTTCACTTTCCACATGGAAAACGACAGTGTGATGGCCACCTCGTACATCGACTATCGGGGTAATAACGCCAGAGTGGACGTGCGAGAGCGCTGGAAGAAGTTGGACAGACCTATGCCTGTATTTACTGATGCCGAGTGGGAGGCGCTGCACCAGAAGTCGCTGGTGGAGTTCGATCGTCTGCCGAAGGAGGGCCAGACCACAGAGCAGTATGCCCAAGAACTCTACGACAAGTCACAAAGCTACATCAAGCGCAACAAACTGGACTATGCCTTCGAGTCACTGCTCGTTCGTGCAGAACTGGACACCACCAACGTCCAGTGGCAGCAAGACGTTCTCTCTCTCTTTTTGGAGCATAAGTTCGCACCATCAGTGTCGGTGAAGATAGCCGACCGCTTCATCAGCCTCAAAGAGGCGGTAGCACCTGTTGCCAACGATACGAGTGTGATTAATGCCTATCGTATGAAGGCCTATCTGTTCAGCCATCGGGGCAATCCTTGCATACCGCAAGTGCGTGAGGTGATTACCAAATGCATCGAGATGCAAACCGCTTTAGATCATCAGCCCACCAAGGCCGATGCTCTCGATTATTTTCTCATGGCCATGACTTATTTGCCAGAGGGCGCTTATGATACCATTCGCTACTACTCCCTTAAGTCTATCGACATCATGGAGAAAGCATCCGATGTGTCTGAACAGCAGAAGGGCGAAGCCTATTTCATGTTGGCAATGGCGCAATTACAGGCTGGAAACACCCTGGAATCCATCGACATCCTCACCAACAAAGTCCAGAAAATGTTCGTTGACGAGCAAGGACAGCCCTTGCCCAGAGTCTATGGCGATGTATGGCCCCTGATTGTGGATAACTATGAGGAATTGCTTCTCAAGAACCCCAAGGACAAGAAAGTGCTCAGTGCCTATAAGGAGTTCCTTGCCGACAAGATGATATGTGCCAAATTCGAGGCCACCAACAGGGAACTGAACGTCTGGGGTGAGCACTATGTCATGGAAAGAGACTCCTGGACTGTGGAGAACCCCATTGTTGTTGCTTCTCATGCCAAGCATTACCTGTTGCTGAAGGACGGAGAATTTACCGATGTCAACTTCAAGAGCGAAGACGACCGCTTGGGAGCCACCTTCCTTGTAGTGCCATGCGATGCTGCAAAGAAACAGGAACTGATTCGTCAGTGGAAAGAATATAGGAAAAACAAAAAGGCAATAAAATAAATTGTAAGAAATGAAAAAGGAAATTATCATATCAGGTTTCGGAGGTCAGGGCGTGCTCTCAATGGGTAAGATCTTGGCCTATAGTGGACTGATGGAGGATAAGGAGGTCACATGGATGCCTGCCTATGGTCCTGAGCAGCGTGGTGGTACAGCCAACGTGACGGTCATCGTCAGCGACGAGCGCATCTCTTCGCCCATCCTTTCGAAGTACGACATCGCTGTGGTGCTCAACCAGCCCTCGCTCGAGAAGTTCGAACCCAAGATCAAGCCTGGTGGCATCCTCATCTACGATGGCTTCGGCATCATCAACAAGCCCACCCGCAAGGATATCACCATCTACGAGATCAACGCAATGGACAAGGCTGCCGAGATGAAGAACAGCAAGGTGTTCAATATGATTATCCTCGGCGGACTGCTCAAGGTGGCTCCCGTGGTCAGCGACAAGGGCGTGGAGAAGGCACTCTTCAAGACTCTGCCCGAGCGTCATCACTCGTTGATTCCCCTCAACATGGAAGCCCTGAAAGAGGGTGCCAAGATTATCGAGGAAGTGAAATAAGCATTGGCTTATCGCTAGTTGTAAACTAGGGAAATACATAGCAAACTCACGAAGGGTCGGACTTTGTCCGGCCCTTTTTCGTGTTTACATTGCGCAAAGCCAGTATTAATCGTGCATTACGCAGAAATAAGTCCGTCAGGACGGACTTACATTATGCTACTCATGGTGTCAGATTAAGATAGTCCTCTATCAGCCAGCCGCATTTGTCTACTGTCACCCGATAATAGCGCCCTGTCATCTGACGCAAGTCGGTGGTGAAGTAGGGGGCGAAGGCTTTGGAGGGAATACGCTCTACGAATTCTTTCAAATCATCAAAGAGTTTCACATTATTTGGTGTTATGTGAATTCTTGTGGGGTTTGAAAGATACGGCGAGCGTAAACTTTACGCGAACAACTTCATCGTGATACTTGCCTGGATTCCATTTAGGCATGCTTTTGATGACGCGAGCGGCTTCCTCGTCCATAGCTTGGAGTGCCTTGTTGTATGCCTTAGCCTTTTGGCGATACTCAGCTGTCATGTAATCTGTTATCTTAATGGCGAAATCAAAGGCCAATGACTTGACAACCTCGACACGACTGATAGAGCCGTCTCTCTCCACGACAAAAGTCACGATAGCACGCCCTTCTGCACCTGTACCTTCAGCAATAGCGGGATAACGTGTTTCATTATATAAATATGTCGTCAGGTCGCCCTGGAAAGACGGCATCGTTTCAACTACATCGTATATCTTGTTGGTGTCAGCGGGCGCCTCTAGCTCCTTTGCAAGATCGTTACATGTTATCCTAATTACATGTTCTTCAGGACCTAGTGGTAATGGTGGTGCGCTGAACCTGATGATTACGGTGAAATCCATGTTGATTTTTTTATTTCCTTCCCTTGAGGGTATCCATTTCGGCATTTTTCTAACGATGCGTAGTGCCTCTCTGTCTAACGAGGGTGAGACACTAGTAGCGACTTTAGGATGAACTACATTACCAAGTGTGTCGACGGTAAAAACAACGTAAACTGCTCCTTCCTCTCTTTTCTTTAAGGCTTCATCGGGGTATTTCTTTTCTTTCTCTATGAATTCCTGCAAGGCTTTATAGCCTCCTGGAAAGGATGGTCTCGGCTTGATATGCTGAGCACAACAAACTGAGCACATCAGCAGACTCATCAACATCGTTTTCACTTTTGTTTTCATCATCTTTGGCTTTTAGTTGATAATCACGCTGCAAAGATAATTCCTATTTATTTAGTCTCCAAATTTTCAGAAGGAAAACAATTAAACAGAAACTAAACAATGAGTAAACAGTCAATAAACACACGCATGTCGTCAGAACACAAAGCCAACTCCAAGGCGAATTATGCCAAGATTACCGTAGCCCAGTTCCCCAAAGAAATTAAAGGAATTACCGCCTATAGATGCACCTATTGCCGTCAGTTGGTAGGCCATACGCCATTTTATCATCTCCACGCCACCAGTTTGCTCTGGCTTTTGTGTGCTGATGTCAGGTAAAGGGTCATAAGCACTCCAATAATAATTAGCGTAGTCAAATTTGAGGTGATGACGCATCGTTCCCAAGGCTATGCGCGAATAACTGCGAATACCAGGGGTTTCATACCAAGTGTATCTTACTGATGGGGCAAAGACAAAAAAGTTACAATGCTCATTGGCATAACCATAAAGATGAGGATAGCCATAAGAACTATAGTAGTAATCGAAATCATTCCTGGTGTCATAGTTATCATTCGAAACACCCCAATTGACTAGCATACCTATCTCCCATTTCCTGTTGAGTCAATAATGATATTCTATACCAGCCTGAACAAAAGCATCGCCAAAGATATCTCCACATTCAAAGGCATTCGTTACGCCAAAATAATCCTTATACGTGCTTATCATCTTATCTTTATCGTGACTGGCCTGGCACTCTCCAAATCCTAAACTGCCACGCAGTTCATGCCTTTTATCGCGTATGGGCAGTTGACGTGCCCGTTGTTGCTCCTTAACCTCTCTTTCTGCTTCAGCCCATCGCAAAGAATCGGCCCGATAAAGCGAATCGGCCTGTGAACGCGGCGCATCGGGAGTGATGAAGAAATGGTCCTGCGCAGGTTCACTAGCAGCATTCGTCATAAGATCCACAAGAAGAGGAACGCCATATAAAGCTGCACTTAAGATTGACCAAGGGTTATTGGATTTCCGCAATACAATATCACTAAAAGCATAATTCTCTGAACTGATTTGTATATGTTGTCCGTCAAGACTACGGCGCTTTACTTCAACGGTAGTTGGTAGAGATATGTCACGATAAACATTTTTGGAAGTAACAATATTCACATGTTCATCAACAGCACCGTCTATCTGAATCTTGGCCGATGTTCCTGATATGATTGTGGCACACGAAGAATATAGTACTGTTAAAAGCAGTAATGCTATAACCGAACAAATATGATTTGGAAGTTGATTAATTAGTTTCATGTTGCAAAGATAGATAAAATATTTTTGTCATACAAATATTACTGAGACTATTTTCTGGATGACTTTTTCGATGATACTATTCGATTTTGGCCTTACACCCCACCCAATCTCTGGAAAAGCCTTTGTACAAAGGGAAAGCGAAGGGGTTAGTGTTTCGCTAACACTAACCCCAACACTACACCCAACACTCCCCCTAACACTACACCCTCATCGTGTTCAGGCAGCCTTGAGCGGAACGACTTTGTAATAGGTTTGTCCACCATGAGTCTTACCTTCAAAGCCTAGTTCCTTCAAGGCCATACCCAGATGAATCTTCGTGCTGTGGTCTGCCTTGATCGTAGGATACTCCTGACGAATCAGGCTCACTATGTCGCCGCTCTTCATGCGAATGCCCTGCTCGCCCTCCTTCGGCTTGCGGATACAAGCCTCCACAACCTCTGCAATATCCTTCTGCTCCATGTAGTTGAGGTTCAGTTGTTGGATACGCGCCACCTGATCATTATTAAACCAGAAAGGCGATTTCAGTTCCAGGAGTTCATACATCACCTGCGCATAAAGTTGCTCATAGTCTATTTCTCCATCATTATTGATATACTGTCCGTCAGGGATAGTGACGCAGATATATCGGCGACTGCCTGTGACATCCGACAGGGGATGAGGATTGTTTGTAGTAGCCACGAACGAGGCATAGCGGGGACGGTCATCCTGCGAGGCGCCATAGATAGGACGTCCGTTCACCTTACTCTTTGACAGCGTCTGCTTCAGGGCTGCCTGCTGACTGGGACGGATGGCATCCAGCTCGTCAAGGTTGACTATCAGGTTGTTGGTCAGCGCCATCTCCTTATCAAACTTATTCGACAGGTTAAGATGGTCCAGGAAATACATGCGAAGTTCTGGAGGCAGCAATCGGGCCACGAAGGTGGTCTTGCCGCATCCCTGACTGCCAATCAGCGTAGGCACACATTCATTGCCATGAAGGGTGTCCATCTGAAGCCAGTGGGCCACAGCAGAGCGAAGCCATACAAACAGGAACTCCATCTGCTCTGAGCTGACGCCTGGCAGTCGCCCGAAGAGTTGAGCTACATGATTCTGTCCGTCCCACTTAGGCAAGTTCCTCAGGTAATGCTGAATAGGGTTGAATACCTCTACCTCGTCCGACTGCAACAGCTCCACGATGTCTGTCTTGGGACTCCCCTTCTCGCTGATCTCCTCACGCTTAGCGTGGATAATAATACTGTTAAGTGCTTTCTGCGTCAGCACGCGCCATTCAGGCTTCTCGCTGGCAGGAAGGGTTACATACTCCACCTTTCCGCTCAACTCGTTGAAACGGAACAAGTAATTGTCTTTCAGGAACTGCTCTGCGGCAAGCGTTCCCTGCTGTGAAGCTCCTAGAGCCTCACCGTGAATGGTAAGTTCTTTACTCATGGTTAATATAATTTTAAAGGTTTAGGCGATGGTTGGCTATTAAGTGTTTCTCATAGCATCATGCCTATCAGTTTTTGCAAGTGCAAAGGTACAAAAAAATATGCGGTTTGCAAAATTTCCCTGTCAAAAAACGCGATTTTTTTGCATATTAAATGCTCGAAAAAAACAAAAATAGATTGCGGTTTTTTCAGAGGGTGGAGTGTTGGGGTTAGTGTTAGGTGGGGTGTTAGGGGGAGTGTTGGCATAACACCCCACCCTGCGCAAACCTAGCATTAATCGTGCATTTCGCAGATTTAATGCTGCAAAGGTGGAGTCTTAATAAGCAACACGTCGTTTCTCTATCAGCAACTCGATGTTTCTCTTTTTGAGATTGATGCCTTCTCGTTCGCAACGAGAACGTATCTCACCATAAGCGAGAACGTATCTCGCTATCATCAGCATGCCGTTTCTTCCTGCTTAACTATAGATTTTTCTTTCCCTAACTAGGAAAAAATTATTCCCTAACTAGGGAATTTTTACTGCCTAGTTAGAGAAATAAGTCCGTCCCCTGCGGACTCCCAGTCCGTAGGGAGCGGACTCTAATTCCGTCAGGACGGAGAATGGTTAAACTGATTTACAATAATACATTTTCCTCGAATTATTGTGTTGGAATATGAAGAAAATGTGTAATTTTGCCTCAAAAGTCGGCAGGAAAATGTGTTTAACTTGCCAAAAAGTCGTCCATAAAATGTGTTTGTATGTACCAAAGGAAGATTGAAAACGCCCTTCTGTCATGGTTGGAAATCACAGGTGTTTGATCTCTTTTCATGTGAGAGATTTCAAACACCTGTCTTTTATCTTCTAAAGGTTCAGATAGTCCTCTATTAGCCAACCGCATTTATTTACTGTCACCCGATAATAGCGACCTGTCATCTGACGCAAGTCGGTGGTGAAGTAGGGGGCAAAGGCTTTGGAGGGAATACGCTCTACGAAATCTTTCAGACTCTCAAAGAGTTTCTGGGTGTCTTTATCCGGTTCCTGTGGCTCCAGGAGTTCAATCGAGTAGGACACTCGATGACTTCTGGGATATGTCTTCGTGTATAACAATACGGAGAATTGCTTCTCGCCTTTCAGTCCCCAATGCTCTGCTGTCCTCATGGCGTGCAAGGTTCCAATAAGACGGGCACCCCAACCTGTGTCTTGATGCCAATTGTATGGTCCGTCCCATTGAAGGACTGGGCGATAGGCGGCATATGCAAAGAAATCTGAATACCAGGCATCAGGTGCGGCAATAGTCCTATTGCCACCATTATAAATCTGGTAGTAAGCCCTTGGCGACACAACGAATCCCATATACCATTTTGGATTGACCAACATGATTTCCTCACCCTCGCTGACCTGTTTCTCAGGATGGTCCTTCAGCGTGGGATACGCTCTCACATAGGTATCGCCAGGACGGAGCTGCGGCTTTATTACTACGAAATCCTCATAACGAATCTCCTTGTCTTTCGCCTTCACGTTCCTATTCTTATAGAAGGCCTGCTTCATCTCGTCAACACTCACAGTCTCTTTATACAGCTTACTATAGAGGGACAGGAAGTTCTTGTCCATGTCGCGCTTTTCGTACTCTGACCATTGTGTTCCAAGTTGGTCAAACGACATGGGTTTAACATTGTCTGCCTGTCCGAATGTGTTTAAGGCAGCCAGCAAAGCAGTTGCAAGTGTGAATAGCTTCAGATGTTTCATATTATTTGGTGTTATGTGAATTCTTGTGGGGTTTGAAAGATACGGCGAGCGTAAACTTTACGCGAACAACTTCATCGTGATACTTGCCTGGATTCCATTTAGGCATGCTTTTGATGACGCGAGCGGCTTCCTCGTCCATAGCTTGGAGTGCCTTGTTGTATGCCTTAGCCTTTTGGCGATACTCAGCTGTCATGTAATCTGTTATCTTAATGGCGAAATCAAAGGCCAATGACTTGACAACCTCGACACGACTGATAGAGCCGTCTCTCTCCACGACAAAAGTCACGATAGCACGCCCTTCTGCACCTGTACCTTCAGCAATAGCGGGATAACGTGTTTCATTATATAAATATGTCGTCAGGTCGCCCTGGAAAGACGGCATCGTTTCAACTACATCGTATATCTTGTTGGTGTCAGCGGGCGCCTCTAGCTCCTTTGCAAGATCGTTACATGTTATCCTAATTACATGTTCTTCAGGACCTAGTGGTAATGGTGGTGCGCTGAACCTGATGATTACGGTGAAATCCATGTTGATTTTTTTATTTCCTTCCCTTGAGGGTATCCATTTCGGCATTTTTCTAACGATGCGTAGTGCCTCTCTGTCTAACGAGGGTGAGACACTAGTAGCGACTTTAGGATGAACTACATTACCAAGTGTGTCGACGGTAAAAACAACGTAAACTGCTCCTTCCTCTCTTTTCTTTAAGGCTTCATCGGGGTATTTCTTTTCTTTCTCTATGAATTCCTGCAAGGCTTTATAGCCTCCTGGAAAGGATGGTCTCGTCTCGACATCAAGTTTAAATATGACGGGAATCGTATATTTGTATTTCGTCAGTACCGTTTTTCCTTTTGACATCATTCCTCCAGGTTGCCATTTGGGCATAGACTTGACGATGCGAAGAGCCTCATTATTCAGTAAGGAGTCAACGGCTTTTACGACCTTGGCATCAGTAATGCTGCCATCTGTCTCCACATTAAAACTAACGATGACGCGGCCCTGAATGCCTTTTTTCATAGCTTCTGTGGGGTATCTGAGGTTCTTCTGGATGAATTCCTTTAAAGCTTTATCGCCACCAGGGAATTGGGGCATGATCTCCCCATAGTCGCCATCCCATATTTTAGAACTCACGGAATCTTGAGCGTTCTTCTTTGTTTGAGCGTTCTGAGCATTTGCTGACGGCAAGCACATCAGCAGCATCATCGTAAGTACGAATAGATTTAGATGTTTCATATCCAGATTACCTTTTAGTTATTAACCACGCTGCAAAGGTAATCGTTTCGTGCTTTCCTTCCAAATTTTCAGAATGAAATGATTAAACAACGAGTAAACAGCCAATAAACAGACCCTTAACAAGGCAACATAACCCGCTTATTATCAGCCAATTGATACAATCTTACAATTCTTGTATAAATTGATCAAACTCCTGAGGCTTGCCTGTAACATGAAACACATTACTCAATAACTGCTTGCGACGCGAATACAGATTTTGGAGTGTGATATCCAGGAATACAGCAATCTCAGAAGGAGAGAAGCGCAGACGGATGAGCATGCAGATGCGATAATCGGCATCCTTCATGCTATGACTTGGGTCAACTTTCTTTCTGAAGTCAGGCAGATACTCATCAACCATCGCCTCAAGCGAAGCCCAGTCCTCCTTTGTGATGCTTTGCTGAGGGTGTTTGCTCAAATCCTTGAATCGGAGATAGGCCTCTGTCTCTGTCATCTTCTCATAGACAGACGACTCTACAGAATCATCTTTCTGTGGCAAATCAGCCTTCTCCTTGCCGTCTCTCTTCTTACTCAACAACAGCACGCTACCAATACACAAGACAAAAAATCCACTAAGCACAAGCCAAAGATAAAGGTATGATGACTCTGAAGGCTGTTCTTGCAGCATATTCATCTGACGATGCACTCTGGCAAGCAGACGTCGATCGCAGTCAGCAGCTGTGGTATCGGCACTGGCTACCACTTTTTGAAGTTCCTCAAGAGCCAGTGGAATCTCGTCCATATCAATATAGGTACGCGCCAGGATATAATGAGCCAGCATGCGTTCGTTGGGAGTGCCTCGTCCATCGAAATAGTCACAGAGACTGACGGCCAACGTATCATTGGTCATCATCATATCTTCCTGATCCTGCTGGTCATCGCAGCCCTGCAGGACAAGACAAAGGAATATGCCGATTATAGTGAGCGATTTCTGCACGTTACCGTTTAATGAATACCTTTCTTGTCCTATTGCCTTGGCGGATAATGTTGATACCTGGCTTTAAGACATTTTGCTGTCGTCCCTGTAGGTCGTAATACAGATTGTTAGAGGGTGACTCGCTGTTCACAGTTTCTATACCTGTAGTATTCACTGAATGGATGGTAATCGTATCTGCTACGCTGCCACCGCCCAGTTGTGTTAAGCCTATGGCAATCTGGTAGTCGCCAGTCTGGTCAGTGATTCCCTTCAGCGCAAATATCTTGCTATTGGTGTCAAAAGATCGAGTCATACTATCGGGTAAGAGGGGTTGCTTAGTCCCATCAGGCAGGATGGTATTTTTCAGCGTTATCGACTTGACGTAACGGGTCATAGTCTCTAATTCAAACTCCTCGCCCATGTTGACAGTAAACTCTTTTTTTAAGAGCATTGGCAGCATGGCATCAGGCAGATAGTAGCCCAGGTGTGGCGGCTGGTTGTATGCCGTGTTCTGCCAACAGATGCCCATACGGTAGGTATGGTCGTGCATCAAGGTGGGCATACGGTAGAAGCTGGTAGTAGCAGTGCTGTAGATATTCAGCGTAGCATTGTCGGTGGTGCTCCATAGGATAAGCTCCTCGCGCCAGTCTCCGAAGATGTCTGCTGACAGGCAGGGAGTGGCCTTGGTGCCGTTGCATGATGAAGGACTGCCGAGATTGTCAATTGGTGTGGTGCCGACGCCCAGTGTAGAACCTCCGTATTTTGAGATGGTTGTGCCGTCAAGCAGCTCGTCCTGTAAGTCGCCATCCCAGTAGATACGGAAGTTCATGGCAGGTTTGCTGGTTCCAGCCTGCGTTCCTGTGATGGCATTAAATGGCTCCTGGATGCGAGCATTGCTGTCGAAACCGCCATAGGCCGACCAGAATTCCTGACCTCTCTTGTCTGCGACGATGTCAGCTGCACAGCCACGTCCATTGTCTTGTCCACTCTGTCCGCCTTTCCATATAATCTCACCTGTAGCGGCATCGTGCATATCCCATGCGTATGTACCTTTCTCCTCATGCACATCAAACAGTTCCAAGCCAGGACGGTCTGGGTCGAGGTCTGCCAGATGGATAGCATCGCCATGACCGAAGCCAACGGCATAGAGCATCTTACCGTCATCGTCGCAGGCTGCCGACCCCCAGATGATTTCATCCTTTCCGTCACCGTCAACATCTGCGATAGACATATTATGGTTGCCGTTGGCGTACATCGTGTTACGACCGAGTCCAGAAGAACATGCCTTGCCAGTGTAGGTCTTTGTTGTGCCGCTGGCATCCATCACCTTGTATTGCGTCTTGGTGTTGCTCATGTGGAGCCAACGTGTCTTTAGTTGAGAGCCGTCGAAGTCCACCGCCCAGATATAGGCGTAGGTATAATAACCGCGACAGAAAATGCCAGAGGGGTTGCTGTCAGGCCCATCGAGATAGGCTGTGGCAGCCAGATAGCGCTCGCCGCGATTGCCGTAGTCACCCTTATCGCTCTTGCCGCTGCGGTCATCCCAGTTGAAGGTGCCTGCCGCCTCACTCAGTTCTGCTTTCGCATTACGGGTAGGGTAGTAGGCAATGGTATGGATGGCTTCGCCAGTCAATCCGTTGAACACAGTGAGGTACTCATGACCGCCATTGATGCGACCACCACTGTTTCGCCAGTCTTTAGTATTATTAGCTGCCTTGATTTTCGCGTCGGTAGCCGCCTGATTCACATAAATCCCTTTTCCGTCTTTCGAACCAGGAGCAGTCTTACACATCAATTCTGCCTTGCCGTCGCCATCATAGTCATATACCTGGAACTGTGTGTAGTGAGCACCAGCGCGAATGTTTACACCCAAGTCAATACGCCAAAGCTTGGTGCCGTCGAGTTTGTAGCAGTCAATAAAGACATTATCCGTTTTGTCGCCCTGCGAATTATCTTTTGAGTTGCTTGGGTCCCATTTCACGATAATCTCATATTGTCCGTCGCCATCGACATCGCCCACCGAACAGTCGTTGGGCGAGTAGGTGCCGCCTAATGCTCCCATAGCGGGTCGGTCTAACGTCAGCGGAAGATATTTCTTTGCCCAGGGCATTACGATGTCGGAAGTATCTACTGGCTCGCCATTCACTTTTGTCACCACTTGATACTCAGAATTGGCGTTGCCGCCTGTCGTCGTATAGCAAGTAGCATAGACATCCATTGCAATGGCTGTGCCGTTGCGCAGAATGTCGAAACGAGTCTCGTCCTCATTGTCGGTACCCAGCATACGCCACGAGATAAAGTGTTTTGTGTTGGTTGTAGGTATAACAATGAGACCACGATCCAGTGTTTCCATCTGACTTACTGGCGTGTTCTGTGCATTGACAGTAAATGCTGTTAGTGATAACAGTGCCAATGCTTGAATTTTAATCCTTTTCATGCCCTTTCTTAGTTCTTCTTGTAGTTTTCGATGCAAACTTACATAAAAAATTCGAATTATTCACCAGTATTAATAAAAAAGTTATGACCACCCCCGTATTTTTCGTTGTGGAAGGACACACCAGCCCATAAAAACAAAAAAGCAGGCAAATCGTTTGGCTGTTTGTTTGCTTTTTCGTAATTTTGCAGGAGGATAATAATTTGCTTATGAGACGAATAGTTTTCTCGATGGCTGCATTGCTGGTCACAATCACAGCTGCGGCACAGTTGGATGTTAAGGAGTTGAAACTGAGCAACGGCATGACCGTTTGGCTGAACGAGGACCACTCGCAGCCCAAGATTTTTGGAGCCGTTGTGGTCAGGGCTGGCGCCAAGGACTGTCCCAACACAGGTATCGCCCACTATTTTGAGCATATCATGTTTAAGGGTACCGACCGCATGGGTACTATCGACTATGCTGCCGAAAAGCCCTTGCTGGATAGCATCTCTGCCCAGTACGACCTGCTGTCGCAGACCAAGGACGATGCTGTGCGAAAGCAGATTCAGCAGCATATCAACGAGCTGAGTGTGAAGGCTGCCGACTATGTGATACCCAACGAGTTCAACCGCCTGATATCAAAGTATGGCGGCAGTAAGCTGAATGCGGGTACGGGCTACGATATGACCTACTATCACAATGAGTTCCTGCCCCAGTTCATTGAGCAGTGGTGCTGGCTCAACTCTGAGCGACTGATGACCCCTGTGTATCGCGGTTTTCAGGGCGAGCTTGAGAATGTGTACGAAGAAAAGAACCGTTCGGCCGATGGCATGGGCGAGGCTATGGAGAAAATCATGGGTGCTGTGTTCAAGACTCAGCCTTATGCCTATCCTATCATTGGTTCTACAGAGAGTCTGAAGAACCCACGCCTGTCGGATATGGCCGAATTCTATAAGAAGTACTATATCGCCTCGAATATGGGCTTGATTCTCTGTGGCGACATTACGCCCAGCGACGACCTGACAGCCCTGTTGGAGAAGACGTTTGGTCGCGTGCAGACAGGCCCAGCGCCACAGCGAGGCTATAGCCCGATGCCTGATTTCCAAACTGGCGAGCGACAGGAGGTTATACTCCCCATACCGCTTATTGGTGCAGAGGCATTGGTATTCAAGGGAGCTACCGACTACGAGCCCGATGCCAATGCTCTGGAGCTGGCCAACGGACTGCTATCCAACGGCAAGGCTGGCCTGCTCGACTCGCTGATGAACGAGCATAAGGTGTTGGCAGCACTCGCCACAAACGTAGGCTTCGACGATGCCGCTGGTACTGCCGTGATTATCATCCCAAAGCTGTTTGGAAAGATGAAGACTGCCGAGGGACGTGTGATGGAGCAGATCCAGCAGGTGATGGCTGGCAACTTCAGCGACGAGCAGTTGGAGGCCTTGAAACAAGAGATGGTGATGGATGCAGAACAGGAGCTGGAAACCATCAGCAGTCGTTCTGAACTGATGGTCGACCTGTTCTCGAAAGGCAAGACCTGGCAGGATGCGCTCGACAAGATTGAACGCATCAAGCGCCTCACTAAGGCTGATGTGGTGGCTGCTGCCAAGAAGTACTACAATGCCAACCACGTCACGCTGGTCAAGAAATACGGCACACCCGATAAGGAAACCCTTAAGCAGCCTGGCTACAAGCCCATTTCGCCAAAGAATATGGATGCCAAGTCGGCCTTCGCCCTACAACTGGAGCAGATACCTGTAAAACAGGCCGATATCCGCACCGTCGATTTCCAGAAGGATGTCGACACCAAGCAGCTGAGCAATCATGCCACCTTATTCTATAAGCAGAATCCTGTCAACGACATCTTTACGTTTACGCTGCGATTCAAGGATGGCAAATTGCACACACCAGGACTCGACATACTGGCAACCTATCTCTCAGCTCTGGGCACCGACTCGCTCAAGAAGCAGCAGTTGGAGAAGGCCTGGCAGCAGATAAACACCACGATGGAGGTAGGCGCTGGCAACAAGACCTTCGGCTTCAGTCTTACTGGTCCTGACACTCAGTTCGAGTCAGCCCTCCGTCTGCTGGCCCACTTCCTGCGCTCGGCCAAGGGCGACAACGAGGCTCTGAGCGATGCCAAGGATGCCGACAAGGTGGATCGCAAGAGCTTTGGCAAACAGAAGGACGATGTGCTCACGCCGATGAGAGAGCGTGTGATGTACGGCAGCAAGTCAACATACCTGAACCAGCTCAGCAAGAAGGAGGTCAAGGCGCTTAAGAACGAAGATTTACTCAGTCTGTTCCGCGAATTGCAGCAGTACGATTGCGAGCTGCTCTATTGCGGCACCAAGTCAATAGACGATGTAGCTGCCGTATCGCAGCAGACATTGCCGTTGAGCCAGTGTACACGCCGTCCAGCCGATACCTTCCGCCCGTTGCAGCAGTACTCAGAGCCTACTGTTTACTTCTATAATGTGCCCAAGTCGCGCCAAAACTATGTGGTAAGCTACGATGCCATCAGTCCGCTGCCCACAGTCGACGAGCGTGCCAAGCTGTCACTCTTCGACGAATATTTCGGCGGCAGCATGTCGTCAGTCCTCTTCCAGAATGTTCGCGAGTTCCGTTCCCTGGCCTACAGCACTGGTGGAAAAGCTTATACCACCAGTCTTGCCCAACATCCTGAGGCCGTTCAGGGCTACATCACAGCCACTGGCACCCAAGCCGACAAGACGATGGAAGCACTTGCCACCGTCGACTCGCTGCTGCGCCAGATGCCGATGAAAGAGAATAATCTGGATGCTGCCCGTCAGAGCGTGCTCAACGATATCCAAAACAGCTATCCCGCCTTCCGTGATATGCCCGCCTTCGTGGCCAATCAGCATACTTTGGGCAATACTATCGATCCCAATGCCGATATCGCCCGTCTGCTGCCAGACGTCACTTCTCAGGATGTCATCAAGTTCCACCAGCAGCATATCGCCACCAACCGCAATCGCGTGTGGATCATCATTGGCGACAAAAAACTCACCAGTCTCAAAGCCCTCTCGCGCTACGGTAAGGTGGTAGAACTCAAGAAGGAGGATGTGGTGAGATAACTCCTCTGACAAGGCGTAGTGTTATTTCTTGCCTAAGAGGGTGAGGATGCGGGCGGCCTCTTCGCCGTCGGCTTTCGCATTGCGCAAGTCCTTCAGAATCTCGTCACCATGCTTGGGGTCGTTGATGGCGCGCTTCAGCCATTTGCGGGCCTCGTCCTCGTTGGCTGCTACGCCCTTGCCTTTCAGATAACAGCGCCCCACCTGATACATGCCCTTGGCATAGTCCTGCTTGGCAGACTTCATATACCACTCGTAGGCTTTCTTGTTGTCCTCCTTCACGCCATTGCCCTTGTCGTAGCAACGGCCCAGGCGGTACTGCGCCTTCTTATGTCCCTTCTCGGCAGCAGCCTGAAGCATGGGTACGGCCTTGTCGTACTGCTCGGCATCGTATAGTTTCTTGCCCTCATCGTAGAGCTTGTCGGCACTTTGTGCGCTCATGCTGATGCTACACATCAACAGCATGCAAAGATAAATCAGTCTCTTCATAATTCTCAACTTTAACTTCGTTGACTTTTGTCACGACTCAGCCAAACAAGCAAGCTTGATGGCTCTCGCTGCTCCAAAAGTTCAACTCTCAACTTTCAACTCTCAATCCTCAAAAACCTCCTGTATCGCTTCTCCCGAGCAGGCATTGGGCTGCTGGATGTGCATCATCTGACACACCGTGGGGGCGATGTCGTTGATATGCACCTCGCGACTGCTCTCGCCGTGCTTGATATGCCAGCCATAGAAGAGCAGGGGGATGTGAGCATCGTGCGGGTTCCACTCGCCGTGGGTGGTGCCTACAGGCGACGACCATTCGCCATACTCATAGTAGTTGGGCTCGGTGATGATGAGCAGGTCGCCAGAACGACGGGGATGATAGCCCATGAGTGCCATGTTCATCAGACGCTCGGGCAGACTGCTGGTGCGTACTTTCTGATAGTCTACAGCATGGATGACGTTGGGTGCCTTGCTGAAGAACTCGATGAGGCATTGCTTCACGGCGTCGAGCTCAAGGTTCTGGTCAGCGATGGACTGGTGGTTGAGGTAGACGCGGTACACGGTGATATCGGCGATGACAGCCTTCGTGGCTCTCAGCTTCTTGGCAACGTATGCCTCAGCCTCTTTCTGCAGGTCCTGATAAAGCCACTTGCCCCCAGCCAGTTTATGATTCTGCATGAACTCCCAGTTATGTGCTCCGCCGTGATCGGCAGTCAGGAACAGCAGGTAGTTCTCGTGCCCTACCTGAGCGTCGAGGGCCGTCAGCAGACGTCTGATATCCTTGTCAAGCTCCAGATATGCCTCGTCGGTATGCTCGCCGCGGGTGCCCCACTTATGACCAATGGCATCGGTCTCGGAATAGCTCACGCAGAGCATGTCGGTGGTGCCGTTATGTCCCATGTTCTCGCCCTTCAGAGCGGCAATAGCCATATCGGTGATGAGGTGTCCGCAGAGGGGATAGAGGGCAATATCCTCGCCCGCATTTTTCAGCTCCTCGTTCTTGGCCATCTGTGCATTCACCTTTTTGACATAGTCGGGCAACTCCTGCATATAGTAGGTGCTGGTGACAAAGCAACCTGTCTTGTTGTCCATCCAGTAGGCGGCATTGGCACCTCGTCCTGCAGGCAGGATGGCAGCACGGTCCTTGAAGCTGACACCGATGACCTTTGAACGGAAGTCGGTATGCAGGCGCAGCTGGTCGCCAATGGTGGTGGCGTGCAACAGATAGGGCGATGACTGTCCTTTGCTGGTGGTTGAACCAACTGTCTTAACGGTGCTGTCAGCCACACAGCCCACATGACGGCCATCCACATAGAACGAGTTGCCGCAGATGCCGTGATAGGCTGGGGTAGTGCCTGTATATATTGACGTATGTCCGATGGCCGTCACCGTGGGTACATAATTAATCAGGCAGTTGTTGCAGGAATAGCCTTGTTTAATCAATCGTTTCAAACCACCTTCCGGCAACTGATCGTAGTAACGGCCCAGATAATCCCAACGCATCTGGTCAACCACGATGCCTACAACTAACTTGGGCCTTTCCGTAAAATCGTTTTGAGCCTGTGCCGTTAGACTCGTGGCCAGGACACAGATAATCAATAATAATTTCTTCATGTTGATGTTAGTTTAAATTATTCTTCCTTGAATTTGTCGAGTTTGTTGGCCCAGTATTGACGCAGGTCGTTCCACTTATAATAATAAGGTGTGGCGGTGGCCTGTTTGACGGGCAGCGTGACCTCACGTTCGTTGAGCATGGCCTTCACAAGAATGTCGCCCTCGCCCTTCTCGGGCTTGTAGAATATCAGCTGGATATTACAGCCCATGGGGAAAATCTTGTAGTTCTGCCAGTGCTTGTCCAGGTCGTCCAGATTCTCTATGCTAATGTTGCAGTTGCCAAGCTCCATCAGACAGGCCAGCGGCATCACACAAACCTCATGGCCAAAACGCATGGTGGCCTGGGGTTTGCCAAGGGCTACACAGGTGTCGGCCGTCTCGATGATGTTCGTTAGCAGGTTAAACTGGCTGAAAGGCATATTATTATCCGTCATCGGCGAGTTGGCATAACGGAGATACCAGCCCACATTGTTCTGACGCCACAGGTCGTAGCGCTCGTCCTCGGTAAAGATGTTGATGAGGCTGGTGGGAGCGCCATCATGACTCTGCATGTTGATGACCATCTCGAAAAGCTGGCGCATCAGCGTACGCTGGTGAATGCTGTCAGCCGTCCACTGTGGGTCGTTGAACAGCACCTTCATCAAACGCTCAGGGTGGGTATTCCTATCGTTGAACTCAGCGACCTGACGTCTGTTGACGTGACCACTGCTCTCCTTCACCTTGCCTTCCCATTCCTGGTTCAGATAATACTGAAAGGCCTCACTCACATCGTTGTGGATGCGGGCGGTGGGGTTGGCAGCCATCAGCTCCTCACACTCTGCCTCCATAGAAAGGATGCAACGGATAACCACCGTGCTACGGGCATCAATAGCTACATTCTTGGAGAGAAATATCTCTGGGAAGTTCTTGGCGATGCGACTGCCAATGCCATGATGCTGGCGTTCGCCTACGGTAGTCAACTCGCCCAGTCGCTTATAGGTGGTGATGTTGAATTTCTCCAACTCATTCAGCAACCGCTCGCCCTCCTGGGTTAGCTTGCCGTATTTGCGACCTTTCTGCAGAGGACGTAACACACGGTTATAGTCATCCTTGCCGATGAGCCAGCGTGAGCCATGACGACCGTAGTGGGTGAAATAAAACGGCACATAGCCATCAGGCGCCTTTGTATATTGGAATTCGGGAATCTGGCGGTTGTAGTCCACATAGTTTGAACCGGCCAGATATGGATTCTTCCGAATCTCTTCACGGGCTGTCTGTGCCGTCACCGAAAGCGTCACTCCCAACAGGAGTAGGGTTAGTATTTTCTTCATATTGTTGAGAATAATTAGGTTTTGTGTTTGCAAAATTACTAAAAAAATGTCAATAGACAAAGCGTTTATGAAATAATGTTGTATCTTTGCGCCCAAAATAGCCTTTAAAGGGAAAAGGTCAAAGGTAAAAAGTAAAAAAGGATATGAAGAAGATAACAATCACCATAGTAGCCCTGATGACGTTGACCGCCGTTAGCGCACAGAACAATCAGAATGCTCAGAACGTACAGCCTGCAAAGACTTTGCAGCAGTCTGATACACTCCAGTTTATGAATGCCTACCGTCAGTTTACGGCGTTCGTGATGGCTCAGCCTTCGCTGACGAAGCCGCTGGCCGACTCGCTCATGGCACGACAGGACACGCTGATGTTGCAGTATCGGACCATCAAGCCCCAGCTCACCGACCATCAGGTTGAGGAGTATAACATGCTGAAAGGCCGCTATACCCGTAAGATGCTGGCCTATCGTGGTGACCGTCTTGGTGAGGGCTTGGAGGCTACAGGCGACAGCATAGCAAAAGCCACCGGCAGGGTAGGTAGTGCTATCGGTGGCTTCTTTAAGGGGTTGTTCAAGAAATAACGGTTTATCTCTTTCTTAGCGTCTCAACGATGCGTGACAACTGGTTGGGGATGCGAATCTGCTGCGGACATTTCGACAGGCAGACCTCGCAGTCCTGACATTTTGATGCCCATGCCTTCTCATCGGGCAATGCCTTCTTATAGTTGTCAATAAAGGCCTGCTGACGTGTGTCGAAGTCAGCTGCCGTCTTATCGGGCAGAGGCAGCAGGTGGTTGTTTACAGACTCGTTGTAGGCAGCGAAGTTGCCAGGGATATTCACACCAAACGGACACGGCATGCAATACTCGCAGGTGGTGCAGGGAATGATGGGGATACCCGACATCTGGTCGGCAATCTTTGCTAACAGCTGGTTCTCTGTCTCAGTACACGGGTCGATGGGCGAGAATGTCTTGATATTCTCCTCCAGATGGTCCATGCGGTTCATGCCACTGAGGATGGTCAACACATTAGGATAGGAACCCACCCAGCGGAATGCCCAGCGGGCTGTACTGTCGTCGGGGTGCACCGCCTTCAGCTGGTCGGTCAGCTCTTGTGCCATACGTCCGAAGGCACCGCCACGCAACGGCTCCATGATGACACACTGGACGCCCGTCTTCTTACATTTGTCATAGAGGTATTCTGCATCGGCATCTGAGCGACGTCCACCACGCATCGAGGCATGACGCCAGTCCAGGAAGTTCATCTGTATCTGCACGAAGTCCCAGTGATACTCCTCCTGACGGTCCAAGAGCCAGTCAAAGTCACGCACATCACCATGATATGAGAAGCCCAGATGCTTGATGCGTCCGGCCTCGCGCTCCTTGAGCAGGAAGTCGAGGATGCCGTTGTCCAGGAAACGTCCTTTCAGCGTGTCCATGCCACCGCCGATGCCGTGGAGCAGGTAATAGTCAATGTAGTCAACCTTCAACTTCTCCATCGACCGTTCGTACATGGCCTTCGAATCATCGAACGACCACGAGCGGCGGTTCTGGTTTGACATCTTCGTGGCTACAAAATACTTGTCTCGGGGATGACGCGACAGGGCGTTGCCCATAAGCACCTCCGACTGTCCGCCCATATACATTGGTGCCGTGTCGTAGTAGTTCACGCCGTGCTCAATGGCATAGTCCACCAACTGGTTCACCTCGTCCTGATTATTGGGCAGGCGCATCATGCCGAAGCCTAATAGCGAAATCTGCTCGCCTGAGCCATGCTGCACACGATAGGTCATGCGGTTCTCGGTCACCTTCTCCGACTTGTCCTTGGCCAGCACATTCAGTGGCTCCATAGCCATCAGGGCCATAGCAGAACCTGCTCCCCAGCCTAAACGCTTCAGGAACGCCCGTCGGTTCATGTCTGTCTGTTCTTTTTTTGTCATAAGTTTTTTAGTCTTGGTGTAAGTGTCATTTGGTTGCAAAGATAATTATTTTTTTTTAAATCCGCAAACTCTCGGAAGAACTTTTTGCCATTTGGGAAATAATTGCTACTTTTGCACCTTCAAAAGGTAAACTACAAGGCAGTCATGCAAAAGATAAACAAAATACCTCATCCACTGATAGCTATCATCCCCGTCGTTGTGCTGATAGGCTTTCTGGGGGTGGTGATTGCGCTGTTTGGTAGCGACTCGCTGAATGGCGGCAGTCAGATAGCGTTGCTCATGGGTATGGCGGTATGTGTCTGTCTGTCGATGGCCGTCTATCGGATGTCGTGGAAGACGTTTGAACAGCAGATCAAAAAGACTTTGGGCGAGGTGAGCATCACACTGCTCATCCTGTTGTGTGTGGGCATGTTGGCTGGCTCGTGGATGATCAGCGGCATTGTGCCCACCTTAATATATTATGGTGTGCAGCTGATGTCGCCACAGCTTTTCCTAGTGTCGTCGTGTGTCATCTGTGCCTTGGTGTCGCTGCTGTCGGGTAGCTCGTGGACCACCATCGCTACCATCGGCGTGGCATTGCTGGGCATCGGTCATGCCTTGGGAATGTCAGAGGCGTGGACAGCAGGCGCCATCATCTCTGGTGCTTATTTCGGCGATAAGATGTCACCGTTGAGCGATACCACCATCCTGGCCTCGTCGGCTACGGGTACAGACCTCTTTGTGCATATCCGATATATGATGTACACCACCGTGCCTACCTTCCTGATAACGATTGTCATCTTCTTCGTGGCTGGTCTGGGGACAGACAGCGCTGTGGAGGTGCAGGTGGGTGCGTACTCTGAGGGGCTTGCCAACAAGTTCAATATCTCGCTATGGACACTCTTGGTACCCATATTGACAGGTGTGCTGATTGCCAAGCGTGTACCCTCGCTCATTGTGCTCTTTGCCTCGTCAGTCATGGCAGGCATCGTGGCATTGATTCTTCAACCACATATCCTCTGTGAGGTGGCAGGAGCGGAGATGACTTCATCGGCCTCGATGCCGACGGTCTCGACGCTGACACGCGGACTGGCCGTCACCTATTATGGCGCCACGGCAGTAGATACAGGCGATGCCTCACTCAATGAACTGATATCAACCAACGGTATGGCAGGTATGCTGAACACCATCTGGCTGATACTCTGTGCCATGTGTTTTGGTGCCGCTATGGTGGCCAGCCGGATGATTGAGAGCATTACGGGGGTCATCCTGCGATGGGTACGTAGTAGGGTAAGTCTGGTGTCATCGACGGTGGGTACGGGTATCTTCCTGAACATCACTACTGGCGACCAGTTTATCTCCATCGTACTCAATGCCGACATTTATAAAGAGGTGTATCGGGAGGAGGGCTACGAGAGCCGACTGCTGAGTCGTACCACAGAGGATGCCGCCACGGTGACCTCTGTGCTCATTCCCTGGAATACCTGTGGCATGACGCAGTCAACGGTGCTGGGAGTCCCAACGCTGACCTATCTGCCCTATTGTTTCTTTAATCTGATTAGTCCGCTGATGTCTGTCATCGTGGCTGCCATAGGCTGGAAAATCACAAAACGTAAAAATGAATAGCAAGGAATTGGAGAATAAGCGTATTGCCGTGCTGCTGTCAGGTGGTGTCGACAGCTCGGTCGTGGTCTATGAGTTTGCACGACTGGGCCTGCATCCTGACTGCTTCTATATCAAGATTGGTCCTGAGGAGAAGGAGGAGTGGGACTGTAGCAGCGAGGAGGATATGGAGATGGCTACGGCTGTGGCACATAAGTATGGCTGTAAATTAGAGGTCGTTGACTGTCATCGCGAATACTGGGATCAGGTAACGAAATATACGATGGACAAGGTGCGTGCAGGACTGACGCCCAATCCCGATGTGATGTGTAACCGCATCATCAAGTTCGGTGCTTTCCATGAGAAGCGTGGCCATGACTACGACCTTATCGCCACGGGCCATTACGCTCAGACAGAGATCATCGACGGTAAGAAATGGCTCACCACCAGTCCCGATCCTGTGAAGGACCAGACCGACTTCCTTGCCCAAATCTACGACTGGCAACTGCAGAAGGCCATTTTCCCCATAGGTCACTACGTCAAGGATGAGGTGCGCCAGATTGCTGAGCGTGAACACCTGGTCAACGCCAAGCGCAAGGACTCGCAGGGCATCTGTTTCCTGGGCAAGATTAACTATACCGACTATATAAAGATGTATGTGGGTGAACTGCCCGGCGATGTCATCGAACTGGAGACGGGCAAGCTGATAGGCCGTCATAATGGACATTGGTTCTATACCATCGGTCAGCGTAAAGGCCTCGGCTTTGGCGGTGGTCCTTGGTTTATCGTGAAGAAAGATGTGGAGAAGAATGTCCTGTATGTGTCTCATGGCTACGACCCAGACACGGCCTATAAGCAGGACTTCCCCATTCACGGTTTCCACAGCATCAACGGTGAGATGCCCGATAGCGAAATTACCTTTAAGATACGTCACACGCCGGAATACCATCCTGCTACGTTAGAGCAGGTGGGCGAGGGACGTTTCATCATCCATTCTCAGGACCGTATCCATGGGGTGGCACCAGGGCAGTTTTGTGTTATTTACGATAATCGCCACCACCGTTGTTACGGCAGTGGCGAGATTACGGTTTAACGCTTTCGTTGCCTCGTTATAACGTTATTTCGTTATAACGTTATTTCGAAACTAAATATCAAAAGTCTTAAAGGCATAGCCTTGTTCTTTGAGCCATTTGATGCTTTGTGGCAAGGCCGTCTTTAGCTTCTCTATCGACTTCAGGGAGTCGTGGAAGGTGATGATAGAGCCGTTACGGGCGTATTTCTTCACGTTGTTCACCACCTCTTCGGCCGTCAGCCACTTGGAATAGTCGCGGGTGACGACGTCCCACATCACCACCTTGAACTTCCTGCTGAGCCAGGCATACTGGCTCAGGCGCATCCAACCATGGGGCGGACGCATCAGTCGACTGTGGATATAGGCGTTGGCCTTCTCCACATTATAACTATATTCCTTGATGGTATGTCGCAAGCCGCCGATGTGGTTATGGGTGTGGTTGCCCACACCATGTCCTTCGTCCAGTATCTGTTGGAATAGCTCAGGATACTTCCTGACATTGTCGCCTACACAGAAGAAGGTGGCCTTAACACCTTCGGTCCGCAATACGTCCAGAATAAAGGGCGTAGCCTCAGGGATGGGACCGTCATCGAACGTCAGATAGACTGCTCGTTCGCGACGGTCCATTCGCCATAGGGCCTTAGGGTAAAGCCATCTCAGATAGACGGCGGGTTGCTCAATAAACATATCTCTTTTTTAACGTTGTGGCATACGACCACCTTTCTTGGTATACAGGTCGAGTAGCGTATAGAGCCTGTCAGAGTAGTTGTCAGCCAACTTCGAGTCAATACTCTCGGCAATGGTGATCAGCTTCTGCATGATGTAGAACATATGCAGTTGGCAGTTATACTCCTCGCCCTTGAACTTATCCTTGTCTAATGACAGGAAGAATGTGACATACTGGTCTGACTTCTTCCACAGCGTGTCCACCAACTTCTTGGCACGGGCATTGTCGCCGATGGCTGCATAGGTCTGAGCCATCTCAATAGAGTAGCCTTGGTAGTCGTGGGGCACGTTACACTCGGGCAGCTCCTTCTCGGCACGGGCCAGCACCTCTGCGGCACGCTTGTTGTCGCCCTGGGCAGCCAGGTTCATGGCGAGCTTCACCAGCAGACGACGGTGGGTGTAGCACATACGCATCACCGTCTCGTCGAGATAGACGCCAGGCTCGCTGATGCCTCCGAACTTGAAGCGCTTCATCACGTTAGTGTAGGTCTTCTCAGTATCGAAGTTGGTCATGCCGGGCAACGGATTCTCGTTGATATTCGTGGTGAACGGCGTGATGCGGTTGGCCAGTCCTTCCTGTACGAAGTTATCGCCCAGGTTCATATAGTTCTCCTCACCTACGGTATAAGCCACGTAGATAGGACGAGTCCAGTTGGCGTTGGCCAGCATCTCCAGCATCATCAGCTTGCTCTTATCCACGCCACTCAGTCCGCTCAGCGAGATGACCATGCGGTCAGGGATAGAGTCGCCCTGAATCAGCATGCCGCTCTTTTTCACAGCCTCCTTGTCGATGGTCAGATAGACAGTATCGGTGGGGATGACGTTAAGACTCTGATCCAACTGATAGTAAGGATCGTCGGCAATCTCGGGCATCTTCATCTGAGCATACATGATTGCCTCGGCCTGACGTCGCTTGAGGTCGCCATCACGATGGTCACGTACCCAGTATTTCAGGACATTCTTCAACTCGTATGGATCATCGCCAAACAGCTGGGCGGTCTCCTTAGGATACTCCTGCTGCAGCAGCGTGATAGCCTTGCGAATCTTGTTGTCCACACGGATATATTCGTTCGTGCCGGAACAGTACTCCAAGCGACTCCAGGTGATAGGTAGGGCAGGAGAGTCGTAGGCAGGACGAATCATCTGGTCGATATACCAGTCGGTCTGCAGATAAGAGAGGTTGCAGACACGGGCATCGGTACGTACGCCCTCCGTATCCTGGTTGTACCAAAGCGGGAAGGTATCGTTATCACCATTGGTGAAGATGATGGGGTTACCCTCTTCCTGCAGCGTCATCAGGTAGTTCTGACCGAAGTCGCGACAGGTGTAACGACCAGAACGGTCGTGGTCGTCCCAGGTCTGCGAGGCCATCTGGATAGGTACAGCCAGACAGGCGAGACCAATGATAGCTACAAGCCATACGGGCTTTTTCTTCAGCTTACCGCAGATAATGTCGATAAGGGCAGCCACACCAAGACCGCACCAGATAGCATAGGCATAGAACGAACCAGCATAAGCATAGTCACGTTCACGGGGCTGCTCAGGTGTCTGGTTCAGGTAGACCACGATGGCCAGACCTGTCATGAAGAACAGGAAGAACACCACCCAGAACTGCTTGATACCCTTTCTGCCGCGCATCATGGCCTGCCAGAAGATACCAATCAGACCCAGCAGCAGAGGCAGACAGTAGAACACGTTATGACCCTTGTTGTTCTTCAAGTCATCGGGCAACAGCGACTGGTCTCCAAGACGGGCATTATCGATAAAGGAAATACCCGACAGCCAGTTGCCGTGCACCAGGTCGCCATGTCCCTGAATGTCGTTCTGACGACCGGCGAAGTTCCAGAAGAAATAGCGCCAGTACATCCAGTTGCACTGGTAGTTGATGAAGAACTTCAGGTTCTTCCATTGTGTAGGCATGGTGACCATACTACCCTGACGGTAGTTCGAGGGCTCCTTGGTCTCGTTCGAACCAATGTCAGGTGAGGTGGTCCAACTGTTATAGGCTGCCACATGACGCTGGTTGTTAGAGTAGAGACGCGGGAACAGCATGTTCTGCGCATACTTGGGCTTATCCTTGGTGCTGACAATGAAATAGGTGTCGGGCTCGTCAGCGCTCTTCTTCTCCTTACGCTGGTAGATAGGTGCTCCGTCGTCCATCATCACACGTCCCTCATTGTCAATCTTATATTCCGAGCTGTAGGCCTGTCCCCAGAGCAGCGGACGGTAGCCGTACTGGTCGCGGCTCAGGTAGTTACCCAGCGTGAAGATATCCTCAGGCGAGTTTTGGTCCATCGGCGGGTTGGCTGCCGAACGGATCACAATGACGGCATAGGTAGAATAACCAATCATCAGCATCAGCAGACAGAGCAGCGTAGTATTCTTCAAGCGGGGCGAGATAAGCTGCTTCTTCATGCCAGGCACGAAGAGCACGGCAGCCAGGGCGCCCAGCACCACAACACCGATGAAGAAGGCACTCCAGCCAAAGCCGTAGAAGGGAATACCCAGCATGGCGATGGCCAACAGGAATGCGATGTTTTGACGCATCCAGCTACCCTTGGTTTCCTTGGCGGTCTGTGTCTCGTAGATAGCCCAGATAACCAGGGCCACCAGCAGGAACAGATAGATATATTCACCTGTGTTGAATGACATACCCAGCACGTTGACAAAGAACAGCTCGAACCAGCCACCTACGGTGATGATGCCTGGCACCACACCATAGAGCACGGCAGCCAGCAACACAAACGAGATGAGCAGGGCTACGATACTGCCCTTGATGTTGGCATTGGGATAGCGCTTGTAATAATACACCAGCACAATGGCGGGCAAACACAGCAGGTTCAGCAAGTGAACACCGATAGAGAGGCCCGTCATATACATAATCAGTACCAGCCAGCGGTCTGAGTGAGGCTCGTCGGCATGGTCCTCCCATTTCAGTATCAGCCAGAACACCACAGCGGTAAAGGCCGAAGAGTAGGCATAGACCTCACCCTCGACAGCCGAGAACCAGAAGGTGTCGCTGAAGGTATAGATTAAGGCGCCTACCAGTCCGCTGGCCTCGATGGCCACGAGCTTCCACGTCTCCAGCTCTTCCCATTTGTCAATGAGCAAACGGCGCACCAGGTGCGTAATACTCCAGAACAGGAACAGGATACAGGTGGCTGAAAGCAAGGCACTCATCATGTTCACCATCCGTGCCACCTGTGTGGGGTCGCTGGTAAACTGCGAGAACAGGTTGGCGGTCAACATAAAGAAAGGTGCACCAGGTGGGTGTCCTACTTCCAAGCGATAGCCAGTGGTGATAAACTCAGGACAGTCCCAGAACGAGGCTGTAGGCTCGATAGTTGAACAATAGACGAAGGCTGCCACAAGGAAGGTGAGCCATCCGAAGATATTGTCCACGAGACGGAATTGTTTCATTTTAGAGGTTTATTTTTTAACGTTAAAATTCTTTCAGTGTGCAAAGGTAGTCATTTTAAGTGAAAAATGAAGAGTGAAAAGTAAAGAATTTACTACCGCTCTACATTAATTAACAGAAGAGCCAGTTGGCACCATAAACCAGCAGCCAGTAACGCAGGAACTTGCCGATGGCGATGCTGACAAACGAGATGAGCATATTTGCTCTCGTCAGTCCTAATATCACGGTGACGGCACTACCCAGGATAGGCAGAAAGGCGAAGATGCCCATCCAGGCCCCTCGTCCTGCCATGAACCGTTGGGCACGTTCCATGTTCTTCTTCTTGATTTTCAGGTATTTTTCTATCCATTCCAGCTTGCCAAGCCGTCCCACGAAATAATTGAATATCGACCCTAACGTGTTGCCTATAGAACCGTAGATGACCAACTGCCAGCCATCAAGACCGGAGCCCAGCAGGATGAGCATCACCGTCTCGCTCGAAAACGGAAAGACGCTGCCAGCCAGGAAAGCGGCCATCAGCATGCCCCAATAGCCGTAGCCTGTCAGCAGTTCTATAAAAGCGTCCATAGATTAATGCCGGTGATTAAAAGACAAACAGCCAGAATCACAAAGAAGGCAATGTTGGTGATGCGGGATGAGGTCAACGTGAGCAGATGGGCCACCAACGGACTGGCACAGATAATCACGATGCGGATCAGTGGGTCGAAATGCTGAGGTTGTAACGCAATAAACAACATCACCAGCAGCATAATCAGTGTAAAGAACCCAAAGAGCATACGGATGCGGATTTTGTCTTCAAAGCTGTTGCGCCAGAAATGAATGATGCCTGATACCGACAGTATCAGCAAAAAACAATAAACCAGCAGCTGGTTAGGTGTAATCTGTGTATAGTCGTAAGGAAACTCAAAAGTCCCCAATAGCGCAAAATGCTGCCATACCAAGGTGAAGTCCTGAATGTAGATGAACCACAGTGCCAAAAACCAATAAGGGGTGATCAGGCCAATGATAGAGGCAGAGAGGGTGCGCAGACTGAGCGACTGTAACTGCGTCTCCATCAGCAGCCAGAGCACAGGTGCCAGGAATAGGATATGAACAAATCTCAAACTACAAAGGCTGATGCACAGGAAGGCATAAAAGACTATTCCTGTTGATAGCCTGTCTTGATAGGTGTGAAACAGCAGTAGGGTGGAAATGATGAATGCCAGTTGAGTGAAACCGCCAGATAACGAGGCGAATGCTTCGGGATACAGGCATGTCAGGATGAGAAAGGTGGTAGTCACCATGCGACTGCGTATCCTAATCAGTGCGTTGCTGTTGCTGATTTCCACAAACAGATAGGCTGAAGCAGTAAGACATACCAACTGAGGCCACCAGTTATGAGTGACCAGACCGGCCAGTAACCATATCAAGACAGTATAGACTGCCGCCACTGGCAGGATAATACCACTCTCTGCTATCCTGTTCTGAAGTCGCTTCACCTTATCCCTTCACCTTTGACCTTCGGTCTAGTCTGCTCTCGCTCGACAATGGTCAAGTAAACTTGCCATTGTTCTCGCTTAATCGCAGCCTTCACTTTTCACCTTTCACCTTTCACCTTTCACTTTTCACCTTTCACCTTTCACCTTTCAAAGATCCTTACCAATGTCCCTGCGGAAATATTGGTCTGTGAACTTAATTTTCTGAGCTTCGGTAAACGATTTCTTCAGTGCTTCCTCCTTATCTTTACCGTAAGAAGAGACCGCAATGACGCGACCACCATTGGTCACCACCTCACCATCCTTCAGCGCCGTGCCGGCATGGAAGACCACAGAGCCGTTGACCTGATCGATGCCAGTGATAGGATAGCCCTTCTTATATTCCTGCGGATAACCGCCGCTGACCAGCATCACACAAACGGCTGCACGCTCGTCGAACGCAATGCTACGCTGATCCAGATTGCCCTCGGCTACACCCTCAAACAGGTCCACAATGTCGCTCTTCAGACGCAACATCACGCTCTCCGTCTCAGGGTCACCCATACGACAGTTGTACTCAATCACCATAGGCTCGCCCTTCACATTGATGAGTCCGAAGAAGATAAATCCCTTATAGTCAATACCTTCTGCCTTTAAGCCCTCCACGGTAGGACGGATGATGCGGTCATCCACCTTCTGCATCCACTCCTTCGTGGCAAAAGGTACAGGACTGACGCTGCCCATGCCGCCGGTGTTCAGACCGGTGTCGCCCTCGCCAATACGCTTGTAGTCCTTGGCTTCGGGCAGAATCTTATAGTGGTCGCCGTCGGTCAGTACGAAGACAGAGCACTCAATACCGCTGAGGAACTCCTCGATGACTACACGACTGCTGGCATTGCCGAACATACCGCCCAACATCTCCTTAAGTTCCTTTTTGGCTTCGTCGAGCGTGGGGAGTATCAGCACGCCCTTGCCGGCACACAGACCGTCGGCCTTCAGCACATAGGGGGCCTCTAAGGTTTCCAGGAATGCCAGACCTTCCTGTAGGTGTTCGCCGTCAAAGGTCTCATAACGGGCTGTGGGAATATGATGACGCTGCATGAAGCCCTTGGCAAAATCCTTTGAGCCTTCCAGCACAGCACCGGCTTTTGACGGACCAATCACGGGCACATTCTTGGTGCGGACATCGGCCTTCAAATCGTCGTAGATACCCTTTACCAGTGGGTCTTCCGGTCCCACCACCACCATGTCGATGCCTTTTTCTACCACAAACTGCTTGATGGCTTCAAAATCGTCAGCCTTCATGTTAACGTTCTCTGCAATGGCAGAGCGACCAGAGGTCGAGCGCTCACCACAGTTTGATGTGCCTGCATTGCCAGGGGCAATAAACAGTTTCTCCACTCGCTCACTCTGAGCAATTTTCCAAGCCAGGGCGTGCTCGCGGCCGCCACTTCCTAAGAGTAAAATCTTCATCTCCGTTCTGTTATGTTCTAAATTTGCGTGCAAAGTTAATCAAATTATTTTTCACTACCAAGAAAAACATCATTCCGTTGACAAAAAAAAGGGCGACGCAATATTTTGCGACCGCCCTTTTGGATGGTTTCGTATAGTGAAAAGGGATTACTTACCCTCGCCTAAGGCAATCACGGCACGATTGTCGTCGTTGTTGCTGAACGGCTGCTCGGTGTCACCCTTTGCATCGGTGGTCAGACGGCTGGCATCAATACCCTTGGCAATCAAGGCTGCCTTCACGGCATCAGCACGCTGCTTGGCAATCTTCATGTTCACATTGGCATTACCAGTCTCTTTGTCAGCATAACCTGTCAACAGGATGCTGGCATTGGGGTTCTGGTTGGCCCACTTCACGATATCGTCAATCTTCGAAGCCTGCTCGGGCTTAATCTCGGCCTTACCCAGGTCAAAGAAGATGTTCTCAGTAATCTTCACGGGCTGCTTCACCACGGGCTTGGGCTCGGGTTTGGGCTCGGGTTTGGGCTCAACATAAGGCTTTGCAGGTGCTACCTCGGGCTGCTTGGGCTCCTCAACGGGCTCAATGACAGGAGCGGGTTCGCTCTTCACCTTCTTATGTCCAAACTTGAAGGTAACGCCGGCCATAGCGTAAGGCCACCATTTGTTATAGTCGTAGCCGCTGGTCTTCTGAGTGATATAGTTGGCACCAGCCTCCAGGTTGATACCCCAGTTCTTTGAGATATTGAAATCAATCATACCGCCGGCCTTCCAGGCTTTGTTCCAACGGTCGGTACCCTCGCAGTTGGCATAGGTATAGTTGTCTACCCAGGCATGGGGGATAGCCAGGTTGAAGGGTGCACCGGCAATGGCGATGACGTTCACGAAGTTCCTCTGGTTGGGGAAGAACAGGTTAGAAAGGTTGAACATCATATCGAGATCGATATTGGCAGCCTTGCTCTTATATTCTGAACCATCGTCCAACTTAGCGTTCCAAGTGCTTCCGTTAGCCTGCAAACGCAGTCCGAAAACATTGGTGAAGTTGTAGCCCAAAGAAATGGCAGCCATCGGATTCCATTTACGATCGATACCCTCACCATTGAATGCTCTCATCACGCCACCCTGCACACCAACAAATGCGTGGGGATAGTCTTTTGTCTCCTGAGCGGAAACATTCATGGCAAACATGATTGCCAATGCAGAAAGTAAGATTCTGATCTTCATAATTAATTCTTGTTTTTTAGTTTGTTAGCAATTTGGGGCAAAGTTAATGCTTTTTTTTGAAAAGTCCAAATATTTTGTTAAATAATTAATAATTTTCCCCATATCGCTCCTTCGTGATGTCGTTTAGCGACCGTCCTCGGGTGTTTGGCATACCGATAAGGCCCACTACCAACGAAATCACCAGCAGTGCCACCATGCAATAGGCTGCCAGCGTGAAACCCTCACCATTCTCACCATAGATAAAGGTGAAAACGAGTCCCCAGACAGCCGACAGACCACGAACGATGAAGAACATCAGGCCTTGGGCACCAGCACGGAACTTGGCAGGGAAAAGCTCCGAGCCCCAGAGGGCATAGAACACCTGTACCGAACTACCATTGTTGAGGCCCCACAGGATGGTAAACACCCAGATGCCGGCGATACTCGTCACCGTGCCGCCAATCACCAGAATCCAGGCTGTCAGTGCTGCTGCGAGTCCGAAGATATAGAAAAAACGGTGAGCCACCTTGTCGACATAGAATGAGATGATAAAGGTGGTGATGACCACGAACACCCAGCTGACACAGCTCAGCATGTTGGCGGTCTCATTACTCAGGCCACCTGCGGTCTCATAGACATGGGGCATGAAGAAACCCATCACCGAGGCCACGAGGTTCCACGTCAGATAGATGGTTGCCAGGAAAATGACCGAACGTACAGCCACCTTATTAGTAAACAGCATCTTGATATTCTCCACGATACCGCTGCTCTTGTCACTGGCCTTCTGGTCTGTAAACTCCGCACTCTCGTCGAGCTGACGTTGCAGCGTCCATGCCACGAGGGCTACGACAAAGAGGGTGAAGAACACCACACGTGACGAGAATACCTCAACGGCTGCCTGGGCGGCCTCGGTGCCAATAACGGCGTGAGCCAGCGATTCCACAGGGGCATAGAGATAGCCACCGGGGGCAAAGAGCATACCGAAGAACAGAATGAGCATGGGACCGACACCCCATGACATCTGTGAGATGCAGATGTTACGACCTCGGTTGTTCACTTCCGACGATTCTGAGATATAGGTCCACGAAGCAGGTACACCGATACCTACCGAGATGCCTGTTATCAGGAAACCGCCCAGCAACATGGGATAGCTGAAGGAGAACATCACAATCAGCATGCCCAGCATATAGACCAGCAGGTTATAGGTGAAGATGAACTTACGTCCGAACTTATCTGCTAGGAAACCACCAATGATGGCTCCAATGGCAGCACCCATGGCGTTGGCACTCAGAGCGTTGAGCCATCCCAGATGCATCTCGCTCAGTCCCAGATAGTTCTGCCATAGCGTGATGCCGCTCGACCCCGCCACGATGGCGCCTGCGTCGAGGTAATTATTCAGAGACACAGCCAGTGTGCTCTTTAAAGAACTGGATTTTCCCATTGTCTTCTTTCGTTATAACGTTATGTCGATATGACGCCAATTTATCTTTTCGACGTCACGTCCTTCTCGTACTGTTGTATGCAGGCGATATATTCCTCACCCACAGGCACATTGTTCTTCAGGTTAAAGTAATCATATACAGCACCGAAGGGCAGACTCTTCGCCTCTTCCATCAAGGCCAGACGCTCGAAATACTGACCGTTGTCCTCATACTGACGCAACAGCTCCTTTGGCTCCAACAGAGCTTGGAGAATGCACTTTTGAGTCGCACGCGAACCTATTATATATGCTCCAATACGGTTGATGGAAGCATCGAAATAGTCGAGTCCCACATGGGCACGGTCCAAGGCATCGCAGCGCACCAGCTCCTTGAACAGGTCGAGGGTCTGGTCGTTCATGATGGTCACATGGTCAGAGTCCCAACGTACGGGACGACTTACATGCAGCATCAGCTCCGGCACATACATCAAGAGAGTAGAAACGAAGTCGCTGACGTTCTCTGTCTGCTCATAATGACCAGTATCCAGCGTGTACATCTGTTTGCGGGTAGCACAGTAGGCAGTATAGAAATCATGAGAGCCTACGGTATAGCTCTCCAGACCGATACCAAACAACTTGGCCTCGAAGCAGTTCTTCACGCCGTCAAGTTTCTCTGCCATAATCTCGTCGAGCGAGGCAGCCAGAATCTCACGATACTTCTTACGCTGTACAGGCACATCCTTCGAACCGTCGTGCACCCAGATATTCATGATACAGGGGTCGCCCTGAGCCTTACCCATGGCATCGGCAATACGACGGCAACGCTTGGTATGCTCAATCCAGAAGTCACGGATGCTCTTGTCGGGGTTGCTTAGGGTGAGGTTGCCACTCTTGGGATGCGAGAACGATGTGCTGTTGAAGTCCAGTTTCATATTGTTCTCTTTAGCCCAGTCAATCCAGCTCTGGAAATGCTTCACCTCCACCTCGTCACGGTCAACGAACTGTCCGCCGAAGTCACCATAGATCTCGTGCAGGTTCAGACGATGGTTGCCACCCAGCAGGGTCTTCACAAACTCGATGTCCTGACGCACCTCGTCAATATTCCGGGCACGACCGGGGTAGTTACCTGTGGTCTGGATACCACCGCTCAGGGCCTCGTTACGTTCGAAGCCCACCACATCGTCGGTCTGCCAGCAATGCAGGGAGATCTGCTGCTTCTGGAGCTGCTCTAATACTGCGTCGGTATTGACGCCAATGGCTGCATAGCGGTCCTTAGCTACGGCATAAGCCTGTTCAATAAGATTTGCTTTCATTTTTTTATATTGTTATTTTGTAGTTTGTTATTTCGTTATTACGTTATTTCGTTATTACGATATTTCGTTATCTCGAAGTGATTGTTAAGAATTTCTTATAGGCCGCATCCCAAATCTCTTTGTCCTGGGGCTCGTACCTAACCAGCTCTGTCGAGTTGGCGATGATCTGACGCATCTCCCAGATATCCTTCACCATACCGGCGGCCTGAGCTTGTAGCATGATATTGCCGATGGCGGTGCATTCCTGCGGACCAGCCAGCACGGTGGCACCGGTGGAGTTGGCCGTAAACTGGTTGAGGTACTTATTCAGACTGCCGCCGCCAATGATATGCAGCACACTCACTGTGCTCGACGATTCCGTTGTCGAGCCCCTGAACTCCTGCAACCATTCAAACACCTGCCTATACCGCAATGCCAGCGAATCAAAAATACAACGACAGATCTCAGCCGGTGTCTCGGGCACAGGCTGATTGGTTTGACGGCAGTACTGCTGGATAGCCTCAATCATACTTGTGGGTGCCGCAAAGAGCGCATCGTCGGGGTTGATGAGACTGCGGAAAGGTTCTACGTTCATGGCACTGCCCTGCAGCTCGGGGTGGGAGAGACGGCGCACCTCTTCTGGCCATTCCAGTCGGCAACGCTCGTAGAGCCACATGCCACAGATGTTCTTCAGGAAACGTGTGGTGCCTTCGATGCCCCCCTCATTGGTGAAATTTCGTTCGTAGCTTAGGTCGTTGATGATGGCATCTTGGGTCTCAATGCCCATCAGACTCCACGTGCCACTGCTCAGATAGGCAAACTGCTCATCCTTGGCGGGCACCGCAGCCACTGCCGACCCAGTGTCATGTCCGGCGACGGCAATCACAGGTACAGCACCCAGACCCGTCAACTGCTGCACCTCCTCGGTCAGCACACCAATCTTCGTTCCTGGCATCACCATCCTTCCAAACGCCTCTCTTGTCAGCCCTACTGAAGCCAACAGTCGTTCGTCCAACTGTTTTGTCCTGGGGTCGAGCATCTGCGATGTCGAGGCAATGGTATATTCGCATACCATCTCGCCCGTTAGCATCCAAGTCAGCGCATCGGGCACAAACAGTATTTTTGCGGCATGCTTTAGGGCCGAGTTGTTCTCTTTCCGCATGGCATAGAGCTGGAATAGACTGTTGAAGTTCATGAACTGGATACCTGTTATGTCATATACCTCTTTTTTTGAAATGACAGTCTTCAGGTAGTCGTCCATAGCCTCAAAGGTAATCGGGTCACGGTAAGCCCTTGGATTCCTTAGGATGGCACCGTCATCACCGATGCATACAAAGTCCACACCCCAGGTGTCGATACCTATCGAGGTGATGTCCAACCCCCTGCTGGCCACCTCTTTCAGTCCACGTATCATCTCGAAATACAGGGCATGGATATCCCAATAGTAGTGGCCGCCTTGCACAATCAGGTTGTTGGCAAATCGTGTCACCTCCTGTTGCTGCAGCTTGCCGTCTACGATATGACCGATGATGGTGCGTCCACTGGTAGCCCCCAGGTCTATGGCAAAGAAATATGACTTGTCTTGCATATCCGATAATGCTTGTTTTCTAGGTTATGAAATATTTGCTGGCAAAGGTACGACAAAATCCTTGTATAGGACATGACAATTTGATATTTAGACCGAGGTTTTTGGTAGTTTGTTTTGGAGGTTACGTGGAAAATGTGTACCTTTGCAGCCAAATTGAAACAAGATAATATAATAAGGTAAAAAGATGACATTGACAGTATTGATTATTGCACTTTTCGTGTTGGGCTATCTGTGCATTGCCCTGGAAAGTGTGCTCGAAATCAACAAGGCGGCCATCGCACTGCTGATGTGCGTGGGATGCTGGACTTTGCTGATGGTGGGCGTACAGGGATTCTTCCCTGAGGTGGCCGATGGCGTCGGCTATGTCTCATCTCGCATCCAGCACCATCTGGGCGATGCAGGCGAGACGCTGTTCTTCCTCATGGGTGCCATGACCATCGTGGAGATTGTTGACTCTAACGGTGGTTTCAACTTTGTGCGTGACGCCATCAAGACGCGCTCTAAGCGGAAACTGATGTGGCGTGTGGCTTTCATGACGTTTTTCCTGTCGGCCATCCTCGACAACCTCACCACATCGATTGTGATGATTATGGTGCTGCGCAAACTGGTGCGGAGCCGCGAGGAGCGTCTGATCTATGCAGGTCTTATCATCATCGCAGCCAACTCGGGTGGCGCTTTCTCGCCCATCGGCGACGTGACCACCATCATGCTGTGGATCAAGGGCGTTATCACCACACAAGGCGTGCTGACCGAGATATTCATCCCGTCGCTCGTATCCATAGTGATTCCGGCACTCATCCTGAGCCTCTCGCTGAAAGGAAAGTTTGACAAAGAACAGAACCTGAAGGTCAACGAGGTGTCGGCATTCACCAAGAACCAGCGTAAGATAATCTTCGCTCTGGGCGTGGGTGGTCTGATCTTCGTTCCCATCTTCAAGACGCTGACCCACATGCCGCCGTTCATGGGCATCCTGCTGGTGTTGGGTGTGCTGTGGACCGCCACGGAGGTGTTCCATCGTATGCAGCAGACAAGTGAGGATGACACGATGGCAAAACGTGTCACCGACCTGCTCTCAAAGATAGACCTCTCCACCATCATGTTCTTCCTGGGCATCCTCATGGCAGTGGCCGTACTGCAGGAGATTGGTGTGCTGACAGCCATGGGTGAGGGACTCAACGAAGCCTTTGCCGGCAACTACTACCTCATCAACGGTATCATCGGTGTGCTGTCGTCCATCGTCGACAACGTGCCTCTGGTGGCTGGCTGTATGGGTATGTATCCTGTGGCTGCCGAAGGTGCTATGGCCATCGACGGAATCTTCTGGCAACTGCTGGCCTATTGTGCCGGTGTGGGCGGCTCTATGCTGATTATCGGCTCGGCTGCCGGCGTGGTAGTGATGGGATTGGAGAAGATATCCTTCGGCTGGTACCTGAAGAAGATAACATGGATAGCCTTCGTGGGCTATCTGGCCGGTATCGGTTGCTACTGGGTAGAGAAACTCTTCTATTGATTTCTCAACTCACTGGGCTTCCGGCCCGTCTTGAGTTTGAATTTTGCAGAGAAATAGTCTGGCGACTCGAAGTCGAGTCGGTAGGCTATTTCTTTTATGCTCATATCGGTGGTGCTCAGCAGCTCCTTGGCACGCTGCAGACGCAGGTCTTGCTGGTAGGTGGCAGGTGAGAGTCCCGTATGCTCCTTGAACAGCTTACGGAAATTAGAGTAGCTCACGCCCATCTCTTCTGCCACCTGCTGGATGGTCAGTGGACTCTCCAGCGACTCACGAATGCGGAGTCTGGCCTTGCTGATCATCTCGACATGGGTCTGGTTACGGCTCTTCAGTTGGATATTACGTTCCAGTGAATACATCATGCCAATCAGATGATTCACGATGCCTGCCATCAACTGCTGTGAGTAGGCGGCCTCCTCCAAGGCGGCAGCATAAGCCTGCTTGTAAAGGGCCACAATCTCCGCCGAATAGCCCACATGATAGATGGGTTTGGTGGGCGACAGGAACTGCGCCCTCACACGGTCGTCGATATTCTGTCCCTTGAATCCTATCCAGTATTTCTTCCAGCCTTGCTTGCCGGTGGGGTGATAGCTGTGCCACTCGCCAGGGAAGAGCAGGAAGAAATCGCCTTCCTTCAGCGGGGCTTCCTTCACATTCCTGCTATGAAACACACCTTCACCTTCTATAATATATAGGAGCTGATACTCGGGCAGCACACGTCCTTTCTGCAACTCGAAGTAATAGCCGTCAGCATGACCTCGTGTAGGGTAGGGGTCGTTAGGACCTATCTCCTCGTAACCGATGGTGGTGACGGTAAGTCCCCACAAGGCGTCACGTTCGTTGGCAAGCATGTACTTACTAATCTGCATAGTGGTGTTTTTTACTGGTTGACCGTAGGTTGTTCACTCTTCTCAAAAGGAATACGGATCCAGAAGGTAGAACCTGTTCCTTCACCATCGCTCTCCACACCGATATTACCGCCACAGCGCTCGGCAATGCTTTTGCAGATGCTCAGTCCAAGACCAGTGCCCTGCACAAAGTCGTTCAGCTTGACAAAGCGTTCAAACACCATCGCCTGCTTCTCCTTGGGAATGCCGGCACCCGTGTCTTCACAATAGATGTAGAGATTCTTGTCCTCCTGTCTATAGCCCACCTTGATATGTCCCTGATGGGTGTATTTCACGGCGTTGGTCACGAAGTTAGTGATGACCTGCTGGATACGTCCCTTGTCGAGATAAGCATTGAAGGTGGAGTAGGGGTTCTCCTTGATAAATTGTACGCCAGGCTCCTGCACACGCTGTTCCAGCGTCTGACAGATATCATCGAAGGCTTGGGCGAAGTCCACGTCGGCAGGCTCAATGGCCAAGGGACGTGACTCGATATTCGAGGCCTCGAGAATATCGTTAATCAGTCTGAGGAGCATGTCGCAGTTGTTACGGATAATACGCATGAACTCCTGCTTGTCAGCAGCATCCTCTACCATTGGTAGAAGGTCTGAGAAGCCCACGATAGCATTTAGAGGCGTTCTGATCTCATGCGTCATATTGGCCAGGAAGGCAGCCTTCAGTCGTCCGGAGTCCTCGGCGCGGGCTGTCTCAACACGCAACTTTTCCTGAGCCTCCATCAAACTGGTGATATTTCTCGAGAGTCCGAAATATTCTACGAGTTGACCATCCTTGTTGAAGATAGGTATGCCTGAGACGGAATACCAGGTGGGTTCCTTGTCGAGCGGTGTCCTGTTGAAGGGTAGGATGACCGTATATGACTTGCCCTGCTGCATAGCACTCTGCACCTCTGTCATGGCCTGCTGACGTGCATCGGGTCTGATAGTTTCAATATAATCCTCAATGGTCTCCGTAAACTCCGTTTTGCCTGGTGTACGTGTGATGTTGATAACATTCTCGGCCGGACGGTAGCTCCAGATATACATCAGACTCTCTTCCAACAGGTAGCTGAGCTGAATCTCGTAGTGTTTGATAGTATCGTTGATGGTCTGGAGTCGTTGGTCGTGTTTACGTTGTTCCAGATACATATTGCGCTCAGCGGTGATGTCGCGGCTGGTAACGATATAATAGACCAGCTCGTCGTCATCGTTTATCACGGGACGAACGCGGAACTCAATATATTTGTTGATGCCCAACAGCGGTTCATTAAGATGCTGGCAGACGTACATGACCTCTCTTGAACCAGGCATATAGACGCCTTTGAGGTTGGGGAAACTGAAGAGTATGCTCTTCTGGAAATACAGATCGTCATCATCTGTAATCTCACAGAGCTCACGCATCTTCTTGTTGATGTCGAGTAACACACCGTCAGCATTATAGAACGACATGGCAATGAGGTTGGTGTCGAACATCTGCTTATATTTGTTCATGTCGTTCTTGATAAGCCGTTCCTCATTCACCTCGTCGGTAGTGTCCTTGATGGTATAGACAATATATTGCGGTTTGCCATGATGCTTCTCCACGACGCCGCTGCCATAGTAGCTCCTCCAATTGGGCTGTTCGGCCGTTCCATAGTTGAAGCTGAGGTGCATGTCGAAGTGATCCAAGGTGCCCATGGCCAGCTGGGAGTTGAATGTATGAAGGCGTTCTGCCTCATCATGTGGCATGTGCTTCAGGAATTCCTCTGGTCTCATGCCTTCGTCAGGTAACAGCTTGCCGTATTTGTTGCGGAGCATATTGCTCTTGAAGTCCCACTCTATCACGAAGTAGTCGCCCATGTTCAGCACCTGAACCATCATCTGCTTCAGGTCGGCACTCTCTCTCACGCTGTCGTTCACCCTTTTTCTCACCAGACGGGTAAGCATCACCACGATGATAGAAACCAGCAGGAGCCCGGCCACAATCAATAGTGCCACTGGCGAGGCATCATCGTGCTCCAGTTCCGGATGGAACCAGTGGTCGTAGATCTTCTGCAGGTCGCCGGCCTGTTCCAGTCGGGTGTACTGGTCGTCGATGATGTCAACCAGTTCCTTGTTATAGCCAATGATACGCAGCTCACCTGTGGGGATGTCGATATCGTCGAGGACGATGCTGTCAAGTCCCAGTTCCTTAATCTTATTGGTGAGTGGTACCTCGCCCCAGATGTAATATTTGTAAATGCCTTGACTGATGCCCGTCAGAGCGTCTTTAGGCGAGTGATACTCAACAGTCATGGGTAGTTTTCCCCGTTCAAAAAGGACTGTGGCAGCATAGTCGTCTTTCTTCAGCAGTAGCGTGTCGCCATGATGTAGGTCGTTAATCTTGTTCAAGACAGGTGTCGTGCTACGTCGTGCCACCTTCACGTTGTAGTAGTTAATAAACTTACGGGTGGTCACGTAAGGGGCTTTCTGATAGAAGGTGTAGAGCATGTGAATCAGGTCGGCCTCATGATTCTTAAACATATCGGTGGCCGTATGCCATTCCTGCATGACAAAGACGTGGGGAATGTCAAGCTTATCGAAGATAAGGTTGAGCACGTCGATATTATAGCCGCTGGGTTGTCCCTCACTGTCAATAAACTCATAGGGGCGGAAGTCCCAGTCACATACCATAACCAGCGGATGTTCCTCTGTATATCCGAAGTTATTTGAGGCAGGGACAGTCGCAAAGGACAGCAAGGATAATAGCACCGCTATTAACCTCTTTCCACTTCCGTACCTATATATATTTATGCTCATATTCATTTCTCTTATCTGTCATAGGGGCAAGCCCCTATGCTAGGTTATTTGACCCCTTCGGGGCCCTTTGGTCTATCCTCCCGTCACCTTTCACTTTTCACCTTTGACCTTCGGTCTAGTCTGCTCTCGCTCGACAATGGTCAAGTAAACTTGCCATTGTTCTCGCTTAATCGCAGCCTTCACCTTTCACCCTTCACCTTTCACTTTTCACCTTTCACCTTTCACTTTTCACCTCACTTCCTCACCATCTCCCTACAGATGCATGGTATGGTAATCCACACGATGGTACCCTTTCCAAACTCGGACTTCAGACGAATCCTACCGCCCATCAACTTCACCACCTCCTGGCAGATGGCCAGACCGAGTCCGCTGCTACCACTGCCAGTGGTGACAAAACGTCCGAAGACATGCTCAATCTGATCCTCGGGAATGCCGCGACCTGTATCTTGAATGGTCACCGTCAGGTCTTCACCATTATAGTCATAGCTGGCTCGGACAGAGCCTTTCGTGGTTTGCTGTACGGCATTGGTAATGATATTGTCAATGACTACAGACAAGTTAGTCAGGTCAATATCCAGCACCAGACGCTCATAGGGTGAGTCGATGAAATAGTTCACCCCAGGCTGCTGGTGTTGTGTCCACACGGACTGACAGCGACCTTCAAACACACCGGCAAAGTCGATGGGCATGGTCTTCAACTCAATCATGCCGGCATCGAGACGTGAGAGGAACAGGATGTTGTTAACCAGGGTGAGCAGATTGCGTGAGTTGTTCTTGATCTCCTCGATAAAGAACCGCTCGTCCTCGGCGCTATGCTCCATGTCAAAGAGCTCGGCAAAGCCCACCACAGAGGTCAGCGGGGTACGAATCTCGAAACTCATGTTGCGAAGGAAGGCATTCTTCACCGTCTCCACCTCCTGAGCTTTCACCGTCTCATGGGCCAGCTGCTCCTCAGTGGCCTTGATGTCACTAATATCACGGCACATACCGAAATAGTATTTCACCGCGCCCTTGTCATTAAAGACTGGCACGAACGAGAAATACAGGTAGAGTCGTTTCTGCCCCTTCAATCGCAGTATTGACTTGACGGCAGCCTTCACGGGCTGTTGTGTCTGGGTGTCCATGCTGTTCAGCACACGCAGGGCCGTCTTCTTCGACTCCTCAGCGGCCAGCGACAGCAAGCGGGTCTGCGTCAGCCTTTGCTGCACACGACCAATCTCGCTATAGATGGTCAGCATATGGGTGTCGGGAGAATAGTTCACAATGCGCACGCCACCGTTCGTCATCACATAGTCGATGTTGCGGATATAGTCTTTCAGCTCGTTCGTAGCTTCCTCCATCTGAACAATGTTCTTCTGCAGACGGGAATACGACTTTGCAATCTCCGTAACATCACGCCCCGTACCGTAGATAGCCAACAGCTTTCCGTCATCGTCACGGACGGGCAACAGCTGCAACTCGTAGTAGAGCTCGTCACGTTTCAAGAATTGGTTCAAGGTCCTGGGGTCGTCGGGTGACTTATAAATCTGTGTCAGGTAGGTGTACTCCATGTCATCAATCGACAGATTGGGGTCTCCTAACACGTCCTTAATCGAGATTTTTGCATCGACCACACGCTGTACGCCGCCAGGGATGGCCTTGGAGGCTTTCTCGCTCATGTCGTTGATGAAGCCGTGTTCGTCGTACGACACGTTATCGACCATAGCAGAGTTGAAGATATGGCGATAGCGCAGCATACTGTCTTTCTGCTGCTGCTGGCGCAGTCTTTTCTCCGTGATATTCGTGGTGGCACCAATGATATGTGTGGCCTCTCCGTTCTTGTTGCGCCGCAACACCGAAAAATCCACCGAGAAGGTGTAGATGTCCTTGCTGTCACCCTTGGTCACACGCACTTCAAGGTTCTCACGTTCCTTCTTCTCTTGATGGGCTATCTCGTCGATGAGCTTGCATAGGTGTTCATAATCCTCGGGTATCAGATAGTACAGCATGAAGTTGGGCGACAGCGGGAATGTTTTCTGCTTGCCTTCTGAGTTGATGCTGGTAACGGTGCGCTTTTCAATGTCAAACAGCCATACATGCACCTTACTTGTATTCAGAATAAGCGTCAGACGGGTGATGGTGCGTTGTAAGTCCATGGTGACCTTCCGCTCATACAGCCGGTAGAAGATGTAGAACATCAGCGTGATGAAAATCAGCACCAGCATGACAACGGCAATCGTCCATATCCACGAGGGAATACCTGTTTCTTTGCGCTCAGGGTAGAACCATTTGTTCTGGATGGGCTGCAGGCGTCCTGTGGAGTTAAGCAAGGCAAACACGCTGTCCATCTGCTCCAGCAGTAGGGTGTCGTTCGACATGAACTTATAGTCGCCATGAGGGACGTTCACCGGTGTCAGCTCCAGGTCTTCATAGTTGAACTTATGAATCAACCACTTCAGCGACATCGTGTTCCACACAATCTGACTGCCAGCATGGTTGTGAACATACTGCACAGCCTCCTGCATATCGTTATAGGGGATGGCATTCTTGCCCCATCCGCGCCCTTGCATCAGGTGGTGGCTGAAGCTGCCGCCATGCACCAGCACACGATGGTTGGCCAGGTCGTCAATAGTCTTGATAACCACGGGCTCGTCCTTCCTATGCACCACACTATGGGTGAAGATCTGGATGACGCTCTTGCCATACTGTGCATATTCATTATGGAAATGGGCATCCATGCCGCACATCAGGTCGGCACGTCCGGCCTTCAGGTCGTTCAGGGCATCCTGTGTGGGCTTTAGCTTTATACGGTAGGGTATGTCCAACTCATTGAAGATCATCCTCAGCAGGTCGATATTATAGCCCACGGCCTCGCCGTTCTCATTCAGGAAGACGTAAGGCCACAGGTCCCAGGCATCCTCATACACCAACGGATTCTCTTCGGTATATTCCTTGGCAGGAACCTCCGGTGTCTCCGTGGTCTGAGCATGGACTGGTGCAGCAAACGCTATTAAAAGGAACAGCAATACAAATACCATGTCTTAGGCTATTTGATAATCTTCTGACTCTTATGACCGGTCTTGACGATATAGATGCCTTTAGGCAGGTTGTCGATGATACTTGTTGTGGGCTTCGAGGCGCTGAACACGGCCTCGCCCTTCATATTATAAATAATAAGGTGTTCGCCATCGGCCACCTGTACATGGAGTTGCCCATCTTTCACCCTCACAGTCGACAGGTCGTTCTTAGTCGTTGTGATGGCATCGACACTGCCGTTCGAAAAGAACAGTTTCTGCAGTGAGGCCAGTGGCAGACGTTGCTCGCCGCCATTGGTCAACGTCATGATCATGTCGTTGCTGTCGAAGGTTATCTTCTGAATTTGACTCAACTCATATTGTGTCTCGTTATTGGTCTGACTGATGGCTAAATATTTGTAGTTGTCTGAAAAACCACTGACGCTAAACACGAGTGCAAGAAGAGTCAAAAGGGTTCTTATTGTTTTCATAAGCTTAACATTTTGGTGCAAAGATATGAAATAATTTGGTAAAAAGCGCCTTTGCCTTGCTTTTTTTTGTAAAAAACTCTGTATTTTGTTGTACAATTCAAATAAAAGTGCTAAATTTGTCAGCAGAATCAACTAAACGTAATAATTATGATAGACGTAAAAGAGACTTTACAGCAGGCTGAGGAACGCATGGAGATGGCTGCCATGTTCCTGGAAGAGGAACTGAACCGCATCCGTGCCGGCCGAGCTAATGTCGCCATCCTCGATGGCGTCCGTGTGGAATCCTATGGTAGCCGCGTGCCCCTCAACCAAGTGGCTACGGTCAACTGCCCCGATGCGCGTACCATCGCCATCAAGCCTTGGGACAAGAAGCAGATCCGTGATATTGAAAAGGCTATCATGGATAGCGACGTAGGCATCACGCCCGAAAACAATGGTGAGGTTATCCGTCTGGCCATCCCGCAGCCCACTGAGGAGCGCCGTCGCGACCTGGTGAAGCAGTGCAACAAGATTGCCGAGAAGGCTAAGGTTGAGGTGCGCAACGTTCGTGGCGACATCAAGGAGAAACTGAAGAAGGCCATCAAAGACGGTCTCTCTGAGGACAACGAGAAGGATGCCGAGGACCAGTTGCAGAAGCTGCACGACAAGTACATCAAGAAACTGGATGTGCTCATCGAGGCAAAGAACAAGGAGATTATGACAGTCTAATTCTCCATTCTCAATTCTCAATTCTCAATTAATTGAAAGGTCTTGTCGTAAAGAACACAGGCAGTTGGTACACCGTCCAGGCAGACGATGGCCAACTGTTTGATTGTAAGATAAAGGGAAATTTCCGACTGAAGGGCATTCGCTCTACTAACCCTGTGGCCGTGGGCGACAGGGTAGAGTTTGATGGGGGCTTTATCTCGTCTATCGAGGACCGCCGTAATTACATCATCCGCAAGAGCATCAACCTCTCCAAGCAGAGTCATATCATCGCCGCCAATGTGGATCAGGCCTTCCTGGTGGTCACCGTGGCCAACCCGCAGACCAGCACCACATTCATCGACCGCTTCCTGGCGTCGGCCGAGGCCTACCGTGTGCCGGTGGTGCTCATCTTCAATAAGACCGACCTGCTCGACGAGGATGAACGACGTTATCAGGAGGCGATGGTCAACCTCTACGAGACCATCGGCTATGAGTGTCGGCAGATCTCCGCTGAGACGGGTCAGGGCATCGACGACCTCCGTCCGCTGCTCGAAAACAAGATCACCGTACTCAGCGGCAATAGTGGGGTGGGGAAGTCCACCCTCATCAATCGTCTCGTGCCAGGCGTCAACCTCCGCACCGCCGAGCTCTCCGATGCCCACAACATGGGCATGCACACCACCACCTTCTCCGAGATGATTCCCATCCCTTCACCCTCTCAACTTTCACCTTTCACCTCTCCCCTTTCACCTTTCACCTCTCACCCTTCACCTTCATACCTCATTGACACTCCAGGCATCAAGGGTTTCGGCACCTTCGACATGGAGCCTGAGGAGATTACCGGCTATTTCAAGGATATCTTCCATTTCTCCAAGGACTGCCGTTTCTCCAACTGCACCCACACCCACGAACCGGGCTGTGCCGTGCTCAAGGCCCTCGAGGACCATTATATTGCCGAGAGCCGCTACCAGTCCTACCTCTCCATGCTTGATGATAAGGACGAAGGCAAATACCGTGAGTCACAGTAAATTATCTGTGTTATCTGTGAGATCTGTGTGAGATAAGATTTCTGTGATTTCCGTGATTTCTGTGTGACATAAATTATCTGTGTTATCTGTGAGATCTGTGTGAGATAAAATTTCTGTGATTTCCGTGATTTCTGTGTGACATAAATTATCTGTGTTATCTGTGA
>NZ_CAMJOS010000009.1 GCF_946407605.1 uncultured Prevotella sp.
CGTGACCTCCTGCGTGACAGGCAGGCATTCTAACCTACTGAACTAACGCACCAGTCCATAATATTTTGAGTGCTTGCAGACCTGAGAGGCGGTGCGTACGAGATTCGAACTCGTGACCTCCTGCGTGACAGGCAGGCATTCTAACCTACTGAACTAACGCACCATTTTGCGTCTCTGTCTGTTTTGCGGGTGCAAAGGTATTACTTTTTCTTCAAATAAAAAAATGTTTTGACAGAAACTTTACACCGGATAACATCCTTTAACAATCTGATGTCGCTCTGTTATGCCGACTGGAATTCCTCTAAGAATCGGGTGTCGTTCTCAGAGAACATACGCAGGTCAGAGACGCGATACTTCAGGTTGGTAATACGCTCAACACCCATACCAAAGGCATAGCCACTATACTCTTTAGAGTCTATTCCACACTGTTCCAGCACGTTGGGGTCAACCATACCACATCCCAGAATCTCTACCCAACCGGTGTGCTTGCAGAAACCGCAACCCTCACCGCCGCAGATGAAGCATGAGATATCCATCTCCGCAGAGGGCTCTGTGAAGGGGAAATAGGAGGGACGAAGACGAATCTTCGTGTCGGCACCAAACATCTCCTTGGCAAACGAAAGCAACACCTGTTTCAGGTCGGTGAATGACACGTTCTTATCGATATACAGACCTTCGACCTGATGGAAGAAACAGTGAGCGCGGGCTGTGATGGCCTCATTACGATAGACACGACCCGGGCAGATAACGCGGATAGGAGCTGTCAACTTCCCATCCTCGGTATGCATATTCTCCATCACACGGGCCTGAACACTTGATGTGTGGGAACGCAGAAGAATATTCTTGGTAACGTCGTTGGGATGCTGAGATACAAAGAATGTGTCCTGCATATCGCGGGCGGGGTGGTCGGCAGCAAAATTCATCTTGGTGAATACATGCAGGTCGTCCTCCACTTCAGGACCGTCAGCCAACACAAAGCCCATACGACTGAAGATGTCGATAATCTCGTTAGTCACAATGGTGAGCGGATGGCGCGTACCCAATTGGATGGGGTAGGGCGTGCGGGTGAGGTCGATGGCTTCGTCAACGCTATCCTGAGCAGTACATGCCTCGCGCAGCATATTGATGCGGTCGGTAATGCGTTGCTTCAGTTCGTTAATCTTCATACCCACTTCTTTTTTCTGCTCGGCGGGTACTGAGCGGAAGTCTTTCATCAGCTCGTTAAGTTCACCATTCTTACTCAGGTATCTCAGTCGGAGCTGCTCTACTTCCTCAGCATTCTTGGCCTCCAGCGAGTCTACTTGCTGAAGGAGTTGGTCTATTTTTTCAAGTATCATTTTCCTAAAAATTGCAATTTCGGATGCAAAGGTACTGCAATTCGAGGGAAAAACCAAATGAAAATGGATTTTTCTTCTGAAAAGCCTGTCCTTGCATCCGAAAGTGTTACTGTAACAGCTGTATCTTGACACCGCCAATGAGCCAGAGGCCAGGTTGCTGTACATTACCGAAGTCTACATACGAACGGTTATCCAGCAAGTTGTTGGCTTCGACATAGAGCGTATAGCGAGGGGCTTCCCATTGTACGCGGGCATCAACTAACGCATAGGGACGATAGTCGCAAATCTCGTCACTAAAGTTGGTGTATGAGCCTACACGGTCCTGCCAACGACAGCTCAAACCCATACTGAGTTGTCGCCAGACGTCCGTCTGAAGTCGTGCTACTAATTTATGGCGCAAGTATTCCAAGGCGTATTGTGATACGATGCCCCGCTCCAAATCTTTATCTTGTTCTATATAATTATATGAAATGTCTAGCGTAGACTGGTGTGTCTCCAACTTCAGCAGATGGCGCAGGTCTAATGTGGCATTAGCCTCAATGCCGTAGGAGTTAATCTTCGTATGATTGACGCTCTGCCATTGTGCCTGCTCACCCTGTCGTGTGTCCATCACCCAGTCAATCATGTCTTTTCCGTGATGATGATAGGCTGTGAACTTAGCCTGGAATATGTCAGACTGATAGTTTGCGCCAACTTCTATAGCCTGCATCTCTTCTGGTTTTAGATGTGGGTCGGCAGCATAGCCTTGCAGTTTGTAGTACATCTCTGTGAACGAGGGTGGCCGCAGCGATGTGTTATATGAGGCAAAGAGCTTTAGCTTATGAAGGGATGGATTCTCCCATGCCACATAACTGATATCAACTCCTGGATAGATGGTCATATTCATGCTGCTCCACGTGCTCTTGGCGGCCACGAAACCTGCAGAGAGGGTGAATCTCCTTAGTAGTAGATTATGTTCTAGATGGGCTGAGATGTTGGTACGGTTGACGCCCAACGTGTAGTCGCGGTCTGTGCCGGCAATATGGTGTGTGTTGAAGAGCGGCTCACCTAGGTTACCGCTCACCAAATCCTCGTTTCTGAGTTCAGCACCAAAGGCAGTGCGACCAAGAGTCCAGTCAAAGTAGCTGTTAAGCTTTAATCCATATACATCGCAACGGTTATAATTATACTTCATAATGTCGGGTTGTCCACGATAGCCTTCATAGCGGTCGCGATTCTGGTTCCAATATAAGGCAGGCATGAAATGGACGAAACCGCGTTTGTTCTCACCTTGCAGGGCGGAATAAATCTTTGTGGTATGTTCATATTGTTCATCGGCTTGCCAACGGGGTGTGGCATAGAAAGTGCCAGACCCCCATCCTTTGTCGGCTATACCTACATGCCATGATAGTCGCACCTGTTCATCATCGTAGTTGCCTTGATAGAATGCCTTTGAACCACTGAAGTCAGTGTTAAGCCTACCACTCTTGGAACGTGAATAGCCGTCGCTTCGGGTATATGATGATGAAATGGAATTGTTGCCCATAGACATGCGTCCACCAATTCTGCCATAGCCATACGAGCCTCCTTCCGCGTAGATCTCAGTACCTTTATTATGGGATGTAGTCACAATGTTGATAGCACCAACGAGCGACGAGGTTCCATAGATACGTCCAGCGGGACCTTCAAGCACTTCGACACGCACGATGTCGCTCAGGTCGCATGGCAGGTCAAAGGTGTTATGGGCAGTCTGTGGATCACAGATATTTATGCCATTGAGCAGGACTGTGATTTGCTCTTGGGTGCCTCCGCGAATTGAGATGTCTGTCTGTGAACCTAAAGGCCCGCGTTGTCGGACGTCGATGCCGACAGCCATCTTGAGCAAATCGTTAATACTTTGTACTGGCGCCTGCGCAATGTCCTCGCGGCTCAGTACAGTTACCATTCTCGCAGCCTGACTCACTGTCAGGGGGGCTCGGGACCCCATGACGCATACATCATCAAGCGTCACTTCGCGAGCAGGGGTTTTGGTGGAGTCTACACGCCATGTCTCATCACTGATACTTTCGGCCTTGGCTGCAGAGAGTGTAGCCACGCTGAGTACAGAGATGATAACTTCGCGTCCCAAACTGGCAAAGACGGAATAGCCTTTGCGCTGAAAATGATGGAACACCAAAACCTCACGCTTGTTGAACTGAGGTTTAATCACTTTGAATTGTTGTTTGTAATTGAATGGAAAGTTCTTCCTTGTCGGGATGTTTGTCGATTACAATAACGGAACCTGGCTTAATGCTCTCGTCGAGAATCATCTCACAGATGCCGTCTTCGATATAGTTCTGGATGGCACGTTTCAGAGGACGGGCACCAAACTGCACATCATAGCCTTTAGTGGCTACGAAGACCTTGGCAGCATCTGTCAACTGCATTTCATACCCCAAATCCTTGATGCGCTTAACCAGTCCTTTCAGTTCGACGTCGATAATCCGTTTGATAGCCTCCATATCCAATTGGTCGAAGGTTATAATTTCATCAAGACGATTGAGAAACTCGGGAGAGAACTGCTTGGACAACGCCTTCTGGATGATGGAACGGGCATGTTCGCGGTCTTTCTCATTCATGTTGATGCCCAGCGTAGAGGCGGTAAAGCCAATGCCGTTGCCAAATTCCTTGAGTTGACGGGTGCCTGCGTTGGAGGTCATGATGATAACCGTATTACGGAAGTCCACAAAACGACCATTGCCATCAGTAAGACGTCCCTCGTCGAGAACCTGTAGCAACAGATTGAAGACGTTTCCATGAGCTTTCTCGATTTCGTCCAAAAGCACAATACTATAAGGCTTGCGACGAACACGCTCCGTGAGCTGACCGCCCTCTTCATAGCCTACATAGCCTGGAGGTGCACCTATAAGTCTGGAGACGTTGAACGACTCGGTATATTCACTCATGTCTACACGAATGAGTGCATCGGCAGAGCCAAACATTTGTTCTGCCAGCTTCTTGGCTAGATAGGTCTTTCCAACACCCGTCGGACCAAGGAACATAAAGGCACCAATGGGGTGGTTGGGATCTTTCAGTCCCACACGGTTGCGCTGGATGGCTTTCACCATCTTGTCGATGGCTGCATCCTGTGCAATAACGCTGGCTTTCAATTTTGGAGCCATATCTTTCAGACGGACACCTTCGCTCTCTGCCATACGCTGAACTGGGATGCCAGTCATCATAGATACCACATCAGATACTTCGACCTCGGTGACAGTCTGTCGTTCTTCGGAATTACCGGCAAGCCATTTTGTCTGCACCTCAGCCAATTGCTTCTCCAATGCTGACTGCCTGTCGCGGTAGCCGGCAGCCAACTCGTAGTTCTGGTTGCTCACAGCCTGATGTTTTTTGTCTTTTATCTCATCGAGCTGTTTCTCCAGTTCATCAATCTCGGGAGGTATCTGTGCATTTCTAAGATGTACGCGAGCACCTGTCTCATCCATTGCATCAATAGCCTTATCGGGCTGAGCACGGTCAGTCATGTAGCGTTCTGTCAATTTGACACATGCTATGATAGCATCTTCGGAGAACTCTACATGATGATGATCTTCGTATCGGTCTTTGATGTTATACAGGATTTGTAAAGTCTGTTCAGCAGTGGTAGGTTCTACGAGAACTTTCTGGAAACGACGTTCCAAAGCTCCGTCTTTCTCTATGCTGTTACGGTATTCATCGAGTGTGGTAGCACCAATACACTGGATGACACCGCGTGCCAATGCAGGCTTCATGATATTGGCAGCATCCATACTGCCAGGTGTGGATCCGGCACCGATAATCGTGTGAATTTCGTCAATAAAGACGATAATATTCGGTGTCTGTTCTATTTCCTTGAGAAGGGCACGGATACGCTCCTCAAACTGTCCGCGATATTTCGTTCCTGCAACAACACCTGTCATGTCAAGGCTTACTATGCGGCGGTTGAAGAACATGGGTGAGCATTTACGCTGGGCTATCATCTGTGCCAGACCTTCAACGATAGCACTCTTGCCTACACCAGGTTCGCCAATCAGTATGGGGTTGTTTTTCTTACGCCGTCCCAGAATTTCCATCACACGTTGTATCTCTTGCTCACGTCCTACACAGGGATCAAGTTTGCCTTCAAGGGCTGCACGTGTCAAGTCTGTGGAGAAATTATCTAAAACAGGTGTCTTGGATTTTTCCTTGGGACTATTTGTTGCTGTTTGTGTGGTTTGTGATGTCTGTTCTTCCGTCTCTTCCTCATCCTCATCAGGCAATTGGAGTGCATCCTTTGTCTGGGGTGCTTTTAGCAGATTGAGGACATCGGTGTAGTGGATATTCTTGTTTTCCAATATCTGTTTTGCTTCGTTCTCAGAACGATCATGAAGAATGGCCAACAAAAGATGTTGTTCGTCAACGCATTGCTCGTGTTGCATACGTGCTTCGAGAACGGCCAGTTTCAGTATGTTGTTGGCACTCTCGTTCAGAAGCAACTCTTCTACATTTGTTTGTTGAAACAGACCATTTGTGTCGTTGAGCTTCATTTCCAATGACAACTTGATATCTTCTTTCTTGATGGAGAGTCTCTGGAAAATGTCAAATACAGGACCATCTTTCATGCGCATCATAGCCAGTAACAGATGTTCCGGGCCAACGTAGCTGGACGAAAGACGCTGAGCCTCCTCTCGTGAGAAAGCCAAAATCTCGGAGACTTTAGGTGAAAACTGATTCGTCATGAGTTTCCTTTCTTATGTTTGTTCGAAGAAGATTTAGCAAAATGCGTGCCAGACCTTTTGCTGCCCTTACGATGTCCTCGTCCGCGACCGCCTTTTCTGACCTCCTTCATTGCTTGATAGTCGGGACCTTCTCCAAGTCCTTCAGGTAAGGGGAGCTTCTCTATCTCCTTCTGAAGGAAATGCTCTATAGGCTTGAAAAAACGGAAGTCGTTGTCGCTGACGAAAGTAATTGCCTCGCCGTCACGATCTGCACGGGCCGTTCGGCCAATGCGATGAACGTAATCTTCACTGTCGTGGGGCACATCGAAATTAATAACCATTCTGATGTCGTCAATATCGATGCCACGTGCTACGATATCGGTAGCTACCAAGACATCAACCTGACCGGCCTTGAAACGATACATCACATCATCACGTTCGGCCTGGGTTAAGTCGCTGTGCATGGGAGCACAATTGATCTTCAGTTTCTGTAAGGTGCGGTTGATGTCCTTCACCTTATCTTTCTTACCGCAGAAGATAATCACACGTTTCAGGTCGCCTTGTTTGAAGATGTTTTCTATAATACGTACCTTTTGGGGTTCGTAACAGATATAGGCCATCTGGTGAATCTTTTCTGCCGGACGGCTCACCTTGAGCTTCACTTCTATGGGGTTATGAAGTAGGGATACGGCCAGCTCGCGAATCTTGGCAGGCATGGTGGCAGAGAACATCACCTTCTGACAACTCTCAGGCAGCAGCTTGTTAATTTGAAGGATATCCTCCATAAAGCCCATGTCGAGCATACGGTCGGCTTCGTCGAGTACAAAAAATGACGTACGTGAGAGATCAAGATTGCCGACTTTCAGGTGACTGAGAAGACGGCCTGGCGTGGCGATAACCACAGGTGCACCACCTCTCAGACTCTTTATCTCCTGATCAAAACGTGAGCCGTCGTTGCCACCATAGACAGCGATGCTACTAACGTTATCAAGATAGTATGAAAAGCCCTCCATGGCCTGGTCTATCTGCTGAGCCAATTCACGGGTGGGTGACATCACAATGCAATTGATGGTATCCTCGGGATAGCCGCCGTCATCAAGCATAGAAAGAATAGGCAATAAGTATGCGGCAGTTTTTCCAGTACCAGTTTGAGCTACACCCAATACGTCACGTCCATCCAGTATCTCTGGAATGCATCGCTCCTGAATAGGTGTCATTTCCTCGAAATGCATATCATAAAGCGCATCGAGGATATTATCATTTAAATATGTTTCTTCAAATGTCATTTTATATTATCGTTCTTTTCCATTTAATTGGGCGCCTGTCGATAGCAGAAATATGCTATGACGGCATATATTAAGTTGGGAATCCACGCTGCCAATAAGGCAGGCAGACCGGCGTTGATAGCAAAAGTGGCGCTGATGGTCTGTAAAAGGATATAGGAGAAAGACAGAGCCAGACCAATTCCTAAAGACAATCCCATGCCGCCTTTGCGCTTTCTAGCTGATAGAGAGGCACCGATGATTGTAAGAATGAAGGAGGCAAACGAAGTGGCTATGCGCTTGTGGTATTCTACTTCATATTGTACAACATTCTGAGAACCTCGTTCCTGCTGTTTGGAGATGTAGCGCAGCAACTCGGGTGAGGTGAAAGTTTCCTGCTGCCCATTACTATAGACGAGGTCCATGGGCTCCATCATAATAAGCGTGTCAATCTCTACTCCTGTCTCAATTTTCTCGCGCAGACCTTTAAGTGTCCTAATTTTGTAGTTGATGGCTTTCCAATGATAGCGTGAATCAGAAATGGTGTCGTACTGGATGACGTTGGCCGTCATATGACTAACCAGTTTCTTGTCTTCAAATTTATCAAGCGAGAAGCCATAGCCACGTTTGATATTATTATCGTATTGCTGCAAATATGCAATAACGCCAGGTGCAACCTGCAACTGAACATTGCTGGCAGAGGTGATGCGTTTCTTGTTTTTGTATTGTGTTTCGAAATTCAAGCGTACAACGTTGCCATGAGGAATGACATACGCTCCCAGATAGAAATTGAGGATAGCAATAATGGCGGCTGACACCATGTAGGGTCTCATCAGACGACGGAAACTGGTACCTGCTGCCAACATGGCAATGATTTCGGAATTGCCCGCCAACTTTGATGTAAAGAAGATGACGGCAATGAATACAAACAATGGTGAAAAGAGATTGGCAAAGTAGGGAACGAAGTTGGCATAATAGTCGAAAATAATGGCACTCCATGGCGCATGATAGGTAGAGAACTTGTTTAAGTTCTCATTAAAATCGAACACGATACTTATACTGATTATCAGCAAGATGGAATATATGTATGTTCCAATGAACTTGCTGATGATGTATCGGTCAAGCCGTGGGATTAATCGTGCAAGTATTTTCTTCATACTCTGCGTCCTAAGTCATTAATCACTGAGCGCTTCCATTGCGTAAAATCGCCTTGCTCGATGTGCTGACGGGCATCAGTCACCAATCGGAGATAGAAAGCCAAGTTGTGGATAGAGGCTATCTGCAAAGCCAATAACTCCTGAGCTTTGAATAAATGGTGAAGATATGCCTTTGAATGCAAGCGGTCTATGTCGCAACCATCGGCGTCGATAGGTGAGAAGTCATTCTCCCATTTCTTGTTGCGCATGTTCATAGTACCCTGATAGGTAAAAAGTAGGGCGTTTCGGCCATTGCGGGTAGGCATCACACAATCGAACATATCTACGCCACGTTCTATTGCTTCAAGAATATTCTGAGGTGTACCCACTCCCATCAGATATCGTGGACGGTCCTTAGGCAGTATTTCATTGACTACCTCAATCATTTCATACATTACTTCGGTAGGCTCACCAACAGCCAGACCACCAATGGAGGCACCTCCACCATCGTTAAGCATGCCCAGACGGTCTACCACGTGTTTGGCGGCATCCTGTCGCAAGTCTTTGTATTTACATCCCTGTACAATTGGGAAAAGGGTCTGCTTATGACCATAGAGTGGCTCTGTCTCGTTGAAGCGTTTGATACACCGATCTAACCAACGTTGTGTCAGCCCAAGAGAACGCTTAGCATATTGATAATCGCTTTCGCCAGGAGGACATTCGTCGAGTGCCATCATAATATCGGCACCGATGATACGCTCGGTATCCATGACATTCTCGGGAGTGAAGACGTGTTTTGAACCGTCAATATGACTACGGAACTCACAACCTTCTTCCCTTAACTTGCGTATGCCTGTCAGCGAGAAAACTTGAAAACCGCCAGAGTCCGTCAGTATGGGACGGTCCCAGGTGTTGAACTTATGCAGACCTCCAGCTTTGCGAAGTGTGTCAAGTCCCGGCCGCAGATATAGATGGTAGGTGTTTCCCAGAATGATTTGTGCCTTGACTTGCTCACGCAATTCCTGGAAATGAACACCTTTCACGCTGCCGCAGGTGCCGACTGGCATGAAGATAGGTGTCTTTATCTGTCCATGGTCAGTGGTGATAAGCCCTGTGCGGGCACTGCTATATGGGTCGCTATGTTGCAGTTCGAATTTCATTTCTTGTCCTCTTTCTCTTTCTCGTCTTCGATTTCAAACTTCAGCGAATTCTTGACAATCTCATCAGTCAATGCCAAGTTCCATACGTCCTGCACATTCTCCACATAGTGGAACTGAACCCCCTGTAGATACATCTCGGGTATCTCCAGAATGTCTTTCTTATTTTCCTGGCACATCACAATATCGGTGATACCAGCACGTTTTGCTGCCAGAATCTTCTCCTTGATACCACCTACAGGTAGAACTTTACCACGTAAAGTAATCTCACCGGTCATCGCCATATTCTTACGTACTTTACGTTGGGTTAGGGCAGAAGCGATAGATGTGGCAATGGTGATACCTGCCGAAGGACCGTCTTTTGGGGTAGCACCTTCTGGCACATGGATATGAATGTTCCAGTTGTCAAAGATGCGGTAATCGATGTTGAGCTTCTCGGCATGGGCTTTCACATATTCCAGAGCCAACACCGCCGACTCCTTCATCACATCTCCTAGATTTCCGGTTAATGTCAGTTTCGAACCCTTTCCCTTCGAGAGTGATGTCTCGATGAACAATATCTCGCCACCTACACTGGTCCATGCCAGTCCTGTGACAACACCTGCATAGTCGTTGCCCTGATAGATGTCACGATAGAATGGCGGTTTGCCAAGCAGGTCTTCCAATGATTCAGGCGTAATTTTCCAGTTGTCAATGCTACCATTCATCTGGCGTCGGTAAGCCAATTTACGCATGGCTTTGTTAATCTGCTTCTCCAACTGTCTGACACCACTTTCACGTGTGTACTGTTCGATGATTTTCTCAATGGCGGCCTTGTTGAACTTAGGCTTGCTAGTCAGCATCTTCAGTCCGGTATTCTCCAGTTCCCTTGGTATCAGGTGACGCTTGGCAATTTCTATCTTTTCTTCTGTGATATAACCACTCACCTCAATAACCTCCATGCGGTCGAGCAAGGGACGTGGAATAGTGCCGAGGTTGTTGGCTGTGGCAATAAAGAGTACCTTCGATAGATCATAGTCCACGTCAAGATAGTTGTCGTGGAAAGCTGTGTTCTGTTCGGGATCAAGCACTTCGAGCAGAGCTGAAGCTGGGTCGCCATTGATGGTGCCTTGTGTCACTTTATCAATCTCGTCAAGGATGAATACGGGATTGCTTGAACCAGCTTTCTGAATGCTCTTGATGATGCGTCCGGGCATGGCACCGATATAAGTGCGACGGTGTCCACGAATCTCTGCCTCATCGTGCAGACCGCCCAATGATACACGTACATACTTACGCTTCATGGCCTCGGCAATAGACTTGCCAAGTGAGGTCTTACCAACACCTGGAGGTCCATAAAGACAAATGATAGGACTCTTCAAATCGCCACGTAGTGAAAGAACTGCCATATATTCCAGAATACGTTCCTTCACCTTTTCCATGCCGTAATGGTCATGGTCTAAAATCTTCTGTGCACGTTGTAGGTTTAGGTCATCCTTGGTATAGTCATCCCAAGGCAACGAAACAAATGTCTGTAGATAGTTTAACTGGACATTGAAATCAGGACTTTGTGGCTGGAGGTTATCCAATTTGTCTACTTCCTTATAGAAAGTGCGTGCAACATCGTCCGACCATTTCTTGTCCATGGCTTTGCGAAGCAACTCTGATTTCTCGGGTGACTGCTCGTTACCCATTTCAGCCTGCAGGTTCTTGATTTGCTGTTGCAGGAAGTAGTTCTTCTGTTGCTCGTCGATATCCTCACGGGTCTTATTACGGATATCCGTCTTTAGCTTCTGAAGGTTTATTTCGCGGTTTAGCGCTTTCATGGCACCAAAGAGCCGCTCCTTGACGGTTTCCACAGTCAATAGCTTGACTTTCTCCTGTATGGTGAAAGGCATGTTGGAACAGAGGAAACTCAGCATCATCTCGTCATTGTGGATATTTCGGATGGCAAACATAGCCTCGTCGGGCATCTCATCAACCATTGAAATATAGCGTTCTGCCATATTCCGTAAGTCATCAATGGCGGTCTTCCATTCTTTGTCGTGCTTGTCGGGGTGCATCTCTGGCTTGGGCTCAACCTCACCTTCGAGATAAGGCATTAACTTGGTGAGACGTTTTAAATGAAAGCGTCCTAATGCCTGCACTACAACCGTAGAGGAACCACCTGGCAGATTAAACTGCTTAACAACCTTAGCTGCCACGCCGTATTCAAAAAGGTCGCCTTCAACAGGCATTTCAATATCCGGATCACGTTGACATACAACACCTATCAAAGAACTAGTCTTCTCTGCCTGACGTACCAGTTTCATGCTTGACTCACGACCAAGCAGGATGGGCCATACGACGCCAGGGAATATCACAATGTTCCTGACAGGAAGGATGGGCAGAGTTGATGGGATTTCTCCATCAATCATGTCTGTGATATCTCCTTCCAAATCGGCAATCATCGATATGGACTTAGTATTATACTGATTATCGTTCATTTTAATTTTAAACTCCATAATTGGGGTGCAAAGTTACGAAAATTAATTGAAAAATGGCGATGTATTCATTGATTATTAACAAAAAATGTATATCTTTGTGGCCGATTATGGCAAATGAATACTTCAAATTCAAACAATTCACCATATGGCAATCCGATTGCGCCATGAAAGTTGGAACAGACGGAACACTTCTTGGTGCATGGGCAGAAGGTGGTCAGAAGATTCTTGATATCGGCACTGGTACAGGACTTATTGCACTGATGATGGCGCAACGTTTTCCCGAGTCATATATCACAGGAATAGATATCGACCCTGCTGCTGTTAGTCAGGCACGAATTAATGTTGCACATTCGCCCTTTGCCGACCATGTGGAAATACTTGAAGCCGATGCTCATGACTTCAATGGTACTTTTGATGCCATTGTCTCTAATCCTCCTTTTTTTGCTGATTCGTTAATATCTCCAGACTCCCGACGTTCTATAGCACGCCACAGTCTCTCCCTGACATATAAGGCGCTCTTCGAAACAGCTCGTAGATTATTGACGGAGCAGGGCATTATTTCTGTAGTAGTGCCGTTTGATTATGTACAGAAAGTCAAATCTGAAGCCGCACTAAGCGGTTTCTTTTTACATAGGGACTGGGCGGTCAAAACCACGCCACACAAGAATATCCGACGCTTCCTGCTGTCCTTTGGTCTTCATAGTGTTAGGCACATAGATGCAGGCGTCGGAGTCTTAGAAGAGTCGCCGGGTCAACGTTCTGACTGGTATCGTCAGCTTACAGAAGCTTTCTATATTAAGTAGGGCTTTTAGTCCATTTTGTATACGATGACAACAGCGATGAACAGTAAGATTGCTACAATGCAAAGAATTCTGAACAGCCATTTTTGAATTATTCTTTTTCTTTGTATTGCCAACAGACTGTCTCTCTTGAACTTAGATGCGCCATCCATTTTGTGGTGATGATGGTGGTGCTCGTGATGTTCGTGATGATGATGATGATGTTCTTGTTCAGCCATTTTTATTGAAGTTTTTTAATTATTATTTCAGAGTTTAAACCGCTAGGAACAGGTTCCCATTGGTCGTATGTTGTCTTTTTGTAATTAATGTCCACGACATTGATTTCCTCCATCTTACGCCATTTTACGCCCAGACGGTCCAGGTCGGCAATGCGATTAGCTGGTAGGTTGGTCACCTCGATGCGTATTTCGTTGTCACCGGCTTTCAGCGTTTGCTGACAGTCGAGCACAAAAGGCACACTCCATGCGCAGCCAATGAATTGTCCGTTAATGTAGACACGGGCCGACTCGCGGACGTCGCCGAGGTCTATCACCCATTTGCCTTCTTTATAGTTTCCCTTGGGAAGCCTGAATGTCGTGGTATAGACGCCAGTACCCATAAGTATCTTGGTCTGTTCATCCAATCCTTCCCATGTTTGTAACTGCTGAAGTTGATAGGTCTTGCTGACAACTGGCTCACATTCTGTAAAAGAAAGCGTCCAAGGTCCGCTGATTGTTATAGTCTCTATAGTTTTATTTGCTATATTGACTCCACAATTATTATCAAGAGTTTCGTCGAATGTCTGAAGAATCATGGATTCTCCACTATGCAAACAGATGTCAAGGCCTTCACGATCGAAAACTGCATCATAGATGTCTCCGTTCAGTGGATTAAACCACTTGGCATCCTTAAAAGGAACAGCTAAAGGCACCTTCTGGTGGATGTCCTCAGGCGTCAGGTTGGCTATGAAATAGTGATAGCCATTGACGTTCTTACGGCGTATAGCTTTCAGTCCACACTTCGTCTTCATCAGTTCCGGCTTTGCCGCTGTCTGAAGAGAGGTAGCATCAATCTGATAAAAGATATGCGCACCTTGGGCTTTCAGTTGTGCAATATGCTGTTTAACTGGCTCAGGCATGTTATCTGAACCTGGAATAATCAATCCTTTGTATTGAGTGCCAGCAGCAGTCTCCACCCTGCCATCTTTATATGTTACACCCATCAATAGACGCTCGGAGATATAGTCACAGTCGAATCCGGCACGATCTATGTTGAGGATGGTCTTGATAAAGTCTGGTGCTAAACGCCCCATTTCATGAATGGAGAATTGCATCAATAATTTATTGATATTCTTTTTCCACATGTCGCGAATGGGTAGCAATACGAGGAAATCGTTGTCGGGTTGTCCCATTTGCAGGAAACTCTGACAACGGGTAACGTAATCCATAAAGTAAGGAGCGTCGCGCCAGATGCTGTTGGTAGGACTCATGTCAATCGAAGCATAGAACTTCCATCCAGGCCATTTATCGTCCTTAGGAGAATAGCAGGTGCCGTGAAAGAACATGTGGTTGACACCAGCGCAAAACATTAGGTCGAGGTCGGGTTTTAGTTGCGATAGACTGGTACGGAAGTGCTCCGTAAGCCATGTGAATGTTTCGCTCGAGGTGTAGGGCTTTCCACAGACATGAGCTGCTGAAGGCGCATACTTGAACATTGAGTAGTCTGAGTCATTTTTTCGGGTTTTGCCTGGATCAGTGCGCAGTCCCTTGATGCCGAACTCTGAGAGTCCGAAACCCTCTATTTCGGGGATGTCAACAGCAGCGTAGCAGTCGATGAGGTTCGCGGGTGAACCATGAGCCTGATTCCTTGTGATGGCCCCGTGCTTATGTGCCCAAGTTGTCCATTGCTCGGTAAAGTTTTCTAATAATAGGTCGCCAAGAGTCTCGCGATAGTCGCTTAATACTTTTGGGTCGTTTTCTAGCAGTTCCGGTAATTTTTCTTCTAGCTTATAACCACGGCGTTTCTCGAATTCTGCAAATAGTGTCGGTGTCCATGTGGCATCGGCTACCTCATACGAGTCATTGAAGAATGTGTGAGGGTAGGGGGTCTTTGTTCTCTCGAAGGCTTCTTCGATATGATGTAGATAGTTTGCCACAGCCTTATGGTCAAAATGATCAATAACGAGACCTTCACCACCAGGGGCAGCACGTTTCACTCTCATTATGCCAAACTTACTGTAAAGAGCAATGACACGCACCCGACCGTCGGCCTGTGGGAACGTTTTTTGCAATTCGAAGCGACTATTTCTCTGATCCTTAAGTGGTAACGTAAGAATCACTCCATTAGCAGCGAGTTCGTCGGCACCCTCCTTACTCATCAGGGTGTCGACAAATACCATCTTTGATGCACTCTCCTCTAATGGCACCCAAGGCCCTCCGAAGGGCCAACCCGTACCTGTGGCCATATCCACTTCTATGCCGTTCCGGTCAGCTTGTTCAATGGTGTGGCGTAATATTGCCATCCATGCATCAGACAAATAGGTAATGTTATTCGCTTGGTTACCTTGAACACCATATATTGGTGTGATTTCTACAGCTCCGATACCGTGTTCTCCATATTCTGAAAGATTCCATTTCAGATTCTCTTGATCCACAGCAGAGCCCAGCCACCACCAGCGTGTGCCAGGTCTGGCCTCCGTTGTTATCGTAGGCCACGACTGTGCTTCGACAGTCAGTGTTAGCATGGAAAGTGCTATGGCGGAGAGAATCTTTTTCATATTTTAATTACCATCGGGTTTCACGTTCTCAACGATAGGTGATGGTGCCCATTGGAAAGTGCGCCAATCATCGGGCTGTGCAGGGTTGAAGTCCTGCCAATCAGGACGAAGGTATTTGATAATCGGTAGCTGGAGCTGTTTCATACCCATCACTACACATTTTGCCACTTCGTATGCGCCATAGGGGTTGAAGTGTGTGTTGTCGGCCAGTTCCCGTCCGTACATCTCTTTAGGATAATGTACCAGTGCTCGTTTGGAATCTTCAAATCCCAGTGTCTCGAAGAATACCTTCGTCATTTGGTTCAGATCTATTAATGGTACATTCTCCTTCTCTGCTACCATCTTCATGGCTGCGGGGAAGTCACCATGAGTATTGCGTAGTGTTTGATGGTCATCATTGAAAGCTCTACGCTGAGTGGGTGTGCAGAACACAATCTCTGCTCCTTTTCCTCGAACTTGATCAATGAATATCTTCAACTGGTACTGATAGTGGTACCATGCACCGTCGCCTGGTGCCTTTTCTTTCTCGTCGTTATGTCCGAATTCCACAAAGACATAGTCGCCATGCTTTAGGGAAGTGAGAATCTTATTCAGTCGCTGCGATGCAATGAAGGAACGAGCTGTGAGACCACTTTCGGCATGATTGCTGATAGCTACCTCAGGACCGAACCAGCGGGTAATCATTTGTCCCCAAGATGCCCACGGCTCGTAGTTCTGGTCAACCACAGTGGAATTACCACATAGGTAAATGGTTGGCACGTCGACCTTTTCAATATGGATGCTCTTGACGGCAGGCAACGCACCGTTGAACTCCAATGTCAATTTCTCGTCCCAAACGAAATAGTCCTTTTCGCGGTCTTTAATCTTGACGTTCTTGCCTTCCTCGATATATGGCGAACGCTTATTGACCACAAATGTCACCTCCTGCGTGTCTTTAGCGTTCTTAGTAGTTATATTGTCCATCATCAATCGGCGACCTTCAGCTCTGACGGTGGTGTCAGAATTTTTTTTGCCTCCCAGCACAACAGTGACTCGATAGTTGCCGTCGGGGACCGCCACAGAGAAGAAGAATGGCAATGACGGCTTCTTTTTATCAGGCGATGGCAGTATGTCATATCCATAGCCGTTTTGGCTGTCATACCGAGGTTGCGGCTTCGTCATGTCGAAGTCGAAGGTCTGAGCATTCATGAATAATGGCAACATTGCCAGTAGTATGGATATCGTTTTTTTCATTATAAATATGAGCCACTCTTAAATGTCTGGCTGCAAAAGTACTCCTTTTTTTTCAATCAGCAAAAAGATTTTGATAAAATATGTCTTTTGTTTGCAAATAAATTACTACCTTTGCAGCGTTTTAAAGTGAACAATATTGTTATAACACTAAATACTTTTATGAATTTCACAATGTTAATCACCGTCCTGGTGACGGCTATTACACTGGTGGCATCAGCCTATGTAATGGCGAAACTATTGGGCCCGCGCTCTTATAATAAGATTAAGGGAGAACCGTTCGAATGCGGTATTCCTACGCACGGCACCAGTTGGATTCCCATCAACGTAGGCTATTATTTGTTTGCCATCCTCTTTCTCATGTTCGATGTGGAAACGGTGTTTCTATATCCGTGGGCAGTCGTTGTGAAGGACTTTGGTGCGTCAGCTTTGCTGTCAATCGGGTTCTTCTTGGTAGTATTAGTATTTGGCCTGGCTTATGCTTGGCGGAAAGGAGCACTGGAATGGAAGTAAGAAAACCGAAAATCAAGTCTTTGCCCTACGACGAGTTTAAGGATAACGAGTCGTTGGAGAAGATTGTTGACGAACTCCATGAGGGTGGTGTCAACGTGGTAACCGGCAATCTGGATTCGCTGATAAATTGGGGCCGCAGCAATTCATTGTGGTCACTGACCTTCGCAACCAGTTGCTGTGGTATCGAGTTTATGGCTTGTGGCTGTTCTCGTTATGACTTTTCGCGTTTTGGCTTTGAGGTGACTCGTAACTCACCCCGTCAGGCTGATCTCATCATGTGTGCAGGTACTATCACTCACAAGATGGCTCCTGCCCTCAAGCGTCTTTACGATGAGATGGCTGAGCCTAAGTATGTGGTGGCTGTTGGCGGTTGTGCCATTAGTGGTGGTCCGTTCAAGCAGAGCTACCATGTAGTGAAGGGCATCGAGGAGATAGTTCCCGTCGATGTGTTCATTCCAGGCTGTCCTCCTCGTCCTGAGGCTATCCTCTATGGCATGATGCAGTTGCAGCGTAAAGTAAAAATCGAGAAGTTCTTCGGTGGTGCTAACCATAAACAGACCAAGGCAGAGGCAGAGTTGGGTGTTTCCAATGAGGAACTGATGTATGGTCGTGGAGGTAAGAAACCCATTGTGGTGACTGAGGTACCCCAGGAGTTTATCACTGAACTCTCTGAGAATACAGAGAACAACAAAGGAAAGGAGGAAGCAAAATGAAACTGAATCATCTTGTATTTGACTTTGACAAGTTTGCACAAGAGATGCAGAACTTGAAGGACAAAAAGCACTTCGACTTCCTTGTTACTATCGTTGGTGAGGACTTTGGAGAAGAAGGTCTGGGCTGTGTATATATCCTTGAGAATACCGAGAACCATGAGCGTTGTAGCGTGAAGATGCTGGCAAAGGTGGTTGATGGTGAGAGTGTGATACCTACCGTCATCAATATCTGGAAGGGTGCCGACCTGTTGGAACGTGAGTGCTTTGACTTCCTTGGCATCAAGTTCTTAGGTCATCCCGATATGCGTCGTCTGTTCCTTCGTAATGACTTCAAGGGCTATCCTCTTCGTAAAGATTTCAAGGCTTCTGATGAGTATAGCCTTGATGATGATGATGAGCCTGACTATGGTATTGAATACTCACTCGATCGCGACGGTCATTTGCAGCAGAAGGAGAATAAACTCTTCACCTCTGACGACTATGTCATTAATATCGGTCCTCAACACCCATCTACCCATGGTGTGCTTCGTCTTCAAACGGTGCTCAATGGTGAAACAGTGAAGCGTATCTATCCCCATCTGGGTTATATCCATCGTGGTATAGAGAAGATGTGGGAGTCGATGACCTATCCTCAGACGCTGGCTCTGACCGACCGTCTGAACTACCTTTGTGCTATGCAGCAGCGTCATGCGCTGGTGGGCGTTATTGAGGAGGCTATGGAGGTAGAACTTACAGACCGTATCCATTATATCCGTACCATCATGGATGAGTTGCAGCGTCTAGACAGCCACCTGCTGTTCACCTCTTGCTGTGCTCAGGACTTGGGCGCCCTCACAGCTTTCCTCTATGGAATGCGTGATCGTGAGCATGTGCTTAATGTGATGGAGGAAACCACTGGTGGACGCCTTATTCAGAACTATTATAGAATAGGTGGCCTGCAGGACGACATTGATCCTAACTTCGTAAACAACGTGAAGGAACTCTGTAAGTACCTGCGTCCTATGATTAAGGAGTATATGGATGTGTTTGGCGATAACATTATTGCCCACAACCGTCTGGAGAACGTTGGACCCATGTCGCTTGGCGACTGTATTAATTATGGTGTCACAGGTCCTGCAGGTCGTGCATCTGGTTGGAAGAACGACGTTCGTAAGAACCATCCCTACGATATGTACGACAAGGTGAACTTCGAGCAGATTACTTTCGACACATGTGACTCAATGGGTCGTTATCTTGTTCATATCAACGAGATGTATCAGAGCTTGGATATCATCGAACAGCTCATTGACAATATTCCTGAGGGCGACTTCTATGTGAAGCAGAAGCCTATCATCAAGGTGCCCGAGGGTCAGTGGTACTTCTCTGTAGAGGGTGCTGCAGGTGAGTTCGGCGTTTATCTCGACTCTAACGGCGACAAGATTCCTTACCGCATGAAAATGCGTCCTATGGGTCTATCGCTCGTGGGTGCCCTCGACCCGATGCTGCGTGGCCAGAAAATTGCTGACTTGGTGACTACTGGTGCTGCCATTGATATTGTTATACCCGACATTGACAGATAAAAGAAGAAGGTATGGAACATATATTTGATTTTTCACAAGTAACCACCTGGTTCCACGAGCTGCTGACGCAGACGCTGGGTCTGGGCGAATTCTTAGCAATCTTGATAGAGTGTGTGCTGGTTGGATCTGTCATACTGGGCGCCTATTCTGTCATTGCTATGATTCTTATTTTCATGGAGCGTAAGGTCTGCGCATACTTCCAGTGCCGTATTGGCCCGGTTCGTGTAGGTCCTTGGGGCTTGCTGCAGGTGCTGGCCGACGTGCTGAAGATGCTTATCAAGGAGATTTTCTTCGTTGACAAAGCAGATAAACTGCTCTATATTGTTGCTCCCTTCCTGGTTATCATCGGCTCTGTTGGCGCTTTTGCCTTCCTGCCCTGGAACCGTGGTGCTCACATCCTCGATTTTAACGTAGGTGTATTCCTGCTCACCGCGATTTCCTCTATTGGTGTAGTAGGCATCTTCTTGGCTGGTTGGGGTTCTAACAACAAGTACTCTGTTGTATCGGCCATGCGTGCTGCTGTGCAGATGATTTCTTACGAGATGTCTCTCTGTCTCTGCCTGATTACTGCCGTCATCTTGACTGGCACCATGCAGGTTAGTGGTATCGTTGAGGCTCAGGCCGGACCTTGGGGCTGGCTCATCGTACAGGGTCATGTTCCCGCTATCATCGCTTTCCTCGTATTCCTTGTAGCAGGTAATGCTGAGGCTAATCGTGGCCCGTTCGATATGGCTGAGGCTGAAAGTGAGTTGACCGCTGGCCATCATACCGAGTATTCAGGTATGGGCTTCGGCTTCTTCTATCTGGCTGAGTTCCTCAACCTGTTTATCATTGCTGGTATCGCTGCTACCGTATTCTTGGGTGGCTGGGCACCTATTCAGATTGGTGTAGATGCCTTCGATGAGGTGATGCAGTATATTCCTGGCATCGTTTGGTTCATGGGTAAGGCTTTCCTGCTGGTTTGGCTGCTCATGTGGATTAAGTGGACGTTCCCCCGTCTGCGTATCGACCAGATTCTGAAACTGGAGTGGAAGTATCTTATGCCACTGGCACTCATCAACCTGGTGCTGATGACAGTTGTCGTGGCCTTTGGCTTATATATTAAATAAGGTATAGCAAAATGGAAGATAACAAATCATATTTCGGAGAAATAGGGCGTGGTATCAAGACGTTGGCTACCGGTATGAAGGTGACCTTGAAGGAATACGCCAAGGATTACTGGACCAATAAATGTACTGAGCAGTACCCTGAGAACCGTAAGACTACGCTCCATGTGGCTAAGCGCCATCGCGGACGTTTGGTCTTCAAACGCAACGAGGAAGGTGCCTATAAGTGCACCGCTTGTACGCTCTGCGAAAAAGCCTGTCCTAACGGTACTATCAAGATTACCGCCCACATGGAAGAAGACCCTGAGACGGGCAAAAAGAAGAAGGTGCTTGACGATTATCAGTACGACCTTGGCGACTGCATGTTCTGCCAGCTTTGTACCAATGCCTGCAACTTCGATGCTATTGAGTTTACCAACGACTTCGAGAATGCCACGTTCAGTCGTGGCGCTCTGGTCCTCCACCTCGACAAGGAGGTATACGAGGGCGGTTCACTGCCCAACATCTTGGAGGGTGGCGCTGACTGGCAGGTCGGTAAGTTTAACACTAAAAAGAAGTAAACTGCACTATGGCTAGTATAGTAGTATTTTCTATTCTCGCTCTTGTCATTCTGGGTTCAGCCCTGTTGTGTGTGACAACGAAGCGAATCATGAGAGCCGCCACCTATATGTTGTTCGTGCTCTTTGGGGTAGCAGGTCTTTACTTCCTGCTCGATTACACCTACCTGGGTGCTGCTCAGATTGCTGTTTACGCTGGTGGCGTAACGATGATCTATGTATTTGCCATCCAGTTGGTTAGCAAGCAGACACTGCAGGGTATGGTAGGGCATATAAAGTGCTCACGCATGCTTCAGGGCTTGCTTCTCTCTGTGGTAGGTCTGGCAACGGTAGCTGTTGTTTTCCTGAAGAACAGCTTTATAAGCGCCGCTACGACCGACGAGTTGCCTATGGATCAGATTGGAACCGCCCTGCTGGGTAGTGACAAGTATCAGTATGTGTTGCCGTTCGAGTTTATCTCAGTATTCCTGCTGGCATGTATCATCGGCGGTTTGGTTGTATCACGTAAAAAGGAGGATTAAGCTATGGTACCTGTAGAATGTTATTTTGTGCTGAGTGCACTGCTGTTCTTCATCGGCGTCTATGGTTTCGTCACCCGTCGCAACCTCATCGCTATGCTCATCTCTATCGAGCTGGTGCTCAATGCCGTTGATATCAACTTCGCAGCGTTCAACCGCCTGCTGTTCCCCGGTGAGCTCGAGGGCTTCTTCATGACGCTCTTCTCAATCGGTGTGAGTGCAGCCGAGAGTGCTGTGGCTATCGCGATTATTATTAATGTGTTCCGCAATTTCAAGAGTGACAGCGTGGACGCTATTTCTAACATGAAAGGATAAAACGACGCTATGATCTACGAATTATCTTATTTGATTCTGCTTCTGCCGCTACTGTCCTTCATCGTGTTGGGACTGGCAGGCATGAAGATGCAGCACAAGACTGCCGGACTTATCGGTACTTGTTCGCTGTCACTGGTTACGATTCTCTCTTACTGGACGGCAATCACTTATTTCACTGCCGACCGTACTGCTGAGGGTGTGTATCAGACTATCGTGCCCTTCAACTTCACATGGTTGCCTCTGGGCAATCTCCACTTCGACATGGGTATCCTCCTGGATCCTATTTCGGTGATGATGCTCATTGTCATCTCAACTGTGTCGTTGATGGTTCACATCTACTCATTCGGCTATATGCACGGTGAGAAAGGTTTCCAGCGTTACTACGCTTTCCTAAGCCTCTTCACCATGTCAATGCTGGGCTTGGTTTTGGCCACCAACATCTTCCAGATGTATATGTTCTGGGAGCTCGTGGGTGTTTCTTCTTACCTGCTCATCGGCTTCTACTATCCTTTGAAGCCCGCCATTGCAGCCAGTAAGAAAGCTTTCATCGTGACCCGCTTTGCCGATATGTTCTTCCTGATTGGTATTCTGACCTTCGGCTACTACACCGATTCGTTCAGCTTCTCGTTTGCTGGCGATATCGTGATGGGGCAGGGCACCACACCGTTCATCGAGGGCAATATGGCCAAGGCCGTTGCCGCAGGAGGTTTTATCCTGCCTACAGCCCTTGTGCTGATGTTCATCGGTGGTGCTGGTAAGAGTGCTATGTTCCCCTTGCACATCTGGTTGCCCGATGCTATGGAGGGCCCGACGCCTGTATCTGCACTTATCCACGCTGCTACGATGGTGGTGGCTGGTGTGTTCCAGATTGCACGTATGTTCCCCCTCTGGATTGAGTATGCCCCCGAGGCCATGTCGATTGTGGTTTGGGTGGGTGTTATCACCGCCTTCTATGCTGCTGCTGTGGCTTGCGCCCAGAGCGACATCAAACGTGTACTGGCCTTCTCAACCATCTCGCAGATTGCCTTTATGATGGTGGCTCTGGGTGTATCGCTACCTGGTCATCATGGTGCTATCCTCGATAATCATGCACAGCTGGGTTACATGGCTGGTATGTTCCACCTGTTTACTCATGCTATGTTCAAGGCTTGTCTGTTCCTGGGTGCCGGATGTATCATCCACGCTGTTCACAGCAATGAGATGGCTCTGATGGGTGGTCTGCGCAAGTACATGCCTATCACTCACATCACCTTCCTCATTTCGTGTCTGGCCATCGCTGGTATCCCATTCTTCTCGGGCTTCAGCTCAAAGGATGAGATTATTACTGCCTGCATGGAGTACAGCCCGGTAGTAGGTTGGATCATGACTGGTATCGCTGCCATGACTGCCTTCTATATGTTCCGTTTGTACTACGGCATCTTCTGGGGTACAGAGAACAAGGAGGCTCATGAGAACCATACTCCCCATGAGGCTCCGTTGACGATGACCATTCCTCTAATAGTGCTCTGCATCATCACTATGGGTGTAGGTATCTATTCTACATTGGCAGGCTTCATGGAGTGGGGTGGTAGCTTTGGCAGCTTCGTTTCTGCTGCTGGTACCGACTACACTATCCACTTCAACACTCAGATTGCTGCTACCTCTACTGTGATTGCTATTCTGAGCATTTGCTTGGCCACCTATATTTATAAAGGTGAGAACCAGCCTATTGCTGACCGTCTTTATAAGACGTTCCCCAAGTTGCATCGTGCAGCCTACAAGCGTTTCTATCAGGACGAGATTTGGCAGTATGTCACCCACCGCATCATCTTCCGCTGCGTCTCTACGCCAATAGCCTGGTTCGACCGCCACGTTGTTGACGGCACGTTTAACTTTATGGCTTGGGGTGCTAACGAAGGCGGTGAGAGCCTGCGTGCTTGGCAGAGTGGCGATGTACGTAAGTATGCTGTGTGGTTCCTCACTGGCACAGTGGCATTAACGCTCGTTTTACTTGCTTTATAAAGCGTAATAACGATATAACGTAATAACGATATAACGACTATGAATATATTAAGTTTATTCGTTTTGATTCCCGCCCTGATGCTTCTGGGATTGTGGATTGCCCGCAACCTCAACCAGGTGCGTGGCGTGATGGTGGCAGGTTCGTCTTGCTTGCTTGCCCTGTCAATATGGCTTTGCTATTATTTCGTAACCGAGCGTAATGGCGGCAATACCGACGAGATGTTGCTGGTAGCCTCTATGCCTTGGTTCAAACCTCTGAATATCGCTTACAGCGTGGGTGTCGATGGTATCTCTGTCGTCATGCTGCTGCTGTCAAGTATCATCGTGTTCACAGGTACCTTCGCCTCTTGGCAGCTGAAGCCTCTTACCAAGGAGTACTTCCTTTGGTTCACCCTGCTTTCTACGGGTGTGTTTGGCTTCTTTATCTGCACTGACATGTTCACCATGTTCATGTTCTATGAGGTGGCTCTGATTCCTATGTACCTCTTGATTGGTGTGTGGGGTTCTGGCCGCAAGGAGTATTCTGCCATGAAGCTGACGCTGATGCTGATGGGTGGTTCAGCCCTGCTGATTCTCGGCGTGCTGGGTATCTACTACTTCAGTGGTCACACCACGATGAATGTCAACGAGATTGCTGCTATGCACAACATTCCCGAGGAGATTCAGAATGCGTTCTTCCCCTTCATCTTCATTGGATTTGGTGTGTTGGGTGCTTTGTTCCCCTTCCACACATGGTCTCCCGATGGTCATGCTTCTGCGCCTACTGCAGTATCAATGCTCCATGCTGGCGTGCTGATGAAGCTTGGAGGTTACGGCTGTTTCCGTCTGGCCATGTACCTGCTGCCTGACGCTGCCCAGAACCTCTCGTGGATATTCCTCATCCTGACCACCATCTCTGTGGTCTATGGTGCCCTGAGCGCTTGCGTGCAGACCGACCTGAAGTATATCAACGCTTATTCTTCAGTATCACACTGCGGTTTGGTACTCTTTGCCCTGCTCATGATGCAGCAGACGGCTTGTACAGGTGCCATCCTGCAGATGTTGTCTCACGGTTTGATGACGGCTCTCTTCTTCGCCCTCATCGGTATGATCTACGGACGTACCCACACTCGTGATATCCGCGAGTTGGCAGGTTTGATGAAGATTATGCCATTCTTGGCTGTGGGCTATGTCATCGCTGGTTTGGCTAATCTGGGTCTGCCCGGCTTCTCAGGCTTCATTGCTGAGATGACCATCTTTGTTGGCTCTTTTGGAGCCCACGAGGTTGCTGGCGACCCCTCATCGTCGTTCCGCATGGTGGCTACCATCATCGCCTGTACGTCGATTGTGGTAACGGCTGTCTACATCCTGCGTGTGGTAGGTAAGATTCTCTATGGCGAGGTTGAGAACAAGCACTTCCTGGAACTTACCGATGCAACATGGGACGAGCGCGTGGCTGTGTGCTGCCTCATATTCTGTGTGGCTGGTCTGGGTTGCGCTCCTTTCTTCTTCAGCGATATGATTTCGCCTGCCGCTGGAAATATTCTCAAGTCAATTGGTGTAATGTAAAAATAGGAGGAAAAAGATTATGAACTATTCACAATTTTTGAATATGATTCCCGAGGCAACTCTGATGTTGGCCTTGATTATCGTTTTCTGCGCCGACTTTGCATTACACAAAAGCGAGCGCAAGACCTATGTGCTGAGCGTACTCACTGGTGCCTTACTGCTTTGTCAGTTGGTTCCCTGCTTCTTGGCAGAGCCCACTTCGGCATTCGGAGGCCTCTATGTTACATATCCCATTGTCAACGTGATGAAGACCATACTCACTTTGGGTACATTCATCGTTGTGGTGATGTCGCAGTCGTGGCTTAAGAATAACGTTTGCAAGATTTCCGGCGAGTACTATGTGTTGGTACTTTCTACGCTGCTGGGTATGTATATGATGATGTCGAGTGGACACTTCCTCCTGTTCTTCTTAGGACTCGAGATGGCCTCTGTGCCTATGGCATGTCTTGTTGCTTTCGACCGCTATAAGAAGAAGTCTGCTGAGGCTGCCGCCAAGTATATCCTCACAGCCACCTTCTCGAGCGGCGTGATGCTCTATGGCATCTCGTTCCTCTATGGTGCTGTAGGCACACTCTATTTCGACGATATGGCTGCACAGATGCAGCTCACCCCGCTCACCATCATGGGTATGGTGTTCTTCTTCAGCGGCTTGGGCTTCAAGATTTCGCTGGTGCCCTTCCACTTCTGGACGGCTGACACCTACGAGGGTGCTCCTACGCCTGTCACAGGTTATCTGAGTGTTGTGTCTAAGGGTGCTGCCACGCTGACGCTGGCTATTATCCTCATGCACGTCTTCGGACGCATGGTGGAATACTGGGAGCCCCTGCTCTGGATAGTTATCATGCTTACCATCACCGTGGGCAACCTCTTGGCTATCCGTCAGAACGAGTTGAAGCGCTTCATGGCCTTCTCATCAATCTCGCAGGCAGGTTATATCATGCTGGCTGTGGTAGGCAATAGCGCTACCAGCCTCACCGCTCTTACCTTCTATGTGCTGGTTTACGTGGCTGCCAATATGGCTGTCTTCACGGTTATCAGTACTGTTGAAGAGAACAACGGCGGCAAGACACAGATGAGCGCCTACAACGGTCTCTATCAGACCAACCCCAAGTTGGCCCTTCTGATGACCCTCGCACTCTTCTCGCTGGCAGGCATTCCTCCCTTCGCAGGTATGTTCTCTAAGTTCTTCGTATTCATGGCTGCTGTAGGTGGTCACGAGAGTGCACCTTTCTGGCCCTACTTCGTGGTGTTCATCGCCCTGATCAACACCGTGGTGAGCTTGTACTACTATCTGCTTATCGTCAAGGCCATGTATATCACAAAGGAAGAGAATCCTCTGCCTACTTTCCGCAATGGTGCTGCCATCAACTGGAGCCTCGCCATTTGCACTGTGGGCATCCTGCTCTTCGGCATCTGCTCGTGCATCTACGAATGGATAGATAAAGCTGCCACAGCACTCTAATCTCCATTCTTACATCAATAAAAAAGAATCCGGACCGCAAGAGCGACCCGGATTTTTTTATTGCTTAATCTTTATTTTTCATTCAAATGCTTTCTATGTCTTAAAGGAATAGGCTTTATACCTCTAAAGGGTCACTCGTACTCGGAAAAACTCAAATTAATTTGGTTTTTCGCTTAATTTGCAGTACCTTTGCACCCGATTTTAAGATGATATTGAAATGAAGCAACTAAAAGCGGCATTGTTTGACCTGGATGGCGTGGTGTTTGACACAGAGCCACAATATACTGTTTTCTGGGGAAGTCAGTGCAGGCTGTACCATCCGGAGCATCCAGGATTGGAGCACGAGATAAAGGGTTCGACGCTGGACCAGATTTATGGTCGTTGGTGGAGCGGCGAACTGGAAAAAGAGCGCGAAACGGTGACTCAGCGTCTGAATGAGTTTGAGGCACAGATGGACTATACATATATTAATGGTCTGGAGGCTTTTATCAATGACTTGCACCAGCATGGTGTGAAGACGGCTGTGGTGACAAGTAGTAATCTGCCGAAGATGCAGAGTGTGTTCAAGGCTCGTCCAGAATTCAAGGAATTGTTTGATGAGATACTGACCAGCGAGGATTTTGCCGAGAGCAAGCCGTCGCCCGACTGCTATCTGCGTGGTGCAGCGCGTTTCGGCGTAGAGCCCAGCGAGTGCGTGGTGTTGGAGGATAGCTTTAACGGACTGAAGTCGGGTAGGGCCGCAGGAATGTTTGTCGTAGGTCTGGCTACCACCAACAAGAAGGAGGATATCTCGTCGTTGTCAGATGTGCAGATATCTGATTATGAGGGATTTACGTATGATGCCCTGAGTAAGATATTTAATGTATAACCTTTAATGTAGAAAGATGGCAGGATATTTAGTGAATGACGAGCGCAAGGTAACAACGCATCGTTTTATTGAAATGAAACAAAAGGGTGAGAAGATTTCGATGCTCACCTCGTATGACTATACCACCGCTGGCATTGTAGATCGTGCTGGCATTGATGGCATTTTGGTTGGCGACTCGGCCTCGAATGTGATGGCTGGTAACTCGACTACGCTACCCATTACTGTGGACCAGATGATTTATCACGCCAAAGCTGTGACCAAGGCTGTGAAGCGTGCCCTGGTGGTGTGCGACATGCCCTTCGGCTCGTATCAGACTGGCGTTCACGATGGTGTGGTCAACGCCATCCGCATTATGAAAGAAAGCGGCTGCGACGCCTTGAAGATGGAAGGTGGTGTGGAGATTCTTGATACCGTCAAGGCCATTTTGGATGCTGGCATCCCTGTGATGGCCCATCTGGGACTGACGCCTCAGTCTATTAATAAGTTTGGTACCTATGCTGTGCGCGCCAAGGAAGAGCGAGAGGCCCAGAAACTGTTGAGCGACGCAAAGGCTCTGAGCGAGGCAGGTTGTTTTGCTGTGACTCTGGAGAAGGTTCCTGCAGCGCTGGCTGAGCAGGTCACCAAGGAAATCAGCGTGCCTACGATAGGTATTGGTGCTGGCGGCAAATGTGACGGACAGATTCTGGTGGTAGCCGATATGCTGGGCATGAACCAGGGCTTTTCTCCGCGCTTCCTGCGCCGCTATGCCGACCTGAATAGCGTGATGACTGATGCCATTGGGCAGTATGTTACTGACGTAAAGAGTGGTGACTTCCCCAATGAGAGTGAATCATATTGATAATTAAAATTTGAGAGTTGAATAGTCAGAATACAACGGTACATATGCGCCTGTGGCACAGGGAGTTTTGGCTGATGGCAACGGCCAACTTGCTGCTGTCGATGTCGGTCACCATGCTGATACCGGTTCTGCCCTTATGGCTGCGCCAATGGACGGGGATGGACGACACCTTGACTGGACTTGTAATGGCTGCTTTTGCCATAGGACTGTTCCTGCCTGGCGCTTTTTGCTCCTATTTGGTGCAACGCTACCGTCGTAATCTGGTGTTCATCATCAGCGTGCTGGTGCTGGCAGCCTCGATGGTGCTGCCTTTCCTGCCGCATTCCGCCTATCAATCGCCCTTAGTGGTTATCCTGTGGCGTGTGATGCAGGGAGCGGCCTTCGGACTGGCTCAGATGGTGCTCAGTTCTACCCTGATTATCGACACCTGCGAGTCGCACCAACGTACAGAGGCAAACCATTCGGCTACCTGGTTTGGACGCTTCGCCCTGTCGCTGGGGCCGATGACTGGACTGCTGTTGCTGAAACTCTCCGATGTGATCTATCCCAATCGTCTGCTCGAAGACTGCAGCGGCAACTTATCGCCCCTCAACGTGTTCTTTGTGGCTGCAATATGCTGTTTAGCAGCTGTTGTCCTGGTGTTGTTTATCCATTTCCCATTTAGAATACCTGAGGACGGTACTCGCCTCATGAGCCTCGACCGCTTCTTCTTGCCGTCGGGCTTCCCTTTGTTCTTCAACCTGATGCTCGTCACGATAGCCATAGGACTGCTGATGTCGATGGCTGTTCCCGCCAACTCTTACGGTATGGTGATGATAGGTTTCCTGCTGGCCCTATTGGCCCAGCGTTTTGTGTTCCGTGATGCAGAGGTGAAGAGCGAGGTGATTACAGGACTGCTGCTGATGGCTGCCGCCATGATTATCCTGCTGGCTTCAAGAATGTCGCCACTCACCACACCCCTGCTGGGCTTGGGTTTGGGCATCGTGGGCGCCCGATTCCTGCTCTTCTTCATCAAGCTGAGTCGCCATTGCCAGCGAGGCACCTCGCAGAGCACCTTCATGTTGGGCTGGGAGAGTGGACTGGCTATCGGCGTGGGATTGGGCTGTGCCTGCTTCACCCATCATATTCAGCAGCTTCTGACAACAGCTCTCGGTCTCGTCGTCGTGGCCTTGCTGATGTATGTCTGCTTCACACACCAATGGTTCGTAAGACATAAAAACCGATAATTAAAACAACATAAGCTTATGAAACAGTTTAACGACAAAAACTTTGTGCTGGAGACCGAAGTCGCCCAGGACCTGTATCACAATCATGCGGCTAAGATGCCGATTATCGACTACCATTGTCACCTGATTCCTGAGATGGTGGCCAACGACCATCGCTTCAAGAGCATTACAGAGTTGTGGCTGGGTGGCGACCACTACAAATGGCGCGCTATGCGTACCAACGGCATAGAAGAGAAATACTGCACAGGTAACGAGACCAGCGATTGGGAGAAGTTTGAGAAGTGGGCCGAGACCGTTCCCTACTGCTTCCGCAATCCCCTCTACCATTGGACACATCTGGAACTGAAGACCGCCTTCGGCATCGAGAAACTGCTGAGTCCTAAGACGGCCCGCGAGATTTTCGACGAGTGTAACGAGAAACTGAAGCGCCCCGAGTTCTCAGCCCGTGGCTTAATGAAACACTATCACGTGGAGTGTGTGTGTACCACCGATGACCCCGTTGACGACCTGCACAACCATATTGAGTATGCCAAGCACAAGGCCGACGACGACCCCATGATGATTCCTGCCTGGCGTCCAGACAAGGCCATGAATATTGAGAAAGCTGACTATGCCAAATACGTAGAACAACTGTCTAACGTTAGCGGCGTGAGCATTACAAAGTTTGCCGATATGGTCGATGCCCTGCAGAAGCGTCACGACTTCTTTGCCGCCAACGGCTGTAAACTGTCGGATCATGGTCTTGAGGAGTTCTACGATGAGCCCTATACCGACTCACAAATAGAAACTATCTTCGAGAAGGCTATGCGTGGACAGCAGTTGTCGGATTTGGAGGTTCGTCAGTTTAAGAACTGCTTCCTGACGGTGATGGCAGAGATGGATGCTGACAGCGACTGGACGCAGCAGTTCCACTATGGTGCCATACGCGACAACAACACGAAGATGTTCAACAAACTGGGACCTGATACCGGCTTTGACAGCATCGGCGAGTTCAATACCGCTAAGGCCATGTCGAAGTTCCTGAACAATCTCGAGATGAAGGACAAACTTACGCGTACCATTATTTATACGCTGAATCCTTGCGCCAACGAGATGATAGCCACTATGCTGGGCAATTTCCAGGGTGGCGAGCCTGGCAAGATTCAGTTTGGCTCAGGCTGGTGGTTTAACGACCAGATGGACGGTATGGTGAAGCAGATGAACGCCCTTTCCGTATTAGGCCTGTTGAGTCGCTTCGTAGGTATGCTTACCGATAGCCGTTCGTTCCTCTCTTATCCTCGTCACGAGTATTTCCGTCGCATCCTTTGTAACCTGCTGGGCAATGATGTGGAGAAGGGATTACTGCCAGATGATCGCGAGACGTTGGCCCGTATGGTTGAGGATATTTCGTATAATAACGCGCGTCGTTATTTCAAGTTCTATTAATCGTGAGAATATCGATTGGTTAAGAAAAAGGGGAGTTGTCATAAAAAACTCCCCTACTTTTTTGCGTATTTAGAAAAAATGCTGTAAATTTGCAGCCGATTAACAACGAAATAGAATATGAAGCGTTTCAATAGAATTGTTTTGCCTTTGATAGCTCTCATGCTTTTAGCAGCATGTGGTACTCAAAAGGACGTTCCCTATTTTCAGAATGCAGAATCAGTAGACTTGTCGAAATCGCAGTATCTCTTTGATGCTAAGATTATGCCTAAGGACCAGCTGACTATTACTGTCAGCACTACCAATGACGAGGCTGCAACGCCTTTCAATCTGACGGTGCCTACACCTTATACGGTCAATTCCCGTTCTACCTATTCTCAGGCAATGCTTCAGACCTATCTGGTCGATAATGCAGGAAATATCAATTTCCCCATTCTTGGTAGCATCCATGTAGGTGGTCTTACCAAATCGCAGGCTGAGAAGATGATTCAGGATCAGATTAAGCCGTTTATGGCAGAGGCTGAGAATCCTATTGTAACAGTTCGTATGCCAGGCTATCAGATTTCGGTGATAGGTGAAGTAGCGCGTCCTGGTACATTTACTGTGTCGCGTGAAAAGATTTCTATTCTTGAGGCCTTGGCCCAGGCAGGCGACCTGACTATCTATGGTCAACGTAAGAACGTGCAGTTGATTCGTGAAGACTCCACAGGTCAGAAGTCTATTCATATTTTCGACCTTACGGATGCCAACATCATCAACTCGCCGTATTTCTACTTGCAGCAGAACGATGTGATTTACGTGACGCCTAACAAGGTTAAAGCCCAGAACTCAAGTGTGGGTAGCATGACGACGCTATGGTTCTCCGCAACGTCGATTCTCATTTCGTTGACATCGCTGTTGTATAACATCTTAAGATAAATACTGAGAGGTTGGGGTTTTTATCCCAATCTCTTTTTTCATAACACAAACACTTACAAAAAGTAAAACGATTATGTGTGGAATTGTCGGTTATCTGGGAAAACGCGAAGCTTATCCCATCCTGATTAAAGGATTGCGCCGTCTGGAGTATCGTGGTTACGACAGCGCAGGTGTGGCCATGATTAATGCCGAAGGCAGTCTGAATGTCTACAAGACCAAGGGAAAGGTGGACAATCTGACGGAGTACTGCAGCGACAAGGATGTCAGCGGCAGCATCGGTATTGCCCATACCCGTTGGGCCACTCATGGTGAGCCTTCTTCGCGCAATGCCCATCCTCATTATTCAGAATCTCACAATCTGGCTATTATTCATAATGGTATCATTGAAAACTATGCCGACATCAAGGCCAAGCTGAAGGAGAAGGGTGTGACGTTTAAGTCAGACACCGATACCGAGGTGCTGGTTCAGTTGGTAGAGTATGTGATGACCAAGAAGAACCTCGACTTGGTTCAGGCCGTTCAGGTAGCATTGTTCCAGGTGATTGGCGCCTACGCCATCGCCATTATCGACAAGCGTCATCCTGATGAGATTGTGGCAGCACGTAAGCAGAGCCCGTTGGTGGTAGGTATTGGCGACAATGAGTTCTTCCTGGGCTCCGATGCCAGTCCTATCATTGAATATACTGATAAGGTGGTTTATCTGGAAGACGGCAACATTGCAGTTATCCGTCTTGGTGAGGAACTGAAGGTCATCAGTATTCTTGGTGAAGAGCAGGAACTTGCAGTAAAGACCGTTGATATTGACCTGGGTCAGATTGAGAAGGGCGGCTATCCCCACTTCATGCTGAAGGAGATTTTCGAGCAGCCCGAATGCTTGGTGAACTGCATGCGAGGACGTGTCAACGTAGAAGCCGACCATGTGACTCTAAGCGCCCTCATCGATTATCGTCGTCAGCTGCTCAACGCCAAACGCGTGGTGATTGTGGCTTGCGGTACATCGTGGCACGCAGGCTTGATTGGTAAGCAGATTATTGAGAAGCTCTGTCGCATACCTGTCGAAGTGGAGTATGCTTCTGAGTTCCGCTATCGCAATCCCGTTATAGGCAAGGGCGACGTGGTGATTGCTATCTCTCAGAGTGGAGAGACCGCCGACACGCTGGCTGCCGTTCAGTTGGCCAAAGAGCGTGGCGCCTTTATCTATGGCGTCTGCAACGCCATTGGCTCCAGCATCCCTCGTGCCACCGATACAGGTACCTATATCCACGTAGGACCAGAGATTGGTGTGGCTTCTACGAAGGCATTCACAGGTCAGGTCACTGTGCTCACCATGATTGCGTTGGCAATGGGTGAGGCCAAGGGCACCATCGACCGCGATGAGTATCTGCAGATTGTGAAAGGACTGAGCGAGGTTCCTGAAAAGATACAAGAGGTGTTGAAGACCAACGATAAGGTGGCCGACCTGGCACGCACCTTCACCTATGCCCATAACTTCCTGTATCTGGGTCGTGGTTTCAGTTATCCAGTGGCCCTCGAGGGAGCGTTGAAGCTGAAGGAGATATCCTATATTCACGCTGAAGGCTATCCAGCCGCAGAGATGAAACACGGTCCTATTGCCTTGATAGACTCCGACATGCCTGTCGTCGTTATCGCCACTCACAATGCTATGTACGAGAAGGTGCTCTCCAATATCCAGGAGATCAAAGCCCGTCAGGGTAGGGTGATTGCGTTGGTGACCAAGGGCGATGATACCATTGCCAAGGTGGCCGACGAAGTGATAGAGTTGCCAGAGGTGATGGAGTGTCTCGAGCCATTGGTGGCTACCATTCCGTTGCAGCTGCTTGCCTATCATGTGGCTGTTTGCAAGGGTAAGAACGTTGACCAACCAAGAAACTTGGCAAAGTCTGTTACTGTTGAATAATTTAAAGGCGATACGTTTCTGAACGTTTCGCCTTTTTTATAAAAAGAAATAGGTATTAAAGCAAAAAGATAAAACTGAAGTAGGATGAAAGATGTAACACTGGTCCTGAGCGACGGGACAACATTCAAGGGAAAATCGTTCGGCTACGATGTGCCTGTGTCTGGTGAGGTGGTTTTCAACACGGCGATGATGGGTTATCCCGAATCGCTGACCGACCCCTCTTATGCTGGACAGATCATGGTACTCACCTTCCCCTTGGTAGGCAACTATGGCGTGCCGCCTTTTACCATCGAGCAAAATGGTATTCCCACCTTTATGGAGAGCGACCGTATCTACGCCTCTGCCATCATTGTGGGCGACTACAGCACAGGCTACTCTCACTGGAATGCCTGCGAGAGCCTTGCCGACTGGCTGAAGCGTGAGAAGGTGCCTGGCGTAACAGGCATCGACACCCGTGCGCTGACAAAGGTGCTTCGCGAGCAGGGTGTGATGATGGGACGAATAGTCTTTGATGGTGAGGCCGTTGAGCCTGATAATGCTAATGAGGACTATGAGTCGGTCAACTGGGTGTCGCGTGTGTCGTGCAAGGACATCATCCGTTATAACGAAGGTGCAGGCAAGAAGGTGGTGCTGGTCGATTGCGGTGTCAAGGCCAATATCATCCGTTGCCTGATAAACCGTGGTGTCGAGGTGATTCGTGTGCCTTGGAACTACGACTATACCGCGATGCAGTTCGACGGTCTGTTCCTGGCCAATGGTCCTGGCGACCCTGACATGTGTGAGGATGCCGTTCAGATTATCCGCAAGCAGATGTCGTTGAGCCGAAAGCCTATCTGTGGTATCTGTATGGGTAACCAACTGCTGGCAAAGGCCAGTGGCGCCACTATCTATAAGTTGAAATATGGTCACCGCTCGCACAACCAGCCTGTTCGCGAGGTGGGCACCAACCGTTGCTATGTCACCAGCCAGAATCACGGCTATGCCGTCGATGCCTCTACATTGGGTAAGGACTGGCGCGAGCTCTTTGTGAATATGAACGATGGTTCCAATGAAGGCATCTGCCATCAGACCAACCCTTGGTTCACCAGTCAGTTCCATCCTGAGGCCTGTTCTGGTCCTGTAGATACAGAGTTTATGTTCGACCGCTTTATTGCTGCGCTTTAAAAAGTAAAAGGGTAAGAAGGTAAAAAAGAAAAAGGGAAAGAAAATGAAAGATCATAAGATAAAGAAAGTCCTGTTACTTGGTTCAGGCGCCCTGAAGATTGGTGAGGCCGGCGAGTTCGACTATAGCGGTTCGCAGGCATTGAAGGCCCTGAAGGAAGAGGGCATCAAGACCGTACTTATTAATCCGAATATTGCAACGGTGCAGACCTCCGAAGGTGTTGCCGATCAGGTGTATTTCCTGCCTGTCCAGCCATACTTCGTCGAGCGTGTCATCGAGAAGGAACGTCCTGACGGCATCATGCTGGCCTTTGGCGGACAGACGGCTCTGAACTGTGGCGTGGAGCTCTATCAGAGTGGTGTGCTCGAGAAATACGGCATCCAGGTGCTGGGTACTCCCGTTCAGGCCATCATCGATACTGAAGACCGTGAGCTGTTTGTGAAGAAACTCGACGAGATTGATGTGAAGACCATCAAGAGCGAGGCTTGCGATAATATCGAGGCAGCCCGTAAGGCCGCTGCCACACTGGGCTATCCCGTCATCCTGCGTGCCGCCTATGCTCTGGGCGGACTGGGTTCAGGCTTCTGCGACAATGAGGAAGAGCTCAACAAGCTGGCCGAGAAAGCCTTCGCCTTCTCGCCGCAGGTGCTGGTTGAGAAGAGCCTGAAGGGCTGGAAGGAGATAGAGTACGAGGTGGTTCGCGACCGTTTCGACAACTGCATCACCGTTTGTAACATGGAGAACTTCGACCCGCTGGGCATCCATACTGGCGAGTCTATTGTGATTGCTCCCTCGCAGACGCTTACCAACAGCGAGTATCACAAGTTGCGTGCGCTGGCCATCAAGATTATCCGTCATATCGGCATCGTGGGCGAGTGTAACGTGCAGTACGCCTTCGACCCCGAGTCAGAGGACTATCGTGTCATCGAGGTCAATGCCCGTCTGAGCCGTTCGTCAGCATTGGCATCAAAGGCCACAGGCTATCCCTTGGCTTTCGTCGCTGCCAAGCTGGGCTTGGGTTACGGTCTGTTCGAATTGAAGAATTCCGTTACCAAGACTACGAGTGCCTTCTTCGAGCCCGCCCTCGACTATGTGGTGTGTAAGATTCCCCGTTGGGACCTCTCAAAGTTCCACGGTGTTGACAAGGAGCTCGGCTCGTCAATGAAGTCTGTTGGCGAGGTGATGGCTATCGGTCGCACCTTCGAGGAAGCCATCCAGAAGGGTCTTCGTATGATTGGTCAGGGCATGCACGGCTTCGTTGAGAACAAAGAGCTGAAGATTACCGATATCGACGCCGCCCTGCGCGAGCCTACCGACAAGCGTATCTTTGTCATCTCAAAGGCTATGCACATGCCTGAATACACCATCGACAAGATTCACGAGCTCACCAAGATTGACAAGTGGTTCCTGCAGAAGCTGCAGCACATCATCGACATCGATGAGGAGTTGAAAAACTCTAAATTTTCAACTCTCACCTTTCAACTTCTAAGAGAGGCCAAGGTCTATGGTTTCACCGACTTCCAGATAGCCCGTGCCATTGGACTCGAGGAAACCTCCGACAATATGCATCAGGCCATGCTGCAGGTGCGCCGTCGCAGAAAGGAGCTGGGCATCCTGCCTGTGGTGAAGCAGATTGACACGCTGGCAGCTGAGTATCCTGCTCAGACTAACTACCTGTACCTTACCTATCAAGGTACTACAAACGGCGACTCTGTGGCAGCCCATTGTGACATCGCCTACGAGAACGATGGTCGCAGCATCATCGTGCTGGGCTCTGGTGCCTATCGCATCGGCTCCAGCGTCGAGTTCGACTGGTGTGGCGTTCAGGCTTTGAACACCATCCGCAAGGAGGGCTGGCGCTCAGTGATGATAAACTATAACCCTGAGACGGTATCTACCGACTACGATATGTGCGACCGTCTGTACTTCGATGAGCTGACGTTCGAGCGCGTGATGGATATCATCGATATGGAGGCCCCTCATGGTGTCGTCGTGTCAACGGGTGGTCAGATTCCTAACAACTTGGCTATGTATCTCGACGAGCAGCATGTGCCCATCCTGGGTACTCAGGCTCAGGATATCGACGGCGCCGAAGACCGTGCTAAGTTCTCGCAGATGCTCAACGAGCTGGGTGTGAACCAGCCCGAATGGAGCGCGCTGACCTCGATGGAAGATATCGACAAGTTCGTAGAGAGGGTAGGGTTCCCTGTGCTGGTGCGCCCCTCTTATGTGCTCAGCGGTGCTGCCATGAATGTCTGCTCTAACAAAGACGAGCTGGAGCGCTTCCTGCAGTTGGCTGCCAATGTGAGCGAGGATCACCCTGTGGTGGTGTCGAAGTTCATCGAGCATGCCAAGGAGATTGAGATGGACGCTGTGGCTAAGGATGGCGAGATTCTGGCCTATGCCATCAGCGAGCACATAGAGTTTGCTGGTGTGCACTCTGGCGATGCCACCATCCAGTTCCCGCCTCAGAAGCTGTATGTCGAGACGGTGCGCCGCATCAAGCGCATCTCGCGTCAGATTGCTGCCGCCCTGCATATCAATGGTCCGTTCAACATCCAGTATATGGCGCGCGAAAACGATATCCTCGTCATCGAGTGTAACCTGCGTGCCTCACGTTCGTTCCCCTTTGTGTCGAAGGTTCTGAAACTCAACCTCATCGACCTGGCCACGAAGGTGATGCTGGGACTGCCTGTAGAAAAGCCCTCGAAGAACCTCTTCGACCTCGACTATGTGGGCATCAAGGCCTCGCAGTTCTCGTTCAACCGCCTGCAGAAGGCCGACCCCGTGCTGGGTGTCGATATGGCGTCGACAGGCGAGGTGGGTTGTATCGGCGACAATACCGATACGGCGCTGCTGAAGTCTATGCTGAGTGTTGGTCATCGTATTCCCAAGAAGACCATCCTGCTGAGCACGGGTGGTGCCAAGCAGAAGGCCGACATGCTCGATGCTGCCCGCATGCTGGTGAATCACGGCTACGAGCTCTACGCCACCAAGGGCACCAGTCAGTATCTTACTGACAACGGCATTGCCAACACCCGCGTGTTGTGGCCTTCCGAAGAGGCCGACGGCGCCAGCGATGCTCCCTCGGCCCTCGACCTGCTGCATGCTCACAAGATAGATATGGTGGTGAATATCCCCAAGGACCTGACTACCCACGAGCTGACCAACGGCTATAAGATTCGTCGTGCAGCCATCGACCTCAACGTGCCTCTGATCACCAATGCCCGCTTGGCGGCTGCCTTTATCCAGGCTTTCTGTAATGTGGGCCTCGAAGGCATCGGCATCAAGGCTTGGGGAGAGTATTAAGGTGAAGGCTGCGAGTAAGCGAGAGCAGAGCCCGCTCGGTTATACCGCTTGCTACCGAAGGGACGCAAGAAATTGTTTGAGCTTTGCTGAGCGAGAGCAGACTAGACCGAAGGTCAAAGGTGAAATGTGAAAAAGAGTGGCAAATATTTGGCGATTCGCTGAATATTTGCTACTTTTGCATTTATTATGATGATATATCCCCTTTTGTTTGAACCGAACCTGCATACAGTAGTATGGGGTGGTGAACGCTTATGCCCCTATAAAGGGCTGTCTGACGCCTCCGAACCTATTGGCGAGAGCTGGGAGGTCAGCGCTGTGAAATCCAGTCCCAGTATTGTGGCCAATGGTCATTATGCAGGTCGTGATCTCATCTCTGTCATCAGCGAACAGCCCGAGGCCATTCTGGGCAAGGCGGTCAGCGATCAGTATCAGGGCCAGTTGCCCCTCCTGGTGAAGTTCATCGACGCCAAGCGCGACCTGAGCATCCAGGTGCATCCTGACGATGCGATGGCGCAGCGTGAACACGGCAAGATGGGCAAGAGCGAGATGTGGTATATCATCGACGCCCAGCCTGGCAGCTATCTCTATGCCGGCTTTAAGAAGGAGATCTCGCCTGAGGAGTATAAGCAGCGCATTGCCGACGGCACCATTGTCGATGTGCTGGCGCGCCATGAGGTACGCTCTGGCGATGTGTTCTATCTGCCTGCAGGTCGTGTGCACGCCATTGGCAGCGGCATCCTGCTGGCCGAGGTGCAGCAGTCGTCCGACGTCACCTATCGCATCTTCGACTACAACCGTCCTGGTATGGACGGCAAGCCGCGCGAGCTGCATACCGAGTTGGCAGCACAGGCGTTGGACTATCATGTGGAGGACGAGTATCGCACGCTCTATTCCGCAGCCCAGAACCGTGCCAACCTCATTGTCAACTCACCCTATTTCAGCGTGCGCGTCACAGAGACCGAGAAGTCGTTCCATCGTAACCTGTTGAAATACGACAGCTTTGTCATCACCATGTGCATCGCGGGCCACTGTGAACTGCAGTTCCGCCAGACGGGCGAGCGCTTACAGCTGCGCGAAGGTCATAGTTGCCTGATACCTGCTGCGCTGGCCGACTACGACGTGGTGCCGCAGCACGGACAGACGCGCATCCTCGATGCGTTTATCGACAATATGGACAAGAGTATTGTGGGCAAGGTGACGCGCTTCCTCCACATCTCGGCTTAGCGACGCTTAATAACGGCTTTCGCGCTTCATCATCCACACCTGCAGCACCACGCCTGCCAGGATGATGAAGAATGGTGTGAGCAGCACCACGTTGACGAAGGTGAAATGCAGCAGATGAAGTGCTGCTAAGAGCAAAACTCCCAGCAAAATAAGTGCTAAACCGCTGTATTTCAGTATAAACTTCATATAAATCGTTAAAATTGGGTGCAAAAATACAAAATAATTCGTAATTCTTGGCTTTGAATGCGATTTTTTTTGTACCTTTGCACCCGCAATTTGCAAATTAAGTATTTTTATTAATTAAAAAGTAGTATGAATCAGTACGAAACCGTTTTCATTTTAACTCCCGTTTTGTCTGACGAACAGACAAAGGAAACGGTCGCTAAGTTCAAGAAGGTTCTCACCGACAAAGGTGCAGAGATTGTGAACGAAGAGGCCTGGGGATTGAAGAAACTGGCTTACCAGATTGAGAAGAAGACCTCTGGCTTCTATTTTCTCATTGAGTTCAAGGCTGAGCCAGCAGTGATTAAGACATTGGAGACTGCTTTCCGTCGTGACGAGAAGGTTATTCGTTTCCAGACTGTTAAATTCGACAAGTTTGCTGCAGAGTATGCTGAGAAGCGTCGCAACAAGCTGGGTAAAAAAGAGGAGGCTTAAACTATGGCAGAACAGAGTGAAATCCGTTATTTGACAGCTCCTTCTATCGATACAAAGAAGAAGAAGTATTGCCGTTTCAAGAAGAGCGGTATCAAGTACATCGACTACAAGGATCCCGAGTTCCTGAAGAAGTTCCTGAACGAGCAGGGTAAGATTCTGCCCCGTCGCATCACCGGTACCTCTCTGAAGTACCAGCGTCGTGTGGCTCAGGCCGTTAAGCGTGCACGTCAGATTGCATTGCTGCCTTACGTAACCGATTTGATGAAGTAAACAAAGGAGGACGCAAGAATGGAATTGATTTTGAAAGAAGATGTTATCGGCTTGGGATTCAAGAACGATATCGTGAATGTAAAGTCAGGCTATGGCCGTAACTACCTGATTCCTCAGGGCAAGGCTGTTATTGCTTCTCCCTCTGCTAAGAAGATTCTGGCTGAGAACCTGAAGCAGCAGGCTCACAAGCTGGCTGCTCTGAAGGCTGCTGCCGAGGAGAAGGCTGCTGCTCTCGAGGGTGTTGCTCTGACCATCACCGCCAAGGTGAGCGCTACTGGTCAGCTTTACGGTTCTGTTACCAATATGACTGTTGCCGACGAGCTTGCCAAGCTTGGTAAGGAGGTAGACCGTAAGATTATCGTCCTGAAGGATATCAAGAAGGTTGGTGAGTATGTTGCTGTGGTTCGTTTCCACAAGGAGGTTAGCGCCGAGATCCCCGTTACTGTTGTAGCCGAGGGTGGTGTTGCTCCTGTAGCTGAGGCTCCTGCTGAGGCTCCCGTTGCTGCTCCTGTAGAGGAGGATATCGACGAGACCGAGGCTCCTGTAGAAGAGTAAACGCTGTAAAACGATTCATTGATATTACAACGCGAATCCCAGTCACTTTCCAGTGGCTGGGATTTTTCTTTGTGTCTGTCCCTCTTCCTCGCGCGTACCTTATAATATAAAAATAAGCACCGCAGGCCCTGTATCGAGGCTTGCGGTGCTCGTTTGTTGCGAATTGAGTATATCGGCTTATTTGTTATCTACAGCAGCCTGCTCAATGGGTAGGCACTTCTTGTAGTTCTCAATATACTTCTCAAATCCAGCCACATCCTCGGCTGTTGGTGCGATGCTCACGCCAGTGTTGCCAGCAAACACCACATCCTCCAGATAGTCGGCCAGCGTCTTGCCGTTCTTGTTAATCAGGTATCCGGCCAGCAGGGCAATACCCCATGCACCACCTTCGCCAGCAGTCTCCATCACGCTGATGGGGCTGTTTAGGGCAGCAGCCAGCATGCGCTGCCCCACACCGGCAGTCTTGAAGTAGCCGCCATGGCCCGTGATACGGTCCACGCGAATCATCTCGTCCTTGAACAGGATGTCGTTGCCTATCTTCAGCACACCAATGGCACCATAGAGGTGGGCACGCATGAAGTTGGCCAGGTTGAACTTGTCGTTGGCAGAGCGAACGAACATTGGACGACCTTCAGCCAGGCCAGTGACAGGCTCGCCAGACACATAGTTGTAGGCCATCAGACCGCCGCAGTCGGTATCGCCCTCCAGGGCTTTGTTGAAGAGTTTGCCGTAGATTTCGTTCATGTCGACCTTGATGCCCAGCAGCTGCTGATATTCCTTGAAGAGGCCAACCCAGGCGTTGATGTCGCTGGTGCAGTTGTTGCAGTGTACCATGGCCACAAGCGAACCATCGGGCGTGGTCACCATATCAATCATCTCGTAAGGCTTGCTCAGCGGCTTCTCCAGCACAATCATCGAGAACGAAGAGGTACCTGCGCTCACATTACCCGTGCGCTGCTTCACGGCGTTGGTGGCTACCATACCCGTGCCAGCGTCGCCCTCGGGAGGACAGACGGGGATGCCGGGCTTCAGGTGACCGCTCACGTCGAGTTTCTTGGCACCATCAGGAGTCAGGAAACCGGCATTCTCACCTGCGTTCAGCGACTTGGGCAGGATGTCGAGCAACTTCCAACTATAGCCCTTAGGCTCAATCAGCTTGTCGAACTTCTCCACCATCGTGGCGTCGTAGGTCTTCGTGGCGGGGTCAACGGGAATCATACCCGAGGCATCGCCCACGCCCAGCACAAACTCGCCAGTCACCTGCCAGTGCACATAGCCAGCCAGCGTCGTCAGGTACTTGATGTCCTTCACGTGCTCGTTGTTCTCCAGGATGCACTCGTAGAGGTGCGAGATGCTCCATCGCAGGGGGATGTTATAGTTGAACAGCTTGCTCAGCTCTGCTGCAGCCTTGCCCGTGTTGGTGTTACGCCAAGTGCGGAAGGGCACCAGAATCTCTTGTTTCTCGTTGAAGGCCATATAGCCGTGCATCATGGCGCTGAAGCCGATGGCAGCCAGCGACTCAATCTCGCAGTCGTACTGCTTCAGCACGTCCTTGCGCAGTTCGGCGTAGCAGTCCTGCAGACCATACCAGATAGCCTCTATCGAGTATGTCCACAGTCCGTCCACCAGCTGGTTCTCCCACTCGTGGCTTCCCTGAGCAATGGGTTTGTTGTCCTGGTCGATGAGTACGGCCTTGATACGTGTGGAACCGAATTCGATTCCCAGAATGGCTTTTCCAGCCTCAATGGTTTGTTTTGCAGTCATATTCTTTTTCTTAGTTTTGGGGTTTATGCTGCAAAGATACGAATAAACGAGCGAAATACAAAATAAATCTTTATTTATTTTTATTTCCGAGGTGCATCCTACCTAAGACCATCGGTCAAAGTACGAATAAACGAGCAAAATACCCGCTCGAGCTATGCTCGCTTACCACCTCGGCGGCAGCACGATATTATCTACGTAATGTGCAGCTTGGAATAAAGGTGCTATTTCCTCATCAGCGAAGCCGGCGATACCACAGCCGATGCGGGTGACCAGGAAGATAAGGGTAGGGTGCTGCTTGGCAAAGGCGATGAACTCGTCTACGTAGGGCTTGATGGTCTCTACGCCGCCCTGCATCGTGGGGATGGCATAGCTCTGCCCCTGCAGTCCCACGCCCTGTCCCATGATAGCGCCGAAATAGCGATGGGCAATATAAGCTGCACCGCCCCCATGCATCCCACGAAGGTTGCTGCCAAACACGAATATCTCGTTTGGCTGGAGCACTGTGATACACTCCGGAGTCGTACGTTTCTGATACGTATATATCCTCTGTAATCGTTTTATGGCGTCATGCATGATTGTTGCATGGTCAAAAGCCAGTTCTAGTGCAGGCAACTCAGATAGAGGCCACCATGCAGCCTTTGCCGCATCATCCTGCCCACGTACTGCAACAGGCTTATCGATGACGGCGAGATACGCCACCGTGATGGTGCGACCTCGTGGATCGCGGTTCACGTTGGAGTATGTGCCTATCTGCTGAATATTAAATACCTGAAGCCCAGTTTCTTCAAACAGTTCACGGATGGCACAATGTTCTGTGGTCTCGTCCATATTCATAAATCCGCCAGGAAAAGCCCATGCGCCTTTGAACGGTTCGTTTCCTCTCTGGATAAGCAGCACCTTGGGTTCTGCCTCCTTCGTTATTACCACACAGTCAGCCGTAACTGCCGGTCTAGGATAATTATAAGTATAGGTCATTTTGTTATTGGTTTTAATTTATAGCGCAAAGATAGCAAATAATACCTAAACTGCAAAATAAATACGCAGATACTTCCATGTTTTTCTTCTTTTTATTTGGTTTTTCAAAACTTTTTGTATCTTTGCAAACGATAGACTAACACAAAGAAATATGAATTACTAATCAAAACAATACTATTATGAATAAAAAAATCTTTGCGATGATGTCTGCTGTTATGGCAGTAGTGATGTCGTTATCGTTTGTCTCGTGTGGCGACGACGAAAAAGAATCTGAAACGCCACCAGAAGAACCCCAAGTCATTAATTATGACGAAGCTCTTGTGGGAACATGGAGCGGCAGTGGTACTACGTATGATAACTATCCCATCACAGTTTCTGCGCGTTTTAATGCCGACAAGACAGGAACTATTACTATGAAGGTTCCAGCAATAAATGCCAGTATGACTGCTTCCATCTACCATTGGAATTATGGTGGAGGCAAGCGTGTGTTGATGTCGTCAGAGAAATTTGACTCCGAACTCTATTGGGATATCATAAGCGGTTCTGTGGAAGCTGGCGAAATGAAGGTTGAATCCGAATTCTTTGAAGGAAAGCATGTCGAGTACTGGTCAGATGATCTTACTCTCAAGAAAAGTGGTCAAGGGACTTCTAATGGTTCACAAACTGGTGACGCCAACATTTCATTGTCTTGGGGAAATCCAACATACCTATCATCTTTAGATAAATATAAATTAGAGGTCACGGTGAAGGTTCACAACGTTAATGCTGACGATGTATCACGCCTTGGCATAACTCATAGCGAAACTAAACCGCCTTTGAACAACGACAAGTTTACTACAAGAGAAGTCTCCTTTACTCGCAAAATCGATCTAAGGCCAGGTAAGCGTTATTACATTAGAGGCTATGCCGATCTTAGTGATAATTCAACACTTGAAACAATTGAAGAAATAGACTTGAGGTAAGAACCACAGCAAAAGAAAGGGGAGGGTAGCACAGGCTATCCTCCCCCTCTTTTAATATTCTTTTCTACTTTAATTGATACGGGCAGGTTCGCTGTGAAGCGAGCCTACTTTTTTTGAACATCAAAGACACCAACTCATCTCTGAGTCGGTGCCTTCGTTCTGTTCTAGTGAAGCGGACGGGTAGGGGATTGTGTCTTTTCCTAATTTCGGTTGATAGCGATTTTATTTTAAAAGTAATCAATTTTGTATGCTTTTAACAGTCAGCTCGTCGAGAACCACATGATTGTCGAGAGCATGGACTGTAATAGAGTGACTCCCTTTCTGCAGATGAACCTTTGTGTCACGTATAGCCTGAGCGCGAAGTACATTGTCTTTCCATCGTTCTGAACGGAAGGGTTCCTTCAACGAATATACAACCGGTTCACCACCATCGATGCTGACACTAAATCGCAAGTCACCGCTGTCAAGAGGATGTGTCGGTATGAGGGCTGTTGTCACGGTGTAGTCGCCCTCCACGTCGATATCCGCCTTGTAGGTCATGCTCCTGCCCTTGGGCAGTGAGATGGCATTCATGGAGTGACCGAGCATCTGTATGACATCCGCATTTCCCGATACCGGCACCACTCTTACGTCAACAGTCTTAACCTCTTCTCTCAGACGCCCACGGACATCTTCAAAAACAGGCAGCTTTCGTGGGGTTGCATCCATCAGACAGCGCCATTTGCCTCCACGCATCTCATTATACTGACGAGTGAGCGACTGGATCTCATCGTATGCCCGGCGGCTCTCTGCGGAGTCTGTGAGAATCTTGGTGCTCATAGCAGATGCAGCCCACACGGGATACTGGATGGCTGCGAAGAAGGCATCATACAGTTCTGGACGCACATAGGCTTTAGCCTCGATGATGCGAGCCTTGATGCACTCGAAGTCGGCCAGACGACTTGCAGCCTCCTGACGGGAGAATTGCACATCGCCAACTGTGGAGAGGCCACGATGATATTTTTTCTTGTCGAGCTCCACCTGTGTGAATCCCATAAACTCCGGACGACGCTCGCCACAGAGACGATAGAACTGGAACATAGCAGGATAGAGCCGCTCGCCCGCCTCACTACCGAACTGACGACAGAGCCAGGAGCGGAGATGCTGTCCAAGCGAAGAACTGCTGACAGCGTTGATGTTCCAAGCCATGTCGAGGAAGAGTTCCAGGTCGTAGGCTGCCACTTTCGGATCGTGGACATTGGCAATCCAAAGCCTTCGGGCATTGTGGTCATACGCCTGACGCATCTCATTGTAGACAAGTCCGGGCTGTGTAGTCGTGAGCCAGAGATAATCGTGAGGACGCCCCCAATAAGAGAGGTGATAATACACTCCCGCACCTCCGCTGCGCTGCTGCTCGCGGGCATCAGAGAGACGGGTGATATACCCATAGTTGTCATCGCACCACATCAGGGTGACATAGTCCGGCACCTTGAGGCCCTTCTCATACAACTGCAGCACCTCTTTATACGGCACAAACATCTGCATCTGCTTTTCGGGTGCTCCGACGTACTTCACTATGAGCTGCTGCTGGTCGTCGATAACCTGCTGCAGGGCCTCGAACTTCTCCTGTTCAGTGGCATAGCCCTCCATCGAACTGTCGTGAATACCACGCATGCCAATAGTAAATATGTTATTACCGGATGTCTTTACTTCTTTAAGGCGCTCAATCCAATACTGTTGTACTGCCTCGCGATTGGTGCGATAGTTGAAGCGTCCTCGTTCGGATACATTCCACTCGCCTACATTGTTGCGCAAAAGCGGTTCACAGTGCGAGGTTCCTATGACGATGCCGCACGAGTCAGCAACAGCCTTGTTGCCTGGTGTAAGGAAGAATGCCTTTGTACCCTCGTGCATAGCAGGCCAGATGGCATTGGCACGCAGGCGCAGCAACAACTCGAATATCTTGCGATAAGTGCGGGGACCTATCTCCCCATTGGAGTTTGGCTCGAATGTATTGCAGCTCCAAGGACGGATACTCCAGTCTTCATCGTTGATAAAGATACCCCTATAGGCTACACTCGGGCTCTGCTCTGTGGTAAAGTCTCCGCTAAGCACCAGCTTGTCACGACGCTCAGGCACTATATCACCCCACCATATCCAAGGCGAGACACCAGCCATGCGCGAGAGCTCCAGCAGTCCATATGCCATTCCCCTGCCATTTCCACCCTCTACGAAGATGCTTCCATTCTTTGTGTATATGCGGAAAGCGTCAGCAGGAAGAGTCTTTGACAACTGGCAGTTGACGACAGCCTTCTTGGATGCCACAGGCATCATTCCTGTTACCTGCAGCATATCATCCTTCCACATCGACAGTGCTGTACCAACCACGAGTTCCGCCTTCTTGGGAATATTGTAGGTCACCGGGTGCTGTCCGTCGAACCACACCACCTCACCGGCAGAAATAATGAGGGAACACTTCAGTACCAGGAATGTCAGTAATATCCTTTTCATTCAGCAATGTCTTTATATCCTAAATTCCGCAGCACTTTAGTGCTGCAAATCAAGACAAGCAAAATCATCAATGACATGGCAAAGGTACAACAAAAATCTGAGAAAATCAGCGCTTTTGGCGGAATATTTTTTGTTTAATGTGACAGGGGACAGTCCCTTGTCACACTCTAATGGTATCACGATGGACGTTGAGGTAACGAAATCTGACTTGAAAACCATTGTCAGCAAAAACACTCAGGACAACCGTTTCAATGCCTTCAAGAACAAGGTTGCACAGGACATTAGGGGTTTCATTGAAAAAGCTAAATACGAAGGCTGGCGCGAGGTGATTCCAGGCAAACATCCAGAGACTGCCTATTTCGCTTACTTCAGCAGAGAGCTGGGAGCAAAGGCATATCTCTGTGTTCGCAGAATCAAGAACACAGGTCTGTTCAAGCCATACGCCATTATTGATCAAACGATGTTCGATGCTGAGATACAAAACCTGCGGAAATAAAAAACCGCTGAACTGATTTGCTAACCCGATTACGGTGCTACTCTTTCATTTCAGCGGGAGGAAATCGTTTCCTTTCGTGCTGCAAAGATAGTTATTTTTTTGTTATCTTCCAAATTTTCGAGCAGCGAATTCAAAAATAAATGCATTATTCTTTGTTTTGTGCAAAATAATTGCTATCTTTGCATTCAAGTACTGCCAATTGTAGTAAACTACACTTGCTTCGGCAGCTCCCTGGGTGCAGGGTGGTGGTATGACTTTTGAGGGTAAAACAAATGAAGCGTACGCTTTTAATTCAAAACGTCTCTTAAGCTTGGCCGCGAAATAGACGATCACCAAAATGATAAAAGTGGACGTTCACGCAGATAGCGTGGGCGTTTATCTTATCTTTTGGTGAAGGCACCGGCCAAGCGCCTGAGACGTTGGATAAGTATAAACTGTCCACGTTTTTTCATGCGCTTGGCCGATGTCGCGTTATTGAAGAAATTCCGTTCGCTTTCTTCAATAACTATGAAACTATGGCAAAGAAACTGCAACTTGGCTATAGGGAGATAGAGCAACGATTAGCCGATTCGTTCAGTAAGGGTGTGAATCCATCTGAGGTGGGTTATCAATTACTCTATTCCTTTGGCAAAAGCGAACGTGACATTGAGCGTTACAAAGAGGGTAAGGGGGTACTTAAAACCTTTGATGGCTTGCTCATCAAGGGCCTTTTCTGCTATCAACCCGTCAGTATGTTTGGCTTAACATCACAATTGGAACTACTAAAGACGGAACCACAGATTATCAAGGCAGCACCTAAGATCATTGCTGTAAGTGATGGTAAGTCAATTTTAGCTTATGATCTCAGGGAAAAAGATACTTATGAGAACCAACTGGAGCGACTGCCCTCTGACTTTGCTTTCTTCTATCCATTGATGGATGTAGAGCGCGTTCACTATGTGGAGGAGAGCCCTGCAGACATCAAGGCGGCAGAGAAATTAGCCAAACTTCATGACGAACTGCGAGCCTATAATGAGTTCCGTAGTAATGATGACCTGCACGACCTCAACATTTTTATAACCCGCCTGCTGTTCTGCTTCTTTGCAGAAGATACTGGCATCTTCGAGGAAAACCTTTTTACGAGTTCGATCCAACGATATACCAAGGAGGACGGTTCGGACCTATCAGACTATCTGGCACATACCTTTAATATTATGGATGTCTCGTTGCGCAGTCGTGAAACGCTGAGCATCATCAAGCAGTTCCCCTATGTGAACGGTGGTCTGTTCTCCAAACATATTCAGATACCCAAGATGGGTGCTAAGGCCCGCAGGATTATCATTGAGTGTGGCGAACTGGACTGGAAGGACATTAACCCAGACATTTTCGGCTCAATGATCCAGGCTGTGGTTAATCCTGAGGAACGCGCCAATCAGGGAATGCACTATACGAGTGTGCCAAACATCATGAAGGTGATTAACCCGTTGTTCTTGGATGAACTGCGTGGAGAATATAACAAGCTGAATGAGTTCTATGAGCAGAAACTTCAGATGAAGAATATTGGCGCACTCTCTGTGAAACAATTCTATGATGACTTGAAGCCTGTGATAAGAAAATGTGATGCTTTGTTGAAGCGCATGAGTCGCATGAAGTTCTTTGACCCTGCTTGTGGTAGCGGCAACTTCCTGATTATCACCTATAAGTGTTTGCGATTCCTCGAAATGGATATCCTTGCATTACAGCAGAAGTGTACCCCTCAAGGTGAAATCCTATTTGTGGATAACAGCGTTATATCGCTGAGCCAGTTTTACGGCATTGAGTTGCTCGACTTCCCTCACGAGGTGGCGATGCTGTCACTCTGGTTGGCAGAGCACCAGATGAACACCAAACTCAATGAGAACTTTGGCGTCAATACCAAGGCCCTGCCCTTGAAGAATATTACCCAAATCGTCTGCGGCAATGCCTGTCGTATTGACTGGAATACAGTATGCCCACATACCCCAGATGAAGAGGTCTATATCTTTGGTAATCCACCGTATTTGGGAAGTCGGAACCAAACCGAAGATCATAAATCAGACATTGATTTCGTTCTTGGAAGAGTTAAATCGCATCGTCGATTTGATTATATTGCAAACTGGTTCTTTTTAGGTTCCAAATATATTAAAGGCTCGAAAGCGCGTCTTGCTTTTGTATCTACCAACTCCATATGCCAAGGAGAACAATTAAGCCTTTGGGATGAGGTCTTAGAAAATACGGAAATTGGCTTTGCCTATACGACATTTAACTGGACAAATAATGCAAAATATAATGCTGGCGTATCTGTAGTAATAATAGGCATTAGAGGGAAATGTAAAGAAAAATGTTTCTTATATGAAGGAGATGAGAAAAAAGAAGTAGATTCAATATCTCCTCGTTTGTCTAATGAGACTTTATATGTGTCTATTCAAAAACAGACAAAGTCAATTTCTGATTTGCCTGAAATGAGAAGAGGTAATATGCCTAATGATAAAGAGTATTTAAGGTTGTCTGTTTATGAGAAGAAGCAGATGATTGACAACTATCCAGACTCATCAAAATATATAAGGCTACAGGTAGGTTCTGAAGAATTCATCAATAGCATTGAGCGATACTGTTTGTGGATTTCTGATGAGGATTATTCTTCCGCAATATCAATTCCACCAATTAAAGAGCGTGTTGATGCTGTTAGGGAATACCGACTTCATAGCAAAGATGTAACGTTACATGAGCAAGCAAAACGTCCACATCAGTTCAGAGAGTTCTTCGAGTGCGGCGAATGGTCGTTGCTGATTCCAATTGTATCTTCAGGAAGAAGAGATTATATACCAATTGGTTTTCCCCCAAATAAGACCATAGTGCCAAATTCTGCTCAAGTTGTCTATAATGCAGATTCTTTCTTATTTGGATTGTTGTCATCCAAATTGCACAATATGTGGGTAAAAAAGAATGCAGGAAGGATGAGAAGCGATTTTCGTTACTCAATTTTCCTATGTTACAACACCTTCCCCTTCCCCAAAATCTCTGCTGAGAAGAAGCAGGAGATAGAATCAGCAGCAGAGGAAGTGCTGATTACTCGTGAGTATTATCCTGAGAAGACTTTGGCAGAGCTTTATGACCCAGACAAGATGCCACAGGATTTGCGTGAGGCTCATGCCAAACTGGATGACATCGTGGAGAGTTGCTATCCTGGTTATCCTTTTGCCTCAGACGAAGCCCGTTTGGAGTGTCTGTTTAAGCTCTACGAAAAGATGACATCTGCGAAATAACGGCAGAAAAATTTGGAAGTTACAGATAAAGTCCGTATCTTTGCAGTGTAATTGCAAAGAAGTGAGTTATGAAACTGACAAAGGAAGAAGCACTGAAGCGTTTTAAAAACGCACTGAATCGCAAGAAGGCTTGGGAAGAAAAGTTCGAAGCGAAATATGCTGATGTAACAAACTTGTACACAACAGCATAGGAGTGATGAACAATCTTTCCTTAGACTATATTAACACGAGGTCGCCATATCTGGTCAAACGAGCAGATGATGGCGATTATGTGTTTCAGACTGCCAAGGGCGTTATCTATGGCATTGGTTTTATCGAGAACGACCCTCTTGGAGGATGCGAAACTTATCAGTTGTCCATCAGTAACCAGAATAAACTCCATGCTTCATACGACCCAGATGTAAAGAACACCACACTTATTATTGTCGATGCGTTCTTCCGCGAGAACTTAGACGGCTTGCTTTATATGTGTGATACCAGTGATAGCCGTGAAGCTGCACGCAACCGACTGTTCTTGCGATGGTTTGAGGAATCTGCAGAACCAGAACGTTTTACAATAAAGACGGCAAGTGCTGTGATAGAAGGGCAGGGGATATATGCTGCTATCATTGTTGAAAACCGGAACCCTATGGCCCAAGCAATTATTGATGACTTTGAACTGACAGCAAAGATGCTGACAGAAGACAAATAACAAAGCGCTACAAAACTAAGAATTCGAAACGTCTCTTAAGCTTGGCCGCAGACAGACAAACGTAGAGAATATCTTTTGAGGAAAGGCGCTGAACTAAAGATATTCTGACATGCTAAAAACTGAAAACACGATTGTTGATATCAAGTATCAACAGACAGGGACGGCTACTGCCGTAAACCCCTTAGGAATGCGCGAGATGCAGGCAATGGCCTACGAACATCGTAACAAACGTTTCCTTCTGATTAAGGCACCTCCAGCCTCTGGAAAGAGCCGCGCACTGATGTTTATTGCACTTGATAAGTTGCAGAATCAGGGACTTAAGAGAGTTGTGGTGGCTGTGCCTGAAAAGAGTATTGGCCGCTCGTTTAAGAATACCAATCTGACGAATGGTGGCTTCTTTGCCAATTGGGCCGTACCAACATATTTCAATCTGACTGATGTCAAAAACGAGCAGGACAAGAAAGGTCGTTTTATTGAATTCTTCCGTCAGAATGGTGCGAAGATACTGGTTTGCGCCCATGCTACCCTGCGAAATGGCATGAAAGAACTGGAAGACGAAGCTTTTAACGATACATTGTTGGCTATTGACGAGTTTCACCATACCAGTGCTGATGCCAATTCAAATCTTGGCGACGTGGTGCGCAGAGTGATGAACAACTCCACAGGACATATCGTTGCTATGACAGGAAGCTATTTTAGAGGCGATGGTGTGCCTGTGCTCAGAGCAGAAGATGAGGCAAGATTCTTCCCTGTAACCTATAATTACTACCAGCAACTAAACGGCTACAAATATTTGAAGAACCTGATTTTGGGTTATCACTTCTATCATGGTTCGTATCTGGATCGTATTGGTGAAGTGCTCGATACCACGAAGAAAACGATTATCCACATACCCAGTGTGAATGCACGTAGTTCAACGGGACTCGGTAAGTATACTGAGACTGGCGAAATCATGAAAGTGATAGGTACTGTCGAATCAAAAGATTATAATACTGGTATTTATAATGTAAGAACTGCTGATGGCAGACTGCTGAAGGTAGCAGACCTTGTGGAAGACGACCAGAAGGAGCGCAATATGGTGCAAGGATATCTGCAAAACATCAAGCATCGTGACGATGTGGACATTATTATTGCACTGGGTACAGCCAAGGAAGGATTTGACTGGCAGTGGTGTGAGATGTGTCTGACGGTTGGTGTACGTGGTTCGCTGACTGAAGTGATACAGATTATTGGAAGATGTACGCGTGACTGTGAAGGAAAAGAAACGGCTCGTTTTGTGAACCTGATAGCAATGCCGGATGCCGAGCAGGCAGAAGTGAAAGTGGCGGTAAATGACTTTTTGAAAGCAATTACCGCGTCGCTTCTGATGGAACAGGTGATGGCACCCAGTTGGAAGTTTAAAACCATTAAGGACGAAGACGACGGTAAAGGCGATTTGACGCATACTATTGTTGTGGAAGGACTGAAGCCGCTGTCAAGCGAAAAGACAAAGACGATTGTTGAAAGTCAACTTGATGATTTGAAGGCTGCTGTATTGCAGGACGACATGATGGTCAAGGCGTTGAGTGGTTCTACTACAGCAGAAACGATTACCCAGCATATCATTCCAAAGATAATACGTGAACGTTATCCGGAGTTGACGGACGAAGAAATTGAGGAGGTGCGTCAGCGTTTGCTCCTCGACACCATCATTAAAGGCAATGATATTGTTAATGAAAAAGGTGAGCCAATCTCTTCGATACCAAGTAGTGGCGATGGTGAAGAGAAGAGTGAAGGAAACAGGCTGATAAAGATTGCCAATAGGTTTATCAATATTGACCAACTTAGTATTAACTTGATTGACACGATAAATCCTTTCCAGCGTGCTTACGAAGTTATATCTAAGTCGGTAGATGCTAAGACGCTCAAACTGATACAAGATACTATTGCAGAGCAGAAATATGATATGACCTTAGAACAGGCCATCATTCTGTTCAAGGGTCCGTTGAAAGAATATGTGGCTGAGCATGATGGGAAAATACCATCAATGGATGATCCTGATCCAAGAGTAAGGGAGTTAGCCGTGGCTTATGCAAAGATATGGAACCAGAAACGCCGTCAATTGAGCGGACTAGAAATAGGAGAGTAGAGGCATGAGTATGATTATAAGAGACATCAAGAAAGAATTGCTTGAACTATTTGATGATCCTTTGTTGGATGGCGCACGTCCTTTTGCTAAGGCCATTACTGCAGATGACAGAATCATGCAGAAGATTGCTGAGATAAAGGAATGGATAGCTCAAAATGGTCGTGAACCACAAAAGAATGGTAACTTGAAAGAGAAACTAATGTTTGCATCATTAACGACATTAAAAGAAAAGGGATTATGGACATAGATAAAGAATTGGAGGCATTGTTTGATGACCCATTGTTGAATGTTAGCGAAGAAGAAAAGAGTCTTTTTGAAATTCCACAGGATATGCGAAGGGTGATTGCCAAGAAGAAAGCTGATTATGTGGCCCAACATAAACTCTGCGAGAACTTCGATGATTACAAACCCTTATTTGCGAAGGTACATCGTGAGTTGAAACAAGGACTGCGCTCGTTGGTCAAAATTACCAAGACTGCTACACTCGCTGAAGGTCGCTTTTATTTTGTAAGTGGACAAATGCTATTGTTGGAAAAGATAGGGGAACTGAAGAAAAGTAGTAACTTCCTTCCAGATGCGAGAACGCGTTGTATTTATGAGAATGGTACTGAGTCGGACATCCTGTTACAAACACTTCGAAAGAATGTTGTGGGTGACGGGTATGCAGTAACAGAATTGCAGGAAGATGTTAATGGCAAGTTCTTTAGCAATTCTGATATAACAGCAGATGACAAAGTGACGGGCTACATTTATGTACTTAGTTCATTATCGCAAGACCCTGTTATCAAAGACGTAAAGCATCTCTATAAGATTGGATTCTCGACAAATAGTGTTGAGCAAAGAATAGCAAATGCTGAGAATGAACCCACATACTTGATGGCTCCAGTAAAGATTCAAGCTACCTATAAGGTAGTTAATGTAAATTCTCAGAAGTTTGAAGACTTGATACATCAGGTATTAAAGCCAGCTCAATTCCAAGTGTCTGTATTCGACGATAAAGGTGCAGAGCATCAACCTCAAGAATGGTTCATAGTACCTTTGCCTGTTGTGGATGTAATTATCCAAAAAATCATGGATGGAAGTATTGTAGGATACACTTATAATCCTGAGCAAGAATGTTTGGAAAAACGAATAATAAAGGAGAAGTCTACATTCGATACCAAAGGCATGAAGGTTCTGACACTCAATATCAAGAAGATATACTTTGATGATATTCTGAGTGGTGCAAAGAAGATAGAGTATAGAGAATTGAAGCAGACGACACTCAACAAATATACCTATCTGGATGAATCTGATGGAAAACGCTATCTACGTCGATATGATGCAATACGTCTTTTTGTCGGTTATCATAAAGCTAGAGAAAGCGCCTTGGTTCAGGTGAAGGATATCACGTACAGGAATGGTGTCGTGGAATATCATTTAGGATTAATCTTAGAAGTAATAAATAATAAGCATAAGTAAATCAAGTACACGCCTGAACCGACCCAGTTGTGTTCCGGCCTGACCTACGATGAGGTGCTTATCATAGACCCAACTCCGCCATTCACGCAAGAAGATTACGAACAAGACAACTTATAAGAAAAGATGCCCATCAATAAATACATAAGTACCAAAGATGCGGTCCGTCTAACCGGTCTTTCAACGCAGGAAATTTACGACCTGATTCATAACGGTACGCTTCCAGCTCGCAAAGCCCCCAAAAGCGGATGGCGTATTATGCCACAAGATCTGGCTGGATTAGGATTGATTAAGAATGAGTCAGACTCTATTGAAGAAGTTCCTCAAACGGAGGACTATATTTCTTATGTAGCAGATGAGGAGCATTACTCAGAGGTATTCAAACGGATGACAGAAGTGAAACATAGCTTGAAAATAGCAACGGCAAATCTAAAGAACTTTAGCGTTACTATTGAGTCAGATAGCGGAGATGAAAAACTACGCTTATGCGACTTCTTCCTGTTACTTGTGGAGCGAGGTGTTCATGTTCAGGTGGTGTGCATGAAGCCTTTCGGATTCTACCTGTACACAAAGGAAAACTGCCCTCAACTTTTGGACAATCCTCTCTTCGAGTTACGTTATAACGAGCACAACCATATGAAATTATTCGTCTTTGATGATGAATGTGCTTACATTGGTTCTGCCAACATCACCTCGGCTGCTATAGGCATGCGGGTAAAAAGAAATCATGAAGCAGGGATGTTGGTTAGTGGGGAGAATCTAATAATGGCACCACTACGTCATTTTGAAAAGGTTTGGGATAATCCAGACATATTTAAACATACCTGGAAACGTTTTACCAAAATGGCAAAGGAGTTAGAAAAAGCAGTATTATCTAAATAAATTCTCTTTTGTTCGTTTTGGCTGAACAAAAAAATGATTATCTTTGCAAACAGAAAACAATAATTACGTATAACTAAAAATCATAAGACTATGAGTAAGAATTTGAAATCCAAGTTTGTGGATATTTGCGGAGGCGAAACTCTCATTAAACTGAATTCTGATGACAATGATAACGTTCTAAAACTTAAAGTCAATAAGGATACGTTTAAGAGCATTGTAAGCGGTAAGACGAAAGTATATACAGATGCGATTTCTCCTAAAAATCTCAGTATGTTCTTTGTTCTGAATGAAGATGGGACTGTGAAGGAGATTAAGGGCGTTCCGCAGTTAAGGAAGTATGAGGCAATTCAATTCATCAACAAAGATGAGTCATATACCTGTCAGATAAACAATGCTGATGTGGTATATATGAATCCTGATATTGGAAATATCATACCTTATTCTGAATTAGAGGATGAAAACATTGACTATACTGACTGCATGATATCCTATACTTTGGGGGAAAAGGTTTAATTATCTTTTAAATATTTCATCTGTTTGCTCTTAGTGAACAAATATTGATTATCTTTGCATCGGAATCCATAATGGCAGGGCATCGCAATGCCCAGTATGAGGGCGCGAGTCCTGCCATGTGGGTTCCTTTTTTTGTTGAAGCAGAAAGACTTTAAGTTACATTTTGGTAAGGAAATTGATTTCTCTACCAAAGTACACTAGGGACAGGTGAGCGTCTCGCCTAACGGATGATGGTAGAGGGCTGATGGCTGAAGGATGATGTCATGCTCTCTGTCGAAGTAGACTCCGCAAAGATACAGTCACTTTCGGGTCTTTTCTGACGTTCCTTTCATCCGTTCCAATGGTGTTTTGCAGTCGTTCCGATGATACTTTACCCCCCTAAAGTATCATCGGAACGAGTCGTAGATGCCATCGGAAGCACCTGAAGATGACGTCGGAACGAGTGTAAGATGACGTCAGTCACAGAGCCACATACCAAGGAGATAGTTTGCACGCAGAATTCGCCTTGAATTTACACAGAATTCGCCTTGAATTTACGCAGAATTCGCCTTGAATTTACGCAGAATTCGCCTTGAATTTACGCAGAGTCGTCGGGAAATACCGATAGTTGCTTTATAAGGACTATATACGATATAGTCCCTATTCCTATAAATAGGGACATATAGTCATAGATAGACCATTTGGAGGTCTATCATGACGTATATGAGAATTGGAGAATTGAGGCAGTTATTGCTTGTACAGCGTTTCGTATTGGCGGGCGACCTTGAGGTGGTCGTGATGACGGCGGACATAGTCGATGCTCTGACGCTTGAGGTCGGGGATGCGCTCTGGATGGAGGATGAGGTCTTCGAGGGCATTGCGGACGCTGTCGTAGGTGGGCTCAACGTTGATGATGGGGCGCAGCTCGGTCTCGCCGAGGATGTCGTAGCTTTCGGGCTCACCACCGCCAATACAGATGATGCCCTTCGACATGGCCAGCAGGGGATTCATGGAGGGGGTATAGCTGTAGAGCTGGTCGAGGATGGCGTCGCTGCCGTCCATCAGTCGCTGGTACTCGGCAAAGGGCACGCCCTCAACCTTGATGAGCTGCATCTTGTCGGGGTGGGCCTGGAGCACGTCTTCGGCAGCACGGAGCATGATGTCGGTGCCCTTGTAGGCGCTGCGGCCGCGGCTGATACCTATGAAGATTTTGGTGAAGGGTGAAGGGTGAAGGGTGAAGGGATTTTGGTGAAGGGAGTTCGCAGGCATCTTGATGGGGAGGGGGATGAAGGAGAGCTTTTCGCGGAAGTGGGGCTGGTAGCAGACGTAGTCTTCGTAGAGGCCGGCGACGATATGGTCGCAATGGGTGGCGATGTAGCGGTTGAGCGTCTCCTTGGCGGTGCCCAGCCAGTCGCGCTGCTCTCTGACGGCACACTCATCGGTGCGCAGCTGGTCGCCAATGTTGAAGTCGCTATAGCGCAGGGGCTTGTAGTTGGTGCACTCGCTGACCCAGTAATAGTCCATGCCCATGGCGCAGAGCACCACCTTACGGTTGTGGCGGCGCAGGTATTTGAAGATGGGGAGGATGCGCTCGGCCTTCATCTCGAGGAACATGGGGTTGATGAGTTGCACCACGTCGTAGCCACGCCAGCGCGGCAGGCACGACAGCACCTTGGCCGACAGGCGCAGTCCGCCCAGAGGACCTTCGTGGCGCGTGAGGTCGATGTCGCGCGGATAGTCTTTCCAGAAGTCGCCATTGGAGGCCACCGTGACGTGGTGGCCCAGCGTGCGCAGTCCTTCGGCCAGTGTAGCGTGGACGTTGCTGTATTCGCCCAGTAGCAGTATCTTCATCTCTCTCTCTTGATAAGGGGCAGGGTGCGGAACAGGAAGGCCAGGCCAATCTTGTTGGTGGTGAGACGGCGGAACCAGGTGTATTTCTTGGTGTAGTCCTTGTCGGGCAGGGGAAAGAGGCTGCGGCTGCGCAGCTCGTTGAGCTGGCGGTCGAGGTATTTCTTGTTGCGTGTCTCGACGATGACGTTGTAGATATAGTCCATGGTGAGCTGGTGGACGCGGCGCTGCAGGGCGAGGCGGTCGAGCGAGGTGAACGACGAGCGTTCGATGCTGAAGGCCGACGTGCAGAGGTCGTTGAGGCGGTAGATGACGGCCTTGAAGTCGTTGAGGCGACGGAGCATCTTACGCAGGTTCTTGCTGGTGGTGATGGACTCGCTGCGCTGACGATAGAAATAGGCTGGGGCGCTGGTGCGGATGACAGACTCGGCACGCAGCAGGAGCAGCGGTGTGAACTCCTCGTCTTCGTGGCAGATGCCTGGCGTGAACCTGAGGTTGCCCATGGTGGTGGCCTTGAACAGATAGCCGCAGGCGGTGGCCCTGATATTATTATGGCGCATGAGGTCGCTGCCACTGATGGCGGGCAGGTCGTCGTAGGAGTACTGCTTAGCCTGCTTGCGACAGAAGTCGAACATCACCATGTCGGGCTGCTGGAAGCGTGCTATGTCGAGGCAGTGTTCGTAGAGGTTGCTGACGAGCGTATCGTCGCCATCGACAAACTGGATATAGCGACCCGAGGCGTTCTGCAGTCCGCGGTTGCGGGCGGCGCTGAGTCCGCTGTTGCGCTGCCTGATATATATAATGGTGTCGGCAAGGTCGGTGAGCGATGCAATAGCGGCACGCTTCGAGCCGTCGTCGACGACGATGATCTCACGCTCAAACTCACGCAGCGACAGACTCATGATGCTGTCGATACACTCGCGGAGCAGGGACTCGGGCAGGTTGTAGGTGGGGATGATAAAGCTGACTAGTGGTTGCTGTTCCATCGGTGAAGGGTTTTGTTGAGTTTACAGAGGGCTCGCAGCCCCAGGATATTGAGCAGCAGCGCCTTTACACGGAGTTTCAGCGACAGGCCGCGGGTGAAGGGGTTTACACGGAGGAAGGGCAGCACAGGCTGTTGGCCCGTGAGCTCATAGACATCCATCTGGATGTTGACCACGTGCAGGTAGTACTCGGCGTCGGGCCACGTCCTTAGCGTGGTGAGGTGAGCATCGAGCAGCATGGCCAGTTGTGGGCCCTGCGCCTGCTGGGTGATGCCTTGCGGGTTGAGATGATAGATATAGCAGCCCTCGGAGGTGGTGGTGACAGCGCGTGACTGCTGGAGCAGCAGCGGCTGGGTGAACGCATCCTCGAACACACGGCCCACAGGAAAGGTAACATGCTGGAAGAGCGCTTTGCGATAGAGCTTGTTGCAGGCGTAGGTGTGGGTGTAGCCCTTGGTGCACAGCCAGTAATCGCGGGCACTACTGAAGGTGCGGCAGGGCAGCTGTAGCCGTTCGTCGCGACCAGAAGCATGGCGGCGCACAATGGGATACTCGATGATGTCGGTGTCAGGGCCCATCAGCGGCAGCAGCGCGGCATAGGAGGCTGGCGCCACCTCATCGTCGGCATCGACAAACGTGAGCCATTCGCCCTGCGCCACACGGATGGCGGCATTGCGGGCGTCGCTGAGTCCACCGTTAGACTTGTGAACCACGCGGAAATGACTATCCTTCGCAGCCCATTCGTCGCACAGCTGAGGGCAGCCATCAGGCGAGCCGTCATCGACCAAGATGACCTCGTAGTCGGTGATATCCTGGCGTATGATGCTCTGCAGGCAACGGTCTAAGGTGGCCTCGGAGCGATAGACGGGAACGATGATACTCAACTTCATGGCGCAAAGATACGAAAAAGTTTCTATTCCTCCTGCTTTTTATGCCTGTTTTTTATGCGGCTGATGATGGCCCGCAACTCCATGCGCTTGTTGAGCTGTATGCCGCAATATACGGTGCAGACGAGGGTGGTGATGCCCATGACGGCGTATTTCTCGACAGGCGAGGGGATGAGTGAGCCCAGCAGACAGATGGTGGCCATGATAGAGGTGACGATGATGAGGTTGATGGTCTTGCGCGTGAAGCGGAAGCCATAGCGCCAGGGGATGAGTACCAGGCTGACGGCCACATCGACCAGCGACACGCAGAGCGCACCATAGCCCAGACCGTCGAGTCCGAGGTAGTAGTAGAAGGCGCCCATGATGGTGAACGTCTTGGTGCAGCCCCATACCGTCTCTACCCAGAAGATGATCTGGTTGTCGCCCTTGGCAAAGATGATGTAGTCGCGAGGAAAGCAGAGTGCCTTGAACACGCTGGCCAGACCGATAAAACAAATCATTCGCTCGATGCTCAGGAACTCCTCGGTGAGCAGGATGCGGATGGCCAGCGGCGCCGTGAGGATGAGTATGGAAGCCAGCGGCGCAATGATGAGCATGATGATCTCCGTTTGCTGGTTGATGACGCGGAACGCCTCGCGCATGTTGGTCTTCACCAGACTGGACAGGTGAGGGTAGTAGTCGGTGGCCATAGCGGTAAACACCAGTCCTGTGTATTGGCTGGTGATGACGTTGCTGGCCTGATAGAACCCCACATCCTCTATGCTGCCCACATTGCTGATAAAGGCGATGAGCGCATAGGTGGTGAGCGTGCCCAGCAGCGAGCCGAAGGTCATGATGGCGCCAAACTTGATGATGCCGCGACCCTGCGTCCACATGGTCTTCATGGAGATGTGCTCCTGTGGTGCCGACTGCTTGTTGCGATACGACAGCATGCGGATGACGACGAAATAGACCAGGTTGACAACAATCATGGCTGGCACAATACCCTTGATGCCCCAGATGAAATAGATGGGCACGCTGAGCAGCAGGCCACAGAGTGGAGGCACCACAGAACAGAAGGCCAGCAGCTTATAGCGTCGTAAGCCCTGCATGACAGCCATCTCGCCAGTACCCATCACGTTGAAGAACACAGAGAGGCTGAGCAGGATGAAATAGGGAATGTATGACTGGTCGTTGAACGATGTGTGGGCCAGCACTGGCGACAGCACCACGGTGACGATGAGTCCCAATAGCGACGCCAGCAGCACGATGCGCCTCACCAGACGGATGGTGAACGCCAGCACCTGCGGGTCGGCATCGTTGTTGGCCTGAGAGATGGAGGGTACCGCCGACATGTTGAGTCCCATCAGGGCAAACTGCTGTATGGTGTTGGCTGCCGAGGTGAAGATAGAGGCGATGCCCATGCCTGCCGAATGGAGGATATAGGCCACTAATTTGCCGCGTATGATGTTGACGAGGATGTTGAGTATCTGGGCGCTGCCGAAGATGGCGGTGCTGGATACTATCCTTCGATATGCGCTGGTTTTCTTATCGTTCATGCTTGATGTGTCAGAAATCTATGATGTGTAATGTCTTCTGGCCCACAAGGGCAGCGGCATAGGGGAATCCGCTCTTCATCATGTGAGGGCCTTTGAGCAGGTAGACCTCGCTGGCGCCTGCTATGATGTAGAAGTCCAGGAAGGTCTTCTCGTAGTATTCGTAGTTGTGCACGTCGTCGTTGCCGATATGCGATATAGTGCCTGGCGTGGTGACGATGTCGAAATGGCGCTGCGCCTCGCGGATAAACGTGGTGCTGTCGGAACAGATGACCAGGCGCTGGCGCGGATGCTTCTCCTTGATGATGGTGAGCTGGGCCATGCAGCTGTCGAGCAGCTGGCTGCGCTCCTGTGCCGAGAGAGGCTCGCAATACACCTCTTCGTTGAAGTCGTCGAGGCAGTTGCAGAAACGCGCCGAGACGGTGATATAGTCGCCTGCGATAGCGGCCTTACAACGGTCGATGCTGGTCTGCAGACGTGCCGAAGGTTTGAAGAGCGACTGGAACGAATGGCCAAAGTCGTGGTCGTAGCAGAAGGCGGCATTGGTATAGGCGTGAACCTGATGTTGACGACTGCTGTTGAGCATCTGCACCATCTGCTGTTGGTGCTGCTGACGTTCGGCAGGGGTGTCGAGCACGCTGCTGGCAATGAGCCTCTCAGACTGAGAAGGGGCAAACGACAGCGCCTCGGAAGGGAGGGTCCAGTCGTAAGTGTTGGGCTCCAGATAATCGCTCAGCACAAAGGGATGAGTGAAGTGCAACTTAAACGTGCGCCCTATTTGCAAGCAGGCCTGATAGGTGCTCACGGCACCACGCAGACGGTCGATGAGTCCACCGCTGGGTGCATTGCCGCAGAACATGCTGATGACGTAGGGCTGGCAGTCGGGTAAGGCTGTTGCCTCCTGATAACAAGGTGCTATGGCCTCGATAATCTCCTGCTCTGTGCGTTGGCGGATATACCTGTTGGCATAGGCTTTGGGGCACAGGCGCTGTATCATCTTCTCCACCAAAAGCATGGGCTTGTATTTCAGACAAATCAGGGCGAGCACCAAGGGAAAGCTCACCAGATTGAGGAACTGCAGACGCTCGCCCAGCGTGAGCACGCTGACGTCGAGGCGACGGAAGCAGGTGGAGAGGTTGGTGTGGATCTCGGCATCGGCATGAGCCAGCTCGTCGTGATGAATGACAAAGAGGGCTGTCTTCCAACGCCAGTCGCAGAAGGCCCTGCGCATCATCCTGCGGTATTCCTCGCTGTTGCGGCCAAACTCCTTTTCAATGATGTCGAGCAGTTGCAGACAGGTCTTCTGGGTATGGAACACCTTAGGCGTGATGCGTGTGGTGATAGACTGCTCGTGGTTCTGATAATAATAGCGTGCCGAGGAAAAGGCCGCGGTGTTGGCATGAATCAGATAGAGACGCTCGTCAACCTCGTCGGAGTTCATCCATATGGGCTCTTTCTTCTCTGGCCAACTCATGTTAATCCATGCAGAGCGACGATACAGGCCACCGTTACAGCCAATGTGCCATTCAGGAGCCGTCTCCCTGACAAGGTCCCTGGAGCGATAAACCTTCGTGGTGTCGAAACCTGCAACGGGGAGTGTCGTGGTGGTCTGGCCAGAATCCAAATCAACAACCAGCATCTGGGGATAGACGATATCGGCATCGGTCTGCTGCTGGCGCGTGAGCATCAACTCCAGATAATCGTCGCTGAGCAGGTCGTCAATGTCGAGGGGCAGCACAAAAGCCCCTTGCGACTCATATACGGCATGATCTCTGGGCTGCTTGGCCGAGCCGCTGTTTTTCTGTTGGAAGCAACGTATGCGAGGGTCGTTCATGGCAAGCGCTTCAAGCTTCTCGTAGGTGCCGTCGTCAGAGCCGTCGTCAACCACCACCCATTCCCAGTTTTGATACGTCTGACGGCAAAGACAATCATAGGCACTCTGCACAAAAGCCTCGCCTCTGTACACGGGTGTGACAACCGAAATCAGTATCTTTTCACCGGGAAAATTTTCCATACCTTAAATATAACGGAAAAAAGTAGCGTTTATTTTATAAATAATGATTATCTTTGCACCTGATTTCATAAGATATGGACAATTTACTTTCACAACTGAATGAAAGTCAGCGCGATGCTGTGAAATATTGCGACGGAGCCTCGCTGGTGATTGCTGGCGCAGGGTCGGGAAAGACGCGTGTGCTGACTTATAAGATAGCCTATCTGATGCAGGAGAAAGGGCTCAATCCCTGGAATATCCTGGCGCTGACCTTTACCAACAAGGCAGCCAGGGAGATGAAGGAGCGAATAGCTCGACTGGTGGGGCACGAGCAGGCCCGCTATCTGCAGATGGGTACCTTCCACAGCGTTTTTTCGCGCATACTCAGGGCTGAGGCCGAGAAGATAGGCTACAACTCGAACTTCACCATCTACGACCAGAGCGATGCTCGCTCGCTGGTGAAAAGTATTGTGAAGGAAATGGGACTCGACGATAAGGTGTACAAGCCTGCCAGCGTCAGCGACCAGATCTCGATGGCGAAGAACCATCTCATCATGCCCAATGCCTTTGTGAAGTGCTCACTCTTCGATACTAAGAAGCCCAAGGTGGCCGATGTTTATCTGCGCTATGCGGAGCGTTGTCGACAGGCTAATGCGATGGACTTCGACGACCTGCTGGTGCAGACCTATCTGCTGTTTCTGAACCATGAGGATGTGCGTAGGAAATACGTGGAGCGTTTCCAGTATGTGCTGGTGGATGAGTATCAGGATACGAACTTCGCCCAACAGAAAATTGTGCTGCAACTGACACAGGAACACCAGCGTGTATGTGTGGTGGGCGATGATGCTCAGAGTATCTATAGTTTCCGTGGAGCCAATATTGATAATATATTGAATTTCAGAGACTCATACGATGATGCTAAGCTCTTCAAACTGGAGCAGAACTATCGCTCTACACAGCTCATTGTGCAGGCTGCCAACAGTCTGATAAGGAAGAACGCTCGACAGATTCCAAAGGATGTGTTCAGCAAGAATGAGCATGGTGAGAGGCTCACCCTGAAGCCTGCCTATAGCGACAAAGAAGAGGCCATCATTGTGTGTAAGGATATTCAACGCATCAAGCGGCAGGATCAGGCGCAATACTCTGACTTTGCTATCCTCTATCGCACCAACGCGCAGAGCCGTTCGTTTGAGGAACAGATGCGAAAAGACGGCATTCCATATCGTATCTATGGCGGCCTGAGCTTCTATCAACGCAAGGAAATAAAGGACGTGATTGCCTATTTCCGTGTGGTGGCTAACCCCAACGATGAGGAAGCCCTGAAGCGTATCATCAACTATCCCACACGAGGCATTGGCGATACCACCGTGAATAAGATTGTGACAACGGCTTCGATCTATGGCGTGTCTCTGTGGACTGTTATCCAACAACCACAGCTGTTTCATCTGGACATCAGCGGAGGAACTGCCAAGAAGGTGGAGGCCTTCAGGCAACTGATAGAAGGCTGGAGCGCAAGAGCTATTGCCGAAGATGCCTATCAGCTGGGACATAGCATCATTTCCGAGAGTGGTATCTCGAAGGATATCTATTCCAGTCGCAACCCTGAGGACCTGTCGAGACAGGAGAACCTGGAAGAGTTTCTGGGTGGACTGCAGGACTTTGTGGAGAGTCACAAGGAAGAAGGACAAGGCGACCAGGTGGCGCTGAGTGATTTCCTGCAGGAGGTGGCGTTGCTGACCGACCTCGACAGCGAGGGTGATGAGGACCAGCCGAAGGTGTCGCTGATGACCATCCACTCGGCTAAGGGCTTGGAGTTTCCTACGGTCTTCGTGGTGGGTTTGGAGGAGAATATTTTCCCATCGCCGCTCTGCGTCAATTCTATGCGTGAGCTGGAGGAAGAGCGCCGACTGCTGTATGTGGCCATCACACGAGCCGAGAAGCATTGCATCCTGACCTGTGCACAGAACCGTTTCCGCTATGGACGTATGGAGTACGACACGCCCTCGCGATTTATTCGAGATATAGACCCGCAGTTGCTTACTGTTGTGGGACAGATGGAGGGAGGAAGCAGTTTCGGCACCAGCGAGAGGAAGCCCTGGCAGCGACCCTCCGAGGGACCTGAGTGGATGCAGAATCCCAGACCTGTGGCTACGCAGTTCCGTGCCGACCCGAAGCCCCGTCAGGTGGCTCCTCGTAGGCCCGAGGCCGCTCCCGATCCGTTTAGCGATGCTTTCAAGCGTCAGCTTAATATCGCATCGAACGGCAGGTTCAAACCTGTGCCGAAAAGTGCGCCTGCGGCAGCCAGCCAGCCCTCATCGTCAACGGCTTTGCATGAGGGAGCTGTTATCGAGCATCAGCGTTTCGGTATCGGCACCATTGTGAAGTTGGAGGGTTCTGGCGACAATGAGAAGGCTACGGTGGAGTTCCGCAATGTAGGCACCAAGCAGTTGCTGCTGAAGTTCGCCAAGTTTAATGTGTTGAAATAAAGATTGAAGAAGATATGAAGAGGAAAGAATGGTTGACGATTGCATTATGGATGTTCTGTGTGCTGACTGTCTCGGCTCAGGCAAAATGGAATGCCCGCTATCAGCGTTACATAGACCAGTATAAGGACTGCGCCATTGAGCAGATGCTGAAATGGAAGGTGCCGGCCTCTATTACGTTGGCACAGGGACTGCTGGAGAGTGGCGCTGGCGAGAGCACGCTGGCTCGCAAGGGTAACAACCATTTCGGTATCAAGTGTCATAACTGGTCAGGGGGCACGATGTATGTCGATGACGATAGGCGTAACGAGTGCTTCCGTACCTATCGCTCGGCCTTCGACTCCTATGAAGACCATTCGCGTTTCCTGGCATCAGGTCAGCGCTATCGTAGCCTCTTCAAACTGAAGATTACTGACTATAAGGGATGGGCGCGAGGCCTGAAGGCTGCTGGCTATGCCACCAATCCCAGATATGCCGAGTCGCTGATAGACATCATTCAGCTCTATAAGCTCTATGAATACGACAAGGCTAAGGACTACGACAAATTTATGACGCAACATGCCAAAGATCATAATGTGGGCGGACAGCCGCTGCATCCCATTGGCATGTATAATAAGAACTACTTCCTCTATGCCCGCAGGGGCGATACCTTCCGTTCTATTGGCGAGGAGGTGGGCATCTCGTATAAAAAGCTGGCTCGCTATAATGAGCGCGACAAGAACGACGTGTTGAAGGAAGGCGAGGTGGTGTGGCTGAAGAAGAAACAGAAGCGTGCCGCTAAGGAATATAAGGACCGTCCGCACTATGTGCGTCAGGGTGAGTCGATGTATTCTATCGCACAGAAATACGGCATCCGTTTGGAGTCGCTCTATAAGATGAACAAGCTGAGTCCCGACTATGATATCAGGGTGGGCGACCAGTTAAAGCTGCGGTAACAGCAACTTGACATAGTGGCGGTCCCAATCGGCCAGATGATGGCGCACACCATCATATTCCAATATGTCGAGGTCTAAGCGAACGATGCCCTGCTGACGGTCTTCTGTGCTGCGTCCCATCTGTCGCTCTATGGCTTTCAGTTGTTCGTTCAGTTGTTCAAAGGTCAGCTCCGTGTTGGCTTTCACCATCTGGTTCAGGTATGGGTCCTTGCGTTTGCAACCTATGGGTTCTGTCCAGATGGCATTGGTATAATGTGTAAAAGTAAGAATCTGCTCGAGACACAAGCGTGCTTCGGGCAGATTCTTTTCTGCATCGCAGTTAGCGGCTAATGAAAGGATAACCTGATGCATACATTCTCAATTCTTTTAGTCGGCGTTCCGCCTTTGTAAAAGCGGCAAAGCCGAGCGATCAATTCTCAACTGTTGCGACTATTGATACGTGTCTTCACCTTGTCCACATAGGCGTCGATGGTTGCCACAGCCACGATGTTCACTACGTCGCGGACAGAGGCACCGAAGTCGATGAAATGGATAGGCTTGTTCAGACCCATCTGGATGGGGCCGATAATCTCAACGTCGGCATCGAGCATCTGCAGCATCTTATAGCTGGAACGGGCCGAGGTGAGGTTGGGGAATATCAGCGTGTTGACATCCTTGCCCTTCACGCGTGTGAAAGGATACTGCTCGTCGCGCAGTTCTTTGTTCAGAGCGAAGCTGATCTGCATCTCACCGTCGATGGCCAGGTCAGGATACATCTGCTGCATCTTCTCTACAGCATGACGCACCTTCTGGGCACCGTTGCTCTGGCTGGAACCGAAGTTAGAGTGCGAAATCATCGAGATGACGGGCTTTTCGTTGAAGAAACGAACGGCAGTAGCTGCCAACTTGGCAATATCGACAAGGGTGTCAGTATCAGGATTCTCGTTCACCAGCGTGTCGGCTACATAGAGCGTACCCTTGGGTGAGTTGATGATATGCATGGTGCCGAAGTGGTTGTACTCAGGACGGATACCAATGACCTCGTTGACAACCTTGATGGTGTTAGAGTACTTGGTATAGAGACCTGTGATGAATGCATCGGCATCGCCAGTCTCGACCATCATCATGCCGAAATAGTTGCGTTCGAACATCTTATCGTTGGCCTCCTGGAAGGTGTAGCCATCGCGCTGACGTTTCTCTGCCAGTATCTTGGCATAGCGCTCGCGACGTGACTGTTCGTTAGGATGACGCAGGTTCACAATCTCGATGCCTTCGAGGTTGAGGTCCATCTGCTTGGCCATCTTCTCAATGACCTCATCATTACCCAGCAGGATAGGCTGACAGATACCTTCGCTCTTGGCCTGTACAGCAGCCTTCAGCATGGTGGGGTGAATAGCTTCTGCGAAGACCACGCGCTGGGGATGGGCTGCTGCGGTGGCATAGAGCTTCTGGGTGAGTTTGGTCTCCTGACCCAGCAGCACAGAGAGCGAATCCTTATACTGTTCCCAGTCCTCAATGTTTTTGCGAGCCACACCGCTGTCGATAGCGGCTTTTGCAACGGCAGCGCTGACCTCAGAGATAAGACGTGGGTCAACGGGTTTGGGAATGAAGTAATCGCGTCCGAACTTCAGGTTGTTCACCTTATAGACATCGTTCACCACATCGGGCACAGGCTGCTTAGCCAAGTCGGCAATGGCGTGAACGGCTGCCAGCTTCATCTCTTCGTTGATGGCGGTGGCGTGAACGTCGAGGGCACCACGGAAGATATAGGGGAATCCGATAACGTTGTTAATCTGGTTGGGATAGTCAGTACGACCTGTTGACATCAGCACGTCAGGACGAGCGGCCATTGCATCCTCATAGCTAATCTCAGGTACAGGGTTGGCCAGCGCGAATATAACAGGGTCTTTCGCCATTGAGCGAACCATATCCTGCGTCAACACGTTACCCTTCGACAGGCCTACGAAGACGTCAGCGTCTTTCACGGCCTCGGCAAGGGTGTGGATATCTGTGCGACTGGTGGCGAAGAAGCGCTTCTGCTCGTTCAGGTCCTGACGGTCCTGACTGATAACACCCTTCGAGTCGAGCATCACGATATTTTCCTTCTGGGCACCGATAGCCATATAGAGCTTGGTACAGCTGATGGCAGCGGCACCAGCGCCGTTGACCACAATACGCACCTTCTTGATGTCTTTTCCGTTGACCTCAAGGGCATTCTTCAGACCTGCAGCACTGATAATGGCAGTACCGTGCTGGTCGTCATGCATTACAGGGATGTCGAGCGTTCGCTTCAGACGCTCTTCTATATAAAAGCACTCGGGAGCTTTGATGTCTTCCAGGTTGATACCTCCGAAGGTGGGGGCGATACGCTCTACGGCCTCGCAGAACTTCTCTGGGTCTTTCTCGTTGACCTCAATGTCGAAGACATCGATGCCGCCGTAAATCTTAAACAGCAGGCCTTTACCTTCCATCACGGGCTTGCCGCTCAGCGCACCAATATCACCAAGTCCCAGCACAGCGGTACCATTAGAGATGACGGCTACCAAGTTACCCTTGTCGGTATACTTGTAAGCATCGTCTGCGTTCTCCTGAATCTCAAGGCAGGGATACGCCACTCCAGGCGAATATGCCAACGATAGATCTGTTTGTGTTCTGTAAGCCTTTGTGGGCTTCACTTCAATCTTTCCAGGCTTGCCTTTCATGTGGTATTCCAAGGCAGCCTCTTTTGAAATTTTAACCATAAAAAAGTGTAATGTTATAAAAATGCAGCGCAAAATTACAAAAAATCGATGAAAACCGCAAACTTTATCTATCTTTTTTGTAACTTTGCACCAGAAACTTATAGATATGCAAGAAATAAAGATTATATCAGCCTATCGGCAGTCGCTCAAGACGCGTATTCTTGAGGCTGCTTCAGATGCTTTTTCACAGAAAGGCATCAAGTCTGTTCGTATGGACGACATTGCCCAAAGCCTTAACATCTCCAAGCGCACACTTTATGAAATCTATGAGAATAAGGAGGTGCTGCTATACGAATGTCTGAAGACTTCTAAGGCACGTGCTCAAGAGGAAATGACGTTTATCGCCGCTCAGCGGGCTAATGTGATGGATATTATTTTGGATATTTATCGCTCAAAAATGTCGCAGTTGCAGAAAATCAATCCGCAGTTCTATTCCGACTTGGAGAAATATCCTCAACTGCAGTCGTTCCTTGAGGAACAGCACGACAAGGACCGTACAAAACTGAAGGACTTCTTGCGCCGAGGTATTGAAGAGGGCTATTTCAAAGGCGATATCAATGTTGATATCATAGCCAATGTCTTTGACGCCATCAATGAGTATATGAAAAACCATAAGCTCTATACAGAATTCCCGCTCGAACAGCTTTTCAACAATATGCTTTTCGTGACCATTCGTGGCATATGTACACAGAAGGGCGTGGCGGTGATTGATACTTTCCTGACGGACTCTCAGGATTGATCATTTTTTTGAAGATTACAAAAGATTGACCATTTAGTCAAGCATACAAAATAAAGATGACGGGTAGCGTGCTACTCGTCATCTTCTTTATTCTGTTGTCTTGTAACTTAGCGAGCCTGTACATATTTATGCAGGGTCTTGCGAACGGCACCTGCACCAGCGTAGAGCTCCTTCACCATACCTTCAATCTGCTCACCTAGACCTGCCTCATAGAGGTCGAGGCCGAAGACGTCAGTACGGGTGTAGAGTTGACGCAACGGACTCCAGTCCTGATCGGGCTTGCCTATCTCGAGAGGGGCGACGATGGCCTGCAGCTCGGTCAGCATGGGGTCGGGCGACGGTTCGAAGGTGGTCAGGTCATCCTTGAGTCCCTTCAGATAGCGTGCATAGCCTGCCAGCGTGAGAGGAATCAGAACGAGATTGCTCTTATCCAATCCACGAGCCACATATTTCTTCAAGGTCTCACCAAAGCGGATGGGCAACTTCTGAGACGTGTCCATCGCAATGCGCTGAGGAGCATCGGGCATGAAGGGGTTGGGCAGACGGCGGTTGATGACGGCACCAATGAACTCATAGGGGTTCAGCACGCCTGGGTCAACAACTACAGGCATTGCCTCCATATAGCCAATCTTCTGGATAAACGCACGCAGGTCTTCGTCTTTCATCTCGGCAGAGATGAGGGTGTAGTCAAGCATGCAGCCATAGATACTCATGGCGGTGTGAAGCGGATTCAGACAGGTGGTCACCTTCATGGTCTCCACCTTGTCAACAGTCTCGCGAGTGGTGTAGAGCGCACCGCCCAGGTCGAGTGGGGGACGCCCGTTGGTGTAGTTGTCCTCGATGACCAGGTACTGCACTTCCTCGGCATTCACGAAAGGTGCGGTAAAGGTGTGCTTTTCAGTCTCGATATAGTCGTTGTCCTCGAAACCGTCCTTAGCCAGCAGCTCTTTCACTTTCTCATGGGGACGCGGCGTGATCTTGTCAATCATCGACCAGGGGAAGGTCACCTTTTTCTCGTCCTTCAGATAGTCAAGGAAAGCAGCGGGTACCAGTCCGTCTTTGACCCAGCGCTCAGCATAGGCGAAGACACCAGCCTTCACCTTGTCGCCATTGTGCGAGCAGTTGTCCATCGACTGAACAGTAAGTGGCAGTTGTCCTGCATTGAATCGCTCCAGGAGCAATGCACAGACCTTACCCATAGCGAACAGCGGAGCCAGACCGCGAGCCAGATCAGCCTCGTTGAAAGTGTATCCTTTCTCTGTGATAGTGAACGAAATCATCTGCAGGCTTGGCTTCTTGAATATTTCTACAAGACGCTGCCAATCAGGAAATTGTGGGTCTGCCTTTAAAGCTTCTGTTACACTTGCTATGACCTTCTTTTCGATAGACCCGTCAGAGCAGAGATTAACACAGAGCGACAGGTTGTTGTAAGGCGCATATGCCTTGTCGATGACTTCAAAGTCGAATGTCTCAGCCACGATGACACCACGGTCGTACTTACCTGTGTTCAACGCATCGTTGAGGATGGCAGCAGGGAAGGCTCGGAAGATGTTGCCACCACCGAAATGTACCCATGTGGGTTCCTTTGCCGTCTTTTCGCGTACGGCTTTGATGTCAAACTTGGGGAGCTCATAGCCTTTGGCTTCCCACTCGGCGGCATTGTAGCTGCCAGAAAAGATTTCGTTCAGTTTCATAATTATTCCTCCTTACGGTCGTCGATATTGTCACCCTCGGTGGGGGCCATCTCTTCCTTAAAGTCGGTGATGCCGTTCTCTACGAGGATGTTGTACCATTGTATCAGTTTCTTAATGTCGCTGGTGTGCACGCGGTCGCGATCGAAGGCGGGCAACACCTTTGCAAAGTATTCTCTCAGCTCGTCGCTGCTGGCCTTCTTGAAGTCAACGCTCGACTTCTTTCCGTTCTCAAGGGTCTTCAGACTCTCGAGCACATCCATCAAGGGCACATCATCAGCATCGGTGAACATAGCAATGTCAGCCAGCGAGGTGATGCGGTCGGTGCCGAAGGCGGGCTGACGACGGTGTGTGGCATCAAGGGCTTCAACGATGAGGTTGTTCTTGCCACGTGATACCAGTTTGTAAAGTCCGGGTTTGCCGGAGATAGCTAAAATAGTCTGTTTCATATAAGTCTTATACCTTTTATATATTATTAATAATGTTGTCAATTTGGGGTTTTAGCGGTCGGCCGTCGTTGATAATCTCGTATTGCGAACGTGCCACGACCTGTTCTTGGGGCCATTGGCGCCCTATCCATTCGAGGGTTTTCTCGCGGGTGATGCCATCGCGCTGCATGATACGCTGTATGCGTAGCTCCTGTGGCGCTGTGACCACAATAACGTTGTCAACCAGTTTGTCGAAGCCCGACTCAAACAGGATGGCGCACTCCATCCATTGATAGTCGCTCGACTGGAAGTCGGCAGCTACGGCAGGATGCACGATATCGTCGATGGCGCGAGCATTGGCTTCCGACTGCAGGAGGAAACGGGCTACAATGGCCTTGTCCAGACGGCCTTCTGCATCATAGGTCTCAGAGCCTATCAGCTGGCTTAGCTGTTGTCGCAAGGCTGGCGATGTGCGCATGAGTCGTTTGGCAGCGCTGTCGCAGTCGTAGATGCAGATACCACGTTGCTCTAACAGCTTGCAGACATAACTCTTGCCGCTACCAATACCTCCTGTGATAGCTATTTTCATTAGCGTAACTCCTCTATCAGATAGTCCACCTGGTTGGTTTCGAGAACAACCTTCGTCACGCTCTCAGGCTTGCGTCTGAGTGTGATATTGCACTTGGCCGACGGGTTGCTTCCAAACTGCTCGTAGTCGGCCACAATCAGGAAGTCGTTAGCGGTCAGCGTGCGATAGTTCTTCATGCCTGTTACAAAACGTATCTTGACCTTTGCAGGGAATGTGCGCAGCACCTTTCCCTCAGGCATGTTGAGACCGCAGATGGGTACTCCCTCGATTTCTCCCTCCGTCAGCACGTCGGTCTGGAAGGTGACATTGACGCGGTCTGGCACCATTTTGACGCCGTTGATATGCTGTAGTTTCGAAACAACCAGTAGCGTGTCGTCAATGTCGGCGCGACTGAAGTCCTCTGTATCCACCCACTTGATGCTGTCGAGTTTCTGCTTGGACGCATAGACATAGACGCTGTCGGGTGTGATAGCGGTGTTCGAGATATAGTGGGTGGCTAGTGGAATGGCCTTTCCCTGACATCTCACAGGCACCTTTTTTCTCTCACCATAATTATAATAGAACGTCAGTTTCTCTGGCTTGACGGCATCGAGCTTGGTCGATGTGGGCAGTTTCTGCTGTATGAGTCGGCTTAGGTCGCTATGCGATACTGTGCCTGTACCGTTGGTCTGTGCAAAGCTGTTGAAGTCAACCTCCAGCACGTCGTTGTTGGCAGTATAGAGGAAACTTACGATATTGAATCCCTTGTCGCTGATGGTAATGTGAAGACTGTCGGTCTCGTTGGAGGTCATCACAGCGTTTTTTGGTACATTGACATATTTCACCCACATAACGGTTTCTTTGCTGTACACGTCGTTGAGCGTCGTCATAAGCCAGAAGATGCCCGAGATGACGAGGAATGCAAAAAAAATCAGAAATTCCCTATTCGCTTTACTGAACAGGAAATGTCTGATAGCGCGGAATATGCCCAAGCCTTTCAAGGGTGATAGAGCTAATGGTTATTTCTGCAAGTTGGTGCTGGCAGTGTCTTTATAGACGAAGCCTTTGTCAACGGTGATGACCACATCGCGTGCAATCTTCACGTCAACGGTGTTCTTGGCCATGTCAATGCTCTTGACGGTGCCGTAGATGCCGCCGCCAGTCACCACTGCCGTACCCTCCGTCAGTTCGTTCTGGAACTTCTGAATTTCCTTGCGTTGCTTCTGCTGTGGACGGATCATGAAGAAATACATGATTGCGAAGATGGCACCAAACATGAGAAGTGTCATGAACATGCCGTTGCCAGCCTGCTGACCGGCTTCCTGTGCTGCTAAAAAGAGATTAGTCATTTTGTTTAATAATTAATATAATGTGTTGTTATTTCTTTTCGTCTATGTGCTTCATCAGTCTGCCAGTCTTCACCAGATGACGTGCAATCGTGTCGAGCATGCCATTGATGTAAGAGGCGCTGTGAGGGGTAGAGTAGTACTTGGCCAGCTCTACAAACTCGTTGATGGTAACGCTGACAGGGATGCTGGGGAAGGTGAGCATCTCGGCCAGGGCTATCTGCATGATGATGACATCCATATAGGCCAAACGTGAAAAGTCCCAGTTGCGCGAGGCTTCTGTCATCATGCGCTGATAGTCATCGGCATTGAGTATGGTGGCACGAAACAGCTTGCGGGCATAGTCCTGCTCCTCTTCCGAGTCGTATTCGGCCAGCAGCTCCTGCTTGTCGCCGTTCTTTTCGTCGAAGCGCTTGATGGTCTTCAGTACGAAGGTGTCAACCACTTCTTTATCGTCATTCCAATAAAGACTCTGCTCCTCCAGCAGTTGGTCTAGATCATCGTTTTCCTGAATCAGGTTACGATAAATCTTGCGCCACACCTCGCGGTCGGTGGCATAGTTATCTTCGGCACTTTCCATATATTCCTTATAAATCTGGCTCTGCTCAATCTGTTCAAACAGACGACCAATGAATTCTGGCGTGTCGTTCCAAGTACGGTTCTGGGTTTCTAAGAAGTCGTTCAGTTGCCTGTTGTTCTCTAACTGCAGGGCAAAACGGTTAAACGCAAATTTCTGTGAGGGTGCCGCTGTACCTTCACGTGCGGCTTTTGTCTGGAGCACCTCCAGGCGTCGGCGCGACTCTTTGGTGACGGCAACCATGAGTGCCAGCAGGTAGTTATAGAGGTCGTAGGCCTTCGACAGGCTGAAGAACAGCTCTTTCTCTGCTGTGTCAATGTTCTTGTTACCGTTTTGATAGTACGCGTAGGTTAACTGAACAATCTTGATTCTAATGATTTCTCTATTAATCATGCGGTATATTGTTTATTATCGGATGCAAATTTAGTGATTTTTCCGTTATTACACAAATAAAACGCACTTTTTTTGTTTTTTTTGTAGAAAGAGTAGTGATTTATCAATTTTTATTCGTACCTTTGCACCCGCTTTTTTCGTGTGATGGCGAATTAAGTCAGTAATTTTAATGTTAAACAACTTAATTTAGAGTAACACAACTGTTATGAAAGAAATCGCAATCAATGGCCAGAAGCGTGAGGCTACTGGCAAGAAGGCTTCCAAGATGATTCGTAAGGAAGGTCTGGTTCCCTGCAACCTTTATGGTGAGAAGAAGGGTGAGAATGGTCTGCCCGAGGCTCTGGCTTTCACCGCCAGCTTCGCCGAGCTGCGCAAGGTCGTTTACACTCCTCATGTTTATGTCGTTAACATCACTATCGATGGTAAGGAGCATAAGGCTATCGTGAAGGAGTTGCAGTTCCACCCCACATCTGATGCTCTGCTGCACGCAGACTTCTTCGAGATCAACGAGACTAAGCCCATCACCGTGGGTATTCCCGTTAAGCTCAATGGTCTGGCTCAGGGTGTTCGCGATGGTGGTAAGCTGAACCTCTCAATCCGTAAGATTGACGTGACCGCTCCCTATAAGCAGATTCCTGAGATTCTCGACATCGACGTTACCAACCTGGGTCTGGGTAAGGCAATCAAGGTGGGTCAGCTGAGCTTCGAGGGTCTTACTCTGGCTACTCCCGCTCAGGTGGTTGTATGCTCAGTTAAGGAGACTCGTGCATCGAAGGCTGCTGCCGCCGCTGCTGCTGAATAAGGCTTAAAGTTTCGTAATGGAAAAGTACTTAATTGTTGGTTTGGGCAACGTAGGCTCTGAATACGAGATGACCCGCCACAATACAGGTTTTATGGTATTGGACGCTTTTGCAAAGGCGTCCAATATCGTTTTTGATGACCGTCGCTACGGCTTTGTGGCTGAGACGTCGCTCAAAGGCCGCAAGGTCTTTCTGCTGAAGCCCTCCACCTATATGAACCTCAGCGGCAATGCTGTGCGTTATTGGTTGAACAAGGAGAATATCGACCAGAGCCACTTGCTGGTCATCAGCGACGATGTGGCGCTGCCGCTTGGTGCTTTTCGTCTGAAGGCCAGCGGCTCAAATGGTGGTCATAATGGCTTGGGACATATCCAGCAGCTCATAGGTCAGGACTATCCCCGTCTGCGCATGGGTATTGGCAACGAGTATGCCCGTGGCGGACAGATTGACTGGGTGCTGGGACGCTATAGTGAGGAGGAGCAGCAGGAGCTGCAGCCTTCTATCAACTTGGCTGTCGATATCATCAAAAGCTTCGTGCTGGCTGGTATCGACATCACTATGAACCAGTATAATAAGCTGGGGAAGGTGAAAGGTGAAAGGTGAAAGGTGAAAGGTGAAAGGTGAAAGGTGAAAGGTGAAAAATTTGCTACCGCATGAATGAGGCAAGAATAGACAAATGGCTATGGTCGGCACGCATCTTCAAGACGCGTACCATTGCTGCCGATGCCTGCAAGAACGGTCGCGTGGCTGTGAATAATGTCAATGTCAAGCCGTCGCGCATGGTCAAGGTGGGCGATGTTATCAGCGTGCGCAAGCCGCCTGTAACCTATTCCTTCCGTATCCTCAAAACCATCGAGCAAAGGGTAGGGGCGAAGCTGCTACCTGAGATCTACGAGAATGTAACACCACAGGACCAGTACGAGCTGCTCGAGATGAATCGCATCAGCGGCTTTGTCGACAGAGCCCGCGGCACTGGTCGTCCCACAAAGAAAGATCGTCGCGCCATGGATGCCTTCGTCATGCCCTCGATGGAGGGTTTTGGCGGCTTCGATTTCGACAGCTGGGACGACGACGATGAAGAAGAAAATAATGACTAAAAACAAAGATAACGTATGAAAACGATGAAATCATTTCTTGGCATTGCTGCCCTGACAGCTCTGATGACTTCGTGTCTCAGCAACGACGATAACTATCAGGCCGGTTTTCCACAGCTCGCTGTTAAGAGCAACTATTTCTATGCCAACAACGACAAAGACACGCTCTTTGTCACCAGTTACGGCTCGTGGCAAATCAACACCACCAGCGGAGCCAATTGGTGCAAGCTCGACAGAAACTCGGGCAATGGTATGACAAGCTATACCATTCCCATCATTTTCTCACAGAACACCACGGAATCCTCGCGCGATGTTGTCTTTGACATCTTCGACAAGGAACACTCCGACACCCACGTCAGCTTCAAACTCACTCAGGTGGCTACCCGCGGCAACGGTGCCTTTGGCAATGCCGCTCTGGTGAAGAAAATCACAGGTAGCGACGGCAGTCTTTTCGAGTTCACCTACGACGATTACTATCGCCCCCTCACCGTGGTTATCTCGAAAGACGGCACACCGCTCCGCAACCTTGAGTTCACCTATAACGACTACGCCCAGACCATGCGTGTCAACTCGCAGGGCCTGCAGCTGTCGGCCACCTATACCAACAACTATCAGCCCAGGGATTTGGGCGGTAGTGGCGACACCATCGTCTTTGCCGAGCAGACCTATTACAGCCTGATGTATGCCGGCTCTGCCAGCCTCGCCTTCAATTTCGAGGAGCACCACAGCAATGGCGCCTATCAGGGCTACGGCTTCCTGCAGATGAATGCCGCCTCTCATCCCGACAGCATCAATATCGCCGACAGCCTGCGCTATCAGGCCAAGAACAGTCAGGGTTATGTGGTGGCCAGCGAGAACATGGCATTCAAGTATAGCAACGCTGACAACCGCCATCAGTCTGTCGATGTCAACCAGCTCATCCTTGGTGCCGAGCAATGCAACCCCTACCTGCTGGCGTCGCTCTATCGCCTGTGTCGCAGCTCCTATATCGTTAGTGCTGCCACCTTCCAGAATGCAGCCGACAATATCACCGTCGCTGCTGCCCTCAATGCTGACAAGAGCGTGCAGAAACTCACCGTCACCCGTCACGGCGACAGTATCGACTATACATTTGAATATTAATATCCAATCATTATGAGCAACGAACGCGAAAAAGAAGGCCTGCAATCGCTGGGCCGCAAGACTGAATATAAGTCCGACTATGCACCCGAGGTGCTGGAGACCTTCCAGAACAAACACCCCGAAAACGACTACTGGGTGCAGTTCAACTGTCCTGAGTTCACCTCGCTCTGCCCCATCACGGGTCAGCCCGACTATGCCGAAATCAAGATACTCTACATGCCTGGCGAGCGTATGGTGGAGTCGAAGAGCCTCAAGCTCTATCTCTTCTCCTTCCGCAATCATGGCGACTTCCACGAAGACTGTGTCAACGTCATCATGAAAGACCTGGTGCGCCTCATGCAGCCCAAGTATATCGAGGTCGTAGGACTGTTCACCCCTCGTGGCGGCATTAGCATCCATCCCTATGCCAACTACGGCCGTCCAGGTACCAAGTACGAGGCCATGGCCCAGCGCCGTCTTGAGAACTACCAGATGACGGGTATGAAATAATAAAAGAGGGTGTTCTGCACCCTCTTTTATTTTGTGCTATTGTACTACTTTGATATATACACCATCGAAGGCTACGCCCATGCCGAAACATTTGAGTTTATCATACAACACCGTGGTAGACTTCAATACCACGAACTTCTTGAAGAAATGGGCACTGAAGCTATAGCCGCACTCGTTGACATTATCATAATAGAAATAGTCGTGGGTTGCTTCGCCCAGTACCGCAGGACGGTTAAGGTCACTCTTTCCCTCAGCTATATTGCCAGGCGCATTGCACACCTCGAAATGTAGCTTGTACTTGCCTGCTCCACGGAACTTCACGGTGCCGCCCATCATAGCGTTATAACGGGGATTCCAGATGGAATAGGCATACTCACGTCCGATGTTCTGTGGGTCCTCGTAGTCAAGATAGTCTGTCACATCGATACGTCCGGTCTGGGCATCATCATTCGTCGTGAAGTTCTTCATAGGCAGCGATTTCACTGTTTTCGGATTCGTCCAGGTGCCTTCAGAGATATAGGGTTCCTCGTTATCATTTTCCACAATCTTGAACTGCATTATTCCTGTGATGGTGCCGTCGCTTTGGTATTCTTTCAGACTGTACCAGCCTTCATCGTTCGTTGGAGCACCAACCACTAATATGGGCGCAGGGTGCTTTGCCTTGGGATAATAGATCTCACCCACAGCAATCTCTTCACCGTTGACGGCAAATTTCAACCTGACGGGAATCTTATCACCCAATGTCCCCACGAAACTATAATCTCCTAACACATCGGCCTGTGCTGCCATTGCAAACATCAGGCAGAAAAACAATAATACTTGGGAAAAAATCTTTTTCATACTCACTTTTCTTATCATTCAATTACTTCATCGATATACATGGAGTGATTTTTATTGCAAAGCTAGCAAAAATTCTTCATGTTTTTCTGCAGGGCAGCGTCTGGCATGGGAGCGTTGAAGATCATGTCGAACATGTAGGGGACCTTGGCGGCGTAGTAGGGTAGGAGGCGCTTGGTGGCCTCGTCGATGGCTTGCGGGTCTGACGTGCCGAGATAGGCAGGGAAGAAGATGTCCCAGTGGGCTTTCATCTGCTCGTGTGTGATATGGAAAATGTGCTGAACCCTATTGTCAGGCATGTTGTGGCACATGGTCCATAGCTGCGCCAGGTCCCACTCAGGGGCGCCGTAAGCAAATTCGCCCAGGTCTATCCAGAGGTCGCGCTTGCCGTCAGTTATGATGTTGCCGATGTGCAGGTCGCCATGCAAGCAGTGTGGCGTGTCGGGCACGGTTTCCAGGAACTTCAGGGCACGTTGCTTGTAGTCCTCAGGCACTCGATTCTTCTCACGGTAGAAACGCTCTATGCGCTGCTTGTATGAGCCGAGCAGCGTGGTGTTGGCCTGCTTGGCGTGCAGTTCAAGGGCCATACGCGTAAACTTCAGCGATATTTCCTCCAGACGCTCGGGCTCTTGCGAGATGATGCGTGTATATGAGCGTTTGTTCTTGATCAGTTCGTACTCGGCTCCGCTCCTTTCGCCATCGGTAATCATACGGTAGGGCTTTGGCGACGGGATGCCCATGTCGAACACGGCGCGGGCTGTCAGGAACTCGGCCTTGGCCCTATCGGCCTCGAAGCCTGGTCTATAGAGTTTTGCCAACGAGAGACCTCCTTCTTAGTATAGGTAAGAGCCGTCCCGCCCTCGCCAGTCTGAATATAATCATTCAGATTTATTTTCTGTATTTCTTCGCTCATTGCTTTCTTTTATAGGTGCTCAGGCGAGCAAAGCTCGGAACTTCGCCCATAATCAAATACTTAGCTCGTCGAGCACGGTGATGAGGCGCTTGTCGAAACGCTTATCGGTACGGATGCACTCCGAGAAGGGCACATAGACCACTTCGTTGTTGCGGACGCCAATCATCACGTTACGCTGACCCTGCTTGATGGCCTGGATGGCACCTACGCCAGTGATAGAGGCCAGGATGCGGTCGCGAGCCGAGGGTGAGCCACCACGCTGCAGGTGTCCTAAGATTGACACGCGAACGTCGAAGCCAGGGAACTCGTGTTTTACACGGTCGGCATAGTAGAGGGCGCCGCACTTGGGACTTTCGCTAACGATGACGATGCACGACTTCTTCGACTTACGGATACCGCGTTCCATGAAGGCGGCCAGCTGATCCACATCGGTAGTCTCCTCGGGAACGATGGCAGCCTCGGCACCACAGGCGATGGCGCAGTTCTGAGCCAGGAAGCCTGCATCGCGACCCATCACCTCAACGAAGAAGATGCGCTCGTGAGAGTTCGCCGTGTCGCGTATGCGGTCCACGCACTCCATGATGGTGTTCATCGTGGTGTCGTAGCCGATGGTGGCATCCGTGCCATAGAGGTCGTTGTCGATGGTGCCGGGCAGACCGATGCAGGGAAAGTCGAACTCCACGCCGAAGTTCCAGGCGCCGGTGAGCGAGCCGTTGCCGCCGATGACGACGAGGGCGTCGATCTCCTCCTTCTGACAGGTCTCGTAGGCCTTCTGCCTACCCTCGGGTGTCATGAATTCCTTTGAGCGAGCAGTCTTTAGGATGGTGCCGCCACGGGTGATGATGCCGCTGACATCCTCGGTGGTAAACGTCTTTACCTCGTCCTTGATGAGTCCATCGTAACCACGATAGATAGCTTTGATATTAAAGCCGTTGCAGATGCCTGCACGTGTCACGGCACGGATGGCCGCATTCATGCCGGGGGAGTCGCCACCCGACGTCAAAATACCTATTGTCTTTATCTTTGCCATATTCTTATGTTTTGAATCAAAATACCTATTAATTTCTAAAACTTGCGGCAAAGGTAGTAAAAAATCTTCTTATTCCCGAACTTTTACAACTAAAATTAAGAACAATTACTATAACTGGATGGTAAGGGCCTTGCCGCTGTAATCTACCAGCTGACCTTGTGGGTTCTGGAGGTTGAGGGGCTGGGGCTTCTCCTTTGTGACATACACGATGTTGAAACGACGATGGAGAAGCATGCCTGGGAACTTGCCCTGACGAGGACCTATGGTGACGGTATGACGCGTGTCGTCGTAGCGGATGTCGATGGTGGCGTACTTACCCTGCTCGTAGTTGTAGTTGGTGCCTTCGTCCTCATAGAGCTGGAACTCACCGTCCTGACCTCCATAGACATAGAGGTTGATGAGCTCAGGAGCCTTCTCGTCGCTCCATTGCATCTCGGGGCCGAAGGGAATGATGGCACCCTCGCGCACAAAGACTGGGATACGCTCATAAGGGGCGGAGACGACGAGCCTGCGGCTCGTGAATTCTTGGACGAGCCAAGCGGCAGAGTCGAGCGGAGAATTGAGAGTTGAGAATTGAGAATTTGCTGCCGCCGTTGATTCTCCTTTGTCGATTATCAATTGGCCTGAATAAAGGTCGTACCAGCCGCATTGGCGAGGGAAGTAGACGGAGCGGTTGCGAGCCTTGTAATAGCCAACAGGACAGGCCATCAGCGCAGGACCGAGCATCCACTGGTTGCCTATATCCTTCACATTCTCGTCGCCGTTGAAGTCCATGACCAAGGCACGCATCAGGGTGTAGTCGCGGAAGTGTGCCCAGCCTGCCAGTGAGTAGAGGTAGGGCATGAGCTGATAGCGCAGACGATCGTAATAGACGAACGACTTATAGGCTGGATGGTTATCAGGCGCAATGTTCCAAATCTCGCGCAGCGGCCACTGGCCGTGACTGCGGAAGAGGGGGATGAAGGCGCCGAACTGGTTCCAGCGGCATTGCAACTCGCGCCACTCCTTCAGGTCTTCGTTTTCCTGACCCGTGCGGTCGAACAACTGCTGGGCCCTTACATAGCGGTTCTCAACGCAGAAGCCGCCCTGGTCCATGCCCCAGAAGGGGATGCCAGAAAGCGAGTAGTTCAGACCTGCCGTCATCTGTGCACGCATATCCTCCCAACGGGTGCCGATGTCGCCGCTCCACGTGGCGGTGGAGTAGCGCTGCAAACCTGCAAAGCCACTACGAGTCAAGAGGAAAACACGAGGCTCGTTTATTGGACTATTTGACGATTTTCGATTTGACGATTTCTTCCACGTGTTGCGCTGTCCGTCGTAGATGGCCATGGCATTGACGAGGGAATAGGCATTGAAGTATTCTGTTGACGTGCCTAGGGCTGTGGGGCCGCAGAGGGCCTTGCGATACCACATGGGGGTGCAGTCGCGCACATTGGGCTCGGAGGCATCCATCCACCAGGCATCGATCGATTTACTCAAGCCAGTATAGAGCTTTTCGTCCATCTGGCGCCAGAACACCTTGCGGGCTTCGGGGTCGTAGGCATCGTAGAAACCGTTCTTATAGCCAGGGCCTACCCAGTCGTGGATATCGTCGGTGGGACTCTGGTTGTACATCCAGCCCTTGGCGTCGAGCTCCTTGTAGTTGTCGGTGTTGACGTAGAACTTAGGCCAGACACTAATCATGAAGCGACCATGCATCTGGTGGACGCTGTCGAGCATCTGCTGTGGGTTGGGGTAGCGCGAGGCTTCGAACTCGTGGCTGCCCCACTGGTCCTCAGGCCAGTAGTTCCAGTCCTGCACAATATTGTCGATGGGTATCTGGCGACGACGGAACTCAGCCAGCGTGGATAGTAGCTCATCCTGCGTCTTATAGCGCTCACGGCTCTGCCAGAAGCCCAGCGCCCACTTGGGATAGAGCGAGGCCTTGCCTGTCAGCGTACGATAGCCAGAGATAACCTTGTCGAAGTTCTCGCCAGCAATGAAGTAATAGTCCATATCCTGAGCCATCTCGCACCAAATTGAAAGTTCTTCGCCGAGCGAAGCGGCAGAGCCGAGCGGAGAATTGAAAATTGAAAATTGAGGGTCGGCCACACGCAGGCCACAGTACGACTCGCCGCCATCGGGCTGCCACTCTATGCGCAGGTGTACACGTTTGCCTGGCCGCAGGGACACATTAAACTTATATGCATTTGGGTTCCACGCCGTGCGCCAGCGTTCAGCCACCACTTCCTTGCCGTCGATATACACGCGGATGTAGCCAGCGTAGTACAAAATAAATTGATAATGGAGAATGGAGAATTGAGAATTATTGTCGGCACTCCCATTCTTCAGAGGCTCGATGAAACCTTCGTAGACGACATTGGCGCCAGCGAGATTGAAACCCTGCGGCAGGTTCTTGATGCCGCCATTATCAGTTTTCAGGGCAATCTCAGACTTGGCGGGTGTACCATACTCATAATAAAGAGAGTCCTCGTCGCGTACCAGCGTCTTGCCTCTTGCATCGACGTAGGTGCCTGTGAGGTGACCCTCGCGACCCTGTTTGTCGTAGAGCTTGAAGGCACGGTTCAGTTGCAGGTAATCGTTGGGATTGCCAAAACGACAATACGAATAGGCATCCCACAACAAACCGTAGCCCTTGTTGGACAGCACGAAAGGAATCGACACCTTGGTGTTATACTGGAAGAGGTCCTCGTTCTTGCCCTTCATATTGAATTCTTCCGACTGGTGCTGACCCAGGCCGTAGAAAGCCTCGTCGTCAGGCGAGTTGAAGGTCATCTGCCACGAGAGGCCATGCTTCTGCTCCTCAGTAGGCTGCACGCCGCCCTTGATGCCCAGCTCGCGCTCAGGCACGGTATAGTCCCAGAAACGCTTACAGTCCTCGTTAGCCAGTCTCACATTCTTGCTGTCGAAATACTCAATATGGCCCGTAGCCTTGCTGACCACAGCGCTGACGTTCTTAGCTTTTACCGTTACCGTCTCGTCGCTTTCCTCGATGCTATAGCTGCCCTTGGCAGGCGCCTGTTGTGGCACAATCATGAGGCTCTGGGGCTTCTGCGGCAGTTGGTCTTTCGAGGTAGCCCGCACGCGGATGATGTTGTCGTTGATAACCTCCAGTCGGACCACTTTCGACTGGCCGCCATCGGGATGTATGGTGACGATGTTACCTTGGGTCTTTACATCGGCAGCAGCTGCCGTGAGTGCGAAACAGGTGAGGGCAAGAAATGCCACGAGTCTGAAATCTTTCATGTCGTTATGTAGAACGTTTTTATGTTTTCTGTTTATATTCTGAGGGTGTCATGCCGTATTCGGCCTTAAAGTTCATGGTGAAGCTCTTCACCGTGGTGAAGCCTACGGCATAGGCTATCTCCGTGACTTGCATCTGCGAAGTTTCCAGGAGGGCTCTGCCGCGTTTGATGCGGATGGTACGAATGAACTCTGCAGGTCCCTGACCACCTTCTCACGCTGCAAATATACGATTTTATTTCCGAATCAGCAGCTTATTTAACATACTTTTTCCCATTTCTGATGTACAAGCCACGAACCATGCGGCGCGAGAAATCATGTTGCGCGGAAGACAAAAATGTTGCCAATGAAACATTATTTACTTTTTATAAGACATTATTTCCTTTCTAATTGGAAAAAAAGTTGTAACTTTGCAACGTAAACTTAAAAAACTGAATATTACGCTTTTATGATGAGCAAAATGAAACATTTTTTTTTGCTGTTGACACTACTGATGCCTTTCACCGCTTCAGCACAGTCGGCATCGGATACATCATGGCCCACGGCTATGGAGATGGCTGCCGAAATGTATCCGGGTTGGAATCTTGGAAATACGTTGGAGCCTGGTCCCTGTGACTGGATTAGTAACCCCATCAACTGGGAGACAGCTTGGCAAGGTTCAAAGACCACACAAGCCATCATCGACTTTGTTAAGGCACAAGGCTTCCGTTCCGTGCGCATACCTTGTTCTTGGTTCGTACATTGTGATGCGAACTATAACATAGACAGCAACTGGCTGGACAGGGTGCAGCAGATAGTGGACTATTGTTTGAAGGATAGTCTCTATGTGGTGCTCAATGATCATACTGACAATAATTGGGTAGAGCGCTCCTTTGCAGAACGTACCGAGTCGTCAGTCAGTAAGAATTGTTTTATCATGGGGATGCTGTGGAAGCAGATTGCCAACCGCTTTCGTGACTACGATCACCGATTGCTCTTTGCTGGCATGAACGAACCTGATGCTGCTGGTGACAATAGCAACGACAAGGAGGGCGACATTGCCACACTGATACGCTATGAGCAGGCTTTCGTTAATGCAGTACGTCAGACGGGTGGCAATAATGCCAAGCGAGTACTTGTGGTGCAGGCTCCCAGCACCAGTGTTGACTTGGCTACTAACTATGATGTGATGCCTCAAGACAACGTGTCTAATGCTATGATGCTTGAGGTACATTTCTATTCTCCTTATAATTTCACCATGATGACTAAGGACGAATCGTGGGGAAACCAGGCTTACTATTGGGGAAGCGGTAATCATGTTAGCGGCTCAATACATAACGCCACTTGGGGCGAGGAGTCGTATATGCAGAGTCAGATGAGACAGATGAAAAACAAATACACCTCGAAGGGTATTCCCGTCATCATGGGAGAGTTTGGAACTCTTTGGCGTGTGATGCCAGAAGGTGAGGACCAAGATAAGCATGATGCCAGTATCTACTCCTGGTACTATACCCTTTGTCGCTATGCTGTACATAATGGTGTTGTACCTTTCGTATGGGATACCAACTACTGTCAGCGCCCCTCGATGGATGTGTTGAACCGTAAGACACTTACAGTATTCAACCAACTGGCCCTCGATGGTATCATCAATGGTTGTGCTTCTGTTGACTGGCCCTATACTGGCATCAGTCATGTAGTTCGAGACACATTCGCAACAGATATCGCCTACGACCTGCAGGGGCGGCCTTTAAACAATACTTCTACAAAAGGTGTTTATATTTTGAATGGAAAGAAATACATCAGATAATATGAAAAAAGTCCATATCCTACTTTCGGCACTCATCGCTGCCTTCCTTCTTGTCTCTTTTCCATCGCATGCACAGACATTGTGTCCGCCTTTGCCTTCCGAAAACCAGTTGCGGTGGCAGGAGATGGAGATGTATGCCTTTATCCATTATTCGCTCAATACCTATACGGATCAGGAGTGGGGGTATGGCAATGAGGACCTGAAATTGTTTAATCCCTCAGACCTTGACTGCCGTCAATGGGCACGAGTGTGCAAACAGGCAGGCATGAAAGGTATAATCTTCACAGCCAAACATCATTGTGGCTTCTGCATGTGGCCCTCGAAATATACTGAGTATTCTGTGAAGAACACACCCTGGAAGCAGGGCAGGGGAGATGTGGTGAAGGAATTGGCTGACGCCTGTCGTGAGGAGGGGCTGAAGTTTGCTGTTTACCTTTCACCTTGGGATAGAAATCATAAAGACTATGGCAAGCCCGAATATGTGACCTATTTCCGTAACCAGTTGCGCGAGCTGCTGACTAATTATGGCGATATCTTCGAGGTATGGTTTGATGGCGCCAACGGTGGCGACGGATGGTATGGCGGTGCCAATGAAGTGCGCAAGATTGACCGCACGACCTACTACGAGTGGCCAGAGACCTACAAGATGATTCGCGAGCTGCAACCCAAATGTCTCATCTGGAACGACGGTAGCGATCGTGGCGACCTGCGCTGGGTGGGTACTGAGGCTGGCAATATCGGCGAGACGAACTGGAGTCTGCTGAACAAAGAGGGCGATGTGCCTTACCACATGTTGCACTACGGTGTGGAAGACGGTAACGTGTGGTGTCCAGGCGAGACCAACACGAGCATCCGTCCGGGATGGTTCTACCATGAGACGGAGAACGAGAACGTGAAGAGTCTGTCGAAGTTGATGGACACCTATTATAAATCGGTAGGTCGTAACTCGTGCCTGCTGCTCAACTTCCCCATCGCTCCCAACGGGCGCATCCATCCCACGGACTCGCTGCGTGGCATCGCTTTCAAGAAGATGATTGACGAGGTGTTTGTTAATGGAGAGTGTAAAGTGGATAGTGTAGAGTTTGCTACAGCCGCTCCTACTGCCAGTGAATCCAGTGCGGCAGCAAACTCTACACTATACACTCTACACTTTAACCAGCCTACCACCTTCAACCGCTTTGTGGCTGAGGAGGACATCCGCTATGGCCAGCGCGTCAAAAAGTTTTCTTTAGAAGCTGAGGTCGATGGAAAATGGGTACCTTTAAAAGATGAACTCGTGGATAATGGTGACGGATTGACCACTATCGGCCATCGTCGCATCATCTGCTTCCCCAAGGTGACGGCAACAAAGCTGCGCTTCACCATTCTTGAATCGAAGTGCGAGCCAATCATCACACGCACGTCGGTCTATCTGGCACCCGACATCACCCAAGACATCCCCGATAGCGGCGAGAAGCACGCATCAGACTATTACATCTTCTTCGGTGCCGACAAGATGATGTTCGTCACCCTTAATGATGAGGCTAATGTCACGGGGTTTCGCTACCTACCACCGCAGGATTCTAAGGAAGGTCTCGTCACTCATTATCGCATTTCTGCCACCACCGACTGGCAGAAGTGGGAGACGATTGGCGAGGGCGAGTTCTCAAACATCGTGAACAACCCCATCTGGCAGACCGTACGCTGTAAGCCCACCCGTGCCAAGGTCATCCGTGTGGAAGGACTTCGACTGGCACAAGGCGAACGCATGGGATATAGTGACGTAGAAGTAATTACAGAAAAGTAAGGTTTGATATTTTACATGAAGACTATCTTATTGACTTTTGGGCTGATTTTCAGTATGATTGTGCAGGCCACTCCTACCACAGTGGACCTAACAAAAGCGACCATCGTATATCATAAAAAAGATGCACCGCTGGTGAAGCAAATGGCACAGGTGTTGGCCGATGACATCGAACGGGTGTCGGGCACGAGACCTGAGGTGGTAGGTGCACGCAGTCTTTATCAAATGGCCTATCTACCCTCATCAGAGCAACATATCATTCTCCGTACAGTAGATACCAGTGAGCCTCGCCATGAACTGCGAGGGTCTTGGGAGCGCTATGCCATCGAAACGAAAAACGGCAACCTCTATATCACGGGTTCCGATGCCAGAGGTCTGGCCTATGGTGTCTTTCATGTGAGCGAGGCGATAGGTGTCAGTCCTTGGTACTGGTGGGCCGATGTTCCTGTGGATAAGGGCAACAGGCGCGCTTATAGTTACGAGGAAAACTACGTCAGCGCCTCGCCCACCATCAAGTATCGTGGCATCTTTATCAACGATGAGGACTGGGGACTGAAGACGTGGGCAGCGAAGACCTTTGAGAAGGAACTCGCAGATATCGGTCCTAAGACCTACGACAAGGTCTGTGAACTCATTCTCCGTCTGAAAGGCAACATGCTGGCACCAGCGATGCACTCGTGCACAGGTGCCTTCTATAGCCATCCTGAGAGTCAGGTGGTAGCCGATAAGTGGGGCATCATGATTACTACCAGTCATTGTGAGCCGTTGCTCTTTAACAACGCCGCCCTATCTGAGTGGGACAAAGCCCGCGATGGCGAATGGAACTACGAGACCAACAGCGCCACCATCCTCAAGAAACTCGACGACCGCATCCGCGAGACGGCCCAGTATGACAACATCTATACGATGGGTATGCGTGGTCTGCACGACGAGGCCATGAAAGGCAGTAAGGACCCGAAGGTACGCGCCCGCACCCTTGAAAAGGTGTTTGAAAAGCAGCGTGGCATCCTCGAGAAATACAAGAAGACGAAAGCTACCAATCTGCCCCAGATCTTCGTACCCTACAAGGAGACCCTCGACATCTACGACGCAGGACTGAAGGTACCTGAGGATATCACCCTTGTATGGCCTGATGATAACTACGGCTATATGAAGCGTGTAAGCAATACTGAAGAACAGAGACGCAAGGGACATAGCGGCGTGTATTATCATATTTCTTACCTCGGCACGCCTCACGACTATCTCTGGTTGCCAAGTACGGCTCCCGTGCTGATGTACCACGAGTTGAAGAAGGCCTACGATGCTGGTGCCGACCGCTATTGGCTGCTCAACATAGGCGACATCAAACCTATGGAGGTTGAGATGCAGCAGTTCTTCGATATGGCCTATGACTTCGAGGCTTTCAACTTCGACAATGTGAACCGCTACCAGGCCCAGTGGCTCGCCAAGCTCTTTACAAACAACAAAGGTAATCTCAATTCTCAATTTCAGTTTATTCTCGATAACTATTACCGTTTGGCGTGGGACCGCAAGCCAGAGTTCATGGGCTATGAATATGAATGGAGCAGCAACGAGGAGAACCGCCTGCACGATACGGACTTCTCGTTCGACACAGGCACGGCCCAGAAACGACTCATGGACTACGAGAACATCTGCGAGGTCTACGACATGATAGAACAGAGCATCGACCCCAGTTATTGTCCTGCACTCTTCGAGATGCTGGGCTATGCCGTACATTCTGCCTACCAGATGAACCGTAAGTTCCTCTATGCCCAGCGCAACCACGAGACAGGCCATGCCGCCTATGCCGAGATGGCCCTCGACGCGCAAGACAAACTGGAACAGCTACGCAAGAAATACAACGAACAACTCGACGGCAAATGGGCTGAGATGATGAGTGAGCTTCCCCCTGGCTTCTGCGCCAAGTACCAGATGATGCCAGAACTCAGCGACAAGCCTACCACGGCCTACCGACTGCCAGCAGAGCAGCACCATCCGGAATTCAACAACGTCATTGACCTCTCGTCACTTGCCGTCAGCGAACCCTTCCGCCTCATCGAAGGCATTGGTACCGACTGGCAGGCTCTGCAGATGGGACAACCACTCAGCGAGGCAACAGGCAGTATCGATATCGCTCTCCCGTCAGACATCAGCCTTCAGACATCAGACATCAAGCTCTGCATCAGCGTCGTTCCCATGTGGCCTGTATCCAGCAGCCGATCCAATCGCTTCAAGGTTAGTGTCGATGGTGGCGAGGCCGTCGTCTGCGAGAACGTCTTCAAGGAGTGGGGACCGGAATGGAAGTTGCAGGTTCTCGAAAACCGCAAGGAGTTCGTGGTGACGCTACCCCTTGACAAGAATCGCCAGAACCATACAATCACCCTTTCTATTATTGACCCGGGACAAATCATCCAGAAAATCTCTTATGAATAAAGTAACCATTATTACAGTACTTCTCTGTGCCTGAAAGAAAAAAGTAAACACCTTGAAGATGAAAAAGATTTTGATATCTATCATGATTGCGCTGTTCTCGATGACTTCTGTCGCACAGACAATATCGTTGTCTAACGAGGCATGGAATGAATCAGAGTGGATTTGCGTGGCAGATGCGCCTGAGGTGCAAGGGCGTGTGGATGAACATACACGTGCAGCCGATGGTGCCAACTGGTTTGTAACAAGCATCACGAATGAGAAAAAAGTGAAGACCGCCTTGTGGATGACCACCAGTTTGGGTGTAAACGAACTGTATGTCAACGGCAAGTGCATTGGTAAGGAAGTACTGCGTCCAGGTTTCTCGCACCACAGCAAGACGAAATACTCGTTTACCTACGATGTGACGAAGGCTTTTTTTAAGAAGAAAGGGGCAGATAATACCTTGTCTGCGCAGGTGACACCAGGCTGGTGGGCCGACAAGATTATCACACCCAGCGGTTCGAATGGCATGTACGGACAGAAGTGTGCCTTCCGTGGTGTGCTGGAACTGACGTTTGCTGACGGAACGAAACGCCTGTATGGCACTAACACAAAGGATTGGAAAGCAGGCATCGCTGGTCCTGTGAGACATGCCGCTATTTTTGATGGTGAGGAGTATGATGCAAGACTTCTTGTACCATTTGGAAATGCCCTTGAGCTGTCAATACCCTCCATAAGCAAGGAATATAAAGGTGTTATCGTTCCCAACTGTGGCGCGGAGATCTATCACATCAATGAGTGGGCACTCAACCCTAAACGTGCATACGTCTTTTCTAAGGTGAAGGACGAAAGCGAAGATGAATATGGCATAATTGTTATAGGCCGTGAGTATAAAGACGGCCAGAGAATGGTTGTCAATAAGGGCGAGCACCTCGTCATCGACTTTGGACAGAACTGCGCAGCGGTTCCCTCTTTTCGTTTTAAAGCCAAAGAGGGTACGCAACTCAGTTGCCTGCCCGCCGAACTGCTGAACGATGGCAAAGGTGCCAAGAGTCGTGGTATGGATGGGCCAGAAGGTAGCATCCATCGCCGCAACCTGCGCATTCACGACAAGAGTATCCGACTGGATTATACTTTTGCCAACAGCAAGAAAGTTGTGGATTACACCCCTTGTCAAACTTTCTTTGGCTTCCGTTATCTCGACATTACCGCCACTGATGAGGTCATGATTGAAAGCATACAGTCGGTTCCTGTCAGCAGTATCACGCCCGAGATGGAGACGGGCCATATCACCACAGGCAACGACCTCGTGAACCAGCTTGTCTCGAATACCATCTGGGGCATGCGCTCCAACTACCTGAGCGTGCCTACCGACTGTCCGCAGCGCAACGAGCGACTGGGGTGGACAGCCGATACGCAGGTGTTTTGCGAGACGGGTACGTTCTTCGCCAATACCAATCGTTTCTTCCACAAATGGCTGCACGACTTGCGCGACTCGCAGAATGACGAGGGAGGTTATCCCAGCGTGGCTCCTCCAGGACAGTACGGCTCATGGAGTAATGAGTATATGCGTTTCGGCTGGTCGGATGCCGGCATCATCGTGCCCTGGACTGTATGGAAGCAGTTTGGCGACAAATCGATTATCGAAGAGAGCTGGGAGTCGATGAGACGATATATGGACCATGTTAACCAAACTAAGTATGATCATCAAGCCATTATAAAGGAAAATGGCAACTACCAGTGGGGTGACTGGCTGAGCTATGAGCCGCTGGAAACCTGTGGGCGTAGCGCCTTCGACGGTAATGATCCTAAGCCAGAGGCTATCGAGTATTGGAACTATCTAGGTGCATCCTATTGGGTTATCGATGCTGCGATGATGTGCGACATGGCGAAGGCTACAGGTAGGAACTCTGCAGAATACGAAATAATGGTCAGCGAAGCGAAGAACTATCTGCGCAAGCGATTCTTCAATGGTGATGGTACGTTTATATGCGATATCCTCAACACCATGCAGACACCTGCGCTTTTCGCCCTTAAGAACAATCTCTTCGAGGGCGAGACAAAGACAAAGATGATTGAGCGTCTGCGCCAGAACTTCAGAGAGCATGGTGAATGCCTGCAGACGGGGTTCCTGGGGACCTCCATCCTCATGCCAACACTGACTGACAACGGTATGACTGATGTGGCCTACACACTGCTCTTCCAGCGCAAGAACCCCAGTTGGCTGTACTCTGTCGATAATGGTGCCACCACCATCTGGGAGCGTTGGAACAGTTATACGAAGGAAAACGGCATGGGACCTAACGGCATGAACAGCTTTAATCATTATGCCTATGGAGCCGTGTGCCAGTGGATTTGGCAGACTTGTGCAGGTATCGCCTCCGACCCTGCTCATCCTGGATTTAAGCATATCATCATGAAGCCCGTTCCTGACCGTCGTCTGGACCACCTCGATGCCATCTACCATTCGGCAGCAGGCCTTATAGAAAGCCATTGGAAATACGTGGGCGACGACTGGATATGGACTTTTACGATCCCCACGGGGACTACTGCCACGATAACTCTGCCTGGCGATACCAATGCAAAGGATTATCAGGCGGGCACTTATACTATACGGAATAAGGATAAATTGAGATAAAAGAATTAGATATGAAAAGATTATTGTTTCTAACACTTGGCTATTGTTTGTTGACCATCAGCGGCACAGCACAGACCAGGCAGTTGTTTGACGACAACTGGCAGTTTTTACGTAATGGCAAGACCATGCAGGTGAATCTGCCCCACGACTGGGACATTTATGATGCTCCTGACCCCAAAACGGGTGCCACCAAGGAGGGCGGCGGCTGGTATCAGGGAGGTAAGGGCGAGTATCGCAAGACCTTCGCCACACCCGATGCCGACATCGTAAAACTCCATTTCGAGGGTGTCTATCAGAAGGCTGAGGTCTTTGTCAATGGACAGAAAGCCGGACAGCATGCCTATGGCTATACACCGTTTACGGTTGACGTAACACGCTTTTTAAAATTGAAGAATGAACTTAACGAGGTGGTGGTCAAGGTCAACAACAGCGAGCAGCCCAACTGCCGCTGGTACTCTGGCTCAGGCATCTATCGCCATGTGTGGCTGGAGACGATGCCTGCGTTGCATTTCGCCGATAATGGTGTGCGCATCTGGACTGCCGACGCTAATGCCAAGAACGCCAGGGTTGATATGAATGTCTGGGTGGAAAACAACGGAGGCAATACCCAGCAGATAGACGATGTTGACGTCAGTTTCGCGGGAGGCAGTTTCACCCTTCGTCATGATAACGCTCCGCATCTCTACTCTCCTTACGTCATCGTTGCCAACCAACCCAAACGCGACTTCAAGGGTATGACCATGGTGAATGTGGATACCAACAAGTCTGAACGAAGAAAGATAGAGAATACACCATTGCCAAACGGAAAGGTAGCCACCTTTGTGATGAGTTACAACATCGACAATCCCCATCTGTGGTCGCCTGACAATCCCTATCTCTATGAGGCTATCGTCAAACTGAAGTCCAACGGGAAGGTCATCGATGAACGTCATGTGAAGTTCGGCATCCGCACCTTCTCGTATGATGCGGAGAACGGCTTCGTGCTCAATGGCAAGAAGGTGCTCATCAATGGCGCCTGCGTACACCACGACGACGGCGTGCTGGGAGCGATGGCTTTCGATGCTGCCGAGATACGTAAGGTGAAACTGATGAAGGAGGCAGGCTTCAACCTCATCCGTACGTCACATAACCCCACCACGCGTGCCTTCCTCGATGCCTGCGACTCGCTGGGTATGCTCGTCATTGGTGAGGCCTTCGATGGATGGCGCACGCAGAAGAATCCCTACGACTACTCCACGCTTATCGACTCGTGCTATCTTGAGGATATCCATGCGATGGTAGAGCGCGACATGAACCACCCCAGCATCATCTCGTGGAGTATCGGCAACGAGGTCATCGAGCGTAAGGATATCCGCGTGGTCACCACAGCTCGCAAGCTGAAGGCAGCCATCAAGGAGATTGACGACACACGTCCTGTGACCGAGGCCCTTTGTGCCTGGGACAGCGACTGGGAGATCTACGACCCACATTTCGAGGCGCTCGACATTGGCGGCTATAACTACATGATTCACAAACACGCCAGTGACCATCAGCGCGACCCCAAGCGTGTGATGTGGCAAACGGAGAGTTATCCGCGCGATGCCTTCAGCAATTGGAAACTGGTGCATGACTATCCCTATATCATTGGCGATATTGTGTGGACGGGCCTCGACTACCTGGGCGAAAGCGGCATAGGTCGTAACTACTACGATGGAGAACGTCCTGGCGAACACTGGGTAGACGGTGGACAGCCCGAATGGCACGGTGCCTATTGCGGCGATGTCGATATCACTGGTTGGCGCAAGCCCATTAGTCACTATAGGGAGATGCTGTGGAATAGTGAAGAGCGAATTCTTTACCTTGCTGTCAAGGAACCCGATGGTTATCGTGGCAAGATAAACACGACTTCCTGGAGTGTGTGGCCCACATGGGAGAGTTGGAACTGGCCAGGCTGGGAGGGGAAACCCATTGAAGTGGAGGTCTATACCAAACAGCCCGAGGTGAAACTTTATCTTAATGACAAACTCGTTGGCACGAAGCAGGTTAGCCGCGATACTGAGTTCAAGGCCGTCTTCACCGTAAACTACGAGCCTGGCACTCTTCGTGCCGAACTTTCTACTCCCCTCCCTAAGCAGGGAGGGGCGGGGGTGGGTCTTTTTACCGCTGGCTCTCCCGCCCGTCTGCGTCTTACCCCCGACAAGACCGTGATGACAGCCGATGGTCAGGACCTTACCTTTATCACCCTTGAGGTGGTCGACAAGCAGGGCCGTGTCTGTCCTGATGCCGCCATCCCCTGCGAGGCCATCGTCAAGGGCCAGGGTTCTTTATTGTCGTTCGCTTCTGCCGACCTGAAGGACACCGAGCCCTACACCTCGTCGCATGTCACCACGTGGAAGGGGCGCGCCTTGCTGGTAGTCCGTAGCAGTCATGCCCAAGGCAAGGCTCAGGTCAGTATCAAGAGCAGTCTGCCCACCGCAAACATCACCATCAAAACCAAGTAACAGATGAAAAAAGTCCTCGTCGCTTTATCAGCCCTGCTCACTATGCAGGCTCAGGCCCAACCCAAAGACTGGGAGAATCCCTTTGTGTTAGGCATCAATAAACTGCCTTATCATGCTACCCTCCAGTTGCCTTCGAAACAGAAGGAATGCAAGGAGATTATCAGTCTCGACGGACGCTGGAAGTTCCGTTGGAGCAAAGACCCCGACTCACGACCTGTGGGCTTTGAGCATGAGGACTATGACGTGAGTCTTTGGGACGACATCACGGTGCCAGGCAACTGGCAGACGCAAGGGTTCGGCACACCTATCTATACCAATATGACCTATCCCTTCCAGCGTAATCGTCCCAGTGTGACTGGTGAGCCGCCACGCGACTGGACAGCCTACGAAAACCGTAATCCTGTGGGTTCCTACGTCACCTTTCTCGACGTCACCAAGGATATGCTCTCTCAGAACCTCATTCTTCATTTCGGTGGCGTGCACTCCGCCTTCTATCTGTGGATCAACGGACAAAGGGTGGGGTATAGTCAGAACTCCATGTCGCCTGCTGAGTTCGACGTGACCCGTTACCTGCGTGAGGGCCGCAACCGCCTTGCTGTCGAGGTCTATCGCTGGAGCGACGGCAGCTATCTGGAAGACCAGGATATGTGGCGACTGTCGGGCATCTTCCGTTCCGTGCAGCTGTGGGTGCGCCCCTTGGTACATATCAGCGACTATCACGTCACCGCTGTGCCCAATCATGACTTCTCGCAGGCCACGGTTACTGCCGATATCGCCCTTTGCAATACGGGTCGTCAGAAGGTGAAGAACCTCACAGCGGTGATGCGCATTGACGGCACCACGATTGATGGCTCCGCTAAAAGTATTGCTGTAGGCGATACCACGCATCTGCTTCTCACGCATCATATTAATAATCCTAAGATGTGGTCGGCAGAAAAGCCTAATCTCTATCCCTTTACCATCGAGTTGATGGATGCAAAGGGCTCAGTTATTGAGCATTTCGACTACCACCTCGGCGTCAAGCGTGTGGAGTGCGTGGGCGAGGTCTTTAAGATCAATGGCAAGAACGTGAAGTTGCGCGGCGTGAATCGTCACGACCATCATCCCCGCACAGGACGCTACGTCGATGATGCCACCTACGAGCAGGACCTCCGCCTAATGAAGCAGGCCAACATCAACTTCCTGCGCACCAGCCATTATCCCGACCGCGAGTACCTCTACGAGCTCTGCGACCGCTGGGGCATCTACGTCATGGATGAGGCTAATCAGGAGAGTCACGGCTATGGCTATGCCAACCACGAGATGGGCGAGGACCCCGATTGGCTCAATGCCCATGTGGACCGTGCCGAGTCGCTGGTGAAGCGCGACTTCAACCACCCATGTGTCATCCTTTGGAGCCTTGGCAACGAAGGCGGCGTGGGGCCTAATATCCAGGCTATGTACGATGCCGTTTGTCGTCTCGACTCTACACGTCTGCCGTTCTACGACTGTCATCCCCGCTATTCGGCCCTTCACGACTTCGGCTATCCCACGCCCGATGTGCTGAAGGCTGAGGCAGAGAAGGAAACCGAGAAGCCGCTGATAGCTCGCGAATATGCTCATGCCATGGGCAACTCCATGGGCAACTTCCAGGAATACTGGGACGTGATCTATGCCGACAGCAGCATCGCCGGTGCCGCCATCTGGGACTGGGTAGACCAAGGACTATATAATGTAGAGTTTAGAACTGAGAGTGTAGAGTTTCCTGCCGGACTCCTTAAAGGTCCTGGTGAAGGTATGGCGGTAGCAAACTCTACATTCTACACTCTACACTCTCCATTCCTTTATGGAGGAGATTTCGGCGATCGTCCCAACGATGGCGCCTTCTGTATCAATGGCCTCGTGGGGCCAGACCGCACCCCGCATCCCCATTATTATGAGGTGCAGTATGTCTATCAGCCGCTGACCTTCGTCCGTGCTACTGATGGCACTATCTCTATCATCAACCGTGACAGCTTTACCGACCCCAGCGAGTACGACATCACCTACGATACGCTGCGCATCGATGGCGAGGTGCTTCTTAATGTCGCTGCCCGTCTGCGCCATGACAAGCCCTGGGCTGAGAAGGGATTTGTGGTGGCTCGCGAGCAGTTCGTGCTCACGCCCTACATCTTCCCCAATGCCTCAGACCTGAAACCTGGTGGAAAAGCAGAGGTTACTGTTAATGGAAATGCCCTCACCTCGTGGAAGGTCGATGGCCGTGAGATGCTGCTGGCGCCTCTGGAGCCCTACTTCTGGAAACCCGAGAACGACAACCAGCACGCTGCAGGCTTCGCTCGTCGTGTAGCAGAGTGGAAAGAGGTGAAGGACGTCACGGTGCGATATACCGCTATCAATGATCGCTCCATCCTCGTCGAACTCGACTACGAACCTACCGCCGAAGGTCGTGCCGTCATCCCAAAGGTTGGCATGCGGATGCGTATTCCGGCCGATATGACAGAGATCAATTACTATGGTCGCGGCCCTTGGGAGAACTATCCCGACCGCAAGCGTAGCGCTTTCCTCGGCCTCTATAAGATGCCGCTCTCCGAATACGAGACGGAGTACATCCATCCGCAGGACAATGGCAATCGTTGTGATGTCCGTTGGTTCAAGATAGGTAACGACCAGTGCACTCTTCATATTCAGGGCCTCCAGCCCCTCTGCATCCGAGCCTGGGACTATGGTGAGGAGGATCTTGATGCCCAGCCCCGTCATCCCGCTGACATCCAGCGTGGCCGTTTCGTCAATCTGAACATCGACCTCAACATCCACGGGGTAGGGGGTGTCGACACCTGGGGACAGCGCACGCTGCCGCAGTACACCATCGACCCCAATCGCCCTTACCACCTCGCCTTCCTGCTCGAGTGGAGCCCACAATGACCAAAAGGCCACGTAACGGGAAAAAAGCTCTCTCACATGAAATATTCCTCCAAAAGGAGTGATTTTCTCAGATTTTATGCTTACCTTTGCCATGTCATTGATGATTTTGCTTGTTTTGATTTTGCAGCACTAAGATAAGTGAAGAATCTGACATGACAAAATTCTGGGCAATAATGCTCAGGAGCTTATAAACAAAGTTAAACTAAAGTGCTGCGGAATTTAGGAAAAAAATGACTTACAAGAAATCTATTCTATTAACCGGTTGTGCTCTCTTTGCATTGGCAATTCAGGCACAGGTAACTATCGACATCGATACACAGCAGCGCGGACCGAAGGTTAGTCCGATGCTCTATGGAATCTTCTATGAAGATATCAACCACGCAGCCGACGGCGGCATCTATGCCGAGTTGATACGCAACCGCTCGTTTGAAGACGGACCACGTTATGGCGCACCTGCTGATATGCAGGGATGGTCAACCTATGCAGCAGCCCCGTCGCAACTCACGGCAAGACTCATACAACCCACGAAAAAGACACCACTGCTTAACAGTGTGCAGCACAACGCCCTGGCACTCGACATCAAGGCTTCGCCCACGATGCCTGTCTGCCTGGTAAACGAGGGCTACTGGGGCATCAATGCCGTGCAGGGGCGCAGTTATCATCTCACATTCTGGGCAAAAGCCTTGAAATATCAAGGTACCGTGAAGGCCACGCTCTGCTCTAAGGACGGCTCACTGCTCTATGCCGAGACAGTGGTCAGCCAATTCCCTGACGTCAAGGCCAAGGGCTGGACGAAGTACGAGGCAACCCTTACCTCCAACGACAATGATCCTAAGGCACGGTTTGCGCTGGTCTTCGATGGCGTGGGACAGGTACAGCTTGACATGGTAAGCCTTTTCCCTCCAACCTTCAAGAATCGCGAAAACGGCATGCGTCCCGATCTTGCCAATATGCTGTGGCAGATGCATCCTAAGTTCATGCGCTTCCCCGGCGGATGCTTTGTAGAGGGACAGGAGAGTCCTGATAACGCCTTCCGATGGGAGCGCACCATAGGACCGATAGAAGAACGTGAAGGGCATTGGAACGTGAACTGGGGATACCGCACAACCGACGGACTCGGTTATCACGAATATCTACAACTGGCAGAGGACCTGAACGCCAAGCCGCTCTATGTAGTAAACGTAGGACTATGGCACGGTGGTATGACTCCATACGACAACATACAGCCGTGGATTGACGAATGTATGAATGCCTTGGAGTATGCCAATGGTCCCGTCACTTCGAAATATGGTGCCTTACGCGCCAAGAACGGGCACCCTGAACCATTCGGAATAGAATATATAGAGGTGGGAAACGAGAACAACCAGCCTGATCCCAATCAGCAGAGTGACCACTACTATGAGCGTTATGAGCAGTTCTATAAAGCCATACGTGAAAAGTACCCTGAGATGAAAATCATAGGAAACGTGGTCGCATGGGGCGATGACAACCCGAAGTGGAACAGCAAGCTGCCTGTGGATCTGCTTGACGAGCATTACTATCGCTCACCTGACTGGTTCGCTGCCGCTTTCCATAAATACGACAGCTATGACCGTCAAGGGCCAAAGGTATATGTGGGCGAATATGCTGTGACAAACGGCTACGGCAATCTGGGCAATATGAATGCAGCCCTTGGCGAGGCTGTATATATGATGGGAATGGAGAATAACTCCGACGTAGTCGAATTAGCTTCCTATGCGCCAATCTTCGTCAATGAGAACGATGCCCGCTGGCGTCCTGATATGATACGTTTCAATAGCAGTCGTGTAATGGGCACCCCAAGCTACTACGTTCAGCAGCTCATGCCTCAGCATCTGGGCACCCAGGTAGTGAAGGTGGTACAGAACAATCCCTACAAGGATGTGGCACGAAAACCTCTTACTCCCAAGCAGAGCCGTGTAGGATTCGGCACATGGAGCACACATGCTTCTTTCGAAACCGTCAAGGAATACGATTATGTCAATGGCGACTGGAACAAAGAAGGTAATATCGTTCGACAGACAGGGCTGAAGGATGGCACCCTATGTATAGAGAAGAATGTTATCGACAGCGACCACTACACATGTAAGTTCCGCGCACGCAAAGACGAGGGAGCAGAAGGATTCCTCATCATCTTCAACTATGTGGACGACAAGAACTACTGTTGGGTGAACTTCGGAGGATGGACAAACTCACAGCATGCCATAGAGCAAATCAGCAATGGCGGAAAGCTGCTGACCGCAAGTAAGCGAGGACATATCGAGTCTGGACGCTGGTATGATGTAACCCTTCAGGTGGCAGGAGATAGCGTCAAGGCATGGCTCGACAACGAACTTGTCTTCGACACGGTCTTGAAGCATGATGAAACGAAAGGAATCTTCTCGTCTGCCACTATCGACGATGCCACAGGTGAACTTATCGTAAAGATAGCAAATACCAGCGATGTCGCAACAACCGCCAACGTCAACCTCAAGAATTTCACACCGGCATCAGCCCGAGTAGTACGCTTGGCAGCCAACGATGGTATGGAAGAGAACACGCTCGATGCCCCTACCACCATTCACCCTGTGGAGCAGTTACTCTCCCCAGAGAACAA
>NZ_CAMJOS010000010.1 GCF_946407605.1 uncultured Prevotella sp.
ATTTCTGTGATTTCCGTGATTTCTGTGTGACATAAATTATCTGTGTTATCTGTGATATCTGTGTGAGATAAAATTTTCTATGATTTCCGTGATTTCTGTGTGACCTTTATGATAAAAGAAATAACCTCTCTGTGTGACCCAGGCGTGGAGGTCTTCGGCCAGCTAACCGAAGCACAACTGCGAAACACCCTCGCCCCCGAGAAAGGACTCTTCATCGCCGAGAGCCCCAAGGTCATCCGTGTGGCCCTCGATGCTGGCTACGAGCCGGTGTCCCTGCTCTGCGAACGACGACATATCACCGGCGATGCGGCCGATATCATCGACCGCTACCCTGATATCCCCGTCTATACAGGCGACCGCGACCTCCTGGCGCAGCTCACGGGTTACACCCTGACGAGGGGCGTGCTCTGTGCCATGCGCCGACCCAAGGAACGGCCTCTCGCCTACGTCCTTGAGGGAGCTCGTCGTGTGGTGGTCATCGATGGTGTGGTCGACACCACCAATATCGGAGCCATCTTCCGCTCGGCGGCAGCCCTGGGCATCGATGCCGTGCTGCTCACCCGTCAGTCGTGCGACCCGCTCAACCGACGGGCCGTAAGGGTGTCTATGGGCTCGGTGTTCCTGGTGCCCTGGACATGGCTCGACAGCTACTCGTCTCTCTCCGACCTAGGCTTTAAGACGGTGGCGATGGCCCTCACCGACAAGTCCATACCCCTCGACGACCCCATCCTGACTACCGAGCCGCGCCTCGCCATCATCATGGGCACCGAGGGCGACGGTCTTCCTACGTCCACCATCGCCTCTGCCGACTATGTCGTCCGCATCCCCATGGCCCATGGCGTCGACTCCCTCAATGTCGCTGCCGCTGCCGCCGTCGCCTTCTGGCAACTGCGGCCCTAACCGTGCCCGCCGCTCCTGCGGTTATCGTGCACTTCCCGCATGCAGTTCTCGTGCACTTCCCGCAGGTTCTCCTGCAGTTCTCGTGCACTTCCCGCATGCAGTTCTCGTGCACTTCCCGCAGGTTCTCCTGCGGGCAATAATAAAAACAATATACAAATGAAAAAACTAGCTTTTTATTCCCTCTTGTTGCTGACCACCACTGTCTCAGCCCAAGACACCACCTTTGTAGTAAAGGAATTCAATCTCTCCGGCCCCTTCGCCGTAACTACCCCCTTCGGCACCGATACCGTCGATGTCAATGGCAAGAAGTTCGACGAGAAAAGCCTCTTGTCCAACCTGCCCCTCACCTCCGAGTCCACCACCACCTTCAGCGGCCGGGTGCTCCCCTCGCTGAAGGACAGCAAGAGCGTCGGCCTCCTGTCGTTCTACCTCAACAACAGCGACTACCTCAAAGGTAAGATAGAAGTGAAAGGTCCCAAGAACTATAAGCTCTTTATCGATGGCCAGGAGGCCGGCTCCGACCTGGCCCTCGCCCCCGAGCACCACACCTTCGCCATCAAGTTCCTCGCTGAGCCCAGCGACACGGATAGCATCAGCGTGACGCTCAATTCTCACCTTTCTTGCGTCCCTTCGGTAGCAAGCGAGCAAAGCTCGAGCGCACCTTTCACCTCTCACCTTTCACCTTTCACCTCTCAATTCTCACCTTTCACCTTTCACCTTTCACCTCTCAAATCCCACCCCTACATGGTCCACGACCTCACCGATGGCAAGCGGGTGCGTGGCGTCTCGCTCTCGGCCGATGGCAAGTTCATCATCGTGAGCTATCAGACCACCGAGCGTGGTGGCAAGAGCCTCTGGACCTATGAGCTGCGAGAGGTGAAGAACCTGCGACTGCTGCAGCACCTCAACGGCAACAAGACCTGGATGCCTCGCTCCATTGCCTATATCGACGAGGAGTGGCAGGGCGACAAGCGCGTGCTTTATAAGGTGGACCCGCTCACTGGAGAGCGCACCCGCTGGGCTTATGACATCCCCCGTGAGAGCTATACCATCAGTCCCACCGAGGACTACCTCATCTTCTTCTGCTCAGAAGAAGGTCCTAAAGAGGATGCCGATGTCTATCAGGTTCTTGAGATGGACGATCGTCAGCCAGGCTGGCGCTCACGCTCTTATCTGAAGCGCTATGACATCAAGAGCGGCCTCTGCCAGCGCATCACCTTTGGCAGCAAGGGCGAGTATCTCTTGGACATCTCTACCGACGGTCGTCAGCTGCTTGTCGCCTCCACCCATTCCCGCTTGGAGCGCCGTCCCACCGATGTCAACAATTACTATATCATCGATGCCCAGACGCTCCGTACCGACACCGTCCTCCTCGATGCAGAATTTCTGGGCGGTGCCGGTTTCTCGCCCGATGCCCGTCAGCTCCTCTTCGTAGGCACCCCCGAGGCCTTCAACCGTATTGGTTGTCAGCTGCCTGCTAACGTCACCCCCAGCATGACCGAGAACGAGCTGTTCCTCTATGACCTCGCCACCCGTAAGGTCACGCCCCTCACCAAGGACTTCGACCCTAACATCGACGGCGAAGTGGTCTGGTCACAGGCCGACGGCATGATCTATTTCCGTGCCGAGTGTCGCGACTACGTCTACCTCTATCAGCTGAATCCCACGACGGGAAAGATTACCCAGCTGCCCATTGCTGGCGACGATATCTACCGTTTCGATATGGCCAACCACGCCACCACCCTCAGCTATCTGGCCTATAACACCATGGCTCCCGCCTCTGCTTACGTCCTGACACTCAACTCAAAGGCGAATTCAAAGGCGGTAGCAAACTCTCACCTTTCACCTTTCACCTCTCACCTTATTTTTGATGGCCGAAGTGCCCTCAAAGATGTCGAACTCGGCACCTGCCAGGACTGGAACTTCACCAACAGCAAGGGCGACACCGTCTATGGTCGTCTCTACCTGCCCAAGGACTATGACGCGTCGAAGAAATACCCCATGATAGTATATTATTATGGTGGTTGCTCGCCCGTGAGCCGTTATTTCGAGTCTCCCTACGCTCCGCAGCTGTGGAACTCCCTCGGTTATGTCGCTTATATCATAGAACCCAGCGGCGCCACCGGTTTTGGCCAGGAGTGGGCCTCCCGCCATGTTAACACCGCAGGTCGTGGACCGGCGGATGATATCATCGAAGGCGTGAAGAAGATCTGCGATGCTCATCCCTTCATCAACCGCGAGAAGATTGGTTGTATGGGTGCCTCCTACGGCGGCTTCATGACCCAGTATCTGCAGACCGTCACCGACATCTTCGCCTGTGCCGTCAGTCATGCCGGCATAGCCAACCATACCAGCTACTGGGGACATGGCTACTGGGGTTATAACTATAGCGAGGTGTCGATGGCCAACAGCTATCCCTGGAGCCATCGCCAGCTCTATGTGGACCAGTCGCCCCTGTTCAATGCCGACAAGATTCACACGCCCCTGCTCCTGCTGCATGGCGATGCCGACACCAACGTGCCGCTCGTTGAGAGCCTGCAGATGTTCACCGCCCTGAAGCTCCTCGGCCGCGAGGTAGCCCTCGTTCAGGTCAAGGGCGAGAACCATCATATCCTCGACTACGGCAAGCGTGAAAAATGGCTCGCCACACAGATGGCGTGGTTCGCCCGCTGGCTTAAGGACGACCCCACGTGGTGGGACGCCCTTTATCCCAAGAAGAATCTTTAATTCAAAAGCGGAAGCCCTTCGGCCTCCGCTTTTCTTTTCTCCATCCTCTTTTTCTTGCAGGGTAAACCCTGCTGTTTCTCATCATCCCTTAGTCCCTTCTTACCGTAAGAAGGGATCTCGACCTACCCCCGGCCCCCTCCCTCTCCAGGGAGGGCATCCAGCTGACTTCGTCAGTTTTTTTGGTATGGCTCACAAAGCTTTCGCCCTACGGGTGAGCCATGTCTCTTTTATCGGCTACCGCTTAATTATTATTTATGAGTAATTCATGGTCATTCGTGTTTAGACGTCTACGGAGCCTAGGAGTCTAAGAGTGCGGTAGCCGATAAAAAGACACCCCGGACCTGTGATGGTCCGAGGGTACCTTAGTGTAAGAGCGCTAGGGGCGCGGTTGGATTCCTCCCCTGGAGAGGGGAGGAGCCGAGGAGGGGTTGAAGCCCCTTCTTATGAAGAAGGGGTTGGGGTTGATGGGAAATATGCAGGACTTTGCCTGCAAAAAAGGGGCTCAGGGGGAAGCCCCCTGAAAAAAAACAAGGGACTGCACTTGGTGCAGCCCCCTCTTTGGTGTTTTAAATGGGAAAGGATTATTCGTAATATTCTATGGTGCGGGTCTGTTCCATGTCCTGACCCATCATATTCGTCTTGCGGCTAATCCAGTTGCCTTTGGCATCATACTTATAATCAGTATACTGCATAACCATCTCCTGGCCACCGAAGTTCATCGACTGTGAGGCGATGGCACCCTTGTCATTATAGGTATAGGTGGTGGTGATGTCGTTGCCCATCATGTTCATGCTCTGGCTCACTACCTTGCCGTCCTTCCACTTATAGGTGACGGTGGTCTCCTGACCGCGCATCGACATCTTTGCCGACTGCAGATAGCCTTCTGCGTCATACTTAGCGTCGGTCATGCCCTCGCGCTGCATCTTACCGTCCTCGCTGAAGGTGGTAACCTGCTGGCGACCCATCATGTCCTGGCTAATCTTCTTGACTGCGCCCTGAGCCTCGCTGAGCTCTGCATCGTGGAACTTTGTCTGTGCCTGCATGGCAAACGGAAGTGCCAGCATGGCAATCATCATTAATACTTTTTTCATTGCATTTGGTTTTTAATTGTTATTAATGTAAGATAATTATCACCTCTTAGACGTATCACATCTCAAAAGGATTAATCCTTTATAACTTTTTTTCATCATTTCTTTATTTCATGAAGAAAGGGGATGATTGCTCACCCCCTTTCCACTCTTGACATTCGGTCTAGTCTGCTCTCGCTCGGCATAGCTCAAACAATTTCTTGCGTCCCTTCGGTAGCAAGCGGTATAACCGAGCGGGCTCTACTCTCGCTTACTCGCAGCCTTCACCTTTCACTTTTCACCTTTCACCTTTCACTTTTCAGTCTCCGCTTGGCGGCGTTGCAGCCGCTTGCGTCACCTTGATGGTCTTTGTATCGCCAGCACCAGTGATGGTGATGGTAGCGGTGCGAGGCGTAGTAGCAGTGTTGGCCTCTGCCGTCACTGTGACGGTAGCGCTTGCTCCTTCACCCTTGCCGCTGACAGGTGTGACGGTGAGCCACTTAGCATTACTGAATACTTCCCAATTAGTATCAGTAGTGACGGTGAACGTCTTACTGCTACCAGCTTTTTCGAAGCTCATGGTTTCTGGAGCGCCAGTACTGAACGACACACCCACATTCACTTCCGTGTCTTGGTTCACAGGACCGGAGTCACCACCACCGAAGACGTTACCCTTGACATCGGCACCGTTCTTGATGTTCACCTCTGTCCATACAGTATTCGAGAATTTCTCTCCCAATTCCGCATTACCACGGCTAGCGCCATAGACCTCACCACCGTAGTGGGCTTGGTAGTCTGTAGGTGTACCGACGGTTCCTGCGATGTTCACACGGTTGAGCGACTCATAGCCTACGCCTCTTGAGCCGGTGGCACCTTTTCGGTCAGGATCGTCTGTTCGAGTAACAGGAATCTTTGGTGCACCCACCGTAGAGAGTGAACCACCACCATAGACGTTACGATGGATGATACCGCCATTGATGTTCACCGTGGTGAAGCGGGTCACAGAACCGGCAGAGGTACTGTGGTCTTCTTCCTTCAGCGTTGATGTCCTTGGATTTGTGCCAGGAGTTGTATAGTTAACTTCATCTCCAAAGTCACCATCATAGTTGATGTCGTACTTGTACATACCGATACCAGAACCAGCACCATAGACATTACCACGAGCCAGCCACTGCAGGTTGTCAAGATCCTCGGTGATGCTTGCGGCCTGTTCCTCCGTGGTTCCAGCAGCTATGGTCTTTAACTTATTCAATCTGTTATCGTAAGTAAATGGCAATCCAATCTCACCGCTAAAGACTGTCACAGCAGCATCACGGCGGATGTGACCATCCTGACCGCCACCATAAACAGAACCCAAGATGAGCGGAGCCTTACTAGCCATACCAGCATTCTCGTTGCTTTGTCCTGAGGTACCGATGATGACTTCCGTCTCGTTGGCATAACCCACGAAGAACTCAGGGCAGTAGAGATAACGTGGCGACTCTAAGACGTTAGGAGCAGACTCACCGCGACAACCGCCGAATACGCTACCGTATGGCAGACTTGCAGATGAATTCCTCGGATACATGCTATTCGAAGGATTGGTTACATCGATATAGCCCACGGTACCGCCAGTAATCTTCACTGTACACTTACCGCTGTTCAAGAAGGCCTGGCTGAAGTAATTACCACCATCCCAGAGTTTGTTGTCGCCAGTCAGTTTCTCACCATAGCCTGCAGTAGAGTAGTCATCAGGACCGCCGGCATAGTTACCCTTACCTACAGAACCCATGTTACCACCACCATAGACATTACGTATCACATAACCGCCATCCATCTCGACAGACGTGTTGCCGAATACCTTACCGGCTGTGATACTATAGCAGGTGGCTTTATACTGATCATCTTTCTTTTCCGGGGCCGTGCCTGAACCGGTATTCGTATCGATTGTTCTCCTTTCTTCAGGTATCATGGTCAGCCAGGTAGAGAACTGTCCCTTACCGCTACCACCTCCATAGAGAGAGTGACCAATCAGACCGTTGGTGAGTGTCACCTTTGTGTCGCCCATCACGTGTCCGTTCTCAGCACCGCCATACACGGCACCGGCAACACAGTCAACCATAGGATTAGTATCTGAGCTACTTGTCGGATTCAGGTAGTTTGTCGGAGTTGCAGTGTTATTTGCCGGATAGTTGATAGTAACCTCCGAAGAGCCAACGTTTGCGCAGAAGAAATAGTCATTGTAGTCACCGGCAATACCCTTACCGCCGCCATATACATCACCATTGTCTTTATCAGCAAATGGGTTGTTCTCATCTTCTGCACTCGTGAGTCCTATACGTCCGCCGGTAATGGTTATGTTGGTCTTGCCTTCATAGCCAGGGAAAAACTCGTACTTATACGGCCAGCTTAGGGCAAAGCTGTTGTTCTCATCGTCGTGCTTGACGATTGTGGCGTAAGCAGCATACTCATTGGTCTTGGGGTTCTTGAATACCACGTTACCGTCAGCCTCTGCAGCTTCCTTGGTGCCACGCCATGCTTTAAGCGTATAGTTGATGATACCTACCGATGCCATCTCACCACCGCCATAGACACTCTTCTTTACTCTACCGCCGTTGATGTTCACATTGGTTTCCTGACCAACTATACCAGCCCATTTCATGGGGCTGTAACCGAAGAATACTGTCGTGTTGTCCGGGCCAGCAGATTCAATAGTAGCGTTGTAGCCTTCATCTGTGATACTACTACCATAGCCACCGCCATAGACATCACGGTTCACGGTGCCACCGCTAATGTTGATGTTAGTCTTGTCACGCATTATACCCATCTCGCCACCACCATAGACATTACTCTTAATCAAGGCAGTTCCGCTGATGTTCACGGTAGCAGTCTTTGCCTGACCCAGCTGCGGCCACAACGGGTTAGGAGTTGTTCCGTCCAGCAGCTCGAGTCGTCCCATGCTACCGCCATAGACGTTACCACCCTTGGTGTGGCTGTTGCTCTCATTAGTAAGAACTTCAATATCATTACCGATGGTACCGCCATTGATGTTAACTGTGATGTGACCGTAGGTCTTGGTCTCATCCACATCGGTTGTCGCAGGATTATCCTTAACATCTTCCGTGAACTGACCATAGTTAGAACTTGTCTCAGCGTTGAAGCCGATACCCACAGAAGCCAGTCGGCCACCACCATAGACAGAGCCCAGCATGGTACCGCCCGAGATGTTCACCTCCACGTTGCCGCCAATGGAACCTGCGGTAATGGCATCACCAGTGAATCCTCGACCAGCACCGAAGACGTTACCATCGACGTATGATGTACCGGTGGTACCAATCAACGTCTGAGTTTTGGTGTTATCGGCAGTGTAGTCAGACTCGTTGATGTTCACCGTTACATTTTCCAACACGTGACCATCCTCACCGCCGCCGAATACGGAACCATAGATACGGCCACCGGTGATGTTCACTTCGGCTTCTCTAATGTTCGTCCAGGTGTTGAAGAAGGTACGTGTGTCACCCTTACCAGCACCAAAGAGGTAACAGGTCACGGGGTGAGCGGCAATCTGTTCCAAGGTACGAGGCACACCGAGTGTTGCCGTACCACCGAAGTTGACGGTACACAAACCTCCAGACTTAGGTATCGTCGGCTCGTTATAGATGTCCTTGTCGTACATACCCACATCGGTATGTTCATTACCACCATAGATACTAGTCAGGATGTGACCGCCGGTAATATCCAATACGGTATTACCTCGTACCACACCTGCTGCACGGTGCCATTTACCAGGAGCGTATGGAATAACACCACTACCGCCACCAAATACGTTGCCGTAGTAGGTGTGACCATCCTTAGCAATACTTGAACCTCCTCTAGCAGAAGCAGATTCCTGATAGCTATCATCATAATAATACTTGTCCTTGCCTTCAACCGTTTGCTTGTATGTTGCATACGGGTCGTGAGGTGCACCGCTGTCCTTGTCATAATCCCAGTGAGCACATTCCAAATCATAATAGACAGCATCAGAACCAGAGCCTGACTTAATAGGAGGCGTATTTGATTCAAAGATATTTAACTCTTTATAGCGCGTGGTTATTTCTTGACCTTGACCAATCTGGCAGTCACCTTCAATCGTTACATGCGTGTTGTACTGTACAATACCATTCAAGCTACCGCCATAGACCGAACCCTTCACAAATGCATTATCGCTGATGGTCACGTCAGTCTTGGATGACAAGGCCAGCGTCTCGATAAATCCGAGATAATCAGCTTCATTAGTATAATACTCCCACGTATTACCAGCAACCATATGCTTGGGCAAATGCATGTCTTTTTCTGAAGTATCCGAATCGTCATAACCTGTTGTAGCATAGTCATAAACCTTTGGCAACACACCCTTACCGGCACCAAACACGTGGCCAGTGTCGTCAGGACCGTTAGCTGCAGTCATCCTCATGTTGTCAGGGCCAATTTCTGCATTGCCTCTGATGATGACCTTACAGTTGCCACTGGTCTTATTGGCCAAAGCAACAGGCACACTGCCAACGACCTTATATCTGGCCACGGAAGCAATCTCACCGCCACCATATACACTACCAAGAACCTTGGAATTGCTTTGGACGATGACTGTTGGATTACCACGTACCAGTGCCGAGTAACCATGAGTTTCAACGCCCTGGCCGGCACCAAATACATCACCATAGATAACGGGCGCGTCATTTGCCTCGACACCGATGGTTACCATAGTGTTCTTCTCTACACGACCAATCATACCGCCGCCATACACGTTACCTGTTCCCGCTTTCAGTTTTCCGTCTTCAAGGGTTCCTACAGTACCGTTGGCAATGGTGACATTTGTACCACCATCAGGATTCGCAATGCCATCGCCATCTACACCCACCATGGCTTTCTCACACTGGAAGGTGTCGGCCTTACCCTTACCGCCGCCGAACACATTACCGGTAATGGTAGCTGCGTTGCGGGCTGGGGTAGGAGTGGATGTCTGCGCAACATCATCCTTGTACCAAGTCCAAGCAGTAGGTGTCTTAACGTCGCTTGTAGAGATATGACCATTCAATGTAGCGATATAGGCTGCTGCATCTTCCATATTGATTGTTGCACCTGCAGCATAGGTACTACCAATGGCTTCATTCACGGCAACGGCTTGCTTAGCTGTAAGCGCTGTAGCGCAGGCAATATAACCAGTGATAGTTTTATTATGCTCATTACATTCAGCCTGAGTGTAGTAAACAGCAGGCGTCTTGACGTCACCTATTTGTTTACCAGTAGGTATTTCGTCACCTTCTTGATATAATACTTCAGGTGTCTTAACAGTAGCAGTAGACCAATAACCAGTTAGTGTTGCATTATACAGGGCTGCATCTTCAGTGTAAATCACGCTGTTTTCTACATAAACGTTTTCACCAGTTAATTTTAAGGTAGTATTAACGGCACTAGCCTGCTCAGCCGTAAGCTTTACACCACTGGGAATATAACCTCTTAACTCAGCATTCTGCTTACTACATTCTGCCTGAGTATAATTAACGGCATTTCCTGTTTGCTTACTTGTGTACTTATGGCCGCTTGCATCTGTGGTCTCCCATACAGGATTACCTTGGGCATCCCATGTCAGCCACTTACCCGTACCAATTTCCACATAAGTATCACCTACGATGTCTGCCAAGTTACCGCCACCATAGATATTGCCAATCTCACCGACAGGAAGTTCTACCCAATACCTCGTTTTTACTAAGGTATGTTTGTAGAGTGCACCCAGAGCATCTTTATATACGTATGTGTTACCACCTTCTGTTTCTTCATAATCGGTAGTAGGCTCTGGAATTACGTCACTATTAGTCTTTTCAACTCTCGTTACTTCCTTTCTCTCGTCGTTAACGATGACATAGTATGTGGTCGTTCTTTCAGAAGAATTGTATTGGGTTCCATTGGCATCTTGCCAGTCATGAGTATCACCAGTTCCCTTGTCTTCAACCTCCACTTTACCATTTGTCATGTTGATATTGACATGCGGGTTGCCGACTACCTTAGCACGATAACCACCACCATAGATGTTGCCAATACTCGTTGCAGAGATTACATTGATGCGTGGGTCCTTCTTGGGATAAGAATTGAGAATAGCATCGAAGGCATTAATCTCTAATTGGATATTCGCTTTCTCCTCCTCAGATAGACTAGAATCTTTTAATTTCTCTTCATCTGCCGCTTTTAGGGTCAGAATATTGGTTTTATATGCCTCATACGATTCCTTAGTATGTGGAATGCGTTGTGCAATGGTTCCGATATCACCACCGTAATCTATGTTCTCAGTCTCATAGACACCATAACCACCCATAGGATAGCCATAGACAGAGTAGGGGGCGAGATAGCCACCGGCATACAGTTCACCGATTCTAATAGGCTCACATCCGCCTTCCTCAATGTTTACGGTGATAGAACCTGCGATGGCACCACTGGTGTTGTTACCACCGAACACACGTTCCAGTGAAGAGCCGTTGGTGATGGTCAGGTTAATGTCACTATTGACGTCAGCATTCTTAGCACCGCCGAACATCTCCTTCACACCATGGGCACATTCCATCTTTAAGTCAACATTACCGTCGATAGGAGCATCCTTACCGCCACCGTATGATTCATCCACGTCGATAGGACAGTCATCATACATACTTTCGTACATTGACAATGCAGTGGTACTAATGTTACCCTTCTTGTTACTACCACCATAAACGTTGTGAATCTTACCACCCTTAATCTCAGTAGTGGCAATACCTGAACCGTAACTATAGTTCTGTTGTCTCAACTCCTTGGTAGCAGCATCTGTGTTTTCAACAGCTGGATATGCCTTGGCTTTTGTAGATCCATCATGTCCTTCGGTAGTTGTACTGACAGTGGTATAATTATAGTAACCCACATTGGCACCTGGGTTCTGATACCATTTGTCATCAAATTCGTATTCATCGGCACCATTACCGCCGCCAAATGCTTCATCAATCTCGTAGGTACCATTTACCTCGAGATACGATGCCGGAACAGGGGCTGCATTACCACCGCCATACACCTGTTTGATGCTGGTCAGTTGACATCCGTCGATGATAACCTCGGTTCTTTCTGTGGTAGCCTTATAGTCAGCTGGCGTATCATCTTTAGCAGGGCCATAGGGCTTGTAAGGAGCCAGGTTGCCACCGCCATACACTGCTATCACATCATACCTCAAAGCCTTGATTTTTGCAATCTTCTCATCAGTATCTGCGTTAGTCTTGATATCAGAAGAGATACCAGTGATAGCAGTCTTTAGAGCCTCTACAGCACTTGCGTTGTCATAGACAGACTGATAACTACTTACATTCATGCTGATGGCTTGTGCCACCTTTATCTTGTCTGCAAGAATCTTTTTAAGATCATCTGTCGTATTAACGCTTGACAGATTCACGTCGTCTAATGCAAACTTGTCTGCAATGGTCGCCTTGCTGGCATCTTTATTCTGCGTAGCATAGACATGCACTAAGACGTGACCCTTCGGTGTACCCTTGTAGTCGTTACAGCCGAAGATACGATTCACGATACAGCCTTTATCTGTAGGATTCAATTCTTTGTTCAGTTCCACAGTGGTGTTACCATTTACATTGGCATCAATGTACTTCGTACCCTTACCGCCGCCGTAGGCATCGTTTGTAATGGTACCGCCAGTGAGGCTGACCTCGGTGTCATGCTTCACAATACCACCTTCGCCGCCGCCATATACGGAACCACTAACAGTACCGCCAGTGACATTCACGAAAGACCAGATGTCGGTAGCGTACTTCGTGGCATCGTATTCTCCGTCGGTAGTGTCAAAATGTGGATTACTATCAAGGTACGAATCACCAGGACCGCGGCTGGCACCATACACGTTGCCACCAATGTTGCCACCCTTGATGTCGACCTTCGTGTAAGTATAGGATTTATGACTGCCTGATGCTGCCTTTAACTCGTCGTCCGTCTGTGCTGGTGTCTTTGGAGGACCAACAGATGCCAAGGCACCACCGCCATAGATGTTACCATGAACACTACCGTTGTTAACTTCAACAGTTGCGGTGCAAGTTACAGAGCCTGAAGAGTTGTTCACCTTGTCAAGGTTACCGTCCTTATAGGTACCGATACCTGAGCCAGCACCAAAGACATGGCCGCTACGGCCTGCGGGATCGTTTTCTGCCGACTGACCAGTGATATTACCATTGAAGATATGCACCTCGGTACTGTTGCGCACATGTCCGTCCTGACCGCCGCCATAGATAGAACCCTTGATAGTGGGGCTATTGGTAGAAATGTCGTCAGTCGAGGTACCACCAACATTGATAATGGTCTTATTGACATAGCCCATGAAGAAGTCGGGCACATACCTGTAGCGTGGCGAAATCCTACAACTTGCAGCGGCCTTACCACGGCTGCCGCCAAACACAGAGCCATAGGGCACGCCATCAGCATCTATAAAGGCATCAGCACCTTGGTCTTCATCAAGTCCAGTGCCAATAGTACCGCCCAGAATATTCACCGTAGTAGTACCGCTGTTCAGGAAGTGCCATGGCAAATCCTTGGTTTCACTTGAGGCAGTAGATGTTGTCCATAGATTACCATCGGCAGAAGGCAGCTCACCATAACCCGCTTTAGAATAATCATCAACACCGCCAGAGTAGTTACCCTTACCCACAGAAGCCATATTACCACCGCCATAGACGAACCAACCCACGTTGCCGTTGTTGATTGTAACTTTGGTGTTGCCATAGACCTTACCGGCCGTCCAGCTATGAACATCTTCTACAAGGTCCTTCGAAGAATCATTGGGATCTTTCTTGTTATGACCTTCGTTTTTAGCATCCCACAGTGTAGATTTGAAAGTGCTAGTACCCTTACCGCCACCGAAGACCGTACGGTTAATCGTACCGCCATGGATAGTGACTTGGGCATCCTCCATGACGTGTCCGTCCTCACCGCCGCCATAGACGGTACGGATAGTGGGCTTCGAATGGTCTTTCTGATTTTCCGTGCCGATAACGACCTTGGACATTCTGACATTGGCATACTTCGCTTCCTCATAACGGTGCTCGGTAATATCGCTAACACCAAATTCGACTTTACCTCTGGCTCCGCCAAATACATAATTGTCAATCTGGGCTGTACCATTGATCGTGACATTGGCTGTACCTGTATTACTGCCATACGTAATCTCCAGAGGCCAGCTGAGGCCGAAGTCATACAATGTCGTTGCCTGCTTAAGATCCGCTTTATCTGCACTTCTGTGCTGGAATGTAGTACCGTCGATGTCATTGGTAATCGTTCCCACAGATCCCATGGAGCCACCGCCATAGACATTATTCGTCACTCTGCCACCACTGACGGTAACATAGGTATTGCCAGTTACAATACCAGCCCATAAGTTATTATGCTCCTCTCCGGCATCAACTACTTCATCGTTATCAGCATCATCCCAATAGGTGTCTGTACCACAGCCGGCACCATATACATTACCACGGGTAATAGTGGCTTTTTCCTTCACTTCGTCATTTGTAAAGGTGTACCAAGGATCTGAACTGTCAGCAATACCAATAGTACCGCTATAAACGGTTACATAAGCATCTCCGGCATTGTGACCATTCTCACCACCACCATAAACAGAACCCTTGATGATGGGACCCGAGCTTGAACCATCGGTGCCAATAGTAACCCTGGATTCTTTAATCCATGCCACCTTGTCGTAGGGGTCTTTATCTATGGTGGTTGATGGATTACCCATCTTAGCCTCTACAGGCTTAGCCACGTCACCTCGTGAAGATCCGTTCACCATACCATTGTCGCGACCGCTGATACCGATGGTACCGCCAGTGATGGTCACATAGGCTGTACCTCCACTGGTCCATGGGGTAAGGGGTACACCGTCAGGGATATAGGCGACTTTGTCGGCCAAAGTGAATGTGCCCACAGAACCAAGGGCGCCACCACCATATACATTATGGTAGATGCTACCACCGCTGATAGTCACATGCGTATCGCCCTTGACCAGACCAGCAAGCGTATGGTCAACATGGCCTTTACCGCCTCCATAGACATTACCCATTGTGGCACCGCCAAACATCACGTAGCCTTCATCCTCCGATCCGTCTTTAGCATGAACCTCGTTGCGACCAATCTCACCGTTGCTCACTGTCACGTAAGTGCTTTCATCCACGACAGCCATCTCACCGCCGCCATAGACACTGGCACGCACCTTGGTGTTAGCACCACTGATGCTGACAGAGGTGTTGCTGGTCACGCTTCCACCATGGTTGTCATTGTCATCGTGCTCTTCCACACCCATGCCACCGCCATAAATACTACCGAAGGTGTACTTCACACTACTGTTACCATTATCAGGAACAGAGACGGTTTCCTTCACTGGTGTTGCTCCGGTAATCTCCGTACCGATGGTACCACCCGTAACGATAATCTCTGTGCCTACAGTCCTGCTCTCGGCAGAGGTATGACTGCCTGTCACTGCACCGAACTCGCCGCCACCATAGACATTACCCATAATCCAGGTATTGTCGCCGCTGATGGTCAGCTTCGTACTCTTCACATTACCTAACTTCGTCCAGTTTGTAATGTCAGTTACATTATCCAACTTCTTGCGGCGTCCCATACCGCCGGCAAAGACGTTACCGCCCTTGGTATGCTTCAGCCGGTTGTTGCTTTCAAGCAAGGTATTCGGCATATTGGCGGTGGCTGTTGTCAGAGCAGCACCCGTTACGTCTGGAGCAATATATTTGTATTCATTCGTATTACCAATCGTACCACCAGTAATGTTGATGGTAACATGTCCGTAACTCGCTGATTCGTTTACATCTTGGGTTGACTCATCGTCCGCCACATCAGCCTTCATGGTTCCATTTGTATTCAATCCTACAGAACCCAGACGTCCGCCACCATAGATACTGCCCATCATCGTACCGCCGCTGATAGTCATGGTGACATTTCCGCCCACATTACCGGCCAGCACATTCTCACCAGAGAATCCACGACCACCGCCGAAGACGTTACCGTCCACATAGGAGGTACCCCAGGTACCGATTACGGCTCCAGGCTTGATCTGCACATCAACATCACCCACCACGTGACCATCCTCGGCACCGCCGAAGACCGAACCGTAGATAATACCGCCAGAGACTTCCACATTCACGCTGCCCACATTCGTCATACCATTGAAGTGTGAACGCGGGTCACCCTTACCGGCTCCAAAGAGATAGCAGGTGAGCGGGTGAGCGGCAATCTGTTCAACGGTACGGGGCACGCCGAGTGTTCCGCCCGACATCTTCACAGTGCAAGAGCCAAGCACGTCAGTGTACTCATTACCACCATAAACGTTAGTCAGGATATGACCACCGGAAATGAGCACTTTCGTATTGCCTTCCACGGCACCTGCTGAGGGAAGCCAATCGTAGTCCGTAACTTTTCCTCCGGATGTTGCTTTCACATAGGGATAATAGCCGGAACCGCCACCGAACACACAACCATAATAGGTCTTACCGTCGCTCGGGTGCGCAGAGCTTCCACCAGGATAGAGAGAAGGTGCATCGTCAGCATACGGGTCATAAGTTTCATACACCCAATTGGGAGATTCGCTTGTACCTGTATTTCTTCCGTAGTCCCAGTGTGAACATTCGGCCAGTGCATTACCAACAGCTACTGGAGTTGTAGTCGGATCAATGAACTGATTCTCGTTGTATGGCTTGGCTTTGCCGTTGTCTAATGATAGATTACCGCAACCAATCTGTCCGCCCTCAATCTTCACAAGCGTATTGCCACGAACACGTCCGTTCTCACCGCCACCATAGACAGAAGCCATGATGAGAGCTGTGCCCTTGATGGTCACCTCGGTTTCATTGACGTAAGTGTGGAAATCAACATCGGGGTCAACGGCAGGATTCTCTACGTCACCTCGACCGGCACCGAACACGAAGCCTACGTCTACGATTTCATTGGCCGTCATACCATTATTTGCTGCAGCATCGGGGCCAATCTGGCCACCACTGACTACGACGGTACACTTACCGGTATTTGCTTTAAATGTCTTAGGCTTACCACCAAGACAACCATCATGGGTAGGATGTCCTGTTGGAAGTGTTTCTCTTGCAGTTACCGTACCTACCGAACCCATGAGACCGCCGCCATACACGCCGTCTTCCACATAGCCATCGAGCATCGTCACATATGTGTTACCCTTTACGTCGGCCTCACAGCCACCGCCATACACACTTTGGTTCACGTTGCCGCCACCTTGATGGATATAGGTTTCGCCTTCAACAATACCCAGATTACCACCTCCGAAGACACCATGTCGTTCAGTACCTTCAATGGTGACACCTACAGCACCAGATGCTAACGTGACACTCTCATATTCATGTGTTGTAGTGTTCTCCTTCGCACAGATGTTCACATAGGTTTTTTCTGTTACATTAGCATTGTTACCACCACCATAGACGTTTCCTGTGATGTTAGCTCCGAGAACAGGGGTAGAAGTATAGGCAATATCGGCATAGGTATAGCCAGATATAAGTTTGCCATCGTTATCAAAGATGGGAATATATACCGGGCTTTCTGCTGTACCATTATTCTTAACAGGTACACCATCACTATTATGCTGCATGATGGCAACTGATGATTCTGTACCGATGTTTACCGTTGTCGTACCGTTTACAGCAGCCTCATCGCCGCCGCCATATACATTACCGATGGTTCCTAATTCATTCTTAACCTTGCATTTAATAGTATACTTCTCTCTGTCAAATGTTGCATTGGTAAGGTCTACCACCTCAATGTTAGGTATTTCTGCTTCAATGGCATTTTTTATTTGTTCATTAGTCTTGCCATCAAAATCCGCTTTATCTCTAGAAAGAACAAATGGAACGTTGTTCTTGTCAGTGGCCCAGAGACCTTTCGTCATGTTGAGGTTCACTTGAGTTGTTCCATTCACGGTTGCTTCACCTCCAAATCCACCTCCAAAGATATTGCCAATATGGGTACATGATTTGACGTTTATGGTGATAGAGCCGTTTGTCGAACCAGTACCTGGATAGGCTGCTTTGTTACCGCCACCATAAAGATTACCTATAATAATGGGATCACAATCATAGGTCTCTTGGATATTAATAGTGATATCACCACCGATACTACCACCACTATCGTTACCGCCATAGACGTTCTTATACTGACCGCCGATAAGGGTCATGGTGACATCGCCACTGATACGAGCGTTGTAGGATCCACCATAGAGATACTCCACAGTCTCACCGAATGATGAAGGACATTTTGCTACAATGAACACACTTTCTACATCGGCATTCTTTCCTGCACCATACACGTTCGTAATCTTCAATGGACAATTAAGGTTCGGGTCTGGATCGAGGTTCTCTTGAATGTGACCGCATAGTCCTTTCTTATTACTACCGCCATACAACCAGCGAATCGTACCACCTTTGGCATTGATGGTACCAGTACCGGCTACACCACCAATCTTTATGACATCAGCACCAGGGTTCGGTCCCCAAGTACCTGATGCATCTTTCACAGGATCATCACCATTACCTCCACCGAAAATCATACCAATCTCAAATGTTCCGTTGATGGTGACAAGTGTTTGGGGTACAGAAGCAGAGTTACCGCCGCCATATACGCACTCGATACTGGTCTCATCGCAACCTTCAATCAGAACCTGTGTGTTCTTACCGTCGGCTGGCAGGTAGTTAGCAAGGTTACCGCCACCATAGACAGAGTGTATCTCATAATATCCATACCGATGGCCTACGTTATCCTCCTCAGGAATGGTTCGTTTAACATTAACCATGATGTTACCCTTCGGCGTTCCGTTGGCATTGTTAGCACCGAACACACGACCGTATTTGGTAATTGGAACATCAGTTCGCTCTTCGCTCCCGTCAATGAAACTGACCTTTTCTTTTTCTTCGGCAGTCTCCTGATGGAACTTAGCACCATTAACAGTAACTGTGACATCGCCATAAACCATAGCCGCAACGGCTGAAACAGCTGCTACCTCAGGTGTTCCAGGAGTGTAATCTGGATCTCCAGGTTCTCCATGAGCTGGTACGGCATCACTGCCGGCTACAGCCTTTCGTCCAAGACCACCACCATAAGCATTACCTACGATACCGCCATTCAGATTGACAATGGTCTTGTATGTAGTACCCGTACTTGCGTCATTCATATCTGTTGCCCAAGTACCTTTTTGGTAATATGTGGTACCAGATGCAGCTTTCTGATTCTCTGTTTCAATTAATGTATAGCTACCGCCAGACTCTGTATAAAGTCCAGTCACTACAGACACATCAGCAGTGAGACCACTGACCGCCTCATAACCATTAGCATTCCAGTTCTCTGTATTCGTATCAGCCAATGCACCGCCGCCATACACATCGTTGACAACAATTCCGCCACTTACGTTGACAGTCACATTCTTTTTGACAACACCATAGGCACCGCCACCATAGACAGAGTTAAGAATGTTACCACCATTGATGTTGACAGTGGAATTTCCACTCACTCGTCCTGCATGTTCAAATATCTCAAGACCAAGTCCACCGCCATAGACGTCACCACCTGTGACTGTGCCACCTGTACTTTTACCAATCGTACTGCTCTCCTTGATGGTTACAGACGTATTGTGCTGTACAAATCCACTCTCACTACCTCCATAGACAGAGCCATTGACTTTGGCACTGCCTTCAACAGATACTACCGTACGGGTAGCTAAGGCCAGCGTCTCAAGGAATGTATGATATTTTGCCCTTGTGTTAAAATACTCCCATACATAATTGTGACTTGCATCAGTATATCCCCAAAGGTCTTTGATTGGATTGTCTGCATTGTTATTATAGACCGCTGAATTATAGCTCATCATGCGCTTGGGCATTTGAGTCGTATCTGATAATGATACAGTATTACCGAGATAGAATGAAGGCACCTTTCCTTTACCTCCGCCATACAAGTGGCCTGTGCCATTATATCCGATTTCTGCACTTCCTTTGACGGTGACGTTACAAACGCCTAAGTTTTCGTCTACCAATGAATAAGGCATTCCAATCTCTAATGCGGTTCCGGAATGACTATCCAAATATGCCTGATCAACCAGATAATATTTGCCCACAGCAGCTAACTCACCGCCACCATATACATTCTCGTGCACCTTAGCAGAGCTCTGAATAGTGACATAAGTGTTACCACGAACCAAAGCAGAGTAACCATGTGTCTCTACACCAGCACCAGCTCCGAAAACATCGCCCTTGATTTCAGGTGAGCCTGTTCCAGAGTCAGGTCCAATCTTCACAGTCGCATCGTTTTCTACACGACCTACCTGACCTCCACCATAGACATTATGGTCCACCGTACCGTTTGTAATGGTGACATTGGTTTTGTATGCGATACCTTTCTCACACCAGAAAGTATCTTCCTTACCTTTACCGCCTCCGAATACATGACCCTTGATGGATGCTGAACTACCAGTGATGTTCACATTACAAACACCAGTATTGTTGTAAGCGTAAGTTGTTGGGTCTGCTGGGTTTATGTCGTCGAGAGGAGTATCTGTCCAATAGAAATTCCTCATGTCATTAGAAATGACATATCTACCCACACAGCCTAATTCACCACCACCATAGACGTTGCCGTTTATGGTGCCACCACTTACAGTAACGTTAGTATTTCTACGAACCAGAGCATATTCGTTGCTTATTGCATCTGCAGAACCACGGGCAGCTCCAAAGACGTTACCGTCTCCTACAGTTCCGCTTACACCCACTGTACCATCACTGATGCTAACTTTAGTAAGACCGCTGGTTGCCACATCAGCTGTACCCACAGAACCCATAGCACCTGCACCATAGATATTGTGAACAACATGTCCACCAGTTATATTAACTAAGACATTGCCTTGTACGATACCTGCTAATGGATTGTAATGTTTTTCTCCGTCATCGACAGTCTGGTCATTATCTGCATCAATCCAGTACTTGTCTGTACCGCAACCTGCACCATAGACATTACCGCGATAGGGGTAAGCGGCACCTGTATAAGTTTTGTCGTCAGACTCATCAGCTGGAGTATTATTATTATCAATAATCTGTGAACCAGATTCAATACCGATAGTACCACCGTTGATGCGGACTGAAGCATCGTTGTAATTATGACCATTCTCACCACCGCCATATACAGAGCCCTTGATGAGTGGGGTAGAGGTCGTGACAGTAGCGTTTGCTGTAGTATCACCAATAACTACATGTGTATCATATACCCATGCCAGTTTGTCGTGAATAGCATCAGGAGCACCCACATCACCTCGTGATGAACCGAACACCATGCCATTTTCATTGCCATCAGTACCAATAGTACCGCCAGTAATATATACCTCGGCCTTACCGGTATTGGCTGTTGCGAGTCCAGTCGGCATGCTTGTACTATTATCGTAAGTGTAAGTACCCACTGAACCATAGGCACCACCACCATATATGTTATGCAGGATAGTACCGCCGCTGACGTTAATACGAGTGTTTCCCTTCACAAGACCAGCCTTGACCTTGTTGAGATCTGTCTGATTGCCTGTTCCATTACTACCCAGACCACCGCCATACACGTTACCATATTCGGCACCACCTTCATTATCAGTACCAATGATTCCTCCCGTGACATTAACCACAGGACTACCATCCATAATAGCTTGGTTACCACCGCCATATACGCTCTGAGAAACGGTACCTCCATTGATATTCACAACCACGGTGCTCTTCGGCGTACCATTCTGATTATTACATCCAAACACGTTGTTGACGTGATTGTTGACATTTGCAGTACTACTACAGCCTTCATACACATTCACCGTGATGGGTCCGTAGACATCTGCATCCTTTAATTGTCCTGATTCGTCATCTCTGCCATAGCCGCCGCCATAGATATTTCCCTTGTTGGAGGTGGGATTAGTGTCACTAATGGTGCCACCATAGAAGTTGACAGTGGTAGTCTTATTGCCTGTTGTCGCAGTTACCCTATCAAGATGTGTATTATCCCAATTATCGTCTTTTGTTGCATTTACCTTACCCTTGGCACTGCCACCATAGACATCACCTGTGATGTTAGCGTAGCCGACATAATTCGGAGATTCATTGGTTCCTGCATTGGTTCCGATGTTCACCGCCACATTGCCGGTGACTGTCGTCGTCTCACCATAACCACCACCAAAGATGTCAGCTGTGATATTGATACCCAATGACTGTTGTGCTGTACCAATATTAATCTCAGCATCACCATCCACATCAGCAGCATTACCGCCTCCGTAGATACCAGCTGTAATGCTTTTTCTTAAGGGGTAATTTACTAAATCATTAGGATTATAATCAGGATTAATGAATTGGTCACTGCTTGCAATAACGACACCTTTTTTGTGTTCTTCAAGTACAGTATTAGTTTCAGTGTCAATGGTTTCTCCGTCAGTACCAATGTCAACCGTTGTACTACCTGTAACCTTGGCTTCGTTACCACCGCCGAACACCTGTCCGATTGTACCAATGGGGCGGTTTGTACTGGGGGTAGGCTCAGTTGTATTACCATGGAACATGTTTATTTCCACATGCGTATTACCGATAACCTCGGCCAGGTTACCACCGCCGAAAATCTTTCCGATAGAAGTACATGACTCCACAAGTACATCGATGGCATAGGGGACTGGGTCTGATTGACCTGTTGGGATTGTATGGTCTACTGCCCCTTCTGTTTCTGAGGTATTAGGAACCCAGTTATCACCAACCTTTTCACATCCATATTTAGAATAAGGTGCTTGGTTACCACCACCATAGAGTTCGCCAATCTCAAGAGGCTTACAGCCTTCTTCTTTGGCAACCACCCTGATCGTACCATTGATACTGCCACCTTGATTATTACCTCCGAACACACGTCCGAACTTACCGCTTGTTACCGTTAATGTGACGTTACCATTAATAGTTGCATTTGCAGCACCACCATAAACAGCATCCACATAGTCATCGGGCATACACTCCAGGATGACGTTAACATCGCCCGACATTTCAGCCTGGCTACCTCCACCGTAGATGTGCTGAGTAACTAGTTTGTCACAACAATTAGGAGTGGGTGTGCTGCCATATTTTGTTGTATAACTAGATTGAGTAGCAGTCTTAACGTCTGCACCATTACGAATATCACCATTACTGTTACTACCACCATATACATCATTGATTGTACCGGCCACCAAGTTGACTTCTGTTTTGCCAGTACCGCTGCTATAGTTAGTTGTGCTCAAGTCAGATTCGCGATGGAAACCTACATGGGCAGCGTAGCTTGCACCACGTTCACCATTACCTCCACCATATACATTGTTGATAATGGTAGAACCTAAAATCCACACCTCTGTACCTGGGACGGCAGCAGCATTACCACCACCATATACATTATCTATACTTGTCTGGTTACATCCTTCAATGATGACCTGGGTGCTTCCTACGCCTGATGTTGTGGGCACATAATCTGCCTCATTACCACCACCATAGACAGCAGCCACATGATAGGTGTCGTTGTTAGAAGCAGCTGCCGTTCTAAATACATGCACATTGACCTGACCTAATGGCGTTCCCACCAAGTTGTTACAGCCGAATATCTGGGCCGTACCAGTATAGGTACGATCAAACTTGGTACCGTCAAGAATTACATTAACTGTTGTAGCAGCCGTTTTACCCGATGCAGTCTGATAGCCGCCACCAAATACATTTCCATAAATGGTGTTACCATAGAGATTGACATCTACCGCATGAATCTCGCCCTCCTCAGAACCACCATAGACGTTACCATAAATATTAGCTGTTCCAGCGTAGCTCGTGACAGCAGACTCCCCTTCGCCCGTTACAGTCTTTGTTCCTACGTTCAGCGTCGTCTTGCCAGTGACGCTTGTTGCAGATCCCTTACCGCCACCAAACAGCACATTGGGAATTGGATTGGGAGCTGTAGGAGCCGTTGTTGCGAAGGCCGAACCAATAGTTCCACCTGTTACCGTCACAGTTGATGTGCCACCTACCGTTCCACTGGTATTACAACCGCCATACATAGCAGTCAATACATTACCAGAGGTCATACTGACCAAAGTATTGCCTGTAACACCGGCCTGGTTTCCACCGCCATACACATTACTAATTCTCGAATTAGTGGCGCTCTCAGTGTTAGCCGTAGTACTGATAGTTACGTTCGTACCTCCTACAGAAGCCTCATTACCACCACCAAATACCTTCTCAACATAAGAACTGCCAGATACTGTAACAATAGGGGTACCTGTGTAATTAGCAACATTACCACCTCCATACACATTACTTATGGTATAAATATCAGGTGATGTTGGGGAGTCTGTTCCCGTCACATTCACTGTTACTGTGCTCTGAGGTGCACCGTTGATATTGTTACAACCGAACACATTGGTGGCTTTACCACCACTGACAGTAACAGTCACTGCTCCATTGACGAGGGCTGCAATGGCAGATACTTCCTCGTTTTCGTTTGTAGCCGGATTATCTTCCACAGCCAATCGTCCTAAACCGCCACCATAAACATTTCCAGTGATTGTGCCGCCTGCAATGGTGACTTGATGAGTGGTGGGGGTATTGCCACCTGTTCCCACGTTGGCCAAAGCTCCACCGCCATAGACGTCATGAGTAACAGTACCTGCATTGACATTCACAGCAGTATTTCCCGATACGTCTGCCAAATTACCGCCACCATAGATGGTGCCTACTGATGAGTTGGACTTTCGCAGATTAATCTGTGTGTTTCCTGATACTTGAGCCAGATCACCACCACCGTATACGTTGCCAGTGACTATAGCAGCATAGTTGGCGGGAGTAGTCTGAGAAGTATAATTTGGGTCTTGTGTAAGATTATATAAGAGCGAATTTTCCGTTTCAAGGTTGCCCATGGTTGTTGCATCGTAGCCGATATTGACCTGCGGACTGGCTTCCACCGTTGCTGATGAACCCTTTGCACCGCCAAAGACATTGGCGACAGTGCCGTGGATGATGTTGACAACAGGCGAGATGCGTTCAGTACCACTGGCTGGCGTATAGTCTGGCTCGTAGGGTGTTACGTTGCCAGCACCATAGATATTATTAGTGACATTTAGCGGACATGTGCCTTCATTGTCAAGAACATTAACGGTAATCTTACCATGAATTCTACCGTTGATATTGCTGCCACCAAAAGCGTTCTCCATAGTTCCTCCATAGAGGTTGAGGGTGACATCGCCAGAGATGTCTGCTGATGCTGCCTCTCTCTCAGTTTGAGTGGCACTTGCTGCAGGAGTTATTCCCTTTGAACCACCAAAAACATTGGTAAAGGTACCACCAAAAACGTTAAGAGTGACATTACCAGTAATGTCTGCCTGATTCGAACCTCCATAGAAACTACCTACGGTCATGTTTCCGTTACAGGTCAGAGTAGTTGTAATATTACCTGTCAGATCCGACATGTTAGCACCACCAAACGATTCGTTGATCATCAGGGGATAATCATTACAGTTGTCCTCAATTGACAAAGCCACATTGGTAATATTACCCTTACTATCACTACCGCCAAATACCTGATTGTAAAGACCGCCTCGTATTTCTGTTTTAGCGGTGCCATAGATATTAGCTCCAGGATTGTTATCACCTGCGCCATTACCACCACCGAACACGTTATAGAAGCGTCCGCCATCGATGATGACGTTGGTGTTAGCAGCAATAGCCCCTGTTCCTGTAGTACCGACATTCGCAGCATTACCACCACCATAAACTGCTTTTACTGTGTTTTCAGAACAGCCATAAACGTAAACCGTGGTACTATGGGGGGTGCTACCAGTCGGTGCCACTGGCGTATAATGAGCGAGGTTACCACCGCCATAAACCGCTTTGATGGCATAGCGTGCTTCACTGCTTTCATCTAAGTCCTCCAAATCAATATTTGTGACGTCGGGGAATTGGTTATTGTTGTCTCCATTTGTATGTGCTGTTTTATACACATTAACAAGAACATCGCCTTTAGGAGTTCCGTTGGCATTGTTACAACCAAACACGGAGCCACCAATAGAGACATTTCCTGTAGGAGTAGTTGATGGAGATACAGGCGCTGTACCGATGTTGACGGTCACATTGCCATATACCTTGGCATCAACAGCTGTGACCGCTTCTACAGCAGGCTGGTAATCATCGTCACCGGGCTCTCCGTGAGCTTCTACGGCATCCGCTGCCTTTCGTCCCAGACCGCCACCATAGACGTCATGTCCGATTGAACCGCCAGTCAGATTGACTGTAGTCGTATAAGTCGCTGGATTAATAGTCTCATCGTTCTGTCCGTAGTTTGTTGCATTGCCGATATTCGTATCGCCTAACGCACCACCACCATAGACATCGGTAGTCACTGTGCCACCTTGGATATTGACAGTCACCGAACCTGATACATTGGCACTCAGACCTCCACCATAAACATTTACAGCCTTTCCGGCAGTCATTGTTACCGTTGTACTGGTTCCTTCGTATGTGGCTTGGTTACCACCGCCATAAACATTCCGGACACCATCCTCTGCAGTACCGTTGATGTTAACCGCAATAACTCCCTTGGGAGTACCTAATACATTGTTGGCTCCAAATACATCACGAGCTTTTCCGGCAGTCATAGTAACAGTGACATCACCATAGACATTCGCAGGAACGTCATTCGCGTCGTTATCAGAATCATCATAACCCAGTCCACCGCCATAGACATCTTGTTTGATTTCACCACCAGTAATATTGACTTTGGTTTCTGTCTTCTTATAATAGGTTTCGTCTGCTTCCGCTGTACCCTCCGTATAGGCAGTGTAGTTGCCTCCCGACATGTAATAATAACCTACTAGGGACGTACCCGCAGTTAAGGTTACCGCATGATATGTTTGAGTGAATGCATTGTTTACCCAGTTATCCATATTAATATGAGCCTTTGCACCACCACCATATACATCACCTTCAACTACACCACTAGAGATGTTCACCGTGACAGATTGCCCCACGTCGGCTAGGTTACCGCCGCCATAGACATTACCTGTGATAACGACGCCTGCCGTTGACGTCATGGGACTACCCACGACTATCACCATGAGGAGCAACCGCCATGCGGTAGACCTTGCAGAACTGTTATATAACTTCCTCGCAGTCATATTCAACTTTCGTAATATCTGGTTGTCTATGTTATGTTTCATATCTTGTTTATTCGTTTTCTTAGGTATTCCGAATTACTTCTTACCTCTTCATTCTTCCTTCTTCCATCACTCCTTGATGTTTACCGTGGTGCTGCCGGAAACAGCACCCTTGTTTCCACCGCCATAAACATTGCCAAGTATCTCAGTGTTACCACTAATATTGATAGTAGTAGAAGCATCAGTAGGATTTGTTGTATTGTTCACAGCACTCGCATCTCCTCCTCCATATACATGACCTGTGGTGTCATCGCCAACAGTACCGATGGTGGTTTTTCCATTCGTGTCACTGGTTGTTAAGTTAAGAATGACTGCTTTTGTGACAACACCAAGATTTTCCAATGAATTCCAAGTATAGCAATACCATTTTGTTTCATTGTCAACAGTTTTAGAATATGTCGGAGAGGCTTTGCGCTCAGACTCGCTCATTCCATTCAGGTCGTTAGTCCACTCATATACTTTACCGTCATCTTCTATATGACCATCGGTGATGATACCGGCATTGTCAATAGACGGGAAACTCTTATTAGCTTTGTCATGCACTTGGAATGTAGGAATCGTAGCTGAAAATCCTGCACCAAAGACTTCGCCTTTGACGGTGGTATTCTTAAGCGTTGAGGTAACAGTTCCGTCAACAGTAGCAAGATTACCTCCACCATAGAAGTTATTCTCCACAATACAATCAGTCAACGTGCTCTTCACATTACCAGTAATAGTGATTCCAAACTGAATCCATCTGATAAAGCCACGCTGAGTAATTTGATCTACGCCACTCGCATTTGGCACGCCGTTGGATTGATTAAACACCTCAAATTCATATTCTGCATGGAATCCTTTGTTGGTATTTCCGTCATCGTATGCTGCTGTCACACCATTTTCTTTATTCAAAGGATTAAAGTTTTGCCAGTTCCAACTACCGTCCCACGTACCAATATGGCTAGAAGCTTGGTCACCGTCATTTTGTAATTGTCTGTAATAGCTATTACCTCCATTTCCGCCACCATAGAACACACCAAAGGTAGTACCTGTTGCATCGGTGGTCACCGTCTTTCCCGTCATATTGCCAACTACAGGGCCACCACAATATTTATCCACATGGCTGTTATCAATAGTTACTTTGATGTTTCCTCCGATAGGATTTGAACCGTTAATGCCGCCACCATAGAACTCTCCAATAATAGCATGGTTTATTTCAAAAGTAACGTTACCATTTATTTTTTCGTATCCAGAGCCGTATATCTTACCGAAATTACCACCATCAATAAAACAGAACGGATCACCCTGATCGTCTCGTGGGGTAATATCTGCTCTATATAGTCCAGATAAATAGAATTCTGGATAATCACCTCCTATTACATTGACAGGACAAAGCTTGACTTTTGCCTTATTTGTTTCAGCAGTATTGGGGTGAGTTCCAGGACCAAAACGGTGAAACCACAAATGTCCTCCGAGAAGGAAATAGCCAGTTCTATTTCCGTTGCCATATCTTACGGACAACTGATCGAATTCGCCGCCATTGAGAATTACAGGAACATCATTTGCAATTCTGTTATTGCCTCCATCTTGTCCACAGTCCCATTCAAACTGAGTAGTACGCATGAATGACGTTTCCGTAATCTCAAAATGTCCCTGAGGTACAAAAATACCGATAGAATATGCATTTTTATCATGACGTACAGCAAGACCAAGTTCAACAACTGGCAGAAAATCGAAACGCACAGGCTGTATACCAGGACGGTCTGTATTGGTTCTGAACTGTAGCTGAAGACAGTAGTCTGGTTCGTTATCAAAATCAAAGTCAGCACTCATAATGGTAAAAGGATGCCATTTGCTGTCCAAATTATAACCAATGCTATTTGCAGCGCTTTTATCACCACCATTCTTTACTTGATGGTTTCCAATCAAAACAATGGCTTGGTCATACACGGTTGGATATGTAGAAGATGTACCGAGGGCCTTAATAGCATTCTGAAGGTCATCATAAACATCTACGTTTTGGAATTTATTCTCTACCGTGCCAGCAGGAGCAAAATTTGTAGATTCTGTTCTGTCTGCTTTTCTGTAGCCTCCTGCAGTAACCTTTACACGGTCTATACTATAGCCTCGGTTAGCCAAATATACCGCTTTACCCCAATGGGCCGTGATAGTGATAGACTCCACGCCTTCAGGAACATAGAAGTATCCACCTTGAGCGTATATACGACCATTGTAACTGTTGCGGTCCGCAAAGTTGTAGTTTACAGCATCGCTACCACCAGAAATCTCCCAGCCTGTCACAACCCAATCGGTATAATTCCCAGCATACTTTGCTGCGTGGTCGGCTCCATTAGGATCACCAAACACGTCATTATAATAAGGCAACTGTATCTTTCCATAACAGTAATCATTGTATTCTGTATCCATCGCTGTAATATTGATGGATTTACTGGTTGAACCCGTAGGATGTTTTGTACCTGAATGATGACTACCCGCATTGATAGTAACAGAGACACTTCCCAATATCTGTCCTTCAGTATCAGGAGCCGCATGTTTTCCCCAATGACTGGACGCATTATCTCTATTAGTCCATTGTTTGGTTGACGGATTAACACGCCTGTCTTCGTCAGGATTGATAATGGAAGGATATTTTCCCCACGGTTTCAAGATCGGATAAGGCGCTATAGCAGGATCAAGTACCCATTTAGCGATACCAACATCAGACACGTCAACATCAGTCGGTACCGTCTCATTTGTTCCATTCACCCACCATGTACAGAGTTTCTTGTTGCTATTGAGAATGCTTCGATAGTACTCAAAGCGTGTCAGATTCTTCTCCTCGGCAGGCCATGAACGGTTATAGCCAGTTGGAGTGAATGTAGCGGCCTTACGATAGTAGCAGTAAGGGTTGATGCCATCGTCGGCATCATTATTGATAGAGTTATTACCATATACGGGATACTTCTCCGTACCACCTGTGATATCACCGTAAAACATGCAGTTTACAACAATTGTCTTGAGACTGCTTTGTGTGGAAGCCTGGGCATTATTACCAACAATACCTGCTGCCATGGTGCCGCCACTAACGATGGCAAAACTGTAGCAGTTGATGACACGCGATCTTTCATCAAGCAAACCAACGATGCTTCCCACATTGCCGTCACCACTGATAGTACTGGTACTGCTAATAGCAGTAACATTACCGTGGTCATCTTTTGTTTCGGTGAGTGTACCCAACACACCGCAGTTATAAATGCGTGAGTCACCCTTCGCTTCGTTACAGATAGCACCGACGTTGTTCATTTCATCATCTCCGCCAATATCTCCACTAATAGTAACATCTTTCAGAATGACATTCTTAATGGTTGCACCATCTGCATAGGCTACCAAAGGATAACTGAATGTCCTTGTAACCAAATTACCATCGATGGTTCCTTTGAAAGGATTGTCAGATGTGCCTATTGAGCCCAATAACGTGAAACTATTGGCAAGAATATAGTTGCCACTCATATCGGTTATTTGATTTGAAGAAGTAACTTCTGTGGGAGGCAGAAATGTGGCCTCACTAGAATTGATATAACCAGTATGTGTAGCAATGGCTCTGATAGTTGTTGCGTCTCCTTTTGCAAATGGTACAGTATAAGTTGGTGATGAAGATGTGGCAGGGTCACCATTGGTCATATAATGAATTGTGGCTCCTGCGGTAGCACAAGTGATGGTGACAGTACCGCCACTGACAGTGATAACAGGCCTTGCACATTGAGGAATTTCATAGGTGGCCACCACAGAAGGGAAGGCGTCAGTTGATCTTTTGGCAATAGCCTTGATGACTGTCATCGTTGTCGTTTGGTCGAGACTGACTGATGTCGTACCTGTTCCTGTATAGTTTGTAGTTGTAGGTGTTGTTCCATCTGTAGTATAATAGATGGTTGCATCCGTCTCTGTAGTAATAGTAAATGTATTGGTGGTAGTGTAATTATTGGTGATGGTCGGTTTGTCGACAACCGCTTTCTCAAAATACCATTTACAATCATCTGTACTACTGTTCCACAAACCAATCAGACCTTTTCGATAATAATCATTGTTTGGTGTTCCGTTATATTGGTCTTGATTACCTCCAGAAACGGACAGATAAATATATGCCGCAATATCGCTATCAACGGTTTTCGGCATTATTTCCATAGGTCCAGGAAAAGTCCCAGTAATTGTAAATTTAGCATTGTTACCAGGAGTAGTCAGTGTTTCAAGGTGTACTGACTTTCGATATTTTAACTGCTTATAAGGCGGTTCATAGACTAAATATTTACCTGTGGAGGCATGGATGATATTGTAATAACTAGTCTCATTAGCATCAGGGGTAATTATCCAAATAGAATTATCAACTTTACCAGTTTTATAAGTTGTGACAAACGGCTTTTCTTGATCGCCATAATTATCGCCCGTATAATCGTAATTACTGCCGCTAATATTTGTGGTACAGTATTGATTATGGAAATACGCATCGGCATAATGAGTTGCCTGCGGATTTTTAGCCGGCACCCAATACCAGTTATTTATAGATGTTCCGGAATTATAATTACTTTTATTGGCAATATAATAAACTCCCGAAAGGTCCTCACCCCAAACACTCGTGGCTCCCATCACCATCATCACCATGACGACGAGAGTGCGAAGGAATAGTGCACAGAGGGAGTGTCCCTCTGTCACTTTGTTATTATTCCCAGTGTGGGAATATTTTTTTCCCAGCGAGGGAATGTTTTTTTCCCAGTGTGGGAATAAGTTTGCAAGCTCAAACGGGGTCTGTTCCCCTGTGAGGTTTGGGAAAATTTGCGCCCACACGTAGGAAATTTTATTTCTACGTGAGAGAAAAAGTTTTTCTACGTGTGCCTTCAAAAAACGGTATGTAGTACTATTCATGCAGTTCATATCTTGTATTAACTTTTCAGTCATATCTTGTATTATATCTTCGTAATCTGTTATTAATATACTGCAGCCTGACAGCGCACAAAGGGGCTGTCTTGCCATACTCTAGCCATACTCCAGCTATACTCTAGATATACTCTAGATATACTCTTGCCATACTCTAGATATACTCTACCCATACTCTTGCCATACTCTTTCAGTATGCCTAGAGTATGCCTAGAGCCTGCCATCACCTTGAGTACACTAAGGCTGCTCCCTTGTGCTATTTCACAGTCTGTATCTCTTTCACTCAATAACTTTTCAGTCATATCTTGTGTCATTTTATTATTGCCAAATTGCAAAATTAGTTATTTATTCGTAATCTTCCAAATGTTCTGTGTTAAATTTCTTACTACCTCACTGTGAGCTTCTTCAGCAGCTTGCCGTCGGCGCTCTGCACGATGTAAACACCAGCATTGCTGAGACGCGTCTCCACCGTCTGGCCCGGCTCGAGGGCGAAGGTGTTGATGGTGATACCATTCATGGTGAGGATGCGTACGTTGACGGTCTCCTTCAGGGTAGACTTGACATCAATCTTCAGGCGGCTGGTCTTGACGATGAGCTTGCCAGTATCGTCGATGTCGCCATCGCTGTATTCCTCGTGTGGCATATCGCTATTCTCATCATTAGAGAAGATGATGCTGCGAGTGACACGAGAATTGTTAGTTGCCTTTTCGAAGTAAGGACGGAAGGCATACAGCGATGTCGTCACCTTATTCGTCTTATTTGTTTCGGCATCGGCATCCAACTTGTTGTATGCATTACTTTCACTGTTCATGACGTAATTGCCAACAGCCAGCTCTTCGTTCATGTAGCTGGGCTTGAAGGTGTAGCCATTCTTAGTGACTCCGCCCATCTCGCTGTCGCTCACACCGATGCTGATGCCAGTCTGCGATGCAAACGTGATGGTCTGCTTGTCGAGCTTGTCGGGTTCTGGGGTGTCAGTGTGCTGTGCCTTGAAGCTACCACTCAGGTCAAACTCATAGTAGGTCTGGCCTGGGAATCCGATGAGGTAAGGCGTCTTTCCTTGCAGCAACGGGTAGCCAGAGTGTGTGTGAGCCGACTGATAATAGGTCTGATATGTATCCTTGTTGGCATCCTTCTGGTTGGCATTCTTGTAATAGTAATCCCAAAGGAAGGTATTGGTGTAGTTCTTGTCACCACTCGATGCATCTGGATAGGTGAAGTTGGCCTTAGAAATCTCAGGGTCTCCACTTGTGGTGATACCTGTGAACTCTCTGAGCCAGTACTCGTGACCAATCTTAGAGTGGGTATTGTTCTCACTCTCGCGACTGCCGCTATAGAAGTGGGTAATCTCACCCTTCTGGTCGGTGGTAACCAACTCGGCAGTGAACGGGATGCTGATGCCCTGCCAGCCCTTGGTGCGGTCAACGAATTCACCATCAGACGGTGTGCGCTGATACCACATACGCTTGTTCGAAGCAAATGTGTAGCCCATCGGTGCATTGAAGTCCTGCTTATCAACGAGCAGGTGGTCGCTGGTAGCAGTGAAGTCGTTCTGCACCAGGTGACCGCGGATAGACGATGTGTTAGCCTCTTCCACGATGCGATAGCTGGTAGGATACTTATAATAGGTGCTGTAGGCCGGATCAACGAAGTAGTCGTTCAGCACGGTGTATGTCTTCTGGTTGGCATACTCGGTGGTCTTGGTGGTAGTAGCCTGAGGAGCATATACCAGCAGGTTCTGAGTCTCGTCGCAGTTGACGATGCTCTGCAGACCATCATCATCGAGCAGCGGCAGGTAGAACCAGTTTGTGGTGTTGTCCCAACCTAGTACGTATGTTCCAGTTACCTCATTGGTGTTGTTATGTCCGGCAAAGTCGATAGCCGTCATGTTTGGATGAGCCTCCTTAGTGCCATCCTTAGACTTTTGTGCCAGGTAGGCATCTGGGTTGAAGTGAGCCACATTCATCTTACTGCTGCGGTAGTAAGCCGGAGCACGATAAACACGGTTGGCTTTGCTGGTCTGCGACAGGCGTCCTGTGTTGTCCTTGACAACGGCTGTCGGCACATCCTGATGAGCCTCTATAGCCCAACCATAGGTCAGCTTCTGTCCGAAGAACAGGTAGTCGTCCGGATAGATGGGGTAGTAACCAGATCTCTCTACGTCCTTATTCGTGTCAGGATCTTTCACTGTTTCTGTATAGTAACGTTCATCCTTTGATGTCGGGATGGATCCTGCTGCATAGAGGAAGTCCTCGTTGGCGAAGCGGTCCTCGACATACTTAAAGCCACCATGTCCTGATGAGCACTTTGTAGGAGCGTCAGCATAGACCTTATACGGCTGCAATGTCAGCGTGTTATCTTCATTGACGGTGAAATAACGGTCCTCCCACTTCGTTTCGTCTACGGTTCCCGAGGGCTGGATAGCATGGCGCTTGTGCAGGTAGAAGTTGTTCAGGTCGTAAGCCACTTCACCATTATAGAAGGCCTCGTCTGCCATTTGTGTTGCAGTACCGCGGTCGTTAGTACCTATGTTATACAAATCTTTGTTGCTGTCTGAGTAGTAACTGTTAACAACCTGATAGCCGCTGGTACGTGTTGGGTCGCCAAATACTGGATATGGCTTTGTACTTAATGGTGTTGTTCCTGTTGTCTTCACCCAGCAGCTCTCCACGTAGCCGTCGCCTGTGTCGGCAACGCCGGCACCTGTGAAGGAGCCCATGACGCCGAGGTTATAGACGTTACCGCAGAGTTTGTTGAAGAGTGAACCCGTTGTGCCCGTGGCGGGGTTGAGTCCACTGATGGTGTGGCCGTCACCATGAAGCGTACCTTCGAAGCACGGATCGCTGCCAGAGGCGATAGGCGTCCAAGGATTGTCTTCTTGGATGAACTCGGGCACACTTGGATTCGTTTCAGCGTTATAAGCAGGGTTGGTTACCCACTTCTTGCTGTGGTCGATATCGGTACGGAGGAAGAAGTCCAGGTTTGCTCCACCCTTGACTTGACTAGCGAGTAAGTGGTGATCCTTAAACTTGCCATCATCAACTAAACCATCATTATTGCTATCGGTCGTTATCAGACTCAGATCGAACAGATCCTTCAGCAGGTCGAGACCATTCTGGCCGCTCTTGCTGTAGTCGTTGATGTAAATCTTCGGATCACGCTTCACACCCTCATGGTCAATGTACATGTGGTGAGTCTTGTTGCCATCCGACATCACATTGGCCAGGTCGTGGTAGTTAGCCACACTGACAGGCACGGCATTCGAATAGGTGCGGCCCAGATAGCTCTTGGCGTAGTAGGCCACATACCAGTCGTGCTGATACCAGTAGAGCGGGTCGAACGTCGGGTTGTAGTCACGTCCGTTGACATGGCTCTCGGCATCGCGCTGAGTCTCAAACAGCTCCCATCCGCCACCTGTCACCTCGTAGGCACCCGGCAACACGTTCGGCTCACCAATCGTGATGAAGTCACCAGGCAGGATGATGTCGGGCTTGGTGATATCTTCTACCACAGGCACGCCGCTCTCGAACTTGATGTGGATATTCAGCACATGGCGTTCGCTGACAGGTGTCACATTACCAGAGTTGTCGCTCTCTTCATAGTCGTACTGATAGATGACGGTGATAATCTTATCCTTCGAGAGGTTATAGATGTTGCTCTCACGGCTTACATACAGCGTACTGGTCTCGGTGGGCGAGATGCCGTGGAAGGTGAAGTTCTTCTGCTTGTTCTTTGCCTCCAGTTCATCATAATTTGTTGCATTAATAACCAAACCGATAGGCACTACATCATCGGTGGTATATGCCTCAGACTTGATACTTACGCTATTACCATCTGCGTCATAACCCTGAGTTCCCGTTATACCAGAAATAAGTTTATTATCACTATCTTTCAATCCTTGCAAATTGGTCACGGCAGTACCATATGCGTCTTCCACATCATCTACTTCATAGCTCTCACGGCAATAGTAATAGGTATTGTCCTTCTCTCCTTCTGGGAAGGTCAGCACGGTAATGTTGCTTTGGTCTGTCAGACCAGAGAATGTCTCATAAGTGATGGTTGAACCAACAGCGTATGGTGTGTTGCCAATCTGGAAGGAGTTGTTCACCACATATACTTTATAATAAGTAGTGGTAACAGCACTTTCGCCCTCACCAGTAGTCTCCTCTACTAACTTACCGTCCTTTACATGGATAGCCACATAGTGGCGCTGCTCGTTAGGAAGCTTTTCGTATTCCTCGCTGGTATACTCGTGGTTAGGACTTAATGTGATGGTATTGTAGGTGGCTGTTTCGCTGCCTTTATAAGTGGCGGTATAGTCCAAAGCTCGGTTAAGAGAGTATCTGGCTTTATTACCCGTTGTCTCATCCTTCACTTGTGAAGATGTCGTATAATTACCGTCGTACTGGTATTTCTTGCCTTCCTCCTGAACGGTCTGGCCAGTAGAAGTCTTAGTGACACCATAGGTCGGGTCTATCAGCAGGTCAAGCGCATCGTAGTTGAAGATGAAATAATCACGGTCGCTCTCTGACATAGAACTCCAAGCCTCCAGACCACGATAGTTCACGTCCTTACCATAGCTACTGCCACCATATTTACCATCTTTCGTACAATAGTAAGCAGGAACCAGATATGAAGTCAAATCATCTCTTAAATTAGCTAATTGCAACAATGAAGACTTCTTGTCGGATGTAAAGTCTCCAGAGGTCGCTAATGCCTTGATGGCCTCAGTTGTCATTGCACTTGCTCCGGTATACAATGCATTCATTTGGGCATTGACACCATCTGTTCCAGTGAGATAGCTCAGAGCCTGAGTCTTCGACATCTTGGTATCCCTATAGATAAGGTCTGTCTTGCTGAGCTGGATGGTCTTGGTGCAGATGTATGCCTCGTCACACTGAGAATTGGTGAGATTGTTGTTTGACTTCTGAGTGGCAGAGATGGTAGCGCCAGGATTCAGATGACGATTGTCTGTACCCTCAGTTATTGTCACATCATCGATAATGATATAGGCCTTTTCAAAGTCTGCCTGATTAGCAGGTTTGGTGTCTGTAGTATAAGGATAAGCATCTTCAATGCTCTTTGAAATCAGGTCGCCCACCTTGTAGTCGCTCTGTCCAAGAACTATACTGGTTGCTCCTTCAAGTTTAGACGTGTCTAGTCGATAGGTAGGACCATCTTCGTAGGCGTCTTTGTCAATGGAGGTGTCTGTGTTATATACCTTCTTGGTAATCTTTCCTGTAAGAGAGTTTCCAGTCTTAGGCGTGTACCAAGTATCCCATGCTCCAGGATTGTTCACCTGATAGGTGAGCATGTAACCTGTGTCGTGGCCCAGGTCGTTAGAAGGACGGAAGATGTAATCTTTGTCGGCAGTGTTCTTGTCGGCATCCTCGATAACCTCGCCTTCTGCATTCTTATAGGTATGGGTACCGAAGTTGTTGAACTCACTTTCGGTCATGACGTAAGTGCCCGGAGCATAAATCTTCGGTTCTCCATTCTCCTTCTCGTTGTCAATGTTCACTGCCACGCAGTTCACGTAGGTGTTCTCGATAAACAGAGCACGCTCGGATGCCGACATTAGATACCAATCCCAATAGCTGATAGGATCGTTCAGGCTATAGGTCTTATCGCCAATGCTAATCTTCTTGTCGCCAGTGAGCTTCACGCCAGGCTGTGAGTAGTAGGCATAGCGGTTGGGCTTTACATCAAGCAGCTTCATGGAGCCGTGCGATGCTGCCGTGATAGTCAGCGGGATGTCAACAGCCTCGCTGAAAGCATTGGGTGAACCGGTGTAGGCTGAGATATACTGGTCGTAGACATAGACAGAACCCTTGATATACCAATAGTGGGCAGGCACCCTGTTGGTGCCTAAATAGCGGTTGCTGATGTTATAGCAGTCGTCGATAATGGTCTGGGTGCTGTGTACAAAGTTACCTGAGGTTTCCCATTCCTTCTGATTTGGATCATCAGCATCGCTGGTTGTGGAAGGTTCTGAGTACTCATAGTCCCAGTGGGTGACAGCACCGCTATTCAGTGCAGTCAGTGTGGTGTTCTTATGGCCAGTCTTGCTGCGCACACCGTGAATGTTCTTGGCATAGACGAAACCACCACCAATACCGGTTGATACGTTAATCAGGTCAAGCTCAACAACACCGGTGATGGGACCCCATACCTTTTCATAGAGGCCGTTGCCAGTGCTTTCCTCGGTGGTGATTTCCAGATATACGCCTGAAGCCAGGGCCACCTTGTTATGGCTGTTACCGTTGTTGCGCTTGCGCTCATTGTGGTGCAATTTCTTCCAGTCGTAGAAGGTCTGGTTAAGCGGTGTGCCAGTAATATTCAAACCGGAAATAGAGCGCAGCTTATACAAAGCTTCTACTGTGTTTGCAGTAATTGTTTCACCACTGACGGTAACACCAGGAATGGCTGCGGCAGCGGTCAAAGTTTTTGTTTTATCATCAGCTGTGAGATCACTCTTTAATGTAATCGAGGCTCCTGTCGGGTTAAGGTCTGGTCCGTACGTTTCAGTATTTTCATTATCTGTGGTACGAATAGCGCCATAACCGTTGGTGTCGCTTTCGCCACCGAAGTCTACATCGCTGGACAGCGCACCGAGATAGTTCACAATATTATATATACCGAAGTAGTTGCCATGCTGGTAAGCCTCGGTCCCTTCTGCATCACCGGCAGAGGAGATTTTCTTATTCAGCGAAACCTCACGAACACGGTTGATGGTGTAGTTGGTCAGGTCTACCTCGTCGGGCACACGGTCACGGGCTCCCTGCATCACCATACGGCTACCCCAGACGCCACAGAAGTCGGCACGCTGAATGGTGTTCATAGGACGACCGGCATAGACGGGCAGCACACCGCTCTCTTCCCAGAAGTAGGGCTTGTCTTTACCATCAACAAGGCGACTGTTAGGCATCCATTCGTCATTAACTTTCTTAAGAACATCTATATTATTGTACTTGATAGATACCATGACAGGTGTCTGGGTGCCCTCTACATATATGATATTACCCTGATTGTCTTTCTTTTCTGTGAGGAACAGGGTCAGCAGTTCATCGTAGGTGATAGTAGAAGCCTTAGTGGTTGTGCTGCCCTCTGTAGTAGATTTCTTATAGTTGGTGCCCTCCTTGTCTGTACAGTTTTCTATACAGGTGAATTTCAACTCGTAATAGTCGGCCTCACGGGCTGGCAGGGCTTTATACTGATCAATGGTGATCTCCTCAGCAATTGAGTAGTAGTCGGTACCGTAGTTGGTAATGTTCAACTCACGATAGCCGTCAACCAGCGTCAGGTTTCCATCGCCGTAAAGACCACCCTGGTGGTTGGTGCCCAGTGAAATCAGGTCGCGGTGATAGACGTCGTTGATAGACGCAGTGGCGTTACCAAACACAGAGGCGACGTTGGCATTGGTGACTGACTTACCAGAAGGCGTGTTACCACCGGCAAACACTGCATTGTGGATGATGATACCATAGGGGTCTAAGTTGTCCCATCTGCGGTCTGCATTTTTCTTGCCAAGCGTGTTCAATGCGGCTGTGGGAACATAAGAGCCAGAGAGATAGGTACGGTCAAAGGTGATGCCGTCAGCCGCTGTAACTATGCCATTAGCATCAATACCTGCAAGTTGGTCAGAAGATTTCAGATAGTCTAAGTCAATTTCTGCCACCTCCTGGCCTTTGGCATATTTGATGCCAGTAAACGACAAATCGGCAAACGACATACAATGTGGCTCAATCAGCACCTTACAGTCCTCAGTGAACATTCTCTCATCATCACCTTTTTCATTCTTTTCAGTAAAGAACCCTTCGTTGTCAATAGTGGCACCGGCAGGTACTTGGGCATCATCGGCCCATTTATGCTTATAATAATAGCCTTGATAGTTATAATCCTTATGGTTTGGATCGAGTCCTGCATTGTAACGTACTCCGACACTGACACCCTTACCAAAGCTGCCATCAGCATTCTCATAGGCACTATACACATATCCGATATCACCACCGCCGAAGACGTTACCGTCGCCATAGTCCAGACGGGCGGCAGAACCAATCTCACCACCATGGATGTGTACCTCGGTCTGACCGAACACACAACCGTCGGCATGCAGCTTACCATAGCGTCCCAGGTTGTCGTAACCACGACCGCCGCCAAAGACATTGCGATTCACATGGCCGCCATACATCTCAATATGTGTTTTACCAGGACGGTAGAGACCTGACAGTGTGCGGACAATGTCCTCACCATGCTTTGTCTCAGTGATGGCACCACGACCTATGGCTGCAATCTCACCGCCACCGAAGGCGCTATTACGGATATGACCACCGAGAATCTTCACGTGAGTCTTGTCCACACTACTGTTATCGACATAACCGCCGCCGAAGACGTTACCAGCATCGTCCAGATTGCGGTTGGGGATAAACTCACCTGTGGTCTGGTCTTTATAGGTGTCGTCGATAATCTTCTCCTCGTAGTGATCCTCGATGGTTTCGTCTGTATCAATAATCCATCCCATCTCGTTCTGCTTCTGGTTGGCATTCAGGTGCACATAACCAATATAACCGTTGTTCACGGTGATATTGGTAGTACCAAACACAGCACCACCCTCGCCGCCGCCATAGGCATTACGCTGAACGGTGGGCTTACCATTGGTGAAGCTACTTCCACCGATGTCACCGATGACCACGTGGGTCTCACCGTCGATGTCACGCGCCGTGGTGGTGCTGATGTCACCGGCATGATAGCCTACACCACCTTCCCAGCCGCCGCCATAGACGTTACGTACCGAACCGCCCTTGACATAGACATTGGCTGAAGCGGTGAAGCCATAGGGATTGTAATCTTCACTTTCGGAGTCACCATTGTAAGTACCCACACCAAAGAGGTCGTAAATAGAGCCGGAAGTTCCTGCGGCATAGAGGTCTTTCTTGACTGTACCGCCGAGCAGGGCAATATAGGTGGTGCCATAGACGTCGCCACTCAATGCGGCTGACGACTTACCATAACCACCACCATAGGCATAGCCGCTAACAGTGGCACCCTCATGGATAATCACGTTGGTGTCGTATTTCTTGAACCTCTTTGCCTTTTCATCAGAAGAATAGTTGCTGTAGTCGCGGTCGTCCATATCAGCTGTTCGTGCCAACTTACTGTTTGCAAGGTTGGTGGCTGTGTTGTCGACATAATCCGTGTAAGCAAGCTTACCACTACCATCTGTTGCAGTCGGAACGAAGTAGCTACCTAAGGTCCAGGCATTCTTCCAGTCGGCAGCCCATTTTGCTTTCAGTTCGTCAGTATTCGGGATGCGGACTCCATTAGCAATGCTCCATTTACTTTCGTCATTCCAGTATGGATCATCTTTTGCGATCTGGTCAGAAGGACCGTCCTTATACAACTGCATGTACTTCTGTACACTCTCGTCGTTGAGCACATGGCCCATCATACCGCCACCATAGACCTCATAGACGCTGGCACCGGGCCAGAGGTTCACCTCGGTATACTCCGCCCAGGTGTCCTGACCCAGACCGGCACCAAACACCGCGGTGGTATATTTTGTGTTCAGGTCTTTATAAACTGGTGAGTAGATATTGACCTTGGCATAGAGCGTACGGCGCTCGTTGTTGTTACCGCCATAGATGTAACCCATCACGGTGGCTGTAGAGCTGTTGTAGTTCACGTTCGACTCATACACATCGCAAGGAGGCAGAATCTGGGTACCATAGGCACCTCCGAAGATGTTTCCATACTTCTTAAGATGCTTGGTCTTTCCTGGGTCATCATCTGTATCGGGCTCGGTGGAGTACATCGAGATGGTAGAGCCATTGGGCACATTGATGACCGTACGACGGGTCACACCTTCGTTGTAACTACCACCGATGACATTACCAATCTGGCCGTGTAGCAGGTCAATGATACACGAGGCTTTGTCGAGGTCGAAACCAGCTGCTGTCGATGTGGCATAGTCATATTTCATACCCATGCCGTTGTAACTGCCGGAACCGAAAATCTCGGTGGTCTTGAAGTTCGGTAAGGTATTCGGGATATCGACAAGCACATAACTGCGGTCCTGAATCTTGTCGCCGTCGCGGTTGCCGGGGAAGCCGGTGCTACCGCCAAAGACGCCATGAACCTCATTATTGTCATCCTCAACAGGACGGAGATTCACGAAGGAACTCTCTTGCACGGGCATTGAACAGCCTGCGCCATAGAGATCTGTGTTGGTATAGTCATAATAGCCATAACCACCACCGAAGATGGTATCTACACGGCCTCTCAGATACTCCACATAGGTAGAAGGCGCCTTGATCACATCGGGAACGTTATCGGGGTGCTCTGTGTCGTAGCCATGAATCATGGCCTTCTTCTGGTCGTAGTTCTCAATGCGAGAGGTGAAGTCATAGCCCTCTCTGTAATGGCCCTCGATAGTGCCACCGAAGTCGTTACCGCCATAGACGATATCTCGAACCCAGGGGAAGCCGCTCTTATAGTCACCGCTGCCGTTGGGCTGTCTGCCGATGTACACCTCGGTATGTCCCAAAATGTTGGCATCGCTGGCACCACCGAAGGCATCGTAGATACGTCCGTTGCCCAGGTTCACATAGGTGTTGCCGCAGACGTCACCTTCGTTACCGCCACCATATATATATTCGGTCTCAGCCAGTTCTTCAACATATCCCTCGTTTGAGGTGGCTCTGGGGCGGCCGTTCAGGTTCACAGTACTGCTATAGCGGGGGTCGAACTCATAGTTACCTTCGCTATTCTTCTTGCCTACGACACCTTTCTCACCACCGCCGTAAACCTGGAAGGCATAGCCCTTGTGCAGGTTCACCGTGGTGCTGCCCCATATCTCGGTATCCTCACCATAGCCGGCACCGAATACTGACAGGGCTACAGCCATCACGTCGTCGCGCTGGTCAAGCAGTTCAACACCAGAAGCGGGATAACCATAGATACCAGTGCCTGTGCCGAACACGTTTTCTTTCTTCAGCACGTCCTCCTTGATGTTGATGACCACGTTGCCGTTCACATGACCACTGTTATAGCAGCCGCCATAAACGTTACCGCCCAGCAGACGTACATCTTCGTCGATGGGGCTGTTCGGGACTTCGACGAAGTCCTGTTCATCGCCTTGGCTATACTGGCTACCGTCAGCGGTAATGCTTCCTCCAGAGGGTACGGTATGCTTGGTATAGTTATTAGCTACATAGGTGTAATACGTGCTACCTGCTGCAAGTGCCGTCTCGGCAGCAATTCTGCTGTACGTGACCTTGTCATCAACTGTTTCCTTTCGATAGTATTGATCAGAGGCGGTTACTGTAATGCCACCAGTTGGTACCGTATGCTCTACGTATGGAGTATAGGTGTAATATACAGTTCCTGCAGTCAACTCCGTACCTGTTTTATAAGCGGTATAGGGATACCCCCACTTGTTGGTGTTCCAGATGAGGTCTGTATTGTTATCGTTCCAGCGCAGCGGCGTGATGGTCAGGTTTTCAAGGTTAATCTCCAGACGGTCCTTGATGGCGCCACTTTCTGATTTGGTATCGGTGAAGAAGGTCGAGCTGGTGGCGCCACGCTCGTCTTTGGCTCCCAGCACACCACCCTCATAGTCTGCGTTGTAGGTGCCAGCAGCAACGTTGGCATTGTTACAACCACCCACGAACTTGTCGTAGATGTTCAGACCGTGGCTGATGCTATAGCTATTGTGGCCAGGAATAGCCATACTACCTACATTACCACCACAGAAGAACGAACCCACATAGCTTGAGAATTCGTCGTAGGTGTCCTTATCGCTCTGGGCATCACCGTCGAACACAACGTCGGGCAGCTTAGTCATCACCACGCCGTCCATATACTCGGCAAAGGTGTCAGAGCTGGTCAGGAAAAGGGTGCTGTAGTCGCCATCGCCTCCCGATGTAGAAAGAGAACCGTCAGTTTCTTTCATAATGGCTCCATCCTTCACGCGGCCGGCATAAAGCTCCAGAATGTCGTTGTTAAGCATACTGGTACCGTTGTTGCCGAGAAACACATTATCGGCAACAACATGAGAGCCGAACTTGATTTCCATCATAGGACTCGTAACCTTTGAGTCCATTGATGCACTGTTACCACCGCAATATACGCCACCGTGGATGATGGTGCTTTGAGCTCCGGGGCCATTACCCTTCAAACGGATAGACACCTGCTCGGCATTAGGACGGAATTTGTTGAGGGCTTGGGCTGATTCCAATTGGGTAAATGTGGAACCTTCCGACTTGTCCAATATCTTATTAACATCGTAGTAGAAGTCCTTATACAAATCCATGGCTCCTAAGTCGGCATTATCGGTATAGGCATACGAGCCGTTGCCGCCGCCATAGACATCGCCATAGACGGTGGTATAGATACCTATGGCATTGCCACCATAGACCGTACCCGAGATGTCGTTACCACCATAGACATTGGTGATTTGACCGCCCCTGACCAGTGTACGAGCCGCCAAGCCAGTGGGGAAGTTATAGCCCGGCAGGTTACCCACCGTGATATCCTCTCCAGAGGAATCCAACGGTCTGACGTCAGAACGGCGGCAACCGCCATAGACGTTATAGACTGACAGCGCATTTTTATAATAAGGTATAGGATCTATTTCCAACAGCAGACCCGTAGGACTGGTCATTCGACCTTCGTTACCGCCGGAATACAGGTCACGAATCAAGCCTTTTTGCAGGTTCCATGTCGGGCGGATGGCCATGTCAGCCTTGTTGTTACCACCATAGACTCGGGCGAAGTTAAAGTTGGTATTGTCAAGGTGTGCCTGGAAGGTCTTCAGCTGAACTCGTTCCTTCAGATAGTTAAAGGTGTTAGCTGCGTACCATTTAAGAGAATGCTCAGCTTCGGACTCTAAGTCTGAAATTTTTTCAGAATCTGATGACCACTGTGCTTGAGCGTAATTGGCAATCAACGTACTAAGACCCTGACTTTCGTTGCGGATGCTGATGGTGGTGTTATCCGTCACCGTAGCATTGTTACCACCGCCATAGAGGTGGGCTATACAGCCACCCTTGATTTCCAGATAGGTCTTGCCCAGCACCGGCAGGTAGGTCTTGTCCTTGTCAACGGTGATGGTGGCAATCGGTTTATCGCCAACCTTCTTAGGAATCAGATAGACATCATAAGTCTTGGTCTCGCTGGTTCTCTTGGAGGCGTCTTCCTCGTATTTATATTCACCATTGCCGCCGCCAAACAGACTGCCGACGACAACGGCGTAGTTCTCAATAGTATCACCAGACTCAACCTTTGATGAGCGGCTGGTACGAACATAGGCATTCCATGTCTCATCGACGATATTCGTCTCAGGATGTGCCTTCTTATAGTTCTCCTTGGCCTTATCCTTTGTTCCTGCAGTAGTAATCTCTGCGGCTGTAGGCTCAGGAACGACGTCGGTCAGTCCCCTCGGGTTATCTTCCGTCTTCACAGGAACGGTCGATGAGCCGATGGTGCCGGCAATATCGTTACCGCCATAGACATTGGTGATGAAGATGTCGCCAGAGGCCTCCTCTCCGTCGATGTTGACGTAGGCACGGCCTCCCACGTCGGCCATTCGGGCTCCGGCATAGACGTTGTTCAGGTCACCGTTCTTCACCGTCACGTTGGTGTTGCCCTTTACCTTACCCTTGTTGCCGCCGCCATATACGTTACCACCAATCTTAGGCGCAGTGTCCTTAGACACAGGCTCCTGTCCCAGAGCAACAACTGTGCTCAGGAGTCCCAGAATCAATATGGTGATAAACTTTCTCATTTATCTTTCAATTTTCAACTTTCAACTTTCAACTTTCCGCTCGGCTTTGCCGCTTGGCTCGTCCAAGAACTTTCAACTTTCCACTTTTACAGTTGGATTATCCAGATCCGGTTCCGACAGCATATACAGATACGTCGGCTGAACGGTCAGATTGATTGTATATCTGTGTCCGCGTTTTGCTGAGGTCTGACCAAGGAACAACTTAGTGATATCAAGCGTGTTCGTGGCCTTACAGTCCTTGCGGATGAGGTTATTATTCAAGTCATAGACATCGTAGGTGGTGGTCAGTTTCACCTTGGTGACTGCGTCGGGCATGAAGCTGCCCTGGAATGTCTTGTAGTCTGTGTTCAACTCCTCGCCGTCCTCGTTGGTATAGAAGGTGCCAGTGCCCGTCTCGGTGCCGCTAGGCGTAAAGACGATATTGGTGAGGGGGTTGTCGCCCGATGCGTTGGCCTCAATTGTGATGACTGCTTTCATCTTTTTCTTCGTTGGCGTGTCACCAGTGAAAGCCTGCAGACTCAGCTCCTTCAGCTTGATGGTGCGCAGGGCGTTATAGTCACGGTGTACTCTTATATTGAAGCGCATGGCGGCGTAGAGGTGGTCAAACAGCAGATAGACGTAGTTGCCGCCAGTACCGTCAGTGCCCGTGGTCCGGGCTTCATACCTGAAATCACCGCGCTTCAGTCCTGTGACGCTGTAGTCTGTCGGGTCAGCCTTATAGTCGTCCTTGCCGTTCTTGGCACCGATAATCACGCAGAGGTCATAACCCATCACGGTGTTCAGCTGCTCTAATGTCAGCACAGCACCGTCGGCATAGGTCTTGCCCGCACCCGTCAGATGCTCAATCTTTGGCTCCACGAAATCCTCGTGAGGAATGTAGCCATAGAGGTAATAGCTCGTTGCCTCCAGGTTCTTCTTGCTCACGCGCCATTTGCCGCTACTCTTATAGAAGAACTCCTCTTCCATATTCTCTTTATAGTCATTGTCCGACTCTCCATCCTTCTGCTCTCTGGCGAAGAACACGCTGATGGGCATGTCTGCCAGAATCTCGTCGATGCTATAGTCCGAGGGCGGTATCCAGCCTCTGGTAATACCATTGGCCTCCTCAAAACCAGACACATAGCCGTTGACCTCCAGCGAGGTCATCTCCGGTGCAGTCTCGTCGTCAGACGAGCAACCCATAAGAAGTGAAGAGTGAAGAGTGAAGAGTGAAGAATTTGCTACCGCCAATAGGAGGCTATACCTGATATTGTGAGAGCATAGCTCAACTAGATGCCGAGTTGCTCTCTGCATCTTGTCAACTATAGTAGCTATGTTAATTCTTTTCTTCATTCTTAACTCTTAACTCTTAACTCACCAATTGTACACATCATGGTCCTTTGTCATCTCTGTCCAGGATGTAAAGGCCGACTGTACCAGCTCTATCTCAACGCCACCCTGCTCGGTAATCTTAAAGATATAGGTGTAGCTGTATCCGGGCTTCCACTGCATAAACTCGGCCGGCACCACTGCCGTCTTATCCTCAGTGTCCTTAGCCATCCTGATGGTCATCGTATAGCTGCCCTGAGGATTGTTGGGGTCAATAGGCAGTACCGTGTACCATTTCTCTGTGCCATCGACGATATACTCCTCAGTGAAGGCTTCGAGCGTCTCACCTGTTTCCGGAGTGGCCTCTGGCGTCACACTATATGATTCTTCTATCTCGTTTCCAGTCAACGGGTATCTCACCGTGAAGCTGCCTATCAGGGCAATCTCCTTAGTGGTGTCCGTCGGCTTGAATGACTTTGTCTTAATCTTGTTGCCCTCCTGTTCGAAAGAGTAGGTAAACATAAACCTTACTCTCGCAAAGGGCTTCATAAACTCCAGCTGCACGGGCTTCCCGAACAGACGGGTGGGGTAGTCCGCCTCATTTCCCGTTGAGAACCACAGCTTGCTGAAGAACGGCGTTGCCGCAATGTTGGCAACCATCTTTTCCTCGGCAGTGCCATCACCATCTCTTACTGATGACGCATTTGCCGTAAACTCAAACTTATAAGTCTCATTATTGGTCCCGTAGGCCCCAGTCAGTCCTCCAGTTACTCCAAAGAACCTATATGCCTTGGCTCCCCAGTCCCAGTACTTGATGGTCTGTTCCGGGTCGCCACCCGTTTCCTGTGCCACATACTCCCAGCCGTTAGTGTTGCTGGTTGTGGTGGCGGCGCTGCCGTCAATCCAGTTAACGGTATAGCCTGGGAACACCGTCTGGTAAGTGCTGTATGGTGTCCCGTCCGGGCCATCGTTCTTATAGCCCCACACCTTAAAGGTGGTAGTGCTCTCGCTCAGCGGCGTAGCGGCTCGGGTCATCCCATAAGCCCTGGCTCCAGCGCCTCCGTTGTTCACCGCCGTTTCCTCACCCTCTTTTGCAGAGAAGGCAATCGGCGTGCCAGTTACGGGCACATCCTGCTCGTCCGAGTCATCGGAAGAGCAACAGCTCCAGGCCATGCCCATCAGCATCACCATCGCCATCCAAATGATATGTCCGTATTTCTTCATATTCTTATTCTCTTTTTGTTTTCTTGTCTTATTCTTTTCTTGTCTTCTTGTCTTACATCTTCCCTCTTCCCTCTTCCCTCTTACATCTTCCTTCTTCCATCTTACCTCTTCCTTCTTATTCTTTCGCTTCTCCTTCCCGCCCGCCGAGGCTTAATCCTCGGCGGGCTAGGGGAGAGCGTTAGAGATTAATCAACGACCTTGATAATCTTATAATACTTTTTATTGCTGTCAGAGGTATCAATAAATTCAAAGGCATAGATACCTGCTGATGTCGGTGTGAACTTAGCACAATTGTTGTTAGTTCCATCAATGTCAATAGCATCTCCTGTGGGAGAGTCTGTTGCTAGTATTGATGAGACGGCAGTGAGGGTTGGTACACCGGTAGTAGTGACTATCAGCGATTTCATGCCTGCACCAGTGACTGTCCAAGTTGTTGGTGTGGATTCATTATCCTTAGTACCATGTTCCAGTGCATTAGCGACACTTGCTTCAGTGATCTCCTGAGTAGCAGCACCATCACCTGTAGTATTAGTCACAAGATAGAGTTTAGCATTGGTTCCAACAGTCAGCGTCTGTAAAGTTCCGCTCTTATCAACCACAACATAGATGTTGCTGCTCTTCTTATATTCGGCAGTTGCTGCAGCTGTCGGATTAACACCCTTAGCGTAGGTCGTAATGCTGGGAATGCTAACTGTTGTAATAGTCTCCTGACTGCCATCCTGAGCATCGGTAACTGTGGCATCAAGAGTAATGGGATATAGACCTATAATGGAACCTGTAGTGGTATTTGTATTATCGCTAATCTTAAAAATATAGGTATACTTGTAGTTGGGCTTCCATTGTGCATAAGCTGCAGGGATAACGGCTGTTGCTCCAGTACAAGTAATCTCTTCACCAGTTTTGTCACGAGAAACAAGGGTGAAATCCATCTTCAGATTCAGAGCATTTGAGTTTTGAGGGTTTGGAAGGACAGTAATGACGTCAGTGGAGGTCGCAGCATTAGAAGTACGACCGAGATAATTACCTGTTGCTTCTTCATATTCCTTAGTAGCATAGTTTGATAATGTAGAACTGAACGTATTGATTTTTGTATCAGTTGTTGGAGCAGGGGAAGTCGTCTCTAATGCTAATTGAGGCTTGCCATTTGTGTCAAAAGTAATTTTATACTGACCACCTATAGGAATATTGCTTCCGTAGAGGGCAGGAGTTGTTGTAGAAGTTCCTGTAGCAGCAGGATAGAATTTTACGTCTTTCACAGAATATCCTGGAATTGTTTCATAGAACTTAAGTTCTACTTTTGACAAGAAAGATAGAAACTCAAGTTGAACCTCAGTAGGAGAAGTTGAAGAAGGTACGATAATCTTCTTATTGGAGATGTAGCATTCGCCAAGTTGATTTGCAGTACCTTCCAGCGTATAAGTGGATGCAGCAAGTGCAGATGCTTTTGCATAAGTCTTAGGATCTCCTGTTCCTTTTCCCAATGAATATGCAAAGAAATCATACTGGCTAGCGTTGTAATCCCAATACTTGATAGACTGATCAATACCAGTTGCTGTTGCATTACTAGCAACACCATTATTATTTAATACAATTGGGGACGTAGTTCCATCTGTTGTAGTTCCATATGGTAGGTTCTTGTAGTTTACATATTCCCATCCAGCAGAGTTGGATTCTGTTGTCAGTTGGGTGTTAGCAACAAAGTTAACCTGATAATTATCAAATACTGTCTGAGGAGTACTACTAACAGTTTTATAACCGAACAAAACGAAATTATTGTTCAGTGAAGTTGCGGCACTAGAGCCTCCTGCTCTCGTTACAGTAGCTGTTTCCATGTTGAAGCTAATAGCTCCACCATCATTGGTTAGTAGGCTCTGGTCTCCTACATAGCTTTCGTCTGTGCAGCCTGCCAGGGTTGTCAAGGCGATTGCTGCGAAGAATAGTTTCTTCTTCATACTCATTACGTTTAGTTAATATTGTTGTTATTTCTTTTTACTATTTTGTTACTTACATCTTTTTTGCTGGATCACTAAGAAAAACTTTTTCTCTAACTAGGGAATTTTTTCTCCCTAACCTACGCGTAAAAACGCCCTTTTCTCATAGAGTCCCTCATTGTTAATTTTTTTCTTTTGTCACACAGATATCACAGATAACACAGATATGAATTCGTGCAATTCGTGAAATTCTTGCGTCCCTTCGGTAGCAAGCGAGCAAAGCTCGAGCGCGTGGTTCTTTTTCTTTATCTGTTTAATCCGTTCCATCTGTGGTCGTTGTTTCTATTCGTTTTAATTTGTTGTAGCGCTGAGGCCCGGACTCTTACGCGTACCTTATTTATATATGGGTCAGTCTTTCGGGTTCCACCCTTGCGGCCTATCCCTTTCACCCTTGGGAGGTATCCCTTTCAAACTTTCCCATTTTCTGTTCTATTTTCTTGTTCTTTTTACTTTTTTCTTTGTAACCAAGTGGGGAGTCGAACCCCACTTGGTTTGGGGAATCCCTGCTGATGAGTCGCGCTCGAGCTTGCTCGCTTCGCTCTGCGAAGAACCTCGACAGGGTTGTTTTTACTTAACCAAGGGAGTCGCGCTCGGCTATGCCGCTTCGCTCAGCGAAGAACCCCACTTGGCTATGAAATGATTAGTTAACTACCTTGATGACCTTAACGCCATAAACACCATTATTCTCAATGTACTTGGTATAGTACTTGGTGCCTGGTGCAGCTGTTCCTGAGGCAGCAGTATAAGCAGAGCCATCATATGTGTATAGACCTGTTACATCATCACCAACAGCTTTTGTCACTTCTTGGTATTTGTTAACGGGACTGCTAGCAGCTGTCTTGGTATAAACGAAAGCATATGTTCCTGCAGAAGCAAATGCTTTCAACTTACCTACAGTACCAACTGTTAATCCAGTAATCTTATTACCATCAACAAGAGGAATCTCTGTTTCTGTAAGGCCGACACCATCTGTAACAGGAGTTAAAGTGATTTCATTGCGGCCTACATATGTTTCACTTGTGTTAGATACGTATGTATTCAAAGCATCCAATACTTCTGCCTCTGTAGCACCTGCTTTCGATACAGTATAAAGAACAGCCTTACCAGTCATGTCAAGAAGTGTTCCATCCTCAGTTACTGTCACATAAACAACATCACTTGTTTTGTACTCATTGTTAGTTGTTACGTTAGAAGTAACTGAATAGGTGGTAATACTTGGAGTGGCAACAGTAGTGATGGTTTCTTGAGTATTTTCTTCAGAGTCAACAACAACAGCATCAAAGGTAATAGGATAGAGACCTTCAGGACCTGTAGCAACATCTGTTTTACCATTGGTGTTGTCGGAAATCTTAAAGATGTAGGTGTAAGCATAGTTGCTCTTCCACTGTGTGTACTGAGCAGGAACCAGTGCTGTAGCACCATGAACGGTGATTTCTTCACCAGAGCCATCAGTAGATTCCAATGTGTAGTCAACTTTCAAAGTAAGAACAGAACCTGACTCATTTGGCAATACAATAGAATATTCACCAGCAGACTTACCAGTCTCTACAGCCCAAGTAGGCTGTGCAGAATTACGAGCAAGCCAAATATTACCAGTTGTCTTCTCATAGTTTTCCTTTGCACCATAAGTCAGAGTACCATACGTCTGGTTGGCTGTTTTTGTTCCCTCTGAGGCAAAAGAGATATGAGCCTTGTTGTAGTCCGCATCGCCTTTATTGGCTGAGCCGACAGTTGGGAAATAAACAGTACTAGTACCTGTAGAAGGTAGCACAGCACTTGCAGCATAGAGAGCTACAGTTCCTGCAGCTGTTCCGCTGGCTGAAGGATAGAACTGCACATTCTTTACTGAATAGCCAGGAATGGTCTCATACAAACCTACGCGAATCTTGGCAACGAGGGCGCGGAAAGTGAGGTTGACTTGCTGTTGGTATTCAGGAAGTCCCGTTACCTTTGGATTATAGGCAGTAACCAGGTCAGAGATGTAAACCTTTGCTAAATCAGATGCGCTACCTGTAAAGGTGTAAGCAGCAGAAGTCAGAGTTGCATCGTGAGCAAGAGAAGATACCGTTGCAGAACCGCCGCCCAAAGAATAGGCCCAGAAGTCATACTGCTTGGCTGCATAGTCCCAGTACTTGATAGTCTGCGCTTTAGCCTCTGTTTTGCCTGAAAGTATAGCCTGACCTACATACTCCCAGTTTGCAGTATTAGACAAGGTTTTGTCTGCGGTATTCTTTGTCCAGTTAACGTTGTAGTTATCGAAAACCTCAACAACAGAACTTCCAACAGTTTTGATACCCTCAACAACAAAATTATTGTTCAACTTACCAGCAGCATCAGCGCCAACATGATTGCCAGCACGGGTAATAGCTTTGGCACTAGAGTTAAACATAATGGCTCCACCATAGTTCTCATTCGGGTTGGGGCTATTGCTTTCCCCCACGAAGGTGTCGTCAGAGCAACTGGCTAACGCTACGAGAGCAGTTGCGAATAATAAATACTTTTTCATAAGCAAATATGTTATTAGTTATTTTATATTTTTTCTTTTTGCACGTTGAGGCCCGGCCTTTCCGTGCATGAACCTTATTTATAATAGGAGTCCATCTGGGAGTCGAACCCAGATGAACCTATAGAGAGTTTTATTGCACCTTGATAACCTTGACGTAGTATTCACCATCGTTCTTGGTGTACTTGTCGAAGTAGGTCTGACCAACGATAGCGGTTTCAGTAGCGCCACAAGCCACCTTAGCGGCAGTAGTGTCTTGGATGAACCAACCCTTAACCTGCTGAGGCAGAATGACACAGTAGATGTATTTGTCATTTACTGAATCATAATAGTAGTAGGCTGTACCATCTTGAGGAGTTGCATCGGTGTTTGCAACATAAGTACCAGGAGTAGTACCCTCAACAAAGAGAGAGCCGCCAAAGTCTGCATAGTTGACATTGTGGGCAGCTGTATAGCTCATGCCATTGTTGGTGGTGTAATAATATGTCACCTCAGACTTTGCATAACCGCTGGCAATGGTGTTACCTGCAGCATCCAGATAGAGGTTGTTCACACCCTGTCCGATGAATACGTTCGCCTCTATACTATAATTGGGAACAATGTATGAGAAGTACTTCACACCCTTCTGAGCATCGAAGTATTCAGTAGTGATATCGTCGCTTGCATCACCAGGGGTACCATTATCGTCAACATGATGGTAGCTATAAGGAGCAGCGGCATAAGCATAGCGATAGTAACCAGACACACCACTCAAAGAAGGTATGCTAATTGGCTCGAAATAGTCAGTGGTTGTAGTAGAAGCCGTCTTTGTATATACGAAAGCATAGGTCGTGTTGGCAGCTGGTCTGAAACGCAGAGCCTGGTCGGTACCAACAGTTATTGCATTGCCGTCAGCTCCGAACTGTACGCTGTTGGTAAGGGCATACTTGTCGGCTGCATCAATGTTAGTGATGTCTGCTACAGCAGTTGCCTGAGTCAGCACGAGACCGCTACGTCCCTTGATGGTACCAGCGGCAGCATCGTCGTCCTGCATCTGCAGGGCGTCAACAACCTCAGCCTCGGTCTTGCTTGCGGGAATGGTGTAGAGAGCAGCCTTGCCAGTAAGCGTTACAAGAGCATCACCTTCGTTGACGGTAACAAAGATGTCCTGACCATTAACGGTATACTCGTCAGCGTTAACTACAGTAGACTTCTGCTGATAAGTAGTGATGCTGGGAGTCATCACGGTGGTGATGGTCTCCTGAGTAGCATCGTTGTCCTCTGCATTCTCAACTACAGCATCGAAAGTAATGGGGTAGAGGCCTGCCGGGTCGCTGTTGACAGTTGCATCGTCAGCTTGAGTGGGGTCATAGACGCCAGTGCGACCGTTGGTCTTGTCACTAATCTTAAATAAATAGGTGTAAGCATAGCCCGGTTTCCATGTCGTGTAGATGCTGGGCACCTGGGCCTTGGCGTTCTTAACATGAATCTCTTCACCACCTCCATCGATAGCCTCAAGAGTGAAATCAACACGGAGGTTGAGGTTTGCACCTGTTTCATTGGGAAGATAGATGACATAGTAGTTGTTAGCAGCATCACCTGCGAAAGAAGCAGTGCTCGAAGTTCGTCCGAGGAATTTTGTTCCTTTCTTCTCACCTTCCTCAGCAATAGTGTAGTTCAATCCGCCCCATTTAATAGTGGTAGTCTGAGTTACGCCTGATTTGGGGGCAAATGTCACGTGTGCTTTGTTGTCATCTGTAGCTGAAGAACCATCTACAGAAGGGAAGGTAACGGTGTATGTACCCTCGGTGTAGATATCTGCACCAGCAGAGAAAAGGGTTGCATCATCAACAATCTGATCGGCATCCAATACACCACCTGTTTTTGTTAGAAGTCCACCCTTTGTGTAGAACTTCACATCTTTTACACTATAGCCAGGAATGGTCTCATAGATACCAATACGTACCTTGGTTCCGAGCTGACGGAAAGACAGCTTAACAGGGTCATCGCCATATTGTGCCTTTTTCACTGTAGTGAGGTCTGAAATATAGCATTGGCTGAGGTCATCGGCAGTACCTGTAAAAGTATAAGCTCCGGTAGCTGTAGCGTTGGGATCAATAGCAGAAACCAAAACCTGTCCGCCTGCGGGATTGCCTTCGAAAATAGCCGTCTTGGAACCTGTTGACCATGCAATGAAATCATACTGGTCAGCATAATAGTCCCAGTACTTAATGGTCTGGCGAGTAATGCCGTGATCAATGGCAGGCTTAATACGTCCCTTGCCCACATACTCCCAGTTAGCCACATTACTCTCTGTGGTATGGGCTGTGTTTTCTGTGTATTCTACCAAATAGTTGTCAAAAACAACAACGCCATCGGTGGCAGCAGTGGAACTACCTTTCTTTCCTGCTACTACAAACTTATAGTTAAGTTTTTCAGCAGCGTCCTTGCCGATGTAATCGGCACGGGTCATACCTTTGTTCAGCGAACTGAACACAATGGGCCTCTCTACTTCCGGGTTAGTAACGGGAGCATTCTCGGCAAGCTCATCGCCAGTGCAGCTAAAAAGCGCTACGCTTGTTAGGGCTGCGAAGATTAAATAGACTTTTTTCATAACTGTACAGTTTTAATTATTTGTTCTTTTTTTTCTCTTTTTGTTCTCTCCTTTTTGACTCTTGACTCGTATTCATTGGTCTTAAGCCACGTTATTCTTAGTTTTTATTGTCATTCCTCCTTCATGTTTGTTACATTTCAAATTCGTGGGTGCCGCCGTCCTCGTAGTCCTGAACCACGGCATCGAAACCGGAGCCGCCGGAGCGGGTGGGTATCGGGATGGTATCTACGTCCAGCTCCACCGTAATCACACCACCTTTATACTTATTGCGTATCTGGTCGGTGACGTCGAACACGAAGGTGCTGTCGATACCGTTGTTGAACTGCATGGTGAAGTCCATATAATGGCGGTGGGCATCGCGAACTTCGCTGGCGCGGCTGATGCTGTTGGCCTTGATGCCACAGATGCCGAAGGTCAGGAGGCGACCACCAATGATATCAACCAACTCGTCTTGTTTCTTGCACCCCTTCTTCAGGTTGGCGTTGAAATAGACGGTGATGGCGTCGTTGCCGGCACGTCCGGAGTTCAGCGTCGTGCTGCGGGCCATGCCTGAGAGGTCGGCAGTACCGTCGATGCTGGAGATGCGACCGTTGTTGTGGTGCAGAATCACCTGGGTTAAATATATATAGGTGATGGGCTTCAGCACCATCTTCAGCGTTCGTACCCAGATATTGCGGTCCTCGTCGTAAACAAAGCCGTCCAGGCTGCGATTGATCTCGATGGCCTGCTCGTAGGCAGCAAACAGCGGCTCGGGCTCGTAGAAAGCATGGGTGTAGCGAGGGGCGTTATAGCGACTGCTGTGCATGCTCTGGTTGGTATAGGCGGTGACAGAGTCGAGAGTTGCATCCTCGTCGATGATAAGGCTCTGCACACCGTCGCTGGTCTGGATGTCGTTCCACAGCAGCAGGTCCCAGTAACCGAAGTCGTACATGCCCTGATAGTGGGTGCCGTGGATAGAGTCGACAATCACGCCGGTATGGGGTGCCAGCGGCGTCTCGCCAGTATAGTAGCGGCGCACCTGGAATACGGAAGGCGTGGTGTAGCCTATCTCGCCGAACATCTCGATGTCGTTGGCGTCCCAGCCGTAGTACCACTCGGTTTCCCAGTGGTATTCCACGCCGAAGTCCATCTCGTAGTCCCAATATACCTCGAGGTCCATATCAACCATAGGCAGGTCCATCGTTGCCTCCTGAGCATCGTAGAGGTGCAACGGCGGCTCGGGGGTGCAGCCCATGAGGCTGATGGGTCCCAGGAGGCCAATGAAGCCAAAGAGTAATCTCATCGTCTTACTCATGGGACCTCCTTTCTTTATTACTCAGACTCAAACCGCTGCTGTGCACGTTCTTCTTGCGATACAGCAGGTCGTAGCTCAGGGTGATGCCAACGCGGGTGGGGCCCAGCCAGTTCCAGCGGTACTGGCGCTTCTTGAAATACTCGGGCTTCTGACTCCATTTATAATAATAGAGGTTGTCGCGGAAGGCGGGGTTCACGGGGTTCTCGTACTGGTAGGGGTCGTACTTACAATGGAAATAGCCCAGCTGCACACCCAGCTCCAGCTTCCAGTGACCACTGCGGGTGATTGGCATCACATAACCTGCTCCAATGCCGGCTCCGGCACCTTCGCCCACCCAGCCGCGGTTCTCGTCGAAGCAGATGCCGAATACCGTACCGTGGACATAGCCCTGCAGGTAGAAACCTGTGTAGGCTTTCTTGTTATAGACCTCGTTCTCGCCGTAGACTCCCGTAGGTGCTTTGGCTCCCTTCGTATAATAGCGGACCTCGGCCTGCCAGTTTCTTCCCTGGAAATACTTATGGGCGTCGTAATCCTGCCACCAAGGCATATCCAACGAGGCACCATAGGTGAGATGACCGCTCTGGGGATAGTACTCTAAAGCCAAATTGGGGATGGGGCACCAGCGGTCGTAACCTGGCATATAGGCGAAGTCCAACAGCAGGTTGGTCTTCACTGCCAGCATCTTCCTGCGGGGCTCTTCCGGACGCTCGGGCACTTCTTCCCAGATGGTGTCGCCTTCAAGCAGATCGGTGGCCAGTGTGTCTGCCATCAGTGTGTCGGGCTTGATAGGCTCGGGCTCTGGCAGTATAGGTTCTGGCTCCTGATACTTGCGGAAGAACAGCATGATGCGGGCAGAACGCAACTGCGGGTAGTAGGTCCTTAATAGGCGCCTCCACAACTTGCCCTGGCGGGCATTCATCAGGGCTCTCTTCAGACGATCGTGGTCGTTGTTGGGCAGGTACTTGTCGCACAGTCCCTTCACGTATTCGTAGTCGGGATCGTCGATCTTCTTCATGGCAATGCAGAGCGAACGATAGTCCTCTATATCGTAGTCCAGCGTGATGCTCTCGGGGGTGAGGGCCTTCTTGCTGCCTACAGAATCGCTCAGGCCGTTGAAGGTTAGGCGCTTGGTGATAAAGTCGGTCAGAGCCTTGGCACGATTCTGACTCAGGCGCTTATTGTTCAGATAAGGACCTTCGGGCGAGGCGGCACCACGAATCACAATAGCCACCAACTCCAGACTGTCGGCATTGATGTGGGGCAGTACAACCTGCTCCAGTTCCTCCAGGGTCTTGTCGTTCTTGGGCAGACCGTATTTGTTGACTGGGAATACCACCTTCGCACAGTTGTCGTAGAAGTCCTCGTCGGTGAGTTGGATGGAGTCCTCGCTCTCCACAAAACGGATGTAAGAATATTTTTCGTAGAAGGCGGCATCTGACAAAACGATCAACGTAGCAGCAACGGCAGATAGCACGGATGTCACTGCTATCAGCACGATGAGAATGATATGTCGCTGCACGTAGTTATTCATTTTAACTCCTTTTTAATTCGCAAAGATAGCATTTTTTTTTATAATAAAGTACGCGTGATAGTGATTTTAATACAAGTCTTAACATAATTTAAGAAAAACGTCACGGAGGAGAGGGTTTTCTTATCCTAAAACGTAAATAAAAGCCCAAATGAGGTGTCTTTTGTTTAAAGGCTTTTTTCTATGAAAATAGGACAAACAGGGGTGGAGTATGGATCGGACTGGAGTCTAATGGCTACTGTTAAATTTACTTTATTTTAGATGTTTTTCTTTTGCGAAACGGAAAAGATTTTGTACCTTTGTGCCGAAATTGCGAAATAGCGTGAAAATAAAACAAGTGCTGAGCGCCCTTGAACAGTTCGCGCCCCTGCCGCTGCAGGAAAGTTGGGATAATGCTGGCTTGCAGATTGGATTGACAGAGGCGGAGGTTTCAGGGGCATTATTGTGTCTGGACGTCACCGAGAAAGTCATCGATGAAGCCATCGCCAAGGGGTGCAACCTCGTGGTGAGCCATCATCCGTTGCTCTTCCGTGGATTGAAACAGGTGAGCGATGCCAATGATGTGCAGCGTACCGTCAGAAAGGCCATCAAGGCTGATATCTGCGTCATCTCCATGCACACCAATATGGATAATGCAAAGGGTGGGGTGAACTTCAAAATCGCAGAGCGCCTCGGGGCTAAATGTCACACAGAAGGTAAAGGTCACACAGATTTCACAGATAACACAGATGTTAAGGTGCCAATGGTGGTGGCAGAACTGCCGGAGGCGATGGAGGCAAGGGCCTTTATTGAATTGGTGAAGGAAAGGTTTGGCGTGAAATGCGCACACTGCAATGAGCTGTTACAGAGGCCGATACGGAAGGTGGCCATCTGCGGTGGGGCAGGGGACTTCATGCTCGACGAGGCCATCGCAAAGGGGGCCGACGCCTTCATCACTGGCGAGATGCACTATCACCAGTATTTCGGACACGAACAGCAGATTCAGATCTGCGTCATTGGTCACTACGAGAGCGAGCAGTTTACGACGGAAATTTTCCAGGATATCATCCACCAAGCGTGTCCTGGTGTCCGCACCGAAATCGCCGCCACAAACACCAATCCGATAATATATGTTTAATAGGGAAACGAATGAGAATAATTAAAATAATTTTATCCACGAATAATTAAAGAAAATTATGGCAAAAAAAGATGCAACAGACTTGTCTGTGGAAGAGAAGCTGAAGACGCTCTTCCTGCTGCAGACGGCTCTCTCGGCTATCGACGAGAAGAAAGCTCTGCGTGGTGAACTGCCCCTCGAGGTAGAGGACCTGGAGGCTGAGATTGAAGGCCTGAACACTCGTGTAGAACGCATTCAGAGCGAAATCGACGAGTTCGAACGCGCCATCTCGCAGAAGAAAGCTGAGATCATCGAGTCACAGAACAACGTGGAGCGCTACAAGCAGCAGCTCAATGATGTGCGTAACAACCGTGAGTACGACACCCTGTCGAAGGAAATCGAGTTCCAGTCGCTGGAAATCGAGCTCTGTAACAAGAAAATCAACGAGGCACAGCGTCGTATCGCCGAGAAACAGGAGGAACTGCAGGCTAACCAGTCCGTGATGGACGAGAAGCAGGCTGACCTGGATCTGAAGCGCAGCGAGCTGGATGAAATCATGGAGGAGACACGTGCCGAAGAGGATAAGCTCAAGGAGAAGGCACACGAGTACGAGTCAAAGATCGAGGCCCGTCTGCTCACCTCTTTCAAGCGTATCCGTAAGAATGCCCGCAATGGACTGGGCATCGTTTATGTGCAGCGTGATGCCTGCGGTGGTTGCTTCAATAAGATTCCGCCCCAGCGTCAGTTGGATATCAAGATGCACAAGAAAGTCATCGTTTGCGAGTACTGCGGACGTATCCTCATCGATCCCGAGCTGGCTGGCGTGAAGACCGAGAAGCCCGCTGAGGAGAAGAAGTCACGTCGCCGCAGCAGCACGGGTGGCTCTGTTCGCCGCTCTTCTACCTCGAAGAAGGCCACAGACGCCAACGATATGATCTAAAAGGCTCTAAAGAATGTCGTAGCTGGGAATTTCGGGAAGGAATTCCCAGCTATGTTTTTCGTAGTCCATACGACAGCAGAAATGCTGTAAACCATTGGAAATCACCAGATAATCGACGTGCAGCAGACGGTTATAGACGGATATCTGGTCAAACACTTGCTGCGTAATCTCTACATCAGGCGCTTTATACTCGATAATCATCTGGGGCTGCATGGCCTTATCATATAATAAGGAATCGCAACGCAGCTTCTTTTCTCCTACACGCAACTCCACCTCGTTGGCCAGCAGACCCTTGGGATAGCCCTTCTGCTCTATCAGAAAATGCACAAAATGCTGGCGAACCCATTCCTCGGGCGTCAGAGCCACCCATTTTCGACGCAGAAAGTCGAAAATCTGGCGATGCCCGTTATGCTCGCGCCATTTTATTTCGTATGGAGGCAGGTTTATTTCCATTTTTATTTGCTATTTTTCGTGCTTATTCGTAACTTTAAGTTACACTTGAAGATACTTTCGCTCGGAAAAACTCAAATGAATTTGGTTTTTCGCTCACTTATTCGTATCTTTGCAACCGCAAAGGTACAAAATATCTTTCAAACAAACAATGGCAGAGACCAAAAATGTGACTTACAACAGCATTATGACTGACCTACAGGCGGGTAAATACCAGCCTGTGTACTACCTCATGGGCGAGGAGTCGTACTATATCGACAAAATTTGCGATTATATCGCAGAACATGCCCTACAGCCAGAGGAACGCGACTTTAACCAGACCATCTTCTTTGGTAGCGATGTCAGCGCCTCGCAGATTGCCGACGCCGCACGACGCTATCCGATGATGGCTGAAAGACAGGTGGTCATCGTAAAAGAAGCGCAGAACTTGAAGAATACGGAGGCGCTGGAGAAGTACTTAAAGCAGCCCTCACAGACTACCATACTTGTCATCTGTCATAAAAACGGTAAAATTGACGGCAGAAAACGCGAATATGTGAAGCTGATACAGCAGGCTGGCGTACTTTTTGAGAGCCAGAAGCTGAAAGATCGCGACCTGCCGGCATTTATCGAGAACTACGTCAAGCAAAAGAATGCTTCTATCGACCCGAAATCAACTCAACTCATCGCTGATGCCATCGGCGCTGACCTGAGTCGCCTGACTGGCGAGCTCGACAAGGTGCTCATCAGTCTGCCTGAAAACAATAAACGGATTACGCCGCAGGTGGTGGAGGACCAAATAGGGGTGAGCAAGGACTTTAACGGTTTCGAGTTGAGAGATGCTATCGTAAACCGGAATGTTTTCAAAGCAAATCAGATAATCAATTATTTTGACAAAAATCCGAAGGCTGGTAGCATCTACTCTTTTCTCCCGTTGCTCTTTAATTACTTCCAGAATTTAATTATTGCGTGGTACGCACCAAATAGAGGAAGCCAAGAGGCTGTAGCTGAGTGGTTAGAATTGAGATCTCCATGGGCTGCCAAAGAGTACATGACTGGCATGAGAAATTTCTCTGCGATGAAAACCATGCAGATAATTTCAAAACTACGCGAAATAGATGCCAAAAGTAAGGGCTTAGACAACCCAAATACCCCTCCAGGGGAGCTGATGAAAGAACTTATTTTTTACATTTTGCACTAAAAAGGCATCTTTTACTACCTGTTTTTCTCTAGAATGAGCACTCGCCAAGAGTGCTTTTTTTGACCCTAAATGCCTGTAAAATCAGGCGTTTAGCTCCAAATAACTACCCTCATATTTTAAAAATTTTCAGCCTCCTGGCCGTCGGCCGGAAATATTTCAAGCACGGCAAAATTGGCCTAATTTGTCCTCTTCAGATTTAGCGTTAAACTTTTTTATGATTCATATATCTGAACTTTGAATCTTTAAAATGTTTAATTCTTAAATCATCAGTTACGTGATTTAAATATTAATACGTAAACTTTTTAAATTTAAATGCTTAAATATATAGATTATTAAACTTTAAATATCGTCGTTTAAATATATAAATGCATAAATATAAAACTACAAACTTAAAGATATAAGTCTATAACAATCAACAAGTTAACTAAAAATCATAAAGCAAAAAGGCTCAGAATACTATTCCACTTACAACTATTCATTTAACTGAATATCCCCTATTATCAGGCCTTTTTACTTGGATATACAACTCTTAATCTTTGCATATATGCCCTAATTATAGGGTTTGTGGTGGTTGTAATGATTGAATAATCAGTGAGTTATGTATTATTGCTTATATTTTACTTAATCGCACTTTACAGTCTTGAATACGTATTTGTAAATGTAAACCAAGAAAACTTGTCTTTATTACTTTGATTTTACAAATATGAAACAGAAAATTTAAACTTTAATATCGTAAATTCTTCTTTAAAAAGTTGCACGTTTCATTTTTTCTCTTTACCTTTGTAAACTGAAACGAAAATGCCCAAAATGGGCTCCAAAACAACTTGATAAGCAAATGAAGGACAGAATCAGACAGATTATGGAGTCACAACACATGACTCAACAGGTGTTCGCAAATTGCATCGGAACGACACCCGCCACCTTGAGTGGCATCTTTAACGATCGCACCCGCCCTACTATTAACATCATTGAGAGCATCAAAAAGAAATTTCCTGACATCAGTCTCGAATGGCTCATGTTTGGTATTGGTGATATGTACCAGACCTCATCTACCCCCCTTCAGGGTGATCAACAGTCCCAAATTGTACCTCCTTCTATGGGGCAAAATGTACAAGATCAAGTCCTCGATTTTTCATCACAGGCTGCTCCTACCCCTTCTTTTGCCCCTCAGCAGACGCTTTCTTACAATAGTGTCAGAAATACACATCAAGAAATGAACCGTGAAGAGGTAAAAATAGTTGACAAACCTATGCGAAAAGTCACCGAGATTCGGGTGTACTATGATGACCAGACGTGGGAAAGTTTCGTGCCTTCTAAGAAATAATTCAAAAAAAATGTGTATCTTTGCACCTGAATTAGTATATATATTAATAAGGTGTAAATGAAAAAATATATTCTGGACCTTCAGGTCAAGTCAGTAGATCGTGTTCATGAACGTTATGTGCTGATTAGACTGACGGATGATAAGCCCTTGCCAGAAATGCTGCCTGGGCAATTTGTAGAAGTGCGTGTTGACGGCTCATCTACAACTTTTCTGCGCCGTCCTATCTCAATTAATTTCGTGGATCGACAGGCCAACGAGCTGTGGCTGCTGGTGGCCTGTGTGGGTGACGGCACCCGTCGTCTGGCTGAACTGAAAGCTGGCGATACCCTTAATTGCGTGTTGCCCTTAGGTAACGGCTTTACATTACCTGTCACCTCTTACCCTTCTTGCGTCCCTTCGGTAGCAAGCGAGCAAAGCTCGAGCGCACCTTTCACCTTTCACCTTTCACCTCTCTTAGTAGGTGGTGGCGTGGGTGTAGCCCCGCTGCTCTATTTGGGCAAGGTGCTGAAAGAGAAGGGTGTAGAGCCAACGTTCTTGCTTGGAGCGCGTTCTGCCAAGGATTTGCTGATGCTCTCGGAGTTTGAGAAGTATGGACGGGTATTGGTGACCACAGAGGACGGCACGATGGGAGAAAAAGGCTTCGTAACCAACCATAGCGTGCTACAGCAGGAGCAATTTGACATGATTCAGGTCTGCGGTCCTACGCCAATGATGAAGGCGGTGGCGCGTTATGCCAACGAGAAAGGCATTGAGTGTGAGGTGTCGCTTGAGAACCTAATGGCCTGCGGCCTGGGGGCTTGTTTGTGTTGTGTGGAGAAGACCAAAGAAGGTAATTTGTGTGTATGTAAGGAAGGTCCCGTATTTAATATCAAGAGATTGTTATGGCAAAGTTAGATGTAAATATAGGCGCATTGAAGCTGAAGAACCCCGTGATGACTGCCTCTGGAACCTTTGGCTATGGTCTTGAGTTCCAGGACTTTGTGTCACTTTCTGAGATTGGCGGCATCATTGTGAAGGGTACTACCCTGAAGCCCCGTGAGGGCAATGACTACCCCCGTATGGCAGAGACGCCGCAGGGCATGTTGAACTGTGTGGGACTGCAGAACAAGGGGGTGGATTATTTCTGCGAGCATATCTATCCCCAGCTGTTGCCTACTGGTGGTACGTATATCGTCAATGTCAGTGGCTCGTCGCCAGAGGATTATGCCGAGTGTGCCGCCCGTGTGGATGCTTTGGAGCATATTCCTGCTATAGAATTGAATATCTCGTGTCCTAACGTGAGAGACGGTGGTATGGCCTTCGGCGTGACCTGTGCAGGAGCCTCGAGTGTGGTGAAAGCGGTGCGTCAGGCTTATCATAAGACGCTGATAGTCAAGCTGTCACCTAATGTGACGGACATTACCGAGATTGCCCGTGCCGTAGAGGCTGAGGGTGCCGACTCCGTGTCGCTTATCAACACCCTGATGGGTATGGCTGTCGATATAGAGAAGCGTAAGAAGACCCTCTCTATCGGTACTGGCGGCTTGAGTGGTCCCTGTGTAAAACCTGTGGCCCTGCGTATGGTCAATCAGGTGGCTAAGGCCGTAAAAATCCCTGTGATTGGTTTGGGTGGTATCAGTAGTGCCACTGATGCTATCGAGTTCTTGATGTGTGGTGCTACTGCCATTGAGATTGGCACCGCCAACTTCCTCGATCCTGCTATTACTATCAAGGTACGCGACGGTATCAACGACTGGCTCGACAGTCATCATATCGCTGATATCAACGAGATTATCGGAGCAATACAATAATTACTATGAAATCTAATCTACTAATCGGTCTGATGCTGTTGATGGGCAGCATGACGTCCTCTTCCCAGCAGCTCGCATTTCCAAATGCTCAGGGCTGGGGACGTTTCGCTACTGGCGGACGTTCTGGCTCTGTATATCATGTGACTAACCTCAATGATTCTGGCACTGGCAGCCTTCGTGATGCCGTGAGTCAGCCTAACCGCATCGTGGTGTTCGATGTGGCTGGCGTCATCCGCATCAACTCGCGCATGTCGTTTGCCAAGAACCTCTATGTGGCTGGTCAGACCGCCCCTGGCGAGGGTATCACCGTCTATGGCGACGGCGTCACCTTCTCGGGTTCCGACAATATCATTGTGCGCTATATGCGTTTCCGAATGGGTGCTGTAGGTACCAAGGATAAGGATGCTGGTGGCATTGCCAATGGTCAGAACATGATCTTCGACCACTGCTCCTTCTCGTGGGGACAGGACGAGAACTTTTCCGTGAACTGGGATAACAAAGGCACCGCCCCCAAGAATATCACGCTGATGAACTGCATCGTGGGACAGGGTCTGATGACGCACAGTGCCGGCGGACTGATGCAGGGCGAGAATATCTCGCTCTATCGCATCCTGCTGGTCGACAATTCCACCCGTAATTTCAAGGTGAAGGGCGTGAACCAGTATGTCAACAACCTGGTTTATAACTGGAAGAACTACGCCTATAACATGGGTGGCGACAGCGAGGGCGAGTCATTCGCCAACATCGAGTCGAACCTCTTTGTCAACGGGCCCGATGGCGGTGGCAACTGTCTGGACGGCGGTAATGCGAAGTTCCATTTCTATGGCGCAGACAACTGGCAGGACGCCAATCGCGACGGCATCCTGAATCCCACGGAGTTTACAGGTAATGGTGGTGGCGACAGACAGTCTTCGCCCTATGACTATCCCGCTTTGGAGAAATGGTCTGCTCGCGACCTTGTGGATAAGCTGATTCCTGAGGTGGGGGCCTCGTTGCCTTATCGCGACCTGGCCGACTGCTATATGGTTGAAGAGGTGCTCTCGTTTGGCAAGAAAGGTAAGCTCATCACCAACGAGAACGAGTTGCCTATCGGCGTGCCCACCCAGTGGACGATGTTTGCAGGCACCAAGCCTACAGATACCGATAATGACGGCATGCCCGACTGGTGGGAGGAGGCTAATGGCACCAACAAGAACGCCAACGACGCGATGACTATAGCCGACAATGGCTATGCCAATATCGAGAACTATATCAACAGCATCACCAAGGCTAACCGTGAGTTCTTCCTGCGTGCTCCCTTGTTGCTGGAGCTTACCGCCTCGACGCCTAACAGTCTGACCCTCGCATGGGCCGACTATACCGAGGATGAGGATGGCTTTATCGTAGAGATCAAGCAGGACGGACAGTTCATGGAGGTAGGCCGTACGGCCAATTCTCAATTCTCAATTCTGAATTCTCAACACCCCTTACAGCCAGCCTCGACCTATGTGGTTCGCGTCTGTGCCTACAAGGGCGACCAGAAATCGGCCTATACGCCAGAGCTTACCGTGAAGACGCGTCCTGAGCAGACCGACCTCATCGACATCGACGCCTTTACAGGGGAGGGTGAGGGAGAATGGCTCATCAATCCTACTGATGATCAGGTGATTACACTCACAGAGCCAACGCCAAAGACTGCCGTGGTGGTGCGTAGCGATGCCCATGTCACCATCGACGGCACAGGCTATATCAGCGGTTCTGCCTCCATGAATAAAGGTGGCGAGGGTACGCTGACCATCGCCAGCGGCCAGCATTATGAGGGTGCTACCGTATTACATGGCGGCATCTATGAGTTCTCGTCGCTGAAGAATGGCGAGGAGGCCAGCGGCCTGGGCATGAGTCAGGAGTTTGCACAGAACTGGGTGATGGACGGCGGTACCTATCGCTATACCGGCACCTCTACGGCCACCAACCGTTCTGCTCGTCTCTATGATGCCACCACCTTTGCTGTGGCTAACAAGAGTGCTGTGGTCACGATGAACGGCAGCATCGAGGGTAGCGGCGACCTCATCATCGATGGTGAGGGTACCGTAGGTGTCAACACTCCCAACTTCTTTACGTTTAACGGCGACGTCGTGATGAAGGGCGGTACGTTAAAGCTCAACAAACGTGAGATCTCCGAGGCTGGCATAGGTTCTGCCTCGAAACTCGTTGTTCTTGGTGGCACCTTTACTACTGTAGGCAAGAACGAGGGTAACATCACTTATAACTTCCCCATCGAGGTGCCCGAGGGTTCTAATGGTACCGTCGATTTCGACCTCTGGAACTCTAATAAATGTAAGGTGTCTGGTAAGGGTACGCTGACGTGGAATGTCCATTATGTCCGTGAGTATATCGAGGGCAACTGGGACAGCTTCACTGGCCGACTTATCGTCAAAGGTACGGGTAATGCTGGCTCCAGCCAGTTTGCCGTACGTAATGGCACGGGCATCAAGAACGCTACCCTGCAACTCAAGGGCAATGCCGCTGTTCATGGTGCTAAGACTAACTCGACGTATTACCTTGGCGGCCTCTCAGGCGATGCTTCTACCTTCCTCGCTGGCTTCGACGTGAAGACGGCAGGCAAGGGCACATGGGTTGTTGGTGGCGCTAATACTGACGAGACCTTCCGTGGTGTTATCAACGATTACGACCAGAAGAACTCTCATGCCGGCACCACGAATATTGAGAAGCAGGGCTCGGGCGACTGGCGACTGACGGGTGCTAACGTCTATAGCGGAACGACTGTGGTGGGCAAGGGCCGACTCATTGTCAATGGCAGCCACACTGGTACTGGTGCTGTCACCGTGCGCACTGGTGCTACGCTGGCTGGTAGGGGCGCTCTCAAAGGTGCCGTCACCATTCAGAATGGTGGCATCCTGCAGGTGGGCGACACGCTGGCTACAGAAAAGGGACTGACATTCAATGGTGGACTGAAGCTCCAAAACGGTGCCATCCTGAAACTCAACGATAAGATGGCGGCTGTGCAGCGTACTGCTGGTACGACTATCAAGGTGTTCACGGGTACTGTTACTGGTACTTTCGCCGAGATTATTCCTGCTACACCTGGTGAAGGTCAGCGTTGGGACACCTCCGAACTCTATACGAAAGGTATGCTGAAGGTGGCCGACGATACAGACAATATCACCAACCTGAAAGACCAGCAACCTGTCAGTCGGGCATTTTATACCTTGTCAGGTGAAAGGGTCACATCGCCTACAAGAGGTGTTTATTTGATGATAACACGCTCTGAAGACGGACAAAAGGTGTCGAAGAAGATTTACATCAGGGACTAATAAATAAGGGCTACCAATCGGTAGCCCTTAACCAACACAAAAACTAAACTAGACTTAACTAAAACAATTTAGACTTTCACAAGCCCACGATTGCATCTGCAAAGATAAAACAAAATTTTTATTCCGCAAAGAGTTTTCTCATATTTTTTGTATTTTTCTTGAAAAACTACCTATTTTGGTAGGCTTGATGACATAAAAAGGCATCTAAAATCACCATTGCAGCCATCGCCTCTACTACAGGTACCGCTCTTGGCAGGACGCAGGGGTCATGACGTCCGCGGGCTGTAAAGGTGGTGGCGTTGCCTTCCAAATCAACCGTTTCCTGAGGACGGAGTAGGGTAGCCACTGGCTTGAAAGCCACACGGAAATAGATGTCCTGTCCGTTGCTGATACCGCCTTGAATGCCGCCGCTGTGGTTAGTGGCGGTTTTTAGTTTAGAGTTTAGAGTGTAGAGTTTAGAGTTTGCTGCCGCCACTCCTTCTGCGCCAGCCCCTGATTCGGTAGGAAATTCTTCACTCTTAACTCTTCGCTCGGCTTTGCCGCTTTGCTCCGCAAAGAACTCTTCACTCAAGAATACGTCATTTTGTTCCGATCCGCGTAGGCTGACGCCGGCGAAGCCCTCGCCATATTCAAAGCCCTTCACTGCGTTGATGCTCAACATCGCACTACCCAATTGGGCGTGCAGCTTGTCGAACTCCGGCTCGCCCAAACCTATGGGACAGCCTTTGATGACGCAGGTGATGACACCACCGATGGTGTCGCCTTCGGCCTTCACCTGTTCTATCAGGCGCTCCATCTCCTCGGCCTTGGCGGGGTCGGGACAGCGTACGCTGTTGGTCTCTGTCAGGTTCAGGTCGTAACGCTTGTAATCACGGTCCAGGGCGATGTCGCCCACCTGTGAGGTATAGGCCTGAATGCTGATGCCCATCTGTCGCAGCACCAACTTAGCCAGCGCACCACCCACCACACGACTGATGGTGATGCGAGCTGAAGAACGGCCACCACCGCGATGGTCGCGCGTACCATATTTATTATAGTAGGTGAAATCAGCATGTGAGGGACGGAAAAGTGTACGCAGGTTCTCGTAGTCCTGCGAGTGCTGGTTCTGGTTGCGTACGATGAAGCCGATGGGACAGCCCGTCGTCTTGCCTTCAAACACACCACTCAGCAGTTCCACCTCGTCGGCTTCCTGTCTTGACGTGGTAATCTTGCTCTGGCCCGGTCTGCGGCGGTTCAGCTCACTCTGGATGAACTCCATATCCACCTCAATGCCTGCCGGCATACCGTCAACCACGCCACCGATGGCAGCACCGTGGCTCTCACCAAACGTGGTTAGCGTAAACAGATGTCCAAACGTATTCTTCATCACCTTTCACCTTTCACCTTTCACCTTTAATGGCAACCGCATTCGCCGTTGCCGCAGTCTCCTCCGCAGTCACCACAGTGACCGCCGCAACCACCACACTCGTGACTCATTTGGTTCAGCAGGTGCTGAATCTCCTCTTTCGTGGCGTCGCGGTTTTCCAGCACCTCACCCTTAAACTGCAGGGTCTTGCCTGCCAACGGGTGGTTGGTGTCGAGTGTCACAGCCTCGTTGTCCATGGCGATGACACGAGCCAGGAACCGCTTGTCCTCGTTGTCTGTCAGCGTGATGACGGCACCCTCGAAGATATGATCGCTGTCGAACCTGCCGTCTATGTAGAACATCTCGCGCTTCATCTTGTGCACACCCTCCTCGTCGTAGTCGCCGAAGGCCTCGTCGGGCGTCAGCGTGAAGTCGAACTTCTCGCCCTGTGGCAACTCTATCATACGCTGCTCAAAGGTGTCGAGCGAGAATCCGAAGCCCGTGATAAAGCGGAAGGGGCGCTCCTGTTCCGTCTGTTCCTCCAGCTGTTTCTCGCCGTTGGCGTCGATGGAATAAAGTTGATAACTTACTGAGATGTACTTGCTTTGCTTATTGTCCATTTTATTTCTGGTTATGATAAGGGGTTTTATTTTTGGCCACAAAGGTAACAAAAATTTCCGAGATTATTGCAAAAACCTCGGAAATCTTCTACTTTTATGTGTTTTCTCCTTATTTCGTCGAACAGCCAGAGGCTGTCTCTGACAGACTTAGCGAACCACCTGCGTAAACTCGGGCTTGGCGTCGGGAGCACTACCTACGATGACATAGATGATCGAGGTAGACTCTTGGCCATCCATGCCACGACCCGTGACGGTGAATTTATAGTCGGTGCCATCAGGTGTGATGCGCTTGCCTACCGTCTGGGGTGTGCCCAAGGGGAACTGATAGCTGGAGCAGGCTTCATCGAAGATTTTACGCTCTGCATCGGTCACAGGCTGCTGGGCAGAGTAGTCGGGCAGTTTCTGTACCTTACCTTTCTTATAACCGTTCTCCTTCAGGAAACGGTCGAGTTCCTTTGCTGCTGAGGCTACACGGGCCGTACGAACACCATAACCCTCGCAAATGGTAGCTTTGGGCAGGGCCTTGCGCAGGGCGTCGCTCGATGTGTTCAGACCACCACTACCGAAGGTGCAGAAGGGTACGATCTTCTTACCGGCAAAGTCGTTCTCCTTCACCAGCGTGACGATAGGATTGGCGTAGGTGCCAAACCAGATGGGATAGCCCAGGAAGATAATGTCGTAGTCGGCAATCTTCTTTGTGAGCGCTTTCAGTGCGGGGTACTCACCGCTCTGCATCTCACGCTGTCCGCGTTGAATGGTTTCCTGGAAATTGCCTGAGTATGGCTCTACGGCCTCGATGCTCTCGATGTCTGCACCTGTCTGCTTCTGCAGTTCCTCGGCAACGGCCTTCGTCGTGCCCGTCTCTGAATAATAGAGCACCAATAATTTCTGAGCTGATACAGTTGTCATAGCTGTCATAGCTGCAATGGTAAATAAAAGTTTCTTCATAATTTGGTTTATTAATTTGTATGATCTCATCTCGTGAAAATAGATTTTCGCTGCAAAGATACAAAAAAGTATGAAAACGAATCACCTTTTTGACGAAAAACTGATCAGATTTACTGAACATAATGGCCAGTTCGCTGATTTTATTTGGAAAATAGGTTTTATTATATTACCTTTGCTGCATGATATACTAAAACAGATAATTATGAAGAAGACTTTGGTTTTTGCGATGCTTATAGCTTCTGTGGTAGCAATGACATGCTGCACATCGGATGACCCGTTCCAGGAATATTACAATAACAATGAGTGGAACAACGGCGGTAACATGAGTAATGGAAATTCGGCCACCACGGGCGAGCTGACCTCGTTTGACGTCGCCATAGACAAGACAACGGCAGAGCCTGCGGACATTGCTACGGCTTCTTTCCCCGACGAGGAGGACGATCTGGCGAATAATGACTTCTCGACAGAGGTTAGCATCGACATGTCTAATCCTGTGGCAAAGACGGAGAACGGCGTGGAGGTGACGGTCAACGGTGGTCACGTAACGGCGAATCATGGCTCTGAGAAGAAGGTGTGCTACGTGGTGAGCGGCACGACGACCAACGGTTCGCTGACCATCCTTGGCGACAAGAAATATGCCGTGAAACTCAGTGGCGTGAGCATCACCAACCCCGACTCGGCAGCGCTGAACCTGCTGAGTGGCAAGCGGGCCTTCATCATCCTGGCCGATGGCACCACTAACACCCTGGCCGACGGCACAGGCGGATCGCAGAAGGGCGCACTCTACTGCAAGGGCAAGCTGCTGTTCAACGGCAGCGGTGCGCTGAGTGTCACGGGCAATAGCAATAACGGCATCCATTCGGCCGACTATATCGCCTTCAGCAAGGGCTGCAACATCTATGTGAAGTCCACCGCCAACCACGGCATCAAGGCCAACGACGGCATCTACATCAACGGCGGCATCCTGAACGTGGAGGTCTCGGCTGCGGCGGCCAAGGGCATCAACTGCGAGAGTCATATTGTTGTCAACGGCGGACGTACCACCGTGATAAACACAGGCGACGGCACCTATGACACTGACGATAATGAGGCCAAGGGTGGGGCAGGCATCAAGGCTGACTCTACGTTGACCATGAATGGCGGCGAGCTGTGGCTGAAGAGCACAGGCTCAGGCGGCAAGGGCATCAATGTGGATATGGAAGCCACGTTTAATGGCGGTAGTGTGTATATCGTCACCACGGGCGGACAGTACAAGAGCAACAATGACACCTCGTCGCCCAAGGGCATCAAGGTCGATGGTAATATCACCGTTAGCGGAGGCCGTATCTGGGTGCGCACCAGCGGTACCAATGGCGAGGGCATCGAGACGAAGAAGGAACTAAGCATCACTGGTGGTGAGGTGGCCTCGTATGCCTACGACGATGCCATCAACTCGAAGAGTAATATGACCATCAGCGGTGGCTATGTCTATGCCCAGGGACAGAACAATGACGGACTGGATGCTAACGGCAACTGCTATATCAAGGGTGGCACCGTCTATGCCATCTGCTCCGGCTCTCCTGAGGTGGCCATTGATGCCAATACAGAGGGCGGCTACAAGCTCTACCTCACAGGCGGTACCATCGTTGCCGTGGGTGGACTGGAAAGTGGCAGCAGTCTGACGCAGTCCTGCTATCAGGCCTCGTCGTGGAGCAGTAACACATGGTATGCGATGACCATCGACGGCAGCACCTTCTCGTTTAAGACCCCTTCGAGTGGCGGTTCCGGTCTCGTAGTCAGCGGCGCCTCACAGCCCACACTCCTGTCGGGCGTCAGCGTCAGCAGCGGCACCTCATACTTCGGTGGTCTCGCCATCACTGGCGGCACCGTCAGCGGTGGCACCAGCGTCATCCTCTCGTCCTATAGCGGAGGCAACGGCATGGGTGGCAATCCTGGCGGTCCTGGTGGCTGGCATTGATGACGTTTTTATTTGTGTTTTTAATCGGGAATTGAAGATTTGTGTCACAGTTTTGCTGTTGATAGAAAGAAAATGTGAAGATTTTGTTGTATCTTTGCAGCACAAATCTGAAACAAAAACTTAAGGCAATGAAGAAACTGACAACTCTATTCTTGATGGCCGTGGGCTTGGAGGCCTCGGCCCAGACATTCACACAGTACACCACCACGGAGCAGCAGCCGTGGCAAACGAAAGGCAAGGTTTCGCTCGCCTCAAAAGCGAAGGCGCAGCCAATTCTTCACTCTTCACTCTTCACTCTTCACTCAAAGCCCTTCAGGGCTTGGGGCACTTGTTTCAACGAGCTCGACCTTGATGCTATCCGTCTGTTGACGAAGGAGGAGCAAGAGAAGATAATGCATGATATCTTCGCGCCTGACGGAGATCTGCGTTTTACCCGTGGACGACTGACGATGAATGCCAACGACTACAGTAGGGCTTGGTACTCGTGCGACACGGTGGCAGGCGACTTCGCACTGAAGTACTTCAATATCGAGCACGACAAGGCAAACGTCATCCAGCTTATCAAGATGGCGCAAAAGTGGCAGCCTGCCATGACTTTCTGGGTGTCGCCTTGGAGTCCGCCCTCGTGGATGAAAATAAATCAGGACTATTGTGTGGCCAGCTCGCCATATAACACACAGCCGAAGGAGAAAGACTATCTGCTCTTTGATGATGGCGGACAGCCAGACCCCAACGAGATGCAGTTCTTGGGAGAGCGCCAGGGACTGTTCCCTAAGAAACTGGCCTCACAGAACTACTTCATCCAAGATCCACGTTACCTGCAGGCCTACGCCAACATGTTCTGCAAGTTCATTGAGCTCTATGCTGAGGAAAACATTCCCATCGACATGGTGATGTACCAGAACGAGGCCTACAGCTATACGCCTTATCCGGGCTGTGCATGGACGGCAGAAGGAACCATCAAGTTCAATAAGGACTATCTGGCACCTACGCTGAAAGAGAAGCACCCCGAGGTGAAGCTCTATGTAGGCACGTTCAATACCAACCGCCAAGATTACGTTGAAAAAATTGTCAGCGCACTCACTGCGCCAGCCAATTCTTGCGTCCCTTCGGTAGCAAGCGACCAGAGGTCGAGCGCTCAACTCTCAATTCTCAATTCTCAATTAATTGAGGGATTGGGCTTCCAATGGGAAGGTCGCGAGAACCTTGACTATATGCGCGAAATGCACCCCAACCTTCACATGATTAGCAGCGAGAGCGAGTGCGGCAACGGTCAGATGGACTGGCGTGCTGGCGAGCACACCTTCTACCTGCTGCATGAGTACATCGGTCGTGGCTGCGACGAATATTACAACTGGAATTTCATACTTTGCGATCAGGGTCGCAGCGCTTGGGGCTGGAAGCAGAATGCCCTCGTGCAGGTAATCACCTCCCCTACAGGGGGAGGTCGGGAGGGGGCTACCTATCGCTATACTCCTGAGTACTACGCCTATAAGCACTTCTCGCATTTCGTGGAGCCTGGCAGCACCCTCCTTGCCTTCTATCCGATAAAAGACGGTCTGCAGGCCATCGTCTTCCAGCGTCCTGACGGCAAACGTGTTGTCATCTGCGGCAATACCAACAACGAGGCAAAGCCCCTCAGCATCCAGCTTGGCAAGAAATATCTGAACATAAATCTTGCTGCCCATTCCTTTAATACGTTTGTAGAGAAATAATATGAAACGAATCGTTTTTTCTGTATTGGCAGTGGTGGTTAGCTTACAGGCTTCAGCACAAGAAATGTCTGGCTACCTCTTTGCCTATTTTGAGGGCAGTGGTGACACGAACCTGATGGAACAGTTGCATTTCGCGGTGAGCGAGGACGCACAGAACTGGTATGCGCTGAACGAGAACAGACCGATAATAGCTTCTGACAGCATCAGCGAGAGTGGCGGCATCCGCGACCCGCATATCCTAAGAGGTGAGGACGGTTGCTACTATATCGTGGCAACGGACATGCATGTGTTCGACCCGAAACAGGGGTGGGGGTCTAATCCTGGCATCGTGCTGCTGAAGTCGAAAGACCTCATTAATTGGACGCACGCGAAGATTAACCTCTCGAAGGACTGGAGCGAGCATTTCGGCGATGCCTACTGGGTGTGGGCGCCGCAGACCATCTACGACCGCAAGGCCCGGAAGTATATGATTTACTTTACCCTGCAGCGCAACGACCGCAAGACGCTCATCACCTACTATGCCTATGCCAACAAGGACTTCACGGCTTTCGAGAGCGAGCCGAAGGTGCTGTTTGAGGCGAAGTATGGCTCGATAGACAACGACATCATCTACAAGGACGGTGTGTACCACCTTTTCTATAAAGGCAACACGAAGGATGCTAACGGCAAGGAATTCAAGAACGGCATCCAACAGGCAACGTCTAAGAAGTTGACAGGACCATATAAGGAAGACTTCGAGTATATCGATGCCTATGCTGGTACGAGGACGCATGTGGAAGGTAGTGGCGTATTTAAATGTGGAGAGGAATATATTCTCATGTACGACCTCTATAGCTCTGGCCGCTACGAGTTCCAGCGGTCGAAGGACCTGAAGACGTTTACCAAGGAGCCGGAGTCGTTCCGCAAGGACTTCTTTCCCCGTCATGGTACGGTGATGTCGGTGACTGCCGACGAGCTGGAGCGCCTGCAGCAGAAATGGGGCTATGTGCTGAAGCATGAGTTCGAGAGCAACGGCAACCCCATAATCCGCGACAAACATACTGCTGACCCCGCCGTATTGGTGGAGGGCGACACCCTCTGGCTCTTTGCTGGGCATGATGCCGCAGGCAACCAGTCGGGCTATGTGATGAAAGACTGGCTGCTCTATTCTACTACTGATATGAAGCATTGGACGGAATATCCCTCGCCCCTGCGTATCGACGATTTCAAGTGGGCCGACAGTAAGCAAGCCTACGCAGGACATGTGGCCCGTGGCAAGGATGGTCGCTACTACTGGTACGTCTCCACCAACTGGTGTGGCATCGGCGTGGCTGTCAGCGACAAGATTACTGGTCCATACAAGGATGCACTCGGAAAACCCCTGCTCACCAACAAGGACTGCTTTGCCTCGAAACACAACTGGGCATGCATCGACCCAGCCATCCTCATTGACGATGACGGTACACCTTATATTATATGGGGCAATAAGGAGTGCTACTACGCCAAGTTGAAGGACAACATGATTGAGATTGATGGCGATATCCATCAGATTGACGTGCCTCGCTTCACCGAGGCCCCGTGGATGCACAAATATAAAGGTAAGTATTACCTGACCTATGCCAGTGAGTGGCCCGAGAAGATTGCATACGCCGTTGCCGACCATATCGGTGGCCCCTACACCCCCATGGGCATCATCAGCGAGATAGCAGGCAACTCCAACACCACCCATCCCGCCATCGTCAGCTTCAAGGACCAGTGGCTCTTCTTTAGCCATAATGGTGGTCTGCCCGATGGCACCAGCTATAGCCGCAGCATTATTGCTGAGCCTATGAGCTATGACAAGGATGGAAAGATTAACGTCATTCCGCCTACTGCACAAGGCGCAATAGACGCTTTTTCTCAAAAAAAGATGCCTTAGGGATATGATTCGTTGATTTTGGTCAACAAAAGAGGCTGTTTGCGCACACAATTGCCAAAAATCCATTGTCGGATGAAAAAATCGCCGTACCTTTGCATCGTCAAAAGGAACAAAAAGCCGCAACAAACGCTAAAAAATTCCTGGCGACAAGGATAACACAAACTAATAATAATTAAGGTAGGGGCCTTTGAAAGGTAAAAAGAAAAAAGTAACATTAATAAAAGGATAACAAACAAATTCAACCATTGCAGGCCCTGAGTAAAGAAAAGAAAGGAAAAAAGAGTATGAAAAAGATTGTTTTGATGGTAGTTGCCATGTTCACGATGACTATGTCATTTGCTGAGAACGAGAACAACAGCGCAGTGAAGAGTGTAGAGGCCTACGATATGACAGTCAATATGAGAAAGTTGGCCGTCGCACTCGACCTCACCTCAGACCAGATTGAGGCCGTGCAGGACATCCACACCGCTTTCTGCAACGACATGATGCTGGCAGCTTATGCCCACGCCGACGAGCGCAACGCTATGGTTGAGCAGGCCGTGAAGAAGGATGTTCGCTATATGCACTACATCCTGAACGAGAAGCAGTACAAGACTTACCTGCTGCTGCTTAACACCACTCTGAAGAACCGTGGACTGAAATAAGAAGGGTTAATAATAATATTGTAAATAAAGGGTGGACGCAAGATTGCTTGCGGCCACTCTTTTTTTTGTGTCCCAAATTTTTGTTTGTTCATCTTTTTCGCCTTGCGCGTGCTGTTGGTTTGGAAACAATTGTGTATCTTTGCACCACGATAACTAAATACACCATTATGAAACAAACCATCATCTTTCTGCTCCTGATGATTGCAGGAGTGACGTCGGTAAAGGCCGACAACATCACCGTCAACGGCACCAGCCGCTCCTACAACGTTATTGTACCAAGTAACCTGGGAGAGGGTAGGCCGCTGCTCATCTTCTGTCATGGCTACAACCAGGATGCCAACTGGATGCAGAACAGCGAGTTCAAAAACGACCAGGTGAGCATGGAGGCTGTGTGCGACACGGCTAAGTTCGTGTGTGTCTTCCCCAACGGCATCGACAAGGCGTGGGATACTGGCGGCGACCGCGACATCAACTTTATCAAGGCCATTATCGAGAAGATGGTGACGCAGCACAATATTGACCGCAACCGCGTTTATCTGGGTGGTTTCTCCATGGGCGGCATGCTGACCTACAACGCCATTAACAAGATGTCCGACCAGATTGCGGCCTTCGTGTCGTGCAGCGGTCCGGCAGTGGTGACGCCCAAGGCAGGTCTGCGCCCCATCCCCCTGTTGCATATCCAGGGCACGGCCGACAACTGGAGTGGTGTGCAGCCTGCGCTCAACCCCTGGATCAATCACAACGGCTGCTCTACCACCGACCGTGTCATCAGCAACTACAACGGCTTCAGCGGTGCCAAACTCCATATCTGGGGACCAGGCAATGACGGCGTCGAGGTGCGCCTCATAGAGCTCAAGGACAAAGGCCACTGGATCTGTAAGGAGAAAGAGGTATATACAGGTAAGGAGATATGGAATTTCTGCAAGAACTACTCGCTCAACAAGACCACGCCCAACGTCAAGATCTCTTCTCCCACCACAGGCGGCCGATACATCAGCTTTGGCCCTCAGGGCGCTGTCACCTTCCCCGATATCACCATCACCGCCCAGGCCGACGACCCTAACGGCACGGTAGAGAAGGTGGAGTTCTTCGACGGCACTACGCTGATTGCCACCTGTACTGCCAAGCCTTATAAGACTACGCTGACACCCACCAAGACAGGCAAGCACACGCTGAAGGCGGTGGCTACCGACAACGACGGCGAGACCAGCACCGCCAGTGTTGAGGTGACGCTGGCAGCCCCCTCGTCGTTCACCATCTCGTCCGACATCAAGGAGGCCAACGCCATCCCTGCCGGATGGACCACCTACGACAGCAGCGAGAAGCGCACAGGTTATAGCAGCGGCTACTCGTCGGGCTGTCGCGTGCTGCAGTTCACGGGTTCTACCAAGGGCTTCAACTATGGCCTCTATATCCGCAATATCAACGGACGTGCACGTCAGGGCTATGCCAAGTACGGCAACAGCGACGCAGGCACCATGCTCAGTCTCGCCCCTGGTCACTACACGCTGAAATACAAGGTGTGCAACTGGAATATGGCCGACTTTGGCGAGGTAGAGGTGCGCATCGAGAAGCGCACGGGCGGCACCGTCATCGCCAGTCAGACCTATACGCCCGACATCAACATCGGCAATGTGGCATCCAATAAATTCAACAGTCCTGCACTGCAGACCCTCGAGTTCGACGTCACCGAGCAGGGCAACTATGTCATCGCCTTCTACTGCGCCGCTGCCGAGTGGAGCGACTGCATCATTGGTCAGCTCAGTCTGGCCGCAAACAGCTTTGTTGCCACAGGCCTTGGCCACGCAGCCACCACCGATGCTGCCAAGACGTCTGACGTCTGGTACTCGCTCGATGGTCGTCGTATTGAAACTATCACTAAACCAGGACTTTACATCAGCAACGGAAAGATTGTCCTCAAGAAATAACACCCAAAAGGGTAGGGCATCCCATTCAGTCATACGCCGACTCAGACACTCTGGGCCGGCGTATTATTTTCGGGTGTGACACAAAAAAGCCTCTGAATCTTTTTCGTGTTTTAATTATATTTATTACCTTTGCAGCCGCTTAAACTTACACATATATTGTAGATATGGAAATAAAAATTACTTTTCCGGACGGATCTGTTCGCTCGTATGAGCAGGGCGTTACCGGACTTCAGATTGCCGAGAGCATTTCGCCGGCTCTGGCACGCAGCGTAGTAGCTTGCGGCGTGAATGGCGAAACGGTGGAGTTGAACCGTCCTATCAATGAGGACGCTAAGATCGAGCTCTATAAGTTTGAGGACGAGCAGGGTAAGCACACATTCTGGCACACCTCTGCCCACCTGCTGGCTGAAGCACTCCAAGAGTTGTATCCTGGCATTCAGTTCGGCTTCGGTCCTGCTGTAGAGAGCGGTTTCTTCTATGATGTGCTGCTGCCCAACGGCGAGAGCATCAAGGAGAGCGATTTCCCCACCATCGAGAACAAGATGCGTGAACTGGCCTCAAAGAAGGAGCCTGTCGTTCGCAAGGAAGTGGCTAAGGCCGACGCTCTGAAAGAGTTTGCTGCCGACGGTCAGACCTATAAGTGCGAGCACATCGAGCAGGACCTCGAGGATGGCACTATCACCACCTATACCCAGGGTAATTTCACCGACCTCTGCCGTGGTCCTCACCTCGTCGATACTGGCGAGATCAAGGCCATCAAGCTCACCTCTGTCGCTGGTGCCTTCTGGCGTGGCGATGCCACCCGTGAGCAGATGCAGCGTCTCTATGGTATCTCATTCCCCAAGAAGAAGATGCTCGACGAGTATCTCGTGATGTTGGAGGAGGCTAAGAAACGCGACCACCGTAAGATTGGTAAAGAGATGGAGCTCTTCATGTTCTCTGACAAGGTTGGTAAGGGTCTGCCCATCTGGCTGCCCAAGGGCACCGACATGCGTTTGCGCCTGCAGGACCACCTGCGCAAGGTACAGAAGCGCTACGGCTATCAGGAGGTCATCACCCCGCATATCGGCTCCAAGAACCTCTACGTCACCTCTGGTCACTGGGATCACTACGGCAAGGACTCGTTCCAGCCTATCCACACCCCCGAGGAAGACGAAGAGTACATGCTGAAGCCCATGAACTGTCCTCACCACTGTGAGATCTTCGCTTGGAAGCCCCGTTCATATAAGGACCTGCCCCTGCGTATTGCAGAGTTCGGTACCGTCTATCGCTATGAGCAGAGCGGCGAGCTCCACGGACTCACCCGTGTACGTTCGTTCACTCAGGACGATGCCCACCTGTTCTGTCGTCCCGACCAGGTCAAGCAGGAGTTCCTCAACGTCATGGATATCATCAACGTCGTGCTCTCAGCCTTCGGATTCAACTTCGAGGCACAGATCTCTCTGCGCGATCCTAACAACCACGAGAAGTACGTAGGTAGCGACGAAGACTGGGCACTGGCCGAGAAAGCCATCCAGGAGGCATGCGCCGAGAAGGGACTGCCCGCTAAGGTAGAATATGGCGAGGCCGCCTTCTATGGTCCTAAGCTCGACTTCATGATCAAGGACGCCATCGGCCGTCGCTGGCAGCTGGGTACCATCCAGGTGGACTACAACCTGCCTAAGCGCTTCCAGTTGGAATATACCGACGAGGACAACCAGAAGAAGACGCCTGTGATGATTCACCGTGCACCCTTCGGCTCTATGGAGCGTTTCACCGCCGTGCTCATCGAGCATACCAGCGGTCACTTCCCCCTCTGGCTCACCCCCGATCAGGTCGTGGTGCTGCCCCTGTCCGAGAAGTACAACGACTATGCCAAGAAGGTGCTCGACCAGTTCAGCGAGCAGGGCGTGCGTGGCTCTATCGACCTGCGCAACGAGAAGCTCGGTCGCAAGATCCGCGACAACGAGCTGAAGCGCATCCCCTACATGGTCATCGTAGGCGAGAAGGAAGAGGCCGAGGGTCTCGTCTCTATGCGTCAGCAGGGTGGTGGCGAGCAGGCCACCATGACCATCCAGCAGTTCATCGACAAGATCAACGCCGAGGTGGCCGAACAGACCAAGAACTTCTAAAAACGAATGGGGATTTAAGAAACGAATTATCCTAATTGATCCTAATTATCAAAAGCGCCGACTCATGGTCGGCGCTTTTTTTCTGTTATCCCATTACCTCGCCGTCCTTGATCTCCCGACCCACGATGATGCTCGGTCTAGGGCGATTCGAATCGCGTTATTATCAGGAATTATTTGTATTTTTGCAAAAACAGCAGCAGATTTCAGGAATTATTTGTATTTTTGCAAAAACAGCAGCAGATATGCAGGCTTTATCCTATCGTCCACGTAATCCAGGCCACGACTACTATGGTCGCGGCACCTATCTCATTACCCTGGTGGTTAGCGGCCGTGAACGCCTGCTCTCCCATTTTGTGACCGATCTCGGGCACAAAGCAGAGGGAGCAGAGGGCGGCCACAAATCCACCCTTGCCCTCACCCCTATTGGCGAGGCCATACAGAAGGCATGGTTACAGACACCCGCCCATGCACACACTCATGGCAATAAGGTGGTAGTACATGCGTGCGTATGCATGCCCGACCATTTTCACGGTGTCATCGAAGTACTGGAACCCATGCAGTGGAGTCTGGGCGATATCATTCAGGCCTTCAAAGCTAACTGCACCAGCTATTGGCAGCAGCAACAAGGCCTCCCTTCCTCTACCAATCGGCCGATCTCGGCCGATTGCAGGAGCGAGCGTGCTCCAGCCTGGCTGCGCGAGAAGGCTGCCCTTCACTCTGACGAGGGCACTCTTATTCGCAGCATGTCAAAGAAGCAGCGTCAGGAGTACTACACCTTCGTGTGTCGCCAGCAGCGCCCGCTCTTTGATGACAACTACGACGACACGGTGTGCCTTGATGAGCGCCACCGCCAGGCGATGATAGCCTATGTGCATGACAACCCTCGCCGTGCTCTGTTGAGGCGACTCCTGCCCGACTTCTTGCGCAGATGTTTGCATGTGCAGATAGACGGTCGTAGCTATGGCGCCTTCGGCAACCTATTCCTTCTGAGGTGGCCCCGTAAGTTGCAAGTGATGTGCCACCGCAAGCATCCCGTCAATGGTCATCCATACGAGGAAACTCCCGACTACGCTCATGAGCGAAACCAATGGGAGAATGCTATCATGGAGGGAGGTACAGTCATTGTCACCCCTGGCATCTCTCGCGGTGAGCAGCTAATGAAAAATGAGTGCATAGAACGCGGCTATCCGTTGATACATCTGCAGCCGGCCCCCATAGACAAGTACTGGAAACCCGAGAAAAAGCGCTTTGATGCTTGTGCAAGTGGCTCGCTGCTCATATTGGCTCCCTGGAATCTCGACACGATGGGCGCTGTTGGCAACGCACCATCCGACAGTGATTATAGTCGTTTTCACAATCTTAATACATTGGCCGCTGAGATATGTTCTTTCTATGGTGAAGCAAAGATAATTAGGGATTGATTTCCTTTTTTATTACAAAATCCTTCTCCCTTGCTTCTCCCTTCCTTCTCCCTTGCAACAAAATCGGCCAAAACGCCCCATTTTCAAGTAAAAAATCTTGACGTTTGAGGACCGGCACTTTTATTTTTCTATGTACATTGCTTTGATTTTCAGAAAAAAGATGTACCTTTGCATCCAATATTGGAACACAAAGGGAGCCTTTGTGACAAACTAAAACTATAATAGTATGAGACTCAATGGAAGAAGACAGAGTTCGAATGTGGAAGACCGCAGAGGGCTCAGTACAGGTGCCAAGGCCGGTATCGGCGGCATTGGAGGTATCATTGTCATTGCGCTGATGACCTTCCTCTCGGGAGGCGGTCTGGGCGACGTGGTGAACAACGTGGTGCAGAACGGGGGACTATCCAGCCTGCAGACGGAGACACCTGCGGGACAGCGCGAGTTCAGCGCGGAGGAAGAGCAGCTGGCTACGGAGTGTAAACAGATTCTGGCCAGCACGGAGGATGTGTGGACGGAGGTGTTCCGTGAGAACGGCTTCGGGGAATACAAGGCTCCGACACTGGTGCTGTTTACGAACAGCGTCAACTCGGCCTGCGGCTCGGCAACGGCTGCCGTGGGTCCGTTCTACTGCTCGGGTGACCAGAAGTTGTATATAGACCTGTCGTTCTTTACGGAGATGAAGAAACAGCTGGGCGTGGAGGGTAACACCTTTGCATACGCCTACGTGATAGCCCACGAGATTGGTCACCATGTGGAGTACTCGCTGGGCATCCTTGGAAAGGCGCATGAGCAGATGAGACAGCTGGACAAGACGCGGGCTAACCAGGTGAGTGTGCGCCTGGAGCTGCTGGCTGACTACTATGCGGGCGTGTGGGCTCACTATGAGGATGCGAAGAACCACTCGCTGGAGTATGGCGATATGGAGAAGGGTCTGGAGCTGGCAAAGGCCATCGGCGACGACTGGCTACAGAAACAGGCTCAGGGCTATGCGCAGCCGGAGTCGTTTACCCACGGCACCAGCGCACAGCGTAAGCGTTGGCTGAAGCAGGGCTTCGATACGGGGGACATGAGGACGACTACTTTTGAAGGAGATATTTAAATTAGTAATTAGGAATTACTAATTATTCGCAGCCAGTCGCGGAGGAAGCCCTTGTACTGATTCTGGGAGTCGGCGATGAGGAGCAGGAGGCTGGGCGACACCTGACAGAGACCTTCGAAATTGGCAAATTGACGACTGGTGATGGAGAGCCGTGTGCGGAACTCTGTCACCAGTTGCTTTTGTAGGTGTTCATCAGACCCAGGCGACACCTCATAGATGCGAATCAGGGTCTTGGCACCAATCTTGAGACGGGGCACACGGATCTGACGTTCGAGCACCAGCAGACGACCATCGTCGAGGGCGCAGAGCTCGGAGACGCCATGGAAATACTTGCGGTTGACGGGAGCATCGGGCTGGTAGTGATAGGTGTGCTTCAGCTGCAGGTCGTCACCAAAAGCCAGGATACGCAAGGTGCTGTCGCCAAGCAGGGGCCGCTCGGTGGTGGTAAAGAACAGATGGTTGACGGCATCGTAGGTGAGCGCCTCGAGGCCGAAGTTATGACTGGCCCGCTTGACAGCATCGGGCATGGCCAGTCGGCGCCCTGTGCGCTGGCCGTCGAGGGTGTATTCATAGACCTCGTTGTCGGCCTCGCCGCTGATAAACAGGGTATTGGTAGAGGGTCGATAGCAGATGCCCTCCATGTCGCGGTTGGGCAGTCCGCTGGAGTGATAGCCCAGGTCTTCGAGCATGCTGATGCGCTGTCCGTCAGCGTCGAACAGGATGCGGACGAGGCGGAAACCGTCTGTCGGGGCCTTGTCGTCGACCAAGGCAAAACAGTCGTTGCCTATAGCGCAGATGCCGCTATAGTTGCCTGCAGGCAGCTGCTTGCGGAAGTGCTGCTGACGCTGGGAGTAAACGAATAGCGGCACTACGATGAGTGCCGCTATGATGATGATTCGTCGCATATTACTTCAAAGGCTTGATAGCGAAGGTGAAGTCGTATTCCTGGAACTTGACACGATACTCATCGCGTGGCCAAGCACCCCAAGAGTTGACGCAACCCAAGCCTAACTGACGCTTCTGGATGTGGACGCTGGTGTGACCAGAAGGAATCAGGTCGCCAGAGTGATGTCCCCAAGCCTTGTCCTTGCTGGGACCATCGTCGAGCTGAGCGGTGGTATAGGGCAGGGCAGAGGCTTCCATCGGAGCGTTGCTGTAGAACTGCAGGCCCTTGCCGCTATTGTCGATGACAGAGAACCAGCGCACATCGACGTGGTTGCCGCTCTCCTGCGGACGGACATACTCGTAGTATTCGTCCTGTACCTTATTCTTATAGATGCCCAGGAACTCAGAGTCCTTACGGTCGCTATAGGTCTCGATGGGTCCGCGGCCGTAGTACTCCACCTGGTTGTACTGCTTAGGCATCTGGATGCCCATGCCGAAGCGGAACATCTCGCTCATCTGGGCCTCGCCCTCGGGCTTCATCTGCTCACGTACGATGACTACGCCGTCAGAAGTGAGGGTGTAGGTCATGGTGAGGATGGCAAAGGTCTGACGACGCTCGCCGCCGTTTCTCTGTCCACCACGCATGCCGGGCTCGGTGAGGGCGATGGTGGCAAAAATAGAATTGCCGTTGACGGTGAGGTTACGAACACGCATATCGGGGTTCTTCCAGGCTGAGAAGCGGTTCTGCAGACCAGCGCCGTAGTCGTTGTCGGTAGGAGCACGCCAGAACTCGGGCACGATGCTCTCGCGGAACTGCAGCATGTCCTTGCCATCGACGGTGATATAGTCAATCATACCGTTGCGCTTGCCCACGAAGAGGTCGGTACCTGCGGCAGAGAGCTTGACGTAAGTGTTGGTCTCTTCCTTCAGGAGTGAAGAGTGAAGAGTGAAGAGTGAAGAGTCTGTCTCTGCAGTCAGAGCGGGATACTTGTATTCGTTGATGCAGAACTGCTGCTTGGCCAGCACCTGACCCTTGTCGATGAGGGGGGCGCCGTTCTTTGACTTGAAGTAGAACGAAACGAAGATCTCGTTGTCGCCATGATGGCCGAGCACGCGCTCGATGACCTGCTTCATCTCGTCGGAGGTGATGACCTTGCGCTGCTGAGGCTGGATGCCGCTCAGGGCGATGGTGCCACCATGACCAAAGGTCATACCTGCAGGACGTCCGTCAGTCTCGTGATGATGACCACCGGCACCACCCACGAACCATTCCAGCTCGATATCGTCGAGGGTCTTGAAGAAATTCTCGTTATACACCTCGAACTTACCCTCCTTCAGGCCCTTGTCGGTGACCCAGATGTTCTGATAGTAGTAACCTACCTCGTAGGCATGGGGGTTGAGACGACGGTCGGGGGCGATGATGCCGTTGCAGTTGAAGTTATAGTCTGAGGCAGGATACTTGCCGTAGTCGCCACCATAGGTGAAGATCTCACGACCCGTGATAGGGCTCTTGTCGCGCATGCCCTGATCTACGAAGTCCCAGATATAACCACCCTGATACTTCGGATACTTACGCACCAGGTCCCAGTACTCCTTGAAGCCACCCATGGAGTTACCCATGGCGTGGGCATACTCACACTGGATGAGTGGACGGGGGTTGTTGCCCTTTGAGTAGGCCTCGCAGCCCTCGTAGCCATAGTACATAGGACAGAAGATGTCGGTCTTGCCGTTCTGACCTGCCTGCTCAAACTGGCAGGGACGGGTCTTGTCGGTAGCCTTCACCCAGTCGTAGGCCTTCTCGAAGTTAGGACCGTAGCCGGCCTCGTTGCCCAGAGACCACACGATGATAGAGGGGTGGTTCTTAAACGAGTGGATGTTGCCCTCCTGACGCTCGATATGAGCCTTCTCGAAGTCGGCGCGCTTGGCCAGGGTGCCATCGCCATAGCCCATGCCGTGGCTCTCGAGGTTTGACTCAGCGGTGAGGTAGATACCATATTCGTCGCAGAGGTCATACCAACGGGGGTCGTCGGGATAGTGACAGGTACGTACGGCGTTGATATTCAGCTGCTTCATGATGCGGATATCCTGAACCATGCGCTCCATCGATACGATATAACCGCCGTCGGGGTCGAGCTCGTGACGGTCGGCACCTTTTATTAATATAGGCTGACCGTTGACCAGCAGTTGACCGCCCTTGATCTCGATATGACGGAAGCCCACGCGCTGCTTCACCACCTCAAGCACCTTGTTGCCCTTCTTCAGGGTGATATACAGGTTGTAGAGCTGAGGAATCTCAGCCGACCAGGGCTTGACGCTCTCCAGGCTGACCTCGTTGCCATTGTCATCCTGCAATGAGGTCTCGACGACGGTACCCTTAGGTGCCTTCACGTTGACGTCGAGGATGCCCTTGCCGTTGAGATAGTCCTGCGTGATGAAGATATCCTCGATGTGCTGCTTGGGACGGGCATAGAGATACACCTCGCGGGCTATACCCGTGAAGCGCCAGAAGTCCTGGTCCTCCAGATAAGAGCCGTCGCACCAGCGCATCACCTGCATGGCGATGAGGTTCTTACCTTTCTTCAGGTACTTGGTGATGTTGAACTCGGCAGCCACCTTAGAGTCCTCGGAGTAGCCCACGTATTTGCCGTTGACCCAAAGGGTGAGGTTGCTGGTGGCAGAGCCCACATGGAAATAGACATCCTCGCCTTCCCAGTTGAGGGGCAGGTCGAACTCACGGCGATAGGAGCCCGTGTAGTTGTTGGTCTCGTCGATAAACGGCGGGTTGCTGTTGAACGTCGTGCCCCACGAATAGCCTACGTTCTTGTAGATCTTGTCGCCATAGCCCTCAATCTCGAAGAGTCCGGGCACGGGGAAGTCCACCCATTTCGAGTCGTCGAAGGCAGGCAGGAAGAAGTCCTTGGGTGCCATGTTGTGGTCTTTCACGAAGTTGAAGCGCCACTTACCCTCCATCGAGAGGAAACGCTTGGACTGCGTCTTGTCGTTGGCCTGCGCCTTGTCGGCACTCTCGAAAGCGAAGAAGGCGGCACGACGGGCCTCACGGTTTACTTGGTTCACTGTGGAGTTCCTCCAGGCGGGGTCTACGGCACCAAAGGCCGAGACAGAGGCCAGAAGAACGGTTGTTAAGAATAGTTTTCTGAGCATATAGGTTATTGATAAATGTGAATACTGCTGCAAAGGTAACAAAAAAGTTTGATATATGCAAGCATTTTTCAAGAGCAAAATTTTGTGCGCCACTCTATTTTTTGTACCTTTGCATTCGTAATAACGAAAACAATGACTGAAAAACTTAGATTTATTCCTCTCATCCTCGTAGTGGCTGCGCTGGGCGTGGTGGCTTGGAGCCTACTGAACTACGAAGAGAACCTGCTGTGGAAGTTACAGGAAAACAACCTGTTTCTTGATACTTCGCTGTTCTTTAAACAACAGATGGTGGTACCTGGCGGACTGCTGACGTGGTTGGGTACCTACTTCACCCAGTTCTTCTATCATGCGTGGCAGGGTGTGCTGATGCTCTGCGCCTGGTGGGCCCTGTTAATATGGCTCACGTCAAAGGCCTTCCGCGTGCCGATGAAGTGGCTCACGCTGGCGTTGGTGCCCGTGGCCCTGCTGTTGGCTACGAATATGGAGCTGGGCTATTGGATTTACTACATGAAGCTGAGAGGCTATTACTTCGTGGGAACTATGGGCATGTCGGCATTGATGGCTGCCGTATGGGGCTTCCGCTGCATACCGTCGAAGTTGAAGGTGGCCTATATCGTGGTGAGCGCCCTGGTGCTCTATCCTCTGGTGGGCGCGTATGGCCTGTTGGCGGTGGTGCTGATGGGACTGCTCTCGTGGCAGCATCAGGAAATGAAGCTGTGGCATAGGGGTGTGGCCTGCGTGGTGGCCCTGCTGCTGGCCGTCGTGGTGCCCAAGGGCTACTATTGGCAGTTGTACTATCAGACCAGTCTTGATGATATCTATCGGGCAGCACTCCCCATCTTCGAGTTGGATGTGCCCTATCATGAGTTCTATCTGCCGTTTTATCTGCTTGGCATGTTCTGCCTGCTGCTCTGTCTGCCTGTGCCTGCCGCCATCAAGAAGTTTTTCGATAACATCGTGGTGTGGGCCTTGTGTCAGGTGCTGCTGGTGGCTGGCATGACCTATGGCGTGAAGCATTTCTGGTATAGGGACTTTAACTTCGAGAAGGAGTTGGAGATGCGTCATGCGCTGGAGCAGGAAGACTGGGAGGGCATTGTCCGTGCTGCTGTCGACCTGCCTGAGGAGCCTACACGTGGTATTGTGATGATGAAGAATCTGGCGCTGTTCCGTATGGGACGTCAGGGCGACGAGATGTATCACTACCGTACTGGTGCCAAGGCCTATAACACCAGCATCAAACCTAATATGACGCAGATTGTGGGCTACATCATCTATTATGAGTATGGACAGCTGAACTACTGCTACCGCTGGTGCCTGGAGGACGGCGTGGAGTTTGGATGGCGTGCAGAACACCTGAAATATATGACCCGCTGCGCCCTGCTCAATGGCGAGTATGAGGTGGCAGCGAAGTATATCGGGCTGCTGAAGCACACCACTTTCCACAAGGCGTGGGCCGAGGAGCAGGAGCAGTATCTGAAGCATCCCGAGAAGATGGACGAGAACAAGAACTACGCCGTCATCAAGCGTCTGAAGATGACGGAAGACCATCTGGGCTCGGACAATGGACTGCCCGAGATGTATCTGATGAACGTGCTGCTCGACATCAACAGTACTGACCCAATGGTGCAGGAGCTCACGTTGTTGTCGGCCCTGTGGAAGAAGGATATCGGCGTGTTCTGGCCCCGCTTCTTCAACTATGCCACCCTGCATCAGGGCGAGCATATGCCCAAGCACTATCAGGAGGCTGCCTATCTGTATGGTCATCTGGAGAACCAGGTGGACATCAGTCACATGCCTTTCGATGAGGATGTGAAGCAGAACTATGAGGAGTTTATGCAGCAGGCACAGCGATGTGGCGGCATGACGGAGGAACAGATGCAGCCCATCTTCTATCCAAAGTTTGGTCACACGTTCTATTATGAGTATTTCCTAATCCGCAATCAAAAGATTCATTGATGATGAGACAGTATATATATATTATGGTGGCAGCTCTGGCGCTGACAGCCTGTCAGACCAGCGTGCCCGAGAGCTACACGCAGAAGGATGAGCTGCCCGCTATCTATCCTGACTATACCGATGTGACCATCCCCGTCAACATCGCACCCCTGACATTTATGTTGGAACAGCAGGCCGACGAGGTGGTGGCCCGACTGTCGTATGGCGACGAGGAGATGGTATGTGGCGGCGATAAGGTGCAACCCGACATCGACGACTGGCATGCGCTGGCCGAGAAGGCGAAGGGGCACGACATCACCGTGGAGGTGTATGCCCGTGAGGGTGACCAGTGGACGCGCTTCAAGCCCTTTGCCTATCATGTATCGACAGACAGCATCGACCCTTGGCTGAGTTACCGACTCATCTCGCCGTCGTATGTCACCTATGAAGAGCTGACGCTTAACCAGCGTTGCCTGGAGAGCTACGAAGAGCGCGTGATGGTCGATAATATGCTGTGCTGCACAGAGGAGAACGGCCAGTGCGTGAACTGCCATAACTACCAGCAGTACGACCCAGAGCGCATGCTGTTTCATGCCCGTCAGAATCATGGCGGCACAATGATTGTCTATAATGGCGACATCCATAAAATCAATATGCGCAACGATTCTATCCTCTCTGCAGGCGTCTATCCTACGTGGCACCCCTGGCTGCCACTGGTGGTCTTCTCGACTAACAAGACGGGACAGAGCTTCCATACTGCCCATCACAACAAGATTGAGGTGTTTGACTCGGCCAGCGACCTTATTGCCTATGATGTGGCGAAGAACGAGGTGACGAATATCGAGAACGATACCACCGAGTTTGAGATTTATCCTTTCTGGGCCCCCGATGGCAAGACGGTGTATTACTGCAGCGCCCACTTCATTTATAACGACTCGGTGGATCGCGAGCCTGACGTTATCATGCGTGCCAAGGAGTTCAAATACTGCATTTATAAGAAGAGTTTCGACCCAGAGACGATGACCTTCGGTCCTCACGAGATGGTGTTCGATGCCGACTCGCTGGACAAGAGTGCCACGCTGCCACGTATCTCGCCTGATGGTCGTTTCCTGGTGTTCACGCTGGGCAACTACGGCTGTTTCCATATCTGGCATCATGAGGCCGACCTGTGGCTGATGGACCTGAAGACAGGTGCTGTGGGTCGCATGGAGGGCATCAACAGCGACGATACGGAGAGCTATCACTCATGGTCGAGCAACGGTAAGTGGCTGGTTGTCAGCAGTCGCCGCGAGGATGGCAACTACACGCGTCCTTTCATCGCTCATGTCGATGAGCAGGGGCGCAGCACTAAGGCCTTCGCCTTGCCGCAAGCTGATCCGGAGTTCCACCGTCAGTTCATGAAGAGCTATAACATCCCAGAGTTCATGCGTGGTCCGGTGAAGTATCGTCCTCAGGATTTCGCCAGGATTCTGCACGAGGAGGAGGGTAAGCCCGTGAAGTATGTACAGAAATTGTCGAAGTGATTCTTGATTCAAGACGATGAGGCGCGAGGAGCGATATAACATGGTGCTGGCGCATTTCCGCAAGGCGATGCCCGAGGTGACTACCGAACTGGAATTCGGTAGCGTGTTCCAGTTGCTGGTGGCAGTGATGCTCAGTGCACAATGTACTGATAAGCGCGTTAACCAGGTGACGCCAGCACTCTTCCGTCGCTATCCGGATGCGAAGACAATGGCGCAGGCCGAGCCCGAGGATGTGCTGGAATATGTGAGTAGCGTGAGCTATCCTAATTCGAAGGCGGCTCATCTGGTGGCGATGGCGCGACTGTTGATAGAACGTTTCGACGGCGAGGTGCCCAGCGATATGGACCTGCTGATGGAACTGCCTGGGGTGGGGCGTAAGACGGCTAACGTCATCCAGGCTGTAGCTTTCGGACAGTCGGCAATGCCCGTTGATACGCATGTCTTCCGTGTGAGTCATCGCTTGGGACTGGTGTCGAAAACTGACAATACACCTTTCAAGGTAGAGCAGACGCTGAAAAAGCATATCCCTGCCGCCGAGGTGTCGTTGGCACATCACTGGCTCTTGCTTCATGGTCGCTATGTCTGCACGGCTCGCAAGCCCCATTGCGAAAAGTGCGAATTGGAATCTCTCTGTCCCAAACAGTTAGAAGGCTCGCGCCTGGAACACTAATTCATAATTCTCAATTCTCAATGATCAGTTTTCCTATAGCAAAGATAAATCTGGGTCTCAACGTGGTGGAGCGTCGGCCTGACGGCTATCATAACCTCGAGACCGTGTTTTTCCCTGTGCCCCTGAAAGATGCGCTGGAGGTGCAGCTGATGGACGAGGCCTTCCCTTCGCCCTACGACTGCGACCTGAAGGTGACGAATATTGAGGTCGAGGGTGACGAGCAGCGTAACCTGGTGGTGAGGGCTTATAACCTGTTGAAGCAGGACTTCCCACAGATGCCGCGTGTGCATGCTCATCTCTATAAGGCTATTCCCACGCAGGCAGGCATGGGTGGCGGCTCAAGCGACTGTGCGGCTATGCTGCTGATGCTCAATGAGATGTGTGGACTGAGTCTCAGTCAGCAGCAGCTCATCGACTATGCTGCTAAGTTGGGTGCCGACTGTCCCATCTTCATACTCAACCAGCCTGCCTATGCCGAAGGGATAGGTGAGCGGCTGCAACCAATTGACCTGAATCTAAAGGGATATTACCTCGCTGTGGTGCGACCTGATATCCCTGTGCCTACAAAAGAGGCTTTTTCGCTGATTAAGCCCTGCAAACCAAAGAAGAACTGCAGGACGATTATAGAACAACCCATCGAGACATGGCGCGATGAGTTGGAAAACGACTTTGAGAAGAGCGTCTTTGCGCTGCATCCTGAGATAGGCGCCATCAAGCAGCAGCTCTATGACATGGGAGCCATCTATGCTGCTATGAGTGGTAGCGGCAGCGCCGTCTTTGGCATCTTCCCGCCGTCACTCGATAATGCCAGCTTCGAGCCACTTCTCCACGAGCGCTTTAGCGTCGCTACGGGCTGTGGCTTCGTCCACCTCGTACTCCTCTAACAGCAGTCCGGCCAGCGTGTTTTCGTCGAAGTCTATGCCCTGGATGTTTTTCCAAAGGTAGGCCGACGTCTCATTCATGCTGATGATGCGGCTGAAGTCCACATTCTCAATGCCTTCGGCCACGATGATGTTCTCACCACATACGGTGCGCAGTTTAAATCCTTTCTTTGTCTTCATATCTTCTTTTTCGGTCATCATAGGGGCAAGCCCCTACGCTAGGTTATTTGACCCCTTCGGGGCCTTATAGTCTATTCTCTTTCCTCTTTCCACTTTCCACTTTCAGCCAATATGGAACATGCGGGTATAACGCAAATAGCAGATAGCGGCGAATGGGGTATAGACGAGTCCACCACCACGAGTAGATGCGCCATTTGCGCCCATTGGTGCTGTCGAGCCTGTCGCTGCCCTTACGATAGAAGCCGATGGCTTTGGCGCGGATATCAGCCAGTGTGCATTCGGGGTCGCTGTTCAGGTTGCCATCGCCTCGCAGGGTGACCTTATTACCCTCAATGCTAATGATGCGATGCAGCACAAAATGTCCTTTCCACAACTCTGCCAGCACGGCATCGCCCACCTGTGGCTTGTCGACGGCTTTCAGCAGGGCTTTGTCGCGGTTGTCCTCCAGGAAAGGCCGCATGCTGCGTCCACGCAAGGGTAGGGTGATGGTGTGCCCCTCGTTGATCAGGGCTACCACCTGCGGCAGGAACTCCTCGTTGGGCAGTTGCTTGACTATCGTGCTATCGTCTTGTGACATATCAGTGCAGCTTCTTTATCGGGCAGACAATGGAGGGTATAGACGGGAGTGGTCTCCACGATGCGGGTGACGGCATTGCAGAGGTGATCATAGATGTAAGAGTCCCACATCATGCTCGAGCAGGCTGGCAGCACAGAGGCGAAGGCCTGCACGGCGGGTAGCTTTTCGATGCTGTTTTGTGGAGCACGTTCTATGCGGGTGACGGCTCCCAGTAGTGACCTGACGTTGCGATAGCAAGGGGTCTTGCCGCTCCAGGGTGAACCATAGATATAAGGTGTGCCGTCCTCGATGCGAATCACGGGATTGTCGTCGTTCATCAGACTGCAGTCGTCGATATGTTTCAGCCAGAGTGACGTATGCGTGCTCTTGCCTGTGCCGCTCTCGGCGATAAACGGATAGCCGTAGTCGCCTTTCATAATGGTGGAGGCGTGAACAAGCAAGGCTCCTTTGGCAGCGCCAGCAAAGGCGAAGACCAGCATCAGGGCGTTGTTCAGACCGAAGGTGCGCATGCACCAGTCGCCATTGAGGGCGCATCGGCAGTTGCTGAAGTCCTCGTTGCATATCAGCAGACAGCAGTTGCTGTCGTTCACATCGCGAATAATATATTGGTAGCCGCCCTCGTGCAACTTATACACCAGCGTGTGTCCGTTGCCAGTGTCAAAGTCTTTCAGCAGCGATTTCTGCTTCACAGGACGTGTGGCGTCATCGACGGTGAGTGTGAATAGCGGCTCGGCGGTCTCTTCCATTCGGAAGGGGATAAACGACGGCAACAGCGTCATGTTGTTGACGCTGGTGTCGGCAAATCTGATGGTAATGTCGAGATTCGCAATCCGGAAATGGTTATTCTCCATGTTCTGGATTATCGAATTCATCACTCATGTCAATGGTTCTGAACTTGAAATCCTGATCGTTGATGAATCTGATGTCGTAGTGCAACTTACCGTCTTTCGACTGGGTGTACAACTTTTTCATTTTCAGGAATTTCTTCTCCAGCTTCGAGCGTTTCTTGTTGGCCACCACAATGCAGGTACGGTTATCCATACCCTGATATTTCAGGTAGTTGCGCAACTCCAGCGAGTAGAGGTTCCTGCCTTGCAGGAAGTTACCCTTGGTGTCTATCCAGGCGCTGTCAATCTCCTGAACGTTAGTGAAATAGACGATGGTATCGCTAAACGATGCCGCCATGCCGAAGATGTACATCTTTGGCACTACGACCTTCTTGGCGCTGGCAGTAGTACACACACCCAGCGTCATCACGGTCATCAATAAAATTACAATCTGTCTCAATATCTTATTAATTATTACTTTTCACTCTTCACCAATCACCTTTCACCAGTTACTGTCCTAAATACGATTTCAGCAGTTCGTTGTTCGTCGTAGTACGCAGGCGGCGAATGGCTTTCTCCTTGATTTGTCTGACGCGCTCGCGAGTCAAATGGTACTTATCACCTATCTCCTCCAGCGTCAGCTCGGGCTGGTTAATGCCGAAGAATGCCTCGATGACGTTGCGTTCTCTTTCGTTGAGCCACGTCAGCGCCTTGTTGATCTCCTGTCTCAGCGACTCCAACACCAGTTGCATGTCGGCCGACGGTGCGTTGTCGTTCACCAGCACGTCGAGCAGCGAGTTGTCGTCGTTGGCATTGAAAGGCGCATCCATCGACACGTGTTTGCCGCTGATGTTGATGGCCTCGTCAATCTTCTCCTCAGGCAGGTCTATCTGCTCTGATATCTCGTCGATAGAAGGCCTGCGCTCGTTCTCCTGCTCAAAGCGGTTGAGCACGCGGTTTATCTTGTTTACTGAGCCCACCTGGTTCAGGGGTAGGCGTACTATTCTGCTCTGCTCGGCGATAGCCTGCAAAATGGCCTGACGAATCCACCATACGGCGTAGGAGATGAACTTGAATCCCCTGGTCTCGTCAAACTTCTCGGCGGCCCTTATCAGTCCGAGGTTACCCTCGTTGATGAGGTCAGGCAGCGACAGCCCTTGGTTCTGGTACTGCTTGGCCACGCTGACCACGAATCTGAGGTTGGCCTTGGTCAACCTTTCCAGCGCTTTCTTGTCGCCTTGTCTTATCTGGGCGGCCAGTTGCGCCTCTTCTTCTGCCGAAATCAGCTCTTCTTTGCCGATGTCCTGCAGATACTTCTCGAGAGATTCACTCTCGCGGTTGGTAATAGATTTGGTAATCTTCAGTTGTCTCATGTTCGGTTGTAGTTTACAGTCTACCGTGCAAAGGTAAGGTAAAAAAACGAAACAACCAAAAAAAAAGCACAGATTCTTGGAAAAACCTTGAATCTGTGCCTTTTTATAGACTTTTTATTCGTTTTCCAGCTGTACTACGAAGTAGCCGCGCTTGCCAGTTGGGAAGATACCTCGGATGATGAGCACGGGCTCTTTCGATGTTGAGGCGTCCTTCACCACATCCTGCAGATCCTCGATACTCTTGATGGCCTCGTCGTTCACACGCTGGATGATGAATCCCTTAGGCACGCCTGCATCCTTCATCTTACCGCCATTCACCTTGATGACCTCCAGACCGTAGGAAATCTCCAACTGCTGTTTCTGTTCCTTGGTCACCTCGCGGAAGTCGGCACCCAGCACATCCAGGTCGGCATTCTTCACCACCTTCGTGTTGCCCTGCTCGTTGCGCAGCGTCACGGTCTTGGTCTGCTTCTTCTTATTGTGCAGGTAGGTCAGCGTCACCTTGTCGCCAGGACGTTTCTGGGCGATGATGCCTGAGAGGTCGCCAAACTTGGTGAGTTTCTGACCATCGAGCTCGGTGATGACGTCGCCCTTCTCGATGCCGGCCTCTGAAGCGGCGCTGCCGTCAACCACCTCTGCCACGTAGATGCCTTCCATTGTGCCGTAGTCGGTGGCTTCCTTGCCCTCTTCCTTCTCTATATCCACCTGCGTCTTCACATCGCGTCCGCTGATGCCAATCATAGCACGCTGTACAGTACCGTATTTCTTCAGGTCTTCTACCACCTTGTTCATCATCGTGGTGGGGATGGCGAAGCCGTAGCCGCTATATGAGCCTGTCTGCGAGTAGAGCATGGCGTTGATGCCTACCAGCTCACCGCTGGTATTCACCAGGGCACCACCACTGTTACCAGCGTTGATGGCAGCGTCAGTCTGGATGAAGCTCTCCACACCGTTGGCTCCCAGCGTGCGGGCCTTGGCCGAGATGATGCCTGCGGTCACCGTGTTGTTCAGTCCTAAGGGATTGCCGATGGCGAGCACCCATTCACCCACCTTCACGTTGTCGCTATTGGCAATGCGGATGGCGGGCAGGTTCTTGCCGTCAATCTTGATGAGTGCCAGGTCTGTCGTTTTGTCAGCACCGATGATGCGAGCCGAGTATTCTTGACTATTTTCCAATGTCACCGTCAGCTCGTCGGCACCATCCACTACGTGGTTGTTGGTCACGATATAGCCGTCTGATGAGATGATCACACCAGAGCCCGTTGCCGTACGCTTCGGGGTCTGTACCTGCTGGCGACGAGTGCCGTCCTGTCCACGCTGACCGCGTCCGAAGAATCCTCCGAAGGGGTCGCTGAAGAAGTCATCGAAGGGATCACTCTGCACCTCAACGGTCTGCACCTTCGAGTTCTGCACATATTTAATATGTACTACGCACGGGAGAGCTTTCTCCGCTGCGTAAGTCAGGTCTACGGGCTGTACAGCTGTAGCTGTCGACATCTCCTGTACTTCAGGTTCTTTGGGTTCTGCCTTGATTTCGCAGAACGATGCTACCGAGAAAACAATGGCCGTCAAACTCAGGGCGGTCACACCATAATTTGCAATCTTTTTCATATCCATGTTAGTTTTGTTAATAATTCCTTTTCAGTTTCAAACCTTTGATGCAAATATATGTTCAAAGTTTATGAAACTGCCATTTTGACGCTTACTTTTCTTGCATTTTAACATTTCGCGCCTGCCCTTTAAAATCCGTTTACGTCCGTCTGTGTCATTTTTGCATTCGTTTAATCACGTAAAAATTTTTGAATTTTAGCAGATGGCTGGGACACCCTCGTCCCAGTCATCCACCATAAAGTTATAGTCCTCCTCGCCAGCAGGGTCGTAGTCGCCCCAATAGCAGAAGAAGTCCTGAGCCTGTGGAGGTTGCCAGCCCAGCGCCTCGTACCATAGCCGTTCGCGCTGCTGTCGTTCCACCGCTTCGTTGCGCATCGTCACATAGTCGTCGCGCCAGTCATCCCAGCAGGCGTCATACTTCTCGTAATACAACGAGTCATACCAGCCGTCGCCAGCCCTGTACTCCCAACTTTCGCGACCTTTTGCGTCGCTCAGTCCTAGCCTTCGCTCCGCCTCGTCTATGCGTCGTCCTATCACCTCGCACCAGCCATCGGCAATTACGTCGCCCAGCCTCACATACTTCGTGTTGAACCACACGTCGCACCAGTCGTCATAGTCTTTCGCATGAATCAGCGACAGCGTCAGCCGCCACACCTTCAAGGCCCATAGTGGGTGACGGGCCTCCATGCACAGGTCGCCTATCAGCAATCCCTTCTGTGCCATCCTACCTGTGGTCGATGCGCAGCGCATGGGGTGAATACTTGCGTCAACGATGCTTCGCAACATCTTGGCGTTCAAATACATAACGCCTTTGTCAGGTGCGCAACGGCACACCCTGACATCCTTGAATCGTCTTCTCACAATTTTGTGGTTTTAGTGTAACAACAAATAAAAGATCACTTCTCACGCCCCCTTCCGAGGGCGTCTTCCAGGTTCCTTCGAACCCTTGCTGTTACACTATTCGACTGCAAAGATACATCTTCTTCTTCATTCCACCAAATAAATATTAGAAAAAGTTTCTGTGATTTCTTACGTACCATATATAATATCTTTCCGAGTACCATAAAAAATTTTCTTTCCTTGTGCAACTTTTCATTATACGTCCTACGTCTAACGGACAGAAGAAACAAAAAAATGAAAAAAAATGGCCCGAGGATGTAATAAACTCCAAAGGTCGTGCATCTAAAGAGTAAAAGAACAAATAAAAAACGAAACAGTAATAACAATTAAAAACAATACGACAATGAAAAAGTTAGCATTTGCAATCCTGATGTGCGTAGCCGCCATGAGCGCCAAGGCACAAGTTCTCACCTCAAAGACCGTGAACAACGTCTATGAGACAGTTACAAACCAGACTGAGGGCAACTTCGCCTTCAATGCCGAGCGCACTGGCAACGACATCACCACGATGTATGTCTATCAGAAGGCTGCCAGCATGGGTATCGTGAGCCTCAAGCCCCACATGAAGTTCGAGTATCAGTATTCTGCTGATGGCACTCTGGCCAGCCGCGTTGCCTATCGCTGGGTCGACGATGAATGGAAGTGCACGGGTCGTCACGACTACAACCTGGTCTTTGGTAAGTATATCGCCGAATACAGCCGCTACAACCACACCCTAGGCACCTTCGACCAGCCTATCGACAAGATGGTTTATTCATTGATGCCTGATGATAGCGTCAACTACGTTAGCAACTACCATCGCGACCGTCCCACCTCTGACTTCCGTCTGGTTAGCGAGGCAGCCATCGTAGGACTCCCCCAGCTCTTTGCTTTGACAAAATAATATATCTGTAGATTGAAAACAACAAGCACCGACTCAGAGGGTCGGTGCTTGTTTCTTTTATAAGCCATCTTACATCGAGAGAGCTGGTCTCTTTGGGTCTTGCAGACCTATCGAACGCCTACGCTACGCCCTTGCTACGACCTACCAACGACGGCGCTACGATTTTTTTGTTTTGACGCTATAATGACAGGCAAAAATCGTTTATCTTCCTAACTATTTCCCATTTTTTTCAATTTTGATGTTAATATAACAAATAAAATCATTATCTTTGCAGGCTGAAAGCACTGCTCCGGCTTGCCGCTGGCGCTTCTGAAAGGAGGGGCGAGAGGAAAGTCCGGGCGGCATAGGGCACTCCACTTCTGAAAGTAGAAGCAGTTGGCGACAGCTGGTTAGGGGAGAAGAAAAGAACCGCCCCCTCGGGGGTAAGGGTGAGAAGGTGGTGTAAGAGACCACCAGCCGTCGGGTGATCGGCGGGCTGTTCCCACTGGAGGCCGCAAGTTCATGTATACCATCGCCATGTAAGGGTAGCCCGCCCGAGTTCCTTCGGGATGCGATGGAGGGTAGAACGCTAGAGACGCATGGCGACGTGCGTAGTAGATAAATGGCAGGCACCAATAGCAATATTGGCACAGAACCCGGCTTATAGGGGCAATGCTTTCGTTTTTATGTGAAAAGTGAATAGTGAATAGTGGAAAATTTGCTTCCGCATTATAGACGCTTATGGGACTAAAGAAGCTGATACAATTTCTGAGGGTTGATATCTGGCGCATTCCTGACGAGGAGCTGTCACCAGTACGCCGTGTGGTCTACGAAGTCATTAAGATTGCTTCGCTGGCCATCCGCTTCTTTACCACCAAGAGGGTGATGAATCAGGCTTCGGCGCTGACCTACAGCACACTGCTGGCCATCGTTCCTATTCTGGCTGTGGTCTTCGCCATAGCTCGCGGCTTCGGCTATAATAAATATATTGAGGTGTGGTTTCGCGATGCCTTCTCGTCGCAACCGCAGGTGGCCGAGGTCATCATTGGCTTTGTCAATAGCTACTTGGTGCACACCAAGAGTGGCATCTTCCTCGGCGTGGGTCTGGTATTCATGCTCTATACGGTGATGATGCTGGTGAGCAACATCGAGAATACCTTCAACGAGATATGGCAGGTGAAAAGGAAACGCAGCATCTTCCGCACCTTCACCGACTATATGGCCATGTTCTTCCTTTTCCCCATACTCATCGTGGTATCGTCGGGTTTGAGTCTGTTCCTGGCTACGATGGCCAGCTCGATGACGGATTTCATGCTGCTGGGGTCGGCCGTCAGGTGGCTCATCGACGCTACGCCCTATCTGCTCATGTCGCTGATGTTTGTGGGGCTCTACGTCTTCATGCCCAACACCCACGTGAAGGTGAAAAACGCCATTGTGCCAGGCATTCTTGCTGGTATAGCCATGCAGATAGTGCAGTTTGTGTATATCCACTCGCAAATCTGGGTGACAGGCTACAACGCTATCTACGGTTCGTTTGCCGCCCTGCCGCTGTTCATGCTCTGGGTGCAGATATCGTGGACCATCTGTCTGTTTGGAGCCGAGCTGACCTATACGTCGCAGAACCTCGATTACTACGACTATGACGCCCATACCGACGATGTGAGTCATCGCTACCAGCTGATGATCTCGGCCCTGATTATGTCGCGCATCTGTCGTCGATATGCCGATGGTAAGAAAGCACCATCCGCTGATGAGCTGCGACAGGAAACTGGCGTGCCCATCCGTATTGTGAACGACCTGCTGTTTAAGTTGGCAGAGGCACGACTGATTATCGAGGTGTCGTCTGACGAGAAAGGCGCCGTGTCGACTTTCGTGCCTGCTGAGAGTCTGAGTAACCTGAGCGTGGGAACCATGATTGACCGTCTTGAGGCTCAGGGCCGCTGGAAGCTGGATGTGCCTGTGGCCGACCTGCTAAGTGCAGAGTGGGGAAGGGCCATCATGATGCGTACTAACTACCTGAGGCAGGCGCAGGATATTCCGTTGGAAGACCTCTACGAACAGAAAGAACAGGAAGCATAAGACACTTTGATGATAGAGAAACAAAAAAAGCCCTCAACCGAGGGCTTCTTTTGTAGTCGATAGGGGAATCGAACCCCTATGCCAAGATTGAGAATCTTGTATCCTAACCATTAGATGAATCGACCAAAAAATCTTTTTACCTATTAATACCTTGAGTAGTCGATAGGGGAATCGAACCCCTATGCCAAGATTGAGAATCTTGTATCCTAACCATTAGATGAATCGACCATTTGTCGTTTTGCCGACATGTTGCAGAGCGGAAGCTGGGGGATTCGAACCCCCGGTACGGGAACCCGTACGGCAGTTTAGCAAACTGCTGG
>NZ_CAMJOS010000011.1 GCF_946407605.1 uncultured Prevotella sp.
CCTTCTATTCGCTTGTCTTTCAGCAACTTGGCCATCACACTGACGGCATTCAAAACAAAAATGTACTTTTTCATAACTTGTCGAATTTGTGAGTGAAGGTCGTGTCAGAATTTGGCCATTTTCACTACGTAGACTTCCTCCACCACGCTTCGACTCGGTTATTTACTTACTTTAAAATGATTTCTGTGGTGCCTTTCAGGCGCACCACGCCTCCCCCCATACCGACATTCTTCAAGCCGTCGCTCATCTGCCATTGCTGGCATTCAAACATCTGCTCCACCTTCAGCTTCATCAGGGCGCAGACCCTTGCACCTTCGTTAGTTATCTCCTTGTGCCGACAACTGGCGCAGCAGCGCTTCACTTTCACGCCATAGGCGTTACTTGCGCACGTGATTCTAATCTCCTTAGCCATATCCTTATTCTTCTTTAAGTTCTTTGATAGTCTTCTTCAAGTTTCGTATCTCTTTCTTCTGGTCATCCACCAGGGCTTTCAATCCTGTCACCTCAGCCTGAAGCTTCTTCACGGCACTACCATCCTTCAGCGAGTCCAGCATCGCCTTGATTTCCTCCCTGGTCATCTCTTCCAGTCGCTCCAGTCCTACACGAACCATAAAGCCCTCCAGCATACTCTGGGCATCGAAATACATATAGCCTTCGCCGTTGACATCCAGTGAATAACCATTAACCATTGTTCTCAACAGGATTACAAGTCGCTTTTGCTCCTGCTTGTTTTCTACTTTATTACTCATAGCTTTCATGTTTAATAATGTTTGTTACTTCGATACTTTCTGCCTTCTCATCCGGCTCGAACATCGCGGCCAGATCTATCAGCGTTCCAACGTAAATAATTCTTCGTTTCATAACTTTTAATTTTGCTTTTATTTCTGATTGACGATGCAAAGTTCAGCAAAAAATCAATGCAAAGTATGACTTTTTTTTCTATCGTCCAGCGAATCGTCCGACACTCTCAAAATTCGTCCGACAAACCGTCCGACTTCCTGCTTTGAACCCTCACAAAGGCGCTCAAAAACTGCTTAATCAGGTTCTTTCTCCTTAGCGCTTCACTCGCTTTGGGATCATCCGCAAACGTCCAGTCAGGATACTTGCCCTTCACCTTCGCTATCGTGTCATAGATAGTGGTGCGTCCAGGCAGATTGTCGAACTCAGCCTCGCGCATATAGTCAATAAAGTCCTTGGGGGTGTAAAAGAATGGCAGACCTTTCACCACGCTCTCGTTCATTGCCACCATCAGGTATGCATAGTCGCAGGGGTGTCGAAATGCCAGCATCTGTCGCATTTCGCGAATGGCCGAGGCCACGTAGCCGTCCATTGTCAGCTTCTTGTCGCCAGCTTCACATACGTTCAGCACCTCTACCATGGGGCACAGGCTCACCATGCCCATAAACTTCTCAAAAGCTGCGTCGTCGATACGCAATACAACTTGTTTCATTTCTACCAAGTGTTTGTGAGAAGAGCATGATTGCTGCAGCTTTTCACCTCAGAGGACTCTCACTCCACTCGGGTTAATAATATGTTGGTGCTCTTTGGCCGATAGCCAAAAAAGAAGCACCCGCAAGAACGGACTTTCCGTCTTACGGGTGCAAATTTACGATGTTTTCGTGGGGCGGTTCGTTTACCCTATGTAAACCCTACGATAATTTTACTTCGAATTCCAGATCTCAATCATTTTCAGTTTCATGTCCTCGAAAGGTTTCAGGTGCTTCTCCAGCTTTGTGCTGTCCGACATCGCGCGCGAAAGGTCTTTGTCATAATTCGACAAATCAACATGGAAAGTGCGGCCAGCTTCGATAAAGAACTCCTTTTTGGTCAGTTTCGAGCCATCCTTGCCAGTAAACCTGCCCTGCTCGTACATCACGTTCAGCACACGTATCAGGTCTATCTTCTGGCCCTTTGCCGTGCTCAGATAGATAGGACTCTCTGTGTAGGTCTCGTCGCATTCCTCCACCACCTTGTCAGAACCATATTCCGACTCTATCATCGGCTTCATCTCTATGCCCAGCTGCCTACATGTCAGTTCCCTCAGCATCAGCAGCGTCAGTATAGCATCCAGCGCCTTGCGTGGCGTCTGCATATAGTACAGGCGCGAGAGCACCACGTCACGCTTGCCAATGTCATTATACAACTGACCAGGCAACTGACGCAACTTCTCGTCAATATTCCTCAGTCCGCCCCAGAGCAGTCCTTCGTTCGCCAGCCACCACTGCATCCAAAGCCGCTGCATCTCCTCAGACTCCAGCCTATCCGTCCACCACTCAGAGGCTCGCTCTATCAACGCCATGCGACCACATATCGATGTACGCTGCTGCTTCAATGGTTCGTTCAGCAGCCGTACCTCCTTGTCCTGGGCTTTCTCCAGCTGTGCAATAAACTCCGTCCGTGCTTCACGTGTCTCGCGGCTCAGGTCGTGGCAACTGCCCTTCATCCAGAGGTCGAGGTAAATCTTCAGGTCTGCGATGTCAGTCTCGTCGACGTTTGTCATCAGGTGCTTTTTCAGCATGTAGTACGCCTCCTTCTCGGCCAGCACCTGCTGGTGAGGCGACAAGCGCATCATGTCGTCCTTGAGCCACATGCCCCATTCTATCGCCGACGACTGTAGCGGCAGGATTTTGGTCAGCTCCTCTGCCTCCACAGAAACTATCAGATGCCCATGCTCCTTGATTGCAACTTCTTCCACCTGTGCAAACAATATCGGGTCTTCGCTCTGTGCCAGCAGACTTTTCACATCGCCCACACACTCATCAGCCACGCGACCAATCCTCTTACCCCTCGAAAAAGCCATGACGCAATCAGGGTTAAACAGGTTGGTAGGCTCGGCAAACAGCGACACCAACGGTCTTTCGAGGTCAATCTTTTTTAGAAGTTCGCGTGTACGCACATGCATATCCTCCGTGTCCGGCAGCCCTTGTGTTTCGGCCTCCGGATTCGCAGCATAGTGCACGCCCGATATTCTAAAGTGATAAACCTTCATCTTAAAAATGGTGTTTTCAATCGATGTGCAAAGGTACGAATTATTCCCCACACCACATCCTTTTCACATGAAGATTTTTGTGTTAAAAATGGCAAATGCACAAACCCTCAATTTTGTACATAAAAGGTTCTCCTGATCATTTAATCAAAACCCACTTTAGAATATGACACCAAACGAGAATACGAAGCATTCTTTCAACGGGCCATTCTCTTTGTCCTTCGTAATTTTGGAGAGACTTGAATTATAGCGAAGTTCTAATTGGAACTTATCGTCAAAAGTGAAAGCGACACCCCCGACGAAATCAGTACACGTCGACTTATACTCATCGCCCATGCCCAGCAGGAAGTCTTCCTCTATGCCAGCCTTTAACGTCAGGCGGTCGTTGGGCAATGGATGCACATTGACTATCAGCGGGACTCCCAAGGACTTCACCCTCACCTCGCCCTCTTTGTTCTTGTTACTTACAAGAGAGTAAGCAGCCCCCGTTTGGTATTCTGATGTCTTGACACCCTGCACCATATAATTGACTCCCAACGAGACACCTATGACCTCATGGAACCGATATTCCGTCTCGATGCCTAAACCATACTGGAAATTGTATTTTGAATAAACGTCATTGTTGTTTAGGTCCTTGAGGCTATACGGGTTATAAGTCAACATTATTGAGGGAATCACACGGAATCTCCCTACTGCATCCTGCCGCTCATTTGTCTGAGCCTGTATTCCTGCCACAAACAGCAGCAGAAACAACAAATTGATAATTCTTCTCATAGACAATTATAATTAATCACGAATAATTCTCTTCTCCCATGCACGATCTCCATATCTTTTAATAGATAAATCAATGATGATAGAGTCCCCATTATCAGGGATGTCATATTCCACAATCTTTAACGAGTCACCATTTACTAAAGGCTTAATATGAAAATACAAATCTATAATAGATGTGCTGTCAACAACAAAAGTATTAGGCAGTTTTTCATTGATTTGTTTTTCTCGCCATACATTAATATTGAACGGGATTGAATCACCATGATGAAAAACCCTGAATTTGTCTTTACTAATTGTTATGTCAGATTCCACCAAAAAGTTCTGACCAAGAGAGCAATTATTTATACGTGAAGGTCTCATTTGAAAATCCAGCCACATTGGAACCTCAGAAGTTCTAGAAATTCTAATGTCTTCTTTAGCAAGACGCAATGTAGCCCATGAACATGAGTTCAATAACAGTCCAATAAAGAATAAACAAAAATATGCAATTCTATTCATATTATATTATTGTTATAATATATAGTATATGCAAAGATAATACAATAACTTCTTTGTTATATGTTGTATTATTACCTATTCGCATTATTTAACATCCGTTCATACTCAAAAGCTTCATGTTCTAGTGACACGGGGGCAGGTGAGTGACATATGATGTAAGAGGTCTGATGGCTGAAGGATGATGTTGGCTGAAGCAGAAACTCAAACAAACTTGATATCTGTGGTTAATTTACGTGTTCCTCCCTGTCGCAATTCTGGTGTATTGATACGAATATCACAATCAACAACACAAAAGGCTCCAGTGCTTGATCGAATTACATTCTCATCATGCATATCACTCAAATAAATATCTGGAGTTGCATATGTCCAATTATGAGGATTTTTCAGCTCAAATCCCATATGCTGCATATAATCAGAGATTTCCTCGTCAGACACGTGCTTTCCTGCAATAAATGACTGTTCGCAAATAATCTTGAACTCGCCATTAGCATCTCTGCCAAAACCAAGCACAGTCAAACATGTTTCAGGGAAATATGCATTATGAAGTGCAATGCGGTCAAGTGCAAAAATTGGCTTAATAAAATAGTCTAAGCCTATCGATTTAATAAGTGTTGCACCATGATCATAGACTTTTGCTTCGCCTCCTTCGGCTATTTGTTCACCTAAGACGTTGTGCAACGAATCTTCAACGCTGTCTATCCAGCATCCTACAGCTTTAGCCCACTGTTCTATGACAGTTTCCTGCTTCGCTCCTTGTTGGCATTCTCTTTGGTACTCGCTGAGAGTTTTCGCAGCATCTGAATCTGTTCTATCTTCTGCTGCCGCGAGTATGGATGCAATGACATTTGTTTCACCGCCCGCTGCGCAGCCATGCTGTTCTCGCGATGAAAATCGTTGATATACAATCCTTCCACTGATAAACTGTTCTGCATAGCTATTAAGTTTTTGCAGACCTTCAGGCGTAAAGCCCTCACTGATGATGTTACTTACAGAACCCCAAAAATCTGCGTTGTTCATTTTTCAAATCTTTAAATTAACTGTATGTTGTGATAGAACCACGCTGCAAAGGTAGAGATATTTTTTTAAATAACCAAATTAACATCTAAAAAATAAATTAGTGGGGATCACGGGGCGGTTCCATCCTCAAGCTTTCGCATACAAAGAAAGGTCTTGCATCCCAGCTCACGAGAATAATATGCAAAATGTACCAATGTACCATTGTACCATTTGCGTTTTCATTTTCAGCATATAGGGCGGAAAAGTGTGTATTCTATATTATATTATATATAATATTATAATATTATATATAATATAAAGATAAATCTACACTTCTACGGTACAAAATCGATTTTCGTAATGGTACAATGGTACATTGGTACACTACGAAATTTAATTCATATATCTTTACATTTTAACATTTAAAATATTTTTGAAATAAATTTGAAAAAGCCTTGTTTTGCATCTAAATATTTAGTACCTTTGCATTGTCAATGAAGATAAAATTTTGCGCCCCCACGAGAGAAATTTTTCTCGCCCACGGGAGAGATAAAAAAGTCCTTCGAATAGGCGCGGATAACCTTCAGATTTGATAAGGAAGATGGAAGACGAGAGATGGCTGATGTAAGATGGAAGAGGTAAGATGTTGGCGCCACAGCGAACTGAAAAATCTTGACACAACATCCCGTTAGACCAGAACCTTTAACCAAAAACCAATAAACATTCTTGGCGGAGCCAAGCGGCAAAGCCGAGCGAACCATTAAAAATTAAAGATTATGGCACTTAAAGTAAAAGCAAAAGAACAATTTCAGAACATCGGCAAGTATGCTGGTCAGTATCGTTACGTGATGATGCCTGAGCTCTACACCGCTCTGACTCAGGACAAGGTGATTAAGGAGGCGGCCCTCCGCTCAGGTGTGAGCCGAGGCGTGATGCAGGCCTGCTGGGATGCAGCTGGTGAGGTTATCAAGGCATGGGCCACCGAAGGCCACTCTGTAGCGCTGCCTGGACTGGGCACCATGCGCTTCGGACTGCGCGCCAAGAGCGTGGACGACGTGAACAAGGTGAAGGCGGGCCTCATCTCGAGTCGACGCATCATCTTCACGCCTGATGTCGACCTGAAGGACGAGCTGTCGAAGACTGCCGTGCAGATCACCTGCTACGACCGCGAAGGCAAGGAGGTGAAGCGCGTGACCTCGACTGACGAGGGTAACGTGGAGGACCCCGAGAACGAGGGCGGAACCACGAACTCAGGGAACAACGGATCTACGGAGAACGGTGGCAACAGCGGCTCCCAGAACGGCAGCACTAGTGGTGGTGACAACACCGGAGGCAACTCTGGCGGCGAAGGTGGCGACGGGTACAACTAAGGTGAAAGGTGAAAGGTGAAAGGTGAAGGGAGAATAGACCAAGGGGCCCCGAAGGGGTCGAATAACCTAGCATAGGGGCTTGTCCCTATGATTAAAGGGGCCCCAACCTTTAACCAATAACAATTAAAATTTTAATTAGCTATGAAGAAAGAAAGTTGGAAGACAGTTATTCAGATTATCGTATCGATACTGACGGCAGCGCTGACGGCGCTGGGAACGACCTCATGCATGGGAATCATGTAGAGGAAAGAGGAAAGTGGAATGTGGAAAGAGGATAGAACAATCCCCTACCCGTCCGCAACACGAGAACAGAACGAAGGCACCGACTCATAAAAAAATGGGTTGGTGCCTTGATGTTTTTAGAAACGAATTCGCTTATTTTAACAAAGAAAAGGGAATGATTCACTAATATTTTTCTTACCTTTGTGGCAATATAACAGAAACAGACAAACAAATGAAGAAAATCATCATAACAGCTGTATTGTCCATCATCAGCGCGACATCGATAGTAGCACAAGATGCATTGAAACCGACAGAAGGAAAAACGGGATGGCTATGGGAGATCAAAGGTAACGGCATAGCACAGACATGTTATCTGTTTGGTACCTGTCACGGAGGCGGACACAGTTTTTCGCATGAGGATGTGTTGGGCTTTAGCGGCGTGGATGAAGCATTGAAGAATGTGAAGACGGTATATTTCGAGACGGACCTGACGGTGTCGATGCGGTTGGCAGCCAAAGAGATGAGCATAGCACAGTATCTGGGATGCGACAGGGATACGACAAAGGAGGACATGATGCCTGAAAGCGTGACCTACGAGAGTCTCTTCGACAGCGTGGCGCAGTATCAGGAGGTGCATCAGTTCCTGAGTCAGAAGATGGGCGCTGCGGCGTATTGGAAAAAGACGCCGTACTATTGGTTCAATCATCTTTCGGGATACAACCTGGCAAAGGGGTATTATGGCATTCAAGCGGTGGAGGGGGTGCTCGCCACGGAGGCCGTTAAGCGTGGCATAGAGATTGGGCAACTGGAAAGTACGGAGCAACACCAGAAATGGCTGGCACGCCCCAAAACACAGCGACAGCGTCCTAACATCGAACTGAAGTTTCAAGCCACGATGCTTTACATGGGCATACATAATAATGATGACAAGGTTCCGGAGGCTATCAGAGAAATAGCTGAGGGATATCTGAAGAATGATACGTGCGTCATTCATGACGTGCTGGAGAGGCAGGCAAAGGACGCCACAATAGGCAAAGCAGCGTTTCCTCTTGCTGCCATGAACAATGCATGGTGTCCCGTCATCGAGCAGAACATCGCCAAGGGTCCCTGCATGGTTGCCGTAGGTGCCCGTCACCTGCTGGGCAACGACGGACTGATTGCCATGCTGCGCAGGAAGGGATATTCGGTGGAGCCGATACGATAAAGTGTTAAATAATATTTTAAATAGAGAAGAAAAGGCGGAAAAATGGTTTGTTGAAAAAATTTTTATGTAACTTTGCGGTTAAAACCGCATTAATCATAAACTATACATGTTTAGAAAAGGACTTTTAACGGCTGTGATGGCAGTGGTTTGTGCGATGACGGCACAGGCTATTGACGAGTATCAGTATCACAGAGGCACGGCTGTGCTGAAAGGAAAAGTGACGAACAGAAATGCTGGCGAATGGACGACAGTACAGGTAAGGACGTTCAACCACTTCACAGACCATGAGACGGTGGTGAACATCCCCGTGAAGGAGGACGGCAGCTACGAGGCCACCCTCACCCTGCCCCACTCGCAGGGCATCAGCGTGGACAACACGAGCTTTGTGTTTCTGGCCGTAGGCGACACGCTGGAGATGATGATAGACGCGTCGAAGCCGGACTTGGAGGGCGTGACCTTTGGCGGACACGGCAAGAGCACAAACATCAACCGCCTGTGGCCCGAGGTGGGAAAGCACTACTTCGGCAGCACCCAGCTGTATGCAGGAAAACCGGAGAAAGACCAGATACCTGAATGGAAGAAAGGACTGGTGAAGATGATGGACACCATCATTGACGACATCAAGGCCGACAGGCTGCCCGTTCCCGCTGGCACTGGCAGCTTTGAGAAGGAGGTGCTGGGCGCCACAGCACTGTCGCAGCCGCTGATGGAGGTGATGCGCCTGAACTTTGACAACATGCTGAGGTTTGACGCGACGGAATACTACGACTTCCTGGCTGACAGGGAAGAGTGGCTGCTGGACACGCCTGCCATGCTGTTTGCAATAGAATCGCCAGGACATCTGTACAGCTTCGTAACCCTCTGCATGATGGTTGACGTGAGCTGGTCGGCAAGCCGTCTGAGAATGGCCTACCGCATATCTGACTCGCAGGGGCTGAAGGATTATAACAACCAATTCGTGCTGCCACGCAACTACGACGCCACCCTGCACAGACAGATGCTGGCCGAGCGCGAGGACACGCTGATGACCATTGCCGACTACTTCGACATGACGACAAAGGCCACGCTGAAGCGTTTCGGACTGAAGAAGATGGACTTCATGCTGCAGATGGCACTCTGCCGATATGTGTACGACGAAGACCGTCTGGGAGAAAAGAGTCCTGACATCATGGCATCATACATAGCCGCCCTGATACCATACATACAGAACAGGACGGTGGCCAACGGCGTACTGGAGAACTACCGTGAGTTTGTGATCAAGAACGAGGGCAGGTTGGAAGAAGAGGCTTCGCTGTCGCCTGAGGGTGACGCCATCTTCGAACGTATCATAGCACCCTACAGGGGCAACGGCCTCTACGTGCACTTCTGGGGCATGAGCTGCGGACCGTGCAGGGTGATCATGCTGGACGAACGCGAAAAGGTGGAGGAGATGAAAGACAAGCCTGTACGCTTCCTCTATATTGCCGACGAGACGGACCGCCCCATAGAAATGGCGGAGCAGTGGATGAAGGAGAACGACATCAAGGGTGAGCACATCTTTGTGACCCACGAGGAATGGAAGCACCTGGCCACGAAGTTCCAGATCGCCGCCATACCCTTTGCCACAGCAATAGATAAGGACGGCAAGCTGACAAAGATGCAGGAGCTGGACAAACTCCTATTCAGCGAATAAAATAGAAATAGGCAGCAGCCAGGGCGGCGAGCAGCACGAGGCAGACAATAGTCTTCACCATGAAGCTCGCCACCTTTTTAATAATATAAACAGCAAGGATGACGACGAGGAGCGCCGCCAGATAGAAGACCCAGCTGTCGATATTGGCATTCATCATTTGAAGAGTTGTTTGAAGGCGGTGGGTATGGGGGTCTCGAACTCCATAGCCTCGCCAGTGATGGGATGAGAGAAGCAGAGCAGCCAGGCATGCAGGCAGAGACGGTGGAGGGGGTCGTCGCCATTGCCGTATTTCGTATCGCCACAGACGGGATGTCCCATATCGGCTGAGTGCACGCGAATCTGATTCTTACGGCCAGTCTCGAGCTTATACTCCACGAGGGAGTGCTCGGTGGTGCGGTCGAGGACATGGAAATGGGTGATGGCCAGCTTGCCGCCATTATCTACAGGCGAGGAATAGGTGACGTAGGCCTTGTTGTCCTTGAGCCAATTCTGGATGGTGCCCTCGTCCTGTTCCATCTCGCCGCTGACCACAGCCACATAGCGGCGGTCGTAGACAATCTGATGCCAGTTGTGCTCCAGGATCTGCTCGGTGTCGATATCCTTGGCATAGACCATGAGGCCGCTGGTGTCGCGGTCCAGACGGTGCACCACGTGGGCAGTACATTTCTGGCGGGTCTTCTTGAAATAGTCGTCGAGCACGCTCTTCACATTAAGCGACGAGTGTCCTGCAGCCATCGAGAGGATGCCGATGTTCTTCTCGATAACGATGAGCCAGCGGTCTTCATAGACAATCTTCACGTAGCGACTCTTGAACGAGCGCTGGTTGCGCTTGGTCTTGCTCACGGCCACCTTCATGCCAGGCTGCAGCAGGAAGTCGAACTGGCTGACGGTCTTGCCATCAACCTTAATGCCACGACCCTGCAGGGTGTCCTTGACCTTGTTGCGGCTCATGCTGAGATGGGCCAGCAGCCACTCCAGCAGCGGCGCCTGTTCCTCGACGGTGAAGTGATCGTAGTCGCCTTCACGGTTGTATCCTGTGTTCATTCTCATAGTTCACAAACGGTATAAATATAGTTCTTCTGTAATACTTCGGTGGTGGTGAAACGATAACGGTCGGCAACGCTGAGCACCTGCTTCATCTGGTCGTTGATGCCATCGCCAGTAAGTTTCAAGAGGCTCTCCTTCATGGTCCACAGACGCACAAACTCCACCTCAGGATTGGCGGCCTGCTGAATCTGCTGCAACTCGGCATCGCTCATGGCATAACGGGCCACGCTGTCGCGATAGCGCCCCACGCTCTCGACATCGATGCCGATGGGCTGGCGACTGAGCACGCAGACGGCTGCCTCCTTGCAATGGCTCAGGCTGAAATGCAACTCTGGATGACCCACGATAAAGGGCTTGCCGTGAGGGCCGTAGTCGAACACGGGATTGGCAGCGATGCCCTCCTGCTCGAGCAATGCCTGCTTCAACAGCAGGTAGGCAGCCACGCAGAGACGCTGTCCTTGTTCGAACTTATACTTCAAGGCCTGCTGGCGACGCTGGGGGCTGATGGCGTCGAGGGCCTGCTGGAGGTCGAACTTGCCTATTTCGTCGTTAATATACACCATGAGGGTGCAAAATTACTATTTTTTTTTGTAAAATGAAAAAATATTCGTACTTTTGCAGCGAAATAACTAAAGCAATGAAGAAAATATCCATCATACTCGTGGCTTTCTGGCTGATGAGCGTGCAGCAGGTGCTGGCGCAATATACCCGTATGACCAATCTGCCAACCATATATATCGAGACCTTCGACGGCTGGGGTATATGGAGCAAGGAGGACTATAAGCTGTGCAGGATGTACTACGTGGACGAGAACGACCTGGTGACAGCCTACGACTCGGTATCGATTCGCGGACGAGGCAACTCGACGTGGAACATGTCGAAGAAACCCTATAAGATAAAGTTCAACCAAAAGGAGAAGTTCCTGGGCAAGGGCTATGCGAAAGCCAAGAAATGGACGCTGCTGGCCAATGCGGGCGACAAGACGATGATGCGCAACGCCATCACATCGCTGATGGGCGAGTTTACCACGCTGAAGTTCAACCCTGCCGCCAAGTTCGTGGACCTCTATCTGAACTACGAGTATCTGGGCACCTATCAGATTAGCGACCAGGTGGACGTGAGACCTCATCGTGTAAACATCACCGAGCAGCCCTACCCCATCACCGACGATACCGACATCAGCGGCGGATACCTGCTGGAGGTGGACGGATTCAGGGACGGCAACTGCTTCACTTCGAGCACCTTCAGCGCCCCTGTACGCATTCACTATCCTGAGGACGACGAGATAGACAGCAAGCAGACGGCCTATATACGCAGCTTCATCAACAACAAATTCGAGAAGGCACTCATCAGCGCCAACTTCGACGACCCAGAGGTGGGCTACAAGGCTTACGTGGACACCACATCGCTGCTGGACTGGTATCTATGCACAGAGATAAGCGCCAATATCGACGGATTCTACAGCACCTATTTCTATAAGGAGCAGGGCAACGACCACCTGTTCTGGGGACCGCTGTGGGACTATGACATTGCCTATAACAACGACTACCGCGTGCAGAACGACATGGGCCACAGCAGTTCGGTGAACAAGCTGATGGTGGATATTGCCTACACTGGCTCGAAGGCGTGGGTCATCCGCATGTGGAAAGACGACTGGTTTAAGAAGGCGGTATACAGACGATACCAGGAACTGCTGAACCAAGGTCTGGTGGACTATATGCACGCCAAGGTGGACAGCCTGAGCGAGCTGCTGCAGCAGTCGCAGGAACTGAACTACGAGAAATGGGGCATCAACCGCAGGATGTATCACGAGGTGGTACTCTACTCTTCCTACGACCAGTATGTCAGCGACCTGAAGCAGTTTATCACAGAACATTGCCAATACCTGACAGAGGCCTTCTTCAACAGGCTGCCTGATGAACCTATACCGCCCTTTGCACCTGAGAACTTCTACTACCACATAGTGAACGCCAAGACGCAGAAGGCTGCCGACCTGGACGGCGACCTCGTGGTGCAAATGGTCAACAACAACGAAAAGGAGGGTCAGGACTGGGAGATACAAGCCATTGGCAGTCACTTCCGACTGCTGAACAGACTGACAGGCAAGGCGCTGAACGACCCCACAGAGGGTGAGGTTGGGCCTACCACCAATGTTGGCACGCAGCTGAACACCGTGGAGCCTGACGAGCACAGCGAGAGTCAGCAGTGGGACATCATTGCTCAGGGCAACGAGGGACACTTTAACCTGCTGAACGTCTATACACAGCATATCGTGAACCTGAACGGCGGCAGCAGCAACGACTATACCGCCCTGCTGAGCTATACCAACGACGAGAAGAATGCTACCAGCACCAACCGTCTGTGGTACCTCATCAAGAACGGCGAGCTGCCAGAGCCCGTTGACACCATACCCAACGATACCATCCCCAACGACACGATTCCTGTGGATACCATTCCCACAGACACAATTCCCAACGATACGATACCTGACGGCATAGAGCACTTCATGGAGCCCGCAGACTATGCGCTGGCCTACAACCCACAGACCAAGACGCTGCACTTCGGATCGGCAACACCTGAACTGCTGACATTCCCTGTGCGCATCTTCAACACCTCAGGCAGACTGGTGGGCATGTTCCGTGCTGATGAGCAATACTCGATGGAGACTTGTCCAAAGGGTGTATATATCGCCACATGGAACGTGGGAGGCAGGACGCGTAGCGTCAAATTCAAACGGTAAAACAAATAAAACTCTCGCCCATTTGTTTATATCGCAAAAAATTCGTAACTTTGCACCCGCTAAGAAAATAAGAAGAAAAATAAGGAGATGATTACAGTTACGAATCTGGCGATTCAATTTGGAAAAAAGGTTCTCTACAAGGATGTGAACCTGAAGTTTACGAGTGGAAACATTTATGGTATTATCGGTGCCAACGGTGCCGGTAAGTCTACCCTGCTCCGCGCCATCAGCGGCGAGCTGGAGCCTAACAAAGGAACAGTGGAGATGCTGCCTGGCGAGCGTATGAGCGTGCTGGAGCAGGACCACTTTAAATATGACGAATTCACGGTGATGAACACCGTGCTGATGGGTCACCAGCCCCTGTGGCAGAACATGAAGGAGCGCGAAGCCCTCTATGCCAAGGACGAGATGACTGAAGAAGACGGTGTGCGTGCTGCCGAACTGGAGATGGCCTTTGCAGAGATGAACGGCTGGGAGGCTGAGAGCGAGGCTGCACAGCTGCTGCAGAACCTGGGCATCAAGGAAGACCAGCACTACATGCAGATGTCGGACATCAGTAATAATGAAAAGGTACGCGTGATGCTGGCCAAGGCACTCTTCGGACACCCCGACAACCTGCTGCTGGACGAGCCCACCAACGACCTGGACCTCGACACCGTGCAGTGGCTGGAGGAGTATCTGAGCGGACTGGAGCAGTGCGTGCTGGTGGTGAGCCACGACCGTCACTTCCTCGACGCCGTATCAACCCAGACCGTGGATATCGACTTCGGCAAGGTGACGCTGTTCTCTGGTAACTACTCATTCTGGTACGAGTCTTCTCAGCTAGCTCTGCGTCAGGCTCAGAACCAGAAGATGAAGGCTGAGGAGAAGCGCAAGCAGCTGGAGGAATTTATCCGTCGCTTCTCGGCCAACGTAGCCAAGAGTAAGCAGACCACCTCACGTAAGAAGATGCTAGAGAAACTGAATGTTGACGAGATCACACCCTCTACACGTAAATATCCTGGCATCATCTTCCAGATGGAGCGTGAGCCTGGCACACAGATTCTTGAGGTGGAGGGTCTGAAGGCAGTAGATGCTGACGGCACCGTACTGTTCGACAATGTGAGCTTCACTATCGAGAAAGGTCAGAAGACCGTGTTCCTCTCGCATAACCCCAAGGCCATGACGGCCCTCTTCGAGATTATCAACGGCAACCGCGAGGCACAGGCTGGCACCTATAAGTGGGGCGTCACCATCACCACAGCCTACCTGCCACTGGACAATACCGAGTTCTTCCAGAGCGAGATGAACCTGGTGGACTGGCTCAGTCAGTGGGGACCAGGCAACGAGGTAACGATGAAGTCGTTCCTGGGTCGTATGCTCTTCAAGGAGGAGGATGTGCTGAAACACGTCAACGTGCTCAGTGGTGGTGAGAAGATGCGTTGTATGATTGCCCGTATGCAGCTGAAGAATGCCAACTGCCTGATTCTCGACACACCTACCAACCACTTGGATCTGGAGTCTATCCAGGCTTTCAACAACAATCTTATCCAGTTCAAGGGAAATATTTTATTTGCTTCGCACGACCATGAGTTCATCAACACCGTGGCCGATCGTATCATTGAGCTGACGCCTAAAGGTACCATCGACAAGCTGATGAGCTATGATGACTATATCTACGACGAGGCCATCAAGGAGAAGAAAGCTGAGCTGTACGCTTAAAATGAAGAATGATTACACTGTGGCACAATATTTGCATCTATCACTGCAGTACTTTAAAACCACGTAATTATGACAGAAAAAGATATCAAGATTGAAGACGAAGAGACCCTGAACGAGGAAAACGCTCAGGAGACTGACAATACGGCAGATACTGAGGATGTAAAAAATCCTGAGGAAGAAGCCAGTAGTTCGGAGGAGTCAGCAGAAGCCGACATCGACCCGCTGGAGGCTGCCAAGGCTGAGATTGAGTCGCTGAAGACGCAGATGCTCTATAAGAACGCCGAGTTCGACAACTACCGCAAGCGTACGCTGAAAGAGCGTGCCGAGCTGATTCTGAACGGTGGCGAGAAGACCATCACCGCCCTGCTGCCCGTCATCGACGATATGGAGCGTGCCATTGCCAACGGCGAGAAGACTGACGATCCGCAGGTGCTGCGCGAGGGCATGCAGCTCATCTATCAGAAGCTGATGAAGGCACTCGAAGCACAGGGTGTCAGCAAGATCGAGACTGACAATACCGACTTCGACACCAGCTTGCATGAAGCCGTAGCACTGGTGCCTGGTATGGGTGACGATAAGAAAGGCAAGGTCATTGACTGCATGGCTCCTGGCTATAAGTTGAACGACAAAGTAATTCGCTACGCCAAAGTAGCTGTAGGACAATAAAAGTGAAAGTTGAGAATTGAAAGTTGAAAGTTGACAATTAAATGGCACAACAGAAACGAGACTACTACGAGGTACTGGGACTAACTAAGACGGCCTCGGAAGATGACATCAAGAAGGCATACAGAAAGATTGCCATCAAATATCACCCTGACAGAAACCCTGGCGACAAAGAGGCTGAGGAGAAATTCAAGGAGGCCGCAGAGGCCTATAACGTGCTGCACGACCCACAGAAGCGTCAGCAGTACGACCAGTTTGGATTTGCAGGACCTACAGGCGGCGGATTCGGAGGCTTTGACGGCTTTGGTGCCCAGATGAACATGGACGACATCTTCTCGATGTTCGGCGATATCTTTGGAGGACACGGCTTTGGAGGCTTCGGAGGTGGTCGTTCATCACGTCCACAGCAACACAGAGGCAGTGACCTGAGACTGAAGGTGCGCCTCACCCTGCAAGAGATTAACACGGGTGTCACCAAGAAGTTCAAGGTGCGCAAGGATATTGCCTGCAGCCATTGTCACGGCACAGGTGCCGAGGATGGTAGCGGTCGCGAGAGTTGTCCTACGTGTCACGGCTCTGGTGTTATCACCCACACCACACAGAGCATCTTCGGCATGATGCAGACGCAGGGCGTATGTCCCACCTGTCATGGCGAAGGTCAGATTATCAAGAACAAATGTCACGAATGTGGCGGCACTGGCGTCACAAAAGGCGAGGAGGTTGTGGAAATCAACATCCCTGCTGGTGTGGCAGAAGGTATGGTAGTCAACGTACCTGGCAAAGGTAACGCAGGACATCATGGCGGCATAGCAGGAGACATTCAGGTTTATATCGAGGAGGAAGAGAACAATACCTTCGTTCGTGACGGTAACGACCTGATATACAATCTCTTGTTAGACTTCCCTACAGCAGCACTTGGAGGCGAGGTAGACATTCCCACTATCGACGGAAGGACGCTGAAGGTGAAGATTGACAGCGGCACACAACCTGGAAAGACGATGCGTCTGAGGGGCAAGGGCCTGCCCGCAGTACAGGGTTACGGCAGTGGTCATGGCGACCTGGTGGTGAACATCAGCGTGTATGTGCCCAAGACACTGTCGAGCGAAGAGAAGAAAGCCATCGAGGCCTTCAAGGACAGCGACAACTTCAAAGGCGACAAGCTGACAAAGGACAGCATCTTCCAGCGTTTTAAGAACTACTTCAGTTAATTAAGACTGAGAGGCGAGAACTTACAATAAAGGGGTTATGAATTATCAAGAGACCATAGATTATCTGTTTAGCAGGACAACCAGCTACGAGAATCAAGGGGCTACAGGCTACAAGGAAGGTCTGGACACCTCGTACAAGCTCGACGAGCATTTCGGACATCCGCATGAGAGTTTCCGCAGTATTCACGTTGCCGGCACCAACGGCAAAGGATCGGTGGCACACCTCATTGCTGCCGAACTGCAGGTAAGTGGCTATAAGGTAGGTCTCTACACCTCACCCCATCTGATTGATTTCCGCGAGCGGATACGCATCAACGGCACACCCATCGACGAAGATTATGTGGTAAAGTTCGTAGAAGAGGAAAAGGAGTTTTTCGAGCCCCTGAACCCCTCGTTCTTTGAGCTGACCACAGCGATGGCATTCAAATACTTTAAGGAGAAGAATGTGGACATCGCCGTCATTGAGGTGGGGCTGGGAGGCAGACTGGACTGCACCAACATCATCACCCCAATTGTCAGTATCATCACGAATATCTCACTCGACCACACACAGCTGCTGGGCAGCAGTCTGGAGCAGATTGCCTTCGAGAAAGGCGGTATCATCAAGAAAAATGTGCCCGTCATCATTGGTGAGGCAAAACCCGAGACAAGAGCCGTGTTCAGCGCTCTGGCCAGCGAGATGCAGGCACCTATTTATTTTGCAGAGGACGAACAGGAGATTGTTTCGTCAGAATTGAAAGGTGAGTACATCCACTATAAAGCCGCACATTTAGGAGAGTTTGACTGTGAGTTGACAGGTGAATACCAGCCTCGCAACATGAATACGGTGGTGGTGGCCATGCACCGTTTGGTGGAGATGGGCTATCTGGCAGACTGCATCGATGAGAAAAACAATCACCTGATTGCAGAGGAGATGAGCAATGCCTTCAAGAACGTGACGAAGATTACAGGACTCATGGCACGATGGCAGACGGTCAGGGAGAACCCAAGGGTTATTTGCGACACAGGACACAACCCTGGCGCATGGGAATACCTGGGTAAGCAACTGGAGAGTCTAAACTGTCAGAAACTGCGCATCATTTTCGGCATCGTCGAGGATAAAGACATCTATGGTGTGATGGCTCTGCTGCCCAAGAATGCCACCTATTTCTTCACCAAGGGTTCTACCAAAAGAGCATTCCCAGAAACGTCATTAAAGATTTTTGGTGAACAATTTGGGCTGAAAGGCGAATGTTACCCCACAGTGATCGAAGCATACCAAGCTGCGATGCAAGGTGCTACTAGTGAAGACGTTATCTTCATTGGAGGCAGCACTTACATCGTCGCAGATTTTCTCAAAACACGTATTTAGGTGTTTTTAACACCAAATTTTTACCGATTTGTTTGCACAAGTCGGTATTTTTTTGTTACTTTGCAACAAGAATACTTTAACTAAAAACATATTAGTATGGCAAACGTAACAGAAAATGCGAATCTCTGTGGTCTGAAGCGCGAAGACTTCCAGACCACTATCAATGGTAAGAAAACCGATCTTTTCATCCTGCGCAACCGTAAAGGTTACGAAGTAGCAATCTCAAACTATGGCGGTGCTATCTGCGCCATCATGGTGCCCGACAAAGACGGCAAAGTAGGCAACGTGATTCAGGGACATGCCAACATTGAGCAGCTGATGAGCGGCAACGAGCCTTACCTGTCGACACTTATCGGTCGTTGGGGCAACCGTATATGCAAGGGTCAGTTTACACTGAACGGCAAGGAGTATCAGGTGGCCATCAATAATGGTCCCAACCACCTGCACGGCGGTCTGAAGGGCTTCAACGCCAAGGTATGGGATGCCCGTCAGATGGGTCCCCGCTCGCTGGCTCTGCATCGTGTATCTTCTTATGGTGAAGAGGGTTACACTGGCGAGCTCGACGTCACTGTGGAGTTCACCTTCACTGACAACAACGAGCTGGTGCTGGAGTATCTGGCTACCACCAACAAGAAGACCATCGTGAACCTGACACATCACGCCTTCTTCTCTATTGCTGGCACCGCTGATCCCACACCTACGATTGACGACATCATCTGCGAAATCAACTCTGACTTCTATCTGCCCACCGACGACACCGCTATTCCTACTGGTGAGATCCTGAAGGTGGAAGGCACACCATTCGACTTCCGTAAGCCAAAGGCTATCGGCAAGGAGATTGATGCTGATAATGAGCAGATTAAGTTTGGTAACGGATACGACCACAACTATGTACTCAATAAGAAAGAGGAAGGCGAGCTGAGCTTCGCTGCCAAGCTGACAGACCCCAAGAGCGGACGCACACTGGAATGCTGGACCACAGAGCCTGGCATGCAGCTGTATACAGGTAACTACCTGAACGGCTACAAGGGCGCCAACGGATGCACATTCCCACGTCGTTCGGCCGTATGTCTTGAGACTCAGCACTTCCCCGACTCACCCAACCGTCCTTACTTCCCCAGCGTAGTATTGAATCCTGGTGAGCGCTACAAGCAGAAGACAATTTACAAATTCGGCATTGCCGAATAAGAAGTGAATATTGAGATTTGAGGTTTGAGATGAGTCTATAAGACCTATCGGAGCCTCAAATCTCAACTCATAATAACTAAATCATAAAACAAAGAAAAATGTCACAAAAACAAACTCCGAACTATCTGTTCCCATTGATTATTGTGTTCATCGTGTGCTTCCTCATCGGATTCATCACGACCATGAACAACTCGATGATTGCCTTCCTTTCTGAGGCTTTCAACCTGTCTGCCCAGCAAGGCCAGTATGTTAACACAGCATTCTATGGAGCCTATCTGCTGGCTATCCCATTTGCTATGTTGATGAGCAAGATTGGCTATAAAGGAACTTTGTTGCTGGGTCTTGCCGTTGCTGGCATTGGTTTCGTCATCAACTCATTTGGTATCAACTGGGCTATTGGTGCTGGAGCCAACGTTTACATCGTATTCCTGCTGTCTATGTGCATCGTAGCAATGGGTGTGGTGATGTTGCAGAATGTGGCCAATCCTTATGTAATGGTGCTTGGCAAACCTGAGTCTGGTGCTTTCCGCATGACACTGTCACAGGCTCTTAACTCAGTAGCCACCACTGTTGCACCTATTTTTATTACGACAGTCATCATTGCTGGTCAGGTTCCTACGCCTGATGCTGTTCCTGGACCGTTCTTGGGTCTTGGTATCTTCACTCTGATTATCTGCGGCATTCTAGTATTCCTGAAGTTGCCGAAGATTGACGAAGGCAAGCAGGCTGAAGAGGAAAGCGGAGAGAAGAAGGAGTACAAGTCAAGCGTCTTCAAGTATACACATGTATGGCTGGGTGCCCTCGCCATCTTTATGTATATGGGTGTAGAAATTGGTGTTCCCTCTATGCTCCCCTACCGTTTCTCACTGCTCTATCCCGACATGAATCCTGCAGAATGTGCCGCTCTGGCAACAAACTATCTGGCATTCTACTGGGGCGGCATGATGGTTGGACGTTTCATCGGTGCTGGTATCCTGACCAAGTTCGAGCCTCGTAAGTTGCTGACAGCTTGCTTGTGTCTCGGTGCAATCTGCATCGGCCTGTCGCTGATCTTTGCAACTTCGATGATTGGTATCTGGTTGATGCTGGCTGCTGGCCTGTTCCACTCTGTGATGTGGCCTCTCATCTTCAACCTCGGCCTACAGGAGCTTGGTCCTCACACCAAGGCTGCTTCTGGCGTCATCAACACAGGTGTGATTGGCGGTGCTCTGCTGATGCCTGTGATGGGTGCCATCGTTGATGCCGCTGGTGTAATCGTTGCCCTTTGCGCCATGTTCGTGTTCTACGCCTACATCATCTGGTTCTGCAACTGGGGCAGCAAGATTGGCATCAACGTCAAGTAAGACATATTACCTATTACTAATAATAACAAACAAAAAACACTATTGAATTATGATGGACATTGAATTTGTAAGAAGTCGCTTCATCAAGCATTTCGACGGAAAGACAGGAAATGTGTATGCATCTCCTGGTCGTATTAACCTGATTGGTGAGCACACCGACTATAACGGCGGATTTGTATTCCCAGGAGCAGTAGACAAAGGTATTATCGCCGAGATGCGTATCAACGATACAGAAGACACTGTGATGGCATACGCTATCGACCTGAAAGACCGCGTGGACTTCAAGTTGAGCGACCCTGATGGTCCTAAGGCTTCTTGGGCCCGCTATATCTATGGTATCTCTTTGGAGATGAAGAAGTTGGGCGTTCCCGTAAAGGGCTTTAACATTGCCTTCGCTGGCGATGTGCCCCTTGGCGCTGGTATGTCGTCAAGTGCTGCTATGGAGAGCTGTTTCGCCTGTGGTCTGAACGACCTCTTCGGCGACAACAAGGTGTCTCAGTGGGATATGGTGCTGGCTGGTCAGGCTACAGAGCACAACTACTGCGGCGTGAACTGCGGTATCATGGACCAGTTTGCTTCTGTATTCGGCAAGGCAGGCTGTCTGATGCGTCTGGACTGCCGCAGCCGCGAGTTCGAGTACTTCCCATTCAAGCCCGATGGCTACCGTCTGGTATTGCTCGACTCAGTAGTTAAGCACCAGTTGGCTGGCTCACCCTACAACGATCGTCGTAACTCTTGCGAGAACGTGGTGAAGCACATCCAGGCCAAGCACCCCGAGGGCAAGTTCGAGACCCTGCGTGACTGCACATGGGAACAACTGGAGGAAGTAAAGGCCGAGGTAGGCGAAGAGGACTACAAGCGCGCTAAGTTCGTGCTGGGCGAGAAGGACCGCGTACTAGCTGTCTGCGATGCTCTGAACGAAGGCGACTACGAGAAGGTGGGTGAGATGATGTACAAGACTCACGAGGGTCTGTCAAAGGACTACGAGGTGTCTTGCGAGGAGCTCGACTTCCTGAACGACATTGCCAAGGAGTGTGGCGTTACTGGTTCTCGTATCATGGGTGGCGGCTTCGGCGGCTGCACCATCAACCTGGTTCGCAACGATCTCTACAAGCAGTTCATCGAGACTGCCAAGCAGAAGTTCAACGCTAAGTACGGGCATGAGCCAAAGGTCTATGACGTAGTCATCGGCGACGGTTCCCGCAGACTTTGCTAATATTAAAGAGCCCCCTGAGAACTTTTTCAGGGGGCTTAAATTTTACTCTTATGTTTCAAATAGACCGTTCATACATCGACCGCATATCACTCGAATCCATTCAGGGACATATCTGGGACATTCGCACAGACCACAAAGACGACCCTACCCTGCCCAAGATTCAGAACTATAACATCAAAGAAGAAGACTTTGAAGCCTATCTGGAGAAGAAGCAGAAATTCGAAGACTTCAAAGACTCCTGGCGTCGCTATCGCTACATGATTCTGGGTCTGGCATTCGTCGTTCCTGTAGCGCTGTTCAGTCTGCTGGTAAAAGACTCCAACATGGCTGTCTACGCCTATGCCACAGGATTCCTGCTGTGTATGCTCATCTACCTTGTGTACCTTCTATTGGAAGCCATCAAAGCTAAACCGTTTCGTAATAATCCTTACGAAACATTCATCAAGGCGCTGCTTTCCTGGGAAGCAGCCCAACGCGAATAACGTATCCTGAATTCTCTTCATTCCCGCATGCGATACCTCTGGATACTGATAGCCTCGATGTTCCCGCTTTTAGGATATGGTGACGCCCTTAGTCAACGCCGCCAACTCATCATGGGCGAACTGGAGTACTATCTACAAAGACATAATGTGGTGGATGAAGGGTTTGACATGGTGGCACGTTTTGCCAAAGAAGGCGACTCTACCCTGACAGCCTATATGCCTCATGGCAACCTGGTGTTGACTAACGCCTTTGCCATATTGAAACGCAAACGTGAAGGGAAGCAGGTTCTTAAAGACCACAACGGCCGCATCATCATTGGCACATTCCGTAACGACACACTAGTCAGCGGCATCCGCATCGATCCTCAGGGTACCTACGCAGGACAGTTCAATCGTCATTTAGAAGCCTGCGGACACGGCTCCTACCAGAAAGCCGACGGAACCTATTATGAGGGACATTGGGAGGAAGACCGTCAGCACGGATTCGGCTTCTGCGTATCGACAACCAACCTGAGAGCCGGACAATGGAAACGAGGACGTTTCCTGGGCGAACGGATGCAATACACCACTGAACGTATCTATGGCATCGACATCTCACGCTATCAGCACGAGAAAGGCCGCAAGCGTTTCAATATCAACTGGAAGCAGCTGCGTATCACCCATTTGGGACGACGCATCAGCGAGCAACGCATCAATGGTGAGGTGGACTATCCCGTGTCGTTCGTCTATATCAAATCGACAGAAGGCATCTCCATCAACAACCGCTATTTCGATGCCGACTATTTGAGTTGTCACAAATTAGGCATCCCTGTTGGTGCCTATCATTTCTTTTCCACTCGACAAGACCCGTCATCGCAAGCCAGTCACTTCCTGAAGCACACCAGCTTCAGAAAAGGCGACCTGCCGCCGATGCTCGACATAGAACCCAGCGATGCCCTCATCGAACAGATGGGTGGTGCCGAGGTGCTGTTCAAGAATATCCGTATCTGGCTGAAAAGCGTAGAACGAGCCACTGGAGCCCGTCCCCTACTCTACGTCAACCAGCGCTTCGTCAACACCTATCTCGACAAAGCCCCTGACCTGAAGCGCGACTATCACTTTTGGATAGCCCGTTATGGCGAGTATAAGCCTGACATCCACCTGGACCTGTGGCAACTCAGTTCAGACGGTGTGGTGCGAGGCATGCAGGGTACTGTAGACCTGAACGTGTTCAACGGCTATCAGGGACAATGGGAAGAATTCCTACGCGAACAAACGATAAAGTAACTACCACAGATATGAGTGAAACAAAAATCATCAACGACCCCGTATTCGGATTCATCAAGATACCCCGCGGACTGCTTTACGACATTGTGCGCCATCCGCTGTTTCAGCGTCTCAACCGCATTAACCAGTTAGGATTGGCATCAGTGGTCTATCCAGGAGCCCGACACACGCGCTTCCAGCATTCGTTGGGCGCCTTCCATCTGATGAGCGAAGCCATCCTCTCTCTGCAGCAGAAGGGACAGTTTATCTTCGACTCCGAGGCCGAAGCCGTAGAGGCAGCCATCCTTATGCACGATATTGGTCACGGTCCGTTCTCTCATGTACTTGAAAACACGCTGATTTCAGGTATCTCCCACGAAGACATCTCGCTGTTGATGATGGAACAGATCAACCACGATCTAGGCGGACGTCTTAACTTAGCCATCTCCATCTTCAAGGACGAGTATCCCAAGCGTTTCCTCCATCAGCTCATATCCAGCCAGTTGGATATGGATCGTTTGGATTATCTGCGTCGTGATTCGTTCTTCACAGGCGTCACAGAAGGAAACATCGGCTCTGCACGTATCATCAAGATGCTCAATGTTGTTGACGATCGACTGGTTGTTGAACAAAAGGGAATTTACTCTTTGGAGAACTATCTGACTACCAGACGGTTAATGTATTGGCAGGTGTATCTTCACAAGACTGCTGTAGGTTATGAGAAAGTATTGGTCAACATGCTCACTAGAGCTAAGGATTTGGTGAAAAAGTGGAAAGAGGAGAGAGGAAAATGGAAAGAGGAAAATGGAGAGAGGAACGAGAATAGTCCAATCACTAATCATGTGTCGCCCGCTTTGGCCTACTTCCTTGAGAACGATGTCGACGCCCGCTGGTTCTCCGAGCACCCCGAAGCTCTGCAGATGTATGAAGAGCTCGACGACTCCGACATCTGGAGTGCTATGAAAGGCTGGAAGCACTCCAACGACAAAATACTCTCCACGCTGGCCACCGACATGCTCGACCGTAAGATATTCAAGGTAGAGGTGCACGAAGAGCCCATCACCAACGAACGTATCGATGCTTTGCAGACAGAGATAGCTCAGAAAATGGGTATCGACAAGCAGGATGCCCACTATCTGATGAGTGTCAATCCCATCCAAAAAGATATGTATTCCATCGATGATGACTCTATCGACATTTTGTACAAGGATGGTACCATAAAAGACATCTCAGAAGCCTCTGAGATACTGAATGTGGCGTTACTTTCTAAAAAAATACGAAAATATTACCTTTGTTATCAGCGTTTTCAATAAAATTTGTTATCTTTGCACCCTACAAAGCAAAACTGAATCATTTATATGGAGTTTACAGCTAAACAAATTGCCGAATTCATCAACGGCCGAGTGGAAGGAGACGAAAACGCCGCCATCCACACCTTTGCAAAAATAGAAGAGGGACAGCCTGGTGCTATCTCGTTTCTGTCAAACCCCAAATACACACACTTTCTATACGAAACGAAGTCTACCATTGTTCTGATAAATGAAGACTTGGTGTTGGAACAGAAAGTCTCAGCCACTCTCATTCGCGTAAAGAACGCCTATGAGTCTGTGGCTAAGCTGCTCCAGCTCTATGAATCCATGAAGCCCAAGAAGACTGGCATCGACCCACTGGCCTCAGTATCACCAAAGGCTACCATTGGTCAGGATGTCTATATCGGAGCCTTTGCCGTAATCGGCGATGGTGCCGTCATTGGCGATGGCACTCAGGTTTATCCCCACGTGGTTATCGGCGATGGCGTTAAGATGGGCGCCAAATGTCTCATCTATCCCAACGTCACCATCTATCAGGGCTGCCGTTTGGGAAACAATGTTACCATTCACGCTGGTTCGGTGATAGGTGCCGATGGTTTCGGATTCGCTCCTAATGTGGATGGCTACGATAAGATTCCACAGATTGGCATCGTGATTATAGAGGATAACGTGGAAATTGGTGCCAACACTTGTGTTGACCGTTCTACGATGGGTGCCACGGTGATCCACAAGGGTGTGAAACTCGACAACCTCGTTCAGGTAGCCCACAACGTGGAAGTTGGTGAAAACACGGTGATGTCTGCTCAGGTAGGCATCGCAGGTTCCACAAAGGTTGGTTCATGGTGTATGTTTGGTGGTCAGGTTGGTGTGGCAGGCCACATTACCATTGGTGACCACGTCAACCTGGGTGCCCAGTCAGGTGCACCTGGTAGCATCAAGCCTAACCAGACGCTCATCGGAACACCTCCTATGGAGCCTACGCCCTATTTCAAGTCACAAGCCATCTTCCGTCGTCTGCCTGACATGTATAAGGAGCTGAGCGCCCTGAGAAAAGAACTAGAAGAATTAAAAGCAAACAAATAATCAAGTATGAAACAAAAGACTCTGAAAGGCAGCTTCTCGCTTTGCGGCAAGGGCTTGCACACTGGATTAAGCCTCACAGTGACGTTTAATCCTGCCCCAGAGAATCATGGTTATAAGATTCAGCGCATCGACCTTGAAGGTATGCCCATCATCGACGGTGTGGCTGAAAACGTAATAGACACACAGCGCGGCACCGTGCTGGGCAAAGGCGAGGCTCGCGTCTCTACTGTAGAACATGCCCTCTCTGCCCTCTATGCCCTTGGTGTTGACAACTGTCTCATTCAGGTCAACGGTCCTGAGTTCCCCATCCTCGACGGCTCTGCCATCCAGTATGTGGAGAAGATTCAGGAGATTGGCATTGAAGAGCAGAACGCCCCCAAGGACTGGTACGTCATCCGCAAGAAGATTGAGGTGAAGGATGAGGAGACCGGCTCCTGCATCACCATCCTGCCCGACGAGCAGTTCTCGCTTACCACGATGTGCTCGTTTGAATCGAAGTTTATCAACAGCCAGTTTGCCACACTCGACGACATCACCAAGTATGCCACCGACATCGCAGCTGCCCGTACCTTCGTCTTCGTACGCGACATCGAACCCCTCATTCAGGCCAACCTCATCAAGGGCGGCGACCTGGATAATGCCATCGTTATCTACGAACGTCAGACCACTCAGGAGCGCCTCGACATGCTGGCTGACATGCTGCATGTAGAGCATCGTGACGCTACTGACCTGGGCTACATCCAGCACAAGCCCCTGCAATGGGAAAACGAGTGCACACGCCACAAGTTGCTTGACATTATCGGCGATATGGCCCTTATCGGCAAGCCCATCAAGGGTCGCATCATTGCAACCCGTCCCGGACATACTATTAATAATAAGTTCGCGCGTGAGATTCGTAAGGAGATTCGCAAACACGAGATTCAAGCACCTGCTTACGACCCCAACGAAGAGCCTGTAATGGATGTGAACCGTATCCGTGAACTGCTGCCCCACCGCTATCCCATGCAGTTGGTCGACAAGGTCATCGAGATCGGTCCCAACAGCATCGTTGGCGTGAAGAATATCACCTCTAACGAACCCTTCTTCACTGGCCATTTCCCACAAGAGCCTGTGATGCCCGGCGTTCTTCAGATTGAGGCGATGGCGCAATGTGGCGGTCTGCTGGTGCTTAACAGCGTTGAGGAGCCCGAGCGTTGGTCAACCTATTTCATGAAGATCGACGGAGTGAAGTTCCGCCAGAAGGTAGTGCCTGGTGACACCTTGATTTTTAAGGTCGACCTTCTGGGCCCTGTGCGTCATGGTATCTCCAGCATGCACGGCTATGTCTTCGTAGGCGACCACGTAGTATCTGAAGCCACATTCACTGCACAAATAGTAAAGAACAAATAATATATGAATCAAATACATCCATTAGCTGTCGTCGATCCAGAAGCCAAGTTAGGCGACAACAACATTATTGGCCCATTCTGCGTGATTAACAAAGACGTGGTCATTGGCGACAACAACAAATTCCTCAACAACGTGACCATACATGATGGTGCACGCATCGGCTCTAACAATGAGTTCTTCCCAGGTGCAAGCATTGCCACCAAGCCTCAGGACCTGAAGTTCCAGGGCGAGATTACTACCGCAGAGATTGGCGACAACAACAGCATCCGTGAGAATGTGACAATCAGTCGTGGCACAGCATCAAAGGGAAAGACTGTTGTTGGCAACGGCAACCTGCTTATGGAGAATATGCATGTAGCTCACGACTGTGTCATCGGCAACGGTTGTATCATCGGTAATTCTACCAAGTTTGCTGGAGAGGTAGTGGTTCACGACTTTGCTATCATCTCTGCCGAGGTGCTCGTTCACCAGTTCAACAACATCGGCGGATATGTCATGATTCAGGGTGGCACTCGCACCAGTCAGGATGTCCCGCCTTATGCAATGGCAGGTAAAGAGCCTATCCACTTTGCAGGCATCAACCTTATCGGTCTGCGCCGTCGCGGTTTCTCTAACGAGACTATCGAGAAGATTCACGATGCCTATCGCATCATCTATGCCCGTGGCATTCTAAAGGACGGTATCGCCGAGGCTCGCGCAAAATACCCCGACTGCAAAGAGGTAGAGTATATCTGCTCATTCTTTGAGAACTCAAAGCGTGGCGTCATTCGTTGAATAAAACGCTGATAGTCATCACAGGCCCTACGGCCGTGGGTAAAACGGAGTTGTGTCTGGACATTGCCAAAGAGCTTGGCATTCCTATTATCAATGCCGACTCCCGTCAGATTTACCGTGAGCTTAAAATAGGAACAGCCGCACCCACCGAAGCGCAACTTCGGAAGGTGCGGCATTATTTTGTAGGCACTCTCAGCCTCACGGACTACTACAGCGCATCGATGTATGAAGAGCAAGTGATGCAGCTGTTGCCCGAACTTTTCCAATCATCCGAATATGCCCTACTCACTGGCGGCTCTATGATGTATATTGACGCTGTGTGCAACGGCATCGATGATATCCCCACCGTTGACGACCACACTCGCAACACCCTGAAACAGCGGCTGGCCAACGAAGGTCTCGAAGTGCTTTGCGAGGAGCTACGCCGTCTGGACCCTGAGCATTGGGAAATAGTGGACAAAAAGAACCCACGCCGCGTGGTTCATGCGCTGGAAATTTGTCTGATGACAGGCCGCACCTACACTTCGTTTCGCACCAACGCCCACAAGGAGCGCCCATTCCGCATTATCAAGATTGGACTGAATCGCGAGCGCGACGTCATTTACGACCGCATCAACCAACGTGTGGATCAGATGATGTACGACGGTCTGCTTGACGAGGCTCGCAGTCTCTATCATCTACGCCATCTCAACGCCCTCAACACTGTGGGCTATAAAGAGATGTTTACCCATCTCGACGGCACATGGACACTCGACGAAGCCATTGAGCGCCTCAAAGGCAACACGCGCCGCTATGCTCGAAAACAGCTCACCTGGTTCAAACGTGACCCACAGATGCAATGGTTCTCGCCCGACGAAAAACAATCGATTCTTTATCAAATCACCAAACAATGAAATACATCAAACAGATTATAGGTATGACCTGGAAGGGTCTTAAGACAATCATCAGTTGGTACGTCCATCTCTTCAAAGGCCGTCCCTGGTATGTTAAGATTCTCTCTGGCGTCGTCTCGCTTATCGTGGCGATACTGCTCTATCTCGGTGCCGTCGATATCAACTTCTTCGGTCTCTTCGGCAAGTCGCCCAGCATGAGCACTATCCTCAATACGCGCCCTGCTCAGGCTTCTGAGATTTATAGTGCAGATAGCATCATGATTGGAAAGTTCTTCAGCGAGAACCGCACACCTGTAAAGTACGAGGATGTGAACCCCATTTTCTGGACAGCTCTCATCGACACCGAGGACGAGCGTTTCTACCATCACTATGGTGTGGACTTCCAAGCCTTTGGTGCTGCGTTGAAAGACTATGTGGTGCATGGAGATGCCCGTGGTGCTTCGACTATCACGCAGCAGCTGGCCAAGAACCTCTTTCGTGTGCGTACCGAATATTCTACAGGACTGTTGGGAAACATCCCTGGCATCAAGATGCTCATTATGAAGACCAAGGAATGGATTACCGCCACCAAGCTCGAGATGAACTTCAGCAAGGAGGAAATCCTTACTATGTATGCCAACACGGTGGACTTCGGCTCCAACTCGTTCGGTATCAAAACAGCCTGCAAGACCTATTTCGGCACTACACCCCAACAGCTCACCACCGATCAGGCCGCTATCCTCGTGGGAATGCTTAAAGCCACCACTTATTACAACCCACGCCTCAACCCTGAAAACAGCCTCAACCGCCGCAATGTGGTATTGGGCAATCTGCTTAGCCATAACCACATTTCTCAGGCTGAATACGACTCGCTCTCGGTACTGCCCATCACCCTCGACTATAGCGTAGAAAACGCCTACGATGGCCAAGCCACCTATTTCCGCGAGGCCCTGAAAGACTATCTCAGCGACTGGTGCCACGAAAATGGTTACGATCTCTATACTGACGGTCTGAAGATTTACACAACACTTGACACTCGCATGCAGAAATATGCCGAGCAGGCCGCGTGGGAAAATATGGAGCAGCTACAGAAGAAATTCAACACCCATTGGGGCAACATGAATCCATGGCGCGACGAGCATTATCAGGAGATTCCAAACTTCATCGAGAATATTGCCAAGCGACAGTCTGTCTATAAGTATCTGGATAAGAAGTTCGAAGGTAACCAAGACTCCATCAACTATTATCTCAACCTGCCCCACCCTGTCAAGCTGTTCAGCTACGACGGCATCTACGAGACAGAGATGTCAACCCTTGACTCCATCCGTTATATGGAACACTTCATGCATTGCGGTCTGGTGGCCATCGAGCCTAAGACGGGTTATGTGAAAGCCTGGGTGGGCGACCTCGACTTCGACACTTGGAAATACGACAAAGTGACCGCCATGCGCCAGCCAGGCTCCACCTTCAAACTCTTTGTCTATACCGAAGCCATGAACCAAGGTCTCACACCATGCGACCGCCGCATGGATGCCTTCTTCAGCATGAAGGTGTGGGACGAGGAGAAGCAGAAAGAGGTGCTGTGGGCACCATCTAACGCCAACGGCTATTTCTACGACAGTAACGTCACACTCAAGTCAGCGTTTGCCCAGAGTCTTAACTCAGTGGCTGTGCGCATTGGACAGGAAGTGGGAATCGACCGCATTATCAGGACTGCCCATAAAATGGGCATCAAGAGTCCGCTTAACGATGCCCCCTCATTGGCTCTCGGTGCCAGCGATGTTAACCTGTTGGAACTTGTCAACTCCTATGCCACCGTCGTCAACGATGGCCACAGCCACGAGGCTATTCTCGTGACCCGCATCCTCGACCGCGACGGCAACGAGATATATAACGCTCCGACAGAACAACAGGAAGAAGCCATCCCCTATCGCTCTGCCATACTCATGCAGCAGATGCTCATGGCTGGTATGCGCGAACCAGGCGGCACCAGCATGAATATGTGGCGCTATGTGCGCAACTTTGCCGACACCGACTTCGGTGGCAAGACTGGCACATCGAACAATCATTCTGACGCTTGGTTCGTGGGAGTCAGTCCCAACCTAGTATGTGGCGCCTGGGTGGGCGGTGAGTATCGCGCCATCCATTTCCGTACTGGCGAGCTAGGCCAAGGAAGCCGCACCGCCCTTCCTATTTGCGGACAATTTTTCGAGTCGGTATTGAGCGACAAGCAATTCCTTCACTATCGTGGCAAATTTGCCAACCCGAAGGATGCCTCCGTCTCTGTTACCGATTATCAATGTACTGGTTTCTATTATAACCCCAATGACAGTCTCAGCATTAACAATGCCGACAGCATTGATGGTGGTAGCAACGAGTCGACTGTAGTAGATAGTACGACGCCTACAGACGAGTCAACAGCATCAGAAGAATAGGATCGTTGGTAAAGGTAAAAAACTCAAAAAACGTGCATATTTTCCGATTATTTGTGTAGAGTAGACATAAATCAAGAAATTGTGTACCCACACAGCATTTTTTTCAAAAAAAACATTAAGAAAAGTTTGCATAGTTCAAAAAGAATGCCTACCTTTGCCAACGTTATCCTGAAAACAATCTTTTTACCTTAAAAGAACTAATACCTATTGAAGATAGAAGCGATTGGCTGTGAAGCCCGTCGCTTTTGCTTTTATATGGTTTTATGACGGTCTCAAAAAGTTTTATTTCAATTATGATGGGAATTTAAATAATTTTTATTATTTTTGCAGCAGAAACCTAATATAACAATTATTTAAAACCTAGAGACATGAAACAATTCCTACTTTTCAGACTACCAACAGTCTTTCTTATGATGTTGTTCACATGGCCCAGCCTTCTGGCTCAAAAGGCCGAAACGCCCGCTCTCACCATTACCGTCAACGGAAAGGTGGTGGAACGCAAGGTGGCATCTATGACTCTTGTCAATTACTACAACGATGGTTTTCGCTATTCATCCTCCGCTCCTCGTGTGGCTTTGACATATGAAACCGACTCAGCCAGTTCCGAAGAGCCTATCGACTATATTCATCCCTATGTCTGCCGTGTGTTCTTTGGCGATGCCATCACCAACGTCAACGACCTTCGCATCTACGAGATTGTTGAGACTGACGGCAATGATCTTCAGCTACGCGGACTAAAGGAGGGCGATCTCGTTATGGTTTACAATACCTCCGGCCGTAAGTGTATCTCCACCCGTGCCGGCGCCGATGGTGTAGTGACAGATATCAGCAGTCTGCCTAAAGGAGTGTATATCATCAAGGCCGGTCAGACTGTTTTCAAGTATTATAATCGTAAATAAATAGGAGGACCACACAATGAAACGTATACTGACCATTTTCGCAACAATAGCCCTTACGGCAAGCCTTTCGGCACAGCAGTATAAGATGCGCATCACCGACAGACAAGGCCAACAGTTAACTCACGAAAACTACGTTGAGTTTCTTGAAAACAACATGGTGTCGATACCCCTCTACACATGGAACGACTCTATCAACAATTACATTTACGACCCTAACATAGTTCCTGCTAGCGAGCTGCGCCTCATTGATTTCCGTACTATGGGTAACCGCACGTGGGAACCAAATTATGCTCCGAGCATTATCAACAACAGTAACCGTCCTGACGATTTCGGCTACGGCAGCGTAATGCACATGCGCGACCTAATGACTGAGGATATGACATGCATATCAAGCAGCTACAACTGGTACAGAACCGCGCTTGAGGCAGACATGCAACCCGTTTATATCACACCCCACATTGTCTGGTTCTACTATATCGATGCCATCATGCAATGTAACGATATTATCCGCATCATTGGAGACAACCCTGCCACCGATCAGGACAAGGCTGTGCTATGTGAGGCCCTCATTACACGCGCCATGCTCTATCTCGACTTTGCCCGTATGTACGAATTCTTACCTAACGAAATGTCCAGCGGCATAACCGAGATGGGCACCGATGTCACAGCGCTCACAGTACCTATCATAGACGAGAATACCACAGCCGTCAATGGCGCCTACTATGTGCCACGAGCCACCAAGGAGCAAGTGGCCGACTTCATCAACAAGGACCTAGGCCGAGCTGACGCTATTGTGAGCATCATCAACACTGACTCGCATGAGGTGCCCCACGCCGATGTCATCTGCGGCTTGCAGGCCCGTAAGGCGATGTGGACAGGTGATTACTTCATTGCCTATAGCTATGCAAAATCAGCCATCAGTCTTTCCGACAGCCGTCCAATGACTGCCGATGAGATGCTATCGCCCAAACACGGCTTCAACGACATCAGTCGTTGGATGTGGGGTGTTCAGCAAACCAGCGAGAAGAACTGTCCTTCCAATCTTGCCAACTTTATCTCGTGGATGTCGCCTGAGTATGAGGGCTATGCAGAATTAGTACCGTCCATGATAGGCCGCAGCCTCTATGATCGCATCAGCGATAGTGACCCTCGTAAGTTACTCTTTATAGCCCCCTATAACTCGTCGCTCAGTGGAAAGACGCCGCTCAACTATAATATTTACTACGACCCCTACACTAGCGTCAAGTTCCGTCCAGCCAACGGCGAATATGAATGGTACAACGGCGCCTGTTTCACCGCCTATCCGCTGATGCGCGTCGAGGAGATGTATTTCATTCAAGCCGAGGCCTTAGCCTATAGCGACCCCGCCTCCGCACTAGAACTGCTCAACACCTTCATGCGCCAATATCGCGACTCTACCTATAGTTTCAATTCTACCAACCGTGATGAGCTTATCAACGAGATTATCCTTCAGAAACGCATTGAGTTTTGGGGCGAAGGTCAGACGTTTTTCGACGTCAAGCGCCTTAACATGAGCGTCACACGCGATTATGAAGGCACCAATTTCTATGCGAAAAGCGCTTATAACACCACAGGTCGTCCCTGGTGGATGAATATCACCATCCCCGACGGTGCATCTACATCAAACCTGGCACTCTATGGCTACGGCAACCCTCAGAACAACGAGGAGGAATTACGTATATGGGAAACACTGCGTTTCCTGCGGCCCGCCTTTCTCAACGACTTCACCGCCCTACCCATCGACTCTGTAAGCCAGGTGCTGCTGCATCTATCGGTGCCAGAAGAACTGCGTTCCCTTACCGGTTCGATAGATCTGTCGCTATCAGCTAACTTCCCTTTGGGGCAGACCGTTAAGTTGAACAGTGTCTCTACTTCTGACGAAGAAATCACAGACTTGAAGATTTCATCCAGTAGTCTGTACTCAAGCATTAAGTCCATTGCTTCAGTCAACAACATGCCCACCACTGGCCACACCAACTGCTATCTGCGTGTACGCGTCGGCAATGCCCTGTCGTCCATCCTTGTACTCCCCGTGCTCATGCCCGAAACCTTCAACTACAATAAAAACCACCATTTCTCTTACTTGCCTAGGATAACGGCTACTACTGTAGGCACTATCGACTGTGAAGCAGTAGCTGCCGACGACTCCGTCAAGGTGGTCAACATTAGCCTACAGGGCAAAGGTGATTATTATTACACCTATGGTGACATTGTTGGCGCCCTCTATTTCAACGACTCGCGCTGTAACTTTACCATCAATCCCAATGGCACCACCGACAACACGTTCAACGACTTCAATTACCGCACCTATGACATATACGATTTCATACTTGGACGCATAGCCCCAAGTCATACCTTCACCGATGGCAATGTCTCTATCAACGTGCAACGCAATGATCTCATAGGCTATGCCGTCAGCAATACCATCGATGTGAGTCTGCTGTTCAACCGCCAGCAAATTGCCGAGAATCAGTACTCATGGCGCAATTACACCAAAGACGTGTTCTTCTCAGAATTCAAACTCGAGCTCAACGTACCTGAGGTCACCATCGAGAAAGCCGAAACCGATGAAGTTCAGCTGTATCGCATCGTGGAACCTTATCAGCGCAACCACAACATCATGTTCACCGTCAAAGATAGTACCACCATCGAAGTGGCCCGTCAAATGGCCTTACACGACAACACCAGCGGCAGCGTCTATGTCAGCGGCAGTGGCCACATTACGGCCGATGGCATCTATAAGTTTGCACTTCAGTTCGTCGATTCTGTAGGCAACATCATCGCCACCTGCAATGAGCAAATTGGAGAAGTCATCACGTGGCAGACTATTGGTACAGGCACTATCCAGGAGAACTTCTGGTACGAAGAAACTGGCGCTGTCGAGATACAGATATGCGAGCAGAATCCCGAGTGTTTCCGCATCCTCAAGCCCTTCGACAACCTCAATGCCGCTATCGACTACACCACCGACGGCAGTCAGTCGCCATATATGGAAGTTACTATCCTGAAGCCTGGCCAGACTTTCAAAGGCGTCTACATCACTCAACCCGACCTCGTCTATTTCACCCCTTCCAATACGGGCTATTTCCACACCAGTTACATGCAATATGTCAGACTAATCCACGCCACCGATTATTTTGCCAATCCCACTCTGGAACACTTTCTCCATAGCCATGTATTGAGCTATCAGCCAGACGGTCATACGCCTTCCCAGATTCAGCTCGCACCTATTTATCAACTGGAAGGCATCGGAGTCTGGAATCAGTCAAATAGTGACGACATTCTCATCATCACCTTCCCAGACATTCAATAGTGTGTTGAATTACAGGAATAGAAAGTAAAAGGTGCACACGTGAATTTCCCATGTGCACCTTATATTATAATTGAATTCGAGCCGGATTATTTCAACTTTTCAATGAGCTCAGCGAGTGTGAGGAGCTGCTGCTCGCCAGTCTCCATGTTCTTAAGGGTGATCTTTCCTGCAGCTATCTCACTCTCGCCAGCGAGGACAACGAAAGGTATCTGCTTGGCGTTGGCGTAAGACATCTGCTTCTTCATCTTGGCGCTATCAGGATAGAGCTCAGCACGGATGCCAGCCTGTCGCACCTGGGCGACGATGGGCAGGCAGTAAGCAGTCTCCTGCTGACCGAAGTTGATGAAAAGCACCTGCGAGGTGGTAAGCGAGTCCTTGGGATAGAGGTCGAGGGCGTTGAGAACGTCATAGATACGATCTACACCGAAGGAGATGCCGACGCCTGAGAGTCCAGGCATACCAAAGATACCAGTAAGGTTATCGTAGCGTCCGCCACCCGATATTGAGCCCATTGGTGTGTCAAGGGCCTTGACCTCGAAGATGGCACCAGTATAATAGCTGAGGCCTCGGGCCAGGGTGAGGTCGAGTTGGAGCTCGTTGTGCAGGGTTGAACATACTGCGGCAGTACCGCAGTCTGCAGAACAGAGAGTTGAGAGAATGAAGCGGGTTTCCTCTACGCCTTTGAGGCCCGTCTCGCTATCCTTCAAGACTTCTGCGATAGTGTTGAGTTTATCCTCGTTAGTACCTTGGAGTGCGATAATGGGCTGCAACTTCTGGATTTGCTCCTCGGTGAGTCCATCCTCGCGCAACTCAGCGTTGACGTTGTCGATGCCTATTTTGTCGAGTTTGTCGATAGCAACGGTGATATCCACAATCTTATCGGCAGCACCGATGACCTCGGCGATACCTGTGAGAATCTTGCGGTTGTTAATCTTGATTTGCACGCGAACGCCAAAACGGGTGAATACCGTGTCGACAATCTGCATGAGCTCCACCTCGTTGATGAGTGAGTCAGAACCCACCACATCACCGTCGAACTGATAGAACTCACGGTAACGGCCTTTCTGTGGACGGTCAGCGCGCCACACGGGCTGCACCTGATAGCGTTTGAAGGGCAACTGCAGCTCCTCACGATGCATCACCACATAGCGGGCGAAGGGCACGGTGAGGTCGTAGCGTAGACCTTTCTCGCAAATTTTTGAGGCCAGACGCAGGGTATTGCGCTCGGTGAGTTCAGCATCCTCAATCTTATTGAGATAGTCGCCTGAGTTCAGAATCTTAAAGAGCAACTTGTCGCCCTCCTCGCCATACTTGCCCATGAGGGTCTGCAAGGTCTCCTGAGCGGGTGTCTCAATCTGCTGGAAGCCGTAGAGCTCGTAGACGCTGCGGATGGTGTTGAAGATATAGTTGCGCTTGGCCATCTCCAGGGGGCCGAAGTCGCGTGTTCCTTTGGGAATACTTGGCTTTTGTGCCATTTTTCTATTTTTACTTTTTTACCTTTTTACTTTCTCTCAATAGTTTGTTCGCGGTCTGGACCGATAGAAATGATTTTGATGGGCGTTTCGAGCTCCTTCTCCAGGAAGGCGATATAGTCCTTGAACTGCTTGGGGAACTGGTCCTCAGAGGTGAACTTGGTCATATCGGTCTGCCAACCAGGCAGTTCCACATAGACGGGCTCGATACCCTTCTCGATATCGTAAGGGAAGTCGCGCGTCTCTACCCCATTCACCTTGTAGGCCGTGCAGGCTTTGATGGTGGGGAAATCATCGAGCACATCACTCTTCATCATGATGAGCTGAGTGACGCCATTTACCATGATTGAATAGCGCAGAGCAACGAGATCGATCCAGCCGCAGCGACGCTCACGACCTGTGACGGCACCATACTCGTGACCCAGGTCGCGAATCTTCTTGCCTGTCTCGTCGAACAGCTCGGTGGGGAAAGGACCAGCACCAACGCGAGTGCAGTAGGCCTTCATGATGCCATAGACTTCACCAATCTTGTTGGGACCGATACCCAGACCTGTGCAGGCGCCAGCGCAGATGGTGTTCGAAGAGGTGACGAAGGGATATGAGCCAAAATCGACGTCGAGCATTGTGCCCTGGGCACCCTCGCACAGCACGCTCTTACCTTCGCGCAGCAGTCCGTTGATCTCGTGCTCGCTATCGACGATGGGGAACTGACGCAGATACTCCACGCCCTCGAGCCATTTCTTCTCGACCTCGGTGATGTCGTAGTCAAAGTTCAGAGACTTCAGGATAGCCTCATGGCGGGCCTTGGCAGCAGCATATTTCTCCTCAAAGTTCTCGAGGATATCGCCCACGCGCAGACCTGTGCGGCTAACCTTGTCGGTATAGGTAGGACCAATGCCTTTACCTGTGGTGCCAACCTTGTTCTTACCCTTCTGGGCCTCATAGGCAGCATCGAGCACACGGTGGGTGGGCATGATGAGATGTGCCTTCTTTGAGATATGAAGACGCTGGCGCAAAGGATGTCCGCTGGCTTCAAGAGCCTTTGCCTCGTCCATAAACAAGTCGGGAGCCAGCACCACACCATTGCCAATGATATTGACCTTGCCGCCCTGGAAGATACCAGAGGGTATGGAGCGGAGCACATACTTCTCACCATTGAACTCCAGCGTATGACCTGCATTGGGACCACCCTGGAAACGGGCTACTACATCATAGCGCGGGGTCAGCACGTCGACCACCTTGCCCTTACCTTCATCGCCCCACTGCAATCCCAGCAGGACGTCAACCTTACTCTTACTCATTGTTTTTTATCTTTTAGTTTTCTACTTTTTCGTGTGATAGCCGCCTGACAGACGGAACAAATGCCATAAATATAGAGCGAGAAACCATCCTTGCGAAAACGCTTAAGGTGGACAGAGCTGATAACCTCGGCAATCTCGGGGATAGTGACCTCGGTAACGCGATTGCACACCGTACATATCTGATGGCAATGGCCTTTACTGGCATAGCACGACTCGTATTTGGTGGTACCCTGAAAGCGATGGCGCACCACGAGGCGCAGCTCAAGAAAGAGGTTCAGTGTGTTGTATAGTGTGGCTCGTGAAACTGGAAATTTATACTCATCGGCCATCTTCTCGCCCAGCTCGTCGAGGGTGAAGTGCCCTTCGATGCTGTAGACCGCCCTTAGAATAGCATAGCGCTCGGGGGTCTTGCGATGATTGTTCATCTCCAAGTAGTTATCCAGTATGTGCTCTGCCGCCAGACGCACATCGTCCTTTTTCTCGTTCTTTTTCATAAACCGAGGGCAAAGTTACAACAATAAAATGAGATATGGAAAATTAAAAAATTAAAAAAATGAAAATTAAGAATTAAGCAAATAATTATGCATGATGATGCCTTATTTCCTGTATTTCTTAATCAGACTGTAGGCGTTGTAAAGTCCCAATTCTCCTGCTTTGCTCAAATCTTGCGTACCTTCAGCATTCTGTTTGAGAAACAGATAACAGAGTCCACGATTGAAATAAGCCTCAGCCAGTTGCGGCTCCAGGGCAATGGCGGCGTTGTAGTCGTCGATGGCACGTTTATAGTCGCCACGCAACGCCATGAGGGTACCGCGATTGCAGAGCAGCAAGGGGTGATGCGGGCTGAGTTCCAATGCGTGGTTCAGGTCGGCCTGCACGCTGGCGTTCTTCAGTTCCACATTAGTACCCTGCGACGCCTCAAACTGATTGATGCGCAGCTGGCAGGCAGCACGCTGCCACAGGGCGAGCACTGAGGTAGAGTCTTCCAGAAGATAAGTAGAGAGGTCGTCGATGGCCGAGTCGTAATCCTGAATAGCTGAATAAGCAATAGCACGAAACAACAGGGCACGCACGGCCTGACTCGTGGTCTGCGGATGGCTGATGACAGCGCTGAGCGAGTCGATATAGTTAAAGTAGTCGCTAGTGCGGTCGTCACCCAGAATCACGTGGGCATTATTGACATAGATGGTGCGTGCCTGGTGCATGTCGTTAAGACGGTCAACCATCGTATCGGTGACGCGAGGACGCTTCACTTCGCCCTCTTCCTGTTCGTAAGACAACACGAACATAGGTTGGAACTCCATCTCCACCTTATGATCCTGCACCCTACCGCGATAGTCGTTGGCGTATTCGCGCTCAGGCTCCTGACAGTCTTCCATCACCAGCTGGTTGTATTTCTCCACATCCTCATCGCTGCGCTTGCGAATCTGGTTGGGATTAAGGCGCGGTTGGGTGCCGTAGAGATGTTTGTAAAGGCGAGCCTTATAGACGGTAAACTCATCGGCCTCGGCCTGTTTCACCATACCCAGCTTACGATAACAGGCTGCACGGAACTCGAGTCCCGTCCAGAAGTTAGGATATTCCTCAATCACCTTAGAATAGTCACGAATGGCCCCTTGCAGGTCGCCAGTCTTGTCAAGCAGCACAGCACGATTGAACAGCGCCAGCATGTTGTCGGGCTCCAGCCTCAGCACAAAGTCGAAGTCGGTGATGGCGCGATTATCGTCGCCCACCTGAGCACGCAGCAGACCTCGGTTGTAATGTCCCAGGAAGTTATTCGGCTCTAAGTCAAGCGCCATATCGTAGTCGGCCATAGCGCCACGAAGATTGTTCTGATTGAAACGAGCCAAAGCGCGATTGATGTGACAACCAGCATTCTTTGGCATAAGATGGATAGCGTGGTTCAACTGCACCTCAGCACTATCCCACTCTTCTCGCGACAGACTGATGATACTGCTGGCGGCCCACGTCTGACCGTCGTAGGGGTCTATCTCCAGACTCTTCTGCAGGGCATCAACGGCCTTCACGGTGTCCTCCATCTGCATGTAGATGTCGGCCCTCATGTTATAGGCCCTCGCAAACTGGCTCCAGCGTCGCTGAATGGTGTCGAGCTCGGCCAATGCCACATCGAAGTCTTTGTTCTGGATGCGACAAAGCACACGGTTGTTCCAGAATCCGCGATTCTCAGGGTCGTATTTCAGCGCACGGGTATAGTCGTCGATGGCCTCAACGAACTTATCCTGCTGAATACGGGCAAGACCACGCAGCTCGTAGAGGCTGATGACGTAAGGATTGCGACGCAAGGCTTCTGAGCAGTCGCTCTCGGCACCTGCATAATCGTCCAAGTAATACTTGGCTACGCCGCGAAAGAACCACGGTTCATAGAGATAGGGTTTGATGGAGATAGCCTGATTGAAATACTGAATAGACAGGACGTAGTCCTCGTAATAGAGGGCAGAACGTCCAATGGTCATCAGGCGGTCGGTGTTGTATTGGGCAAAGGAAGGAAGAAAGGCAAAAAGGTAAAAAAGTAAAAGGAGCACCCCCCTCCTACCCTTCGTTACCCTATGTCCTGAAACATTCATCTTTTTGCCTTTTCCCTTTTTCTATTATCTTCTCACCGGCTTGGTACGATAGCCGCAACGATAGCGACCCAGCGTGAGCGACTTCAACTTGCCTTTGATAAGCTGGCGACGCAGAGGCGAGATGCGGTCGATAAACATCTTACCGTCGAGATGGTCGAACTCGTGCTGCATCACACGAGCCAAATAACCCTCAATCCATTCGTCGTGGGCCTCGAAGTTCTCGTCCATCCATTGCACTCTGATGCGTGTAGGACGCGTCACCTTCTCGTGAATGGCAGGCAGCGACAGGCAGCCTTCCTCTGAGGTAGAGGTATTCGTGTCGTCGTATTCCACGATATGGGCATTGATATACACCTTACGGAACTCCTTGTACTCAGGCATATCGTCTGACAGCGGGTCAAGGTCGATGACCACCAGGCGGATGTCGCGACCAATCTGAGGCGCTGCCAGTCCTATGCCTTCCGACTGGAACAGCGTCTCCCACATATCAGCAATGAGTGTCTTCAGCTCAGGATACTCAGGAGTGATGTCCTCGGCCACCTTGCGTAGCACGGGCTGTCCATATATATAAATAGGTAGAATCACTTTTAATTAGAAATTAGTAATTATGATTACTTTTTAGAACGGAGGTAGTCCTCGAGGATGATTGTGGCGGAGATTTCGTCCACCAGCGCCTTGTCCTGACGGGCCTTCCTTTTCAGGCCGGCGTCCAACATGGTCTGATGAGCCAGAACTGACGTGAAGCGCTCGTCGTAATACTCAATAGGTATCTGAGGAACAGCCTTACGCCAACGGTTGACAAACTGCTGAACACGCGCCAGATTCTCACTCGGCTCGCCATTAGGCTGACGAGGCTCACCAATCACGATGCGCTCTACAGGCTCGCGTGCTATGTAGGACTGCAGCCAATCGAAAAGCTCAGAAGTAGCGACAGTCGCCAATCCACCCGCAATAAGCTGTAGGGGATCGGTGACTGCCAAACCTGTTCGTTTTCGACCGTAGTCAATGGATAGTATCCTTGCCAACGCCGTGTGCTTATCGGGTGTAGAACAGCAACCAAGCGTCCTGATAGGTGGCACGCAGCTGGTCGCGGCTCTGAGCGGCTTCGGCCTTGGTGTCGAAGGTTGAAGCAATGACACGATACATGTTGCGCTCCTCGTTCTTCACGATCTGTGCAGCATAGCCGGCATTCTTCAGACGCTGCTGAAGGCCCTCGGCATTAGCGATGACAGAGAACGAGCCAACAACTACGCTGTAGTTCTTCAGACCAGTACCATTGACTACTGATACACGCTCCTGACGAACAGCAATGTTGTCAGAATTATCAATAACCTGAGTCTGATTAGCTGGCGTAGTAACCACAGGCGTCACAACGGGAGTCTCAGTCACCTGCTGAACAGGAGCTTCAACCTGCTGGGCTGCCTGAGCCTGAGCCTTCTCATAAGCCTTCTTGTAGGCACTCTCACTTGATTTACAACCTGTAAACGACATTGCGAGGCAAAGGCCTGCGCACAAAACGATGTACTTTTTCATAAATTGAAATTAATAAATGCTGTTTAAATTTTCGGCGAAATTACAAAATATCAGCGAAAAAGTAAAGAAACTGTCACATAAACTTTGTTAAATAGGCCAAATATCACCATTTTAACAAAAAAAATGCATCGTTTTTCTTTGTTTTCGACAATTATTCGTATATTTGCTGACTGAAACAATAACATTTATCATTCACTAAAATCAATACGACTATGAAAGGTTTAGGTTATGTAGGCGCATTCCTGGGCGGAGCCCTCGCTGGTGCAGCCATTGGTATCCTCATTGCCCCTGACAAGGGTAGCAACACACGAGAGAAGATCTCAAACACAGTAGAAGACTTCCTGAAGAAGCACAACATCAAGCTGAAGCGTAAGGATGTGGGCGATCTGGTAGAAGACCTGGAGGCTGCTGCTGACTAATCAAGATAAAGAAACATGTTGTCCAGCGACAAAAACGTGGAAACCATCTCGCAACTGATTGAGATGGTGAAGCATAATATTGAGTTACGCAAGGAATATACGAAACTCGATGTTGTGGAAAAGGTGGTACGACTGCTGAGTGCCTCGGCATTGGCTCTGCTGCTTACCGTCATCATTGCGGCCATACTGCTGTTTGCTTCAGCAGGAGCTGCAGCCTGGCTGTCGCAGTATATCGGCCTCACCCAGTCGCTGTTTGCCGTCGCAGGGGCATACCTCTTACTGTTGCTCTTGGTCTACGGCTCACGTAAGTCGTGGATTGAGCGTCCGTTGGTAAAATATCTGTCAAGACTATTGCTGAACTAAGACCTATGGCAAAGAAGAAAAGAGTAAGACCCTACCATTCGTTGGAGGAGATACAGATGCGCAAGGAGCAGCTCAGCGAAGTCATTGAGTTGGAAGACGAAGAGATCAAGAGGCTGTGGACGCAACTGATGGAGAAAGACGAGGAGGCATCGCCTGCCGAGCAGATAGGCAAGTATATTAAATATGGTATGATGGCCTACGACGGCTTCATGACCCTCAGGAAACTGAAGCGCAACTACGGCAGCTTCCTCAACATTTTCAAGAAATAAAAAGAGAGGATGTGTCTTTATTTTGACACACCCTCTTTTTTTTATCCTTTGTAAAAACTACAGAATATCCTTTAAGATTTCGTCATACGAGCCGTCGTAGGCTTTTGCGGGCAAAAGTTTCAGGGTCATGGAAGCCTCTCCATTTGGTGTGGAAAGCACGATATCGCCATCGGTGATGACACCATGCCATGTACGGCCCTGCATGTCGAAGGTAATCTCTGTGCGGTTATTGTCCACAGCCTTGGTAGTATACTCATGAGAGTCGTAGCGGCCCTCGTAATACCAGTCGCCATTATCTAATTTACTTGTCCAGAAAGTTGGCCCATAGTCTGCAGGAAACCATCTGTAATGCGAGAAGAAAATCCTGTGGTCTTTATTGCTGCCTTTGAAGGTCCATTTCTCATAGATTGAGGCATATAAGCCTTCCCATTTCGCCTCACCAAAACTTTCGCCAGAGCAATGAATCTGATAAGTATGCTGCGCCCATTGAATATCGCTGGGGGTCTTGGCTCCACCTAAGGGATCCTCCTCATCATCGCCACAGCCACTCATTACCAACGCAGAAAAAAGTAGTCCTGATAACAGACAAAATAATTTCAAGTTCTTCATATAATCTTTGTTTTAAGTTTGTTCACAAATGCGCATCATTACGATGACCCTGCAAATGTACAAACAAAAAACAACATATGCAAGAGAAAAGAAAAATTTTTCTGTTTTTGTCGTAAGTAACGGAGATAGATTTTCCTACGACTCGTAAAAATCCATGGTCACATGGTCACACCTGTGACCGTGACCACTTTATCCCTGACAAAAGTTGAATCAAGGTGTAAAGTTATCCACTTACCCATTAGAACAGGATGATTTGTCTATAGTAGAAGCAATGTCAAAATGTTGTGTTTTTTCCAATGTTTAATGGTTAATGATTAATGTATCGCTGTGCACTCAATTATTACTGCCTAACTGGAGAGTATTATCTCTCCCGTTGGGAAAAATTATTTCTCTAGTTAGGCAGTAATTTTTCTTTCTATTGACAATGAAATGGTTCGAAAACAAAGTAAAAAAGCGATAAATGATTTTGTAAAATGTTTTCGCAAATCACATAAAAAAAATTCCTTCTCTATTATAGGAACACGTAACACAGCGATTCGTAGAGATGCGTTGCCAACAGATAGAGCACGAAGAGAGGCGCACATTGGGCGAGGCCCCAGGAGAAGGCGTTGAACACATCGATGGGTTTGGTGAAGGTGCGGAAAAGGAAGCCGAAAGTGGCTGAAGCCAGCACAATAATCAGGGTGAGCAGTAACACCAGCGAACGGCTGAAGGGTGAAGGCCACAGGCGACCTGTTGACGACAGCAGCAGGCCGCTGGGCAGGAAGGCCAGCAACAGCAGTCCACACAGCAGAAGGACAAGCACCAGCAACGATGCTCGGATGGCGAAATGGCGACGATAGTTCGAGGCGCGATAGTCCACCAAGCCGCTCTTCCACAGCGTGCCGAAGGCACCTGACAGCAGCAGCAGCCAGATGAGCTGCGGCTTCAGCAGTACAGCCACATACTGGCCAAAATACCAACGAAGGCCCTCGCTGGACAGCAACGAGCGCACGCCATCGGTCTGCGTGGCTTCCAACAACCACGACAGCAACACGAGCACGCACTCGGCAGCCAGTAGCAACAGGGCTATTCGGGGTATGAATTTATTCATGCAAGACATTAGTCTTCATCGGGTTCAAGATTATCGATATCCAAGATATGAAGCTCCAAGGCACGCACCACCAAGCGGGTGGCGTTGACGCTGCGGCCATCGGGGAACAGCTTCTGTACCAGCTCGTTCTGGCGTTTCTCCAAGCTCTTCACACCAAAGGGCATGCCACGCAACTGGGTAATCTGATCCTTCGTATAGCCTAAGGCCAGATGGCGCAGGAAACGCTCGTCGTACTCGTCAATCTCGTAGTTAACCAACGCCTCCTGACGAGCCAAATCGGAACCTACGCTATGCTTGAAGCGGTCGACAATCTTCTTCAGGATGGGCTCGTTGAACACCAGCTGCTTGCCGTTCATCACAGCCATCACATCGTTGCGCGTCAGCAGCTCACCCGTCTTCAAGATGATGCCGTCGGCACCAGCGTCGAGCACATCGACCCACAGTTTCTCGTTCAATATCTCGCCTGTGAAGATGAGGATGCGAACGCTGGGGTGCATCTCTTTGGTCTGACGGCACAGCTCCACACCAACCATCGTGGAACCGCCAAGACCCAGGTCGAGCAACACCAAGTCGGGTAGCTGCTGTTTCAGGAGTCGCCAATAGGCGGTTTCGGAATCGGCCGTTCCAATGACTTCGGCCTCTGGAATATCTGTTTTGATAATGCCTAAGGTGCCCTTCAGTTCCAAGGGCACATCCTCTACAATAATTACTTTGAAGTTTTGCATACTCTGGGTAGTGTAATGATGATGTTTATGATGTTATTGGTGTCACGCTCTGCACGGATGCCGCAAGCGTGACGGTTTGTAGCCTCACCATGCTGGCGGACAATCTCGCGGCAGATGAGGAATGGAATATTATCTACATGAACAGGCATGAAGAGCTGATGAAGCGGCACATCGGCAACCTGGAACGATGGCAGCAGCACGCGGGCCGTCATATAATGGTCGTCCAACGGCTGCCATTCTACCTGGAGGGTCTTCTCGCCCGACTTCTTGCGTAGGATGTCGAAGAGATAGTCCACATAGACGGCATCGCCCAGCACCTGATGGTCGAGCATCTGGATATGCATCTTGCCATAGTCCAGCTGACGGATGGCCTGCTCGCTCAGTAAGCCATAGAGCTCGCGGTAGTAGTCTACGACCTCTGTGAGCGAGTCATTGTCGCCAGCCGTTATCAGCTGACGGATGCGACTGGGATAGTACATCGTCTCGTGCTTCAGCGTAGAGAGCGTATTGTCGAGCACGGCATTGCAGACGTGCAGCCTACCCTCCTCCATCTTCAGTCGTTGCAGCTCGTCGCCCATCATCTCGAGCTGAGCCTGCTGCTGTTGCCAAATCTTCACTCGTTTGTTGTAAAGCAGCACGTACTGCCACACCACCACCACGATGATGGCGATAAACAGGAGGACGAGCAGGATGATAGCCACCTCTTTGTTAGACTGCGACTGCTGCATGGTGCGGCAGTAGGTGTCGAGCGTGGTATCGGCTGACATCTCCTTGAACAACTGCGTGTAGATGCGGTTGTTGTAATGATACAACTGCCACTGGTGAAGCGCCAAGGCGGCCACAGCACTCTCGTTGCGCACATTCAACAGGATGGTATAGTTGATATCGACGCTGTCGTGATACCACAGGATCTCTGGTGGTGTGGCAGAAAGGTCACCAAGAGGGGTCAGCGTGTCGACAGATGCTAGACGAACACTACGATAAAAGCCGTTGAGACAACAGAGACAGGAGTCGGCATAGTCGAGCGTGCGCTGATACATACCCTCGATATTGGAATAATAGGCCGAGTCGGCATAGACGCCAGCCTGAGTGAGGAGCTGCGACGGCGTTTGGGCCTGAAGGGTTCCGACAAGCGACAAGAGCGCAACAATCAGCGTCATCACACGCTTGGGCAGGCGGAAATAGAAACGACTCCCCTCGCCCACCTTACTCTCGGCGGCTATCAGACATACAGAGAATATCTGACTGATCTTACGGTATTTCTCAATGATGCCCTTACAGTTGAGCAAGCCAAAGCCGTGCGACGTCGATGAGTTGTCCATGATGAGCTTACGGTCGAACACATGTTCCAGTTGTTCCTCAGTCATGCCGATGCCCGTATCCTTCACAGAGATCTCCACATAGTTATCAGTCGATAACACGTCGACACTCACACGACCACCTGCTGGCGTGAACTTACGGGCATTATCGGCCAACGTGTTCAACATAAACAGCGTCAGCACCTTGTCGGCCTTCACGTTGACATCGGTGGGAGGAATATCCAGTTCTATCTCCTTCAGACTGAAGCTGCGACGGCCTCGTGCCAGGATATCGAAGAGCTCCTGCAAGGGGAAGGTCTCGATATGCATGCTCAGCTCGCCCTTGCGCAACTGAATCCAATGGGTCAGGATGTCGTTCTGGGCATTGATGTCATCTGTCAGCTCGCAGACATATTTCACACGTTCCTCCTTTTCAGCAGCATCGCAGTCGTTGAGCAGCTTGATTTCATGAATCATGCGGTCTATCAGCGGCATGATGGCATTCACCAGCGAAATCTTGGCCTGCTGCTCCACATTGAGACGTTTCTCCTGCTCCATATGAAGACGAATCAGGGCAATCTGCTCTTCCAGCTCTTCACGCCGTTCGTCCAAACGTTCATCATGTTCATTGCGCAGAGTACGCTTGCGATGGATATAGAACAGCCACACTATCACCGCAAAGAGGATAAGGGCCACCACCACAGCCACCAACAGACTGTTGAGCTGGGTGAGCGACTGCTCCAGCTGCGCAGCACGAGCCTCCAGTCGCTGGTCCTGACGGGTTCGCTCTTGCAGGTCCAGGTAGATATTACGGTTATAGTCGCTTTGTGGCTTCTGGTCGATAGCAGCATAGACCACGCTGAGTTGCTCGCGGATACTGGCCACCAAATCGGGAGCCTGGAAGATGAGCGTATCGCCCAAGGCCTTTTCCAAGTTATCCAAGGCTCCCTCGTAATCGCTCAGCGACAGGCAGCACGTAGCCAACGTACGGAAGGCACCAGCCGTCTGATAGGTGTCGCCATAGGTCTGGAAGATGTCAAGCGCACCATCAGCCATCCACAGCGGCAGCAGCTCGGGTTCTACATTCTCAGGATTGATGAATTTCATGGCAGGCTGATTGTCGAAGGTCAGCTGCTCACGATATTCTGCTACACTCAGATGCTCTGCCAACGCCTCCAACGAGTTGGCCACAAAATAAGGATAGCCCTCCTGCTGTGCCAACAGGAAGCAACGCATCAGATGGTCGAACTCTATCTGGTTGATTTCTGCCTGCGTGCCCTGGGTAATGATGCCACCAGCACCTATATTATAAAGGTAGTTGAGCCACTGGGCGGTGTCGTTCTCGACATCTGACGTAATAGACTCGATGGCATCGATAGACTGACGCTCAAGACCCACATAATAATAATAGGTGGAGGTAACAATAGCCAGTTCGCTCTCAGCATAGACCAAACGCGACAGTTGACGATCTGACAGCAGATTGCGCTCTTCGTTAATGCGGTTGAGGGCCCGCTGGGCATGTTCGCGACAATCGTAGAACTCACGATTGAGCGACTGGCGCTGGCACAGACGCATCTGCTGGATATAAGCCACCAGCAACTCCAACTGGTTGTCAGTAATCTGGAATATGCTATCAAGATGATCACGGGCATCGTCATAGTGCATCGTAGCAATATCGACAAAGGCCAAATTATTCAGCGCCTCTGCCTGACCATCACGATAGCCCTGTTCTTTGGCCAAAGCAAAAGCCTGGCGCGCATAGCTAACAGTAGAATCCAGATTGCGGTAATGGGCGTTGTAAGACTGCGCATTCAGACGGTCCACTTCAGGAGACGTTCCGTCTGCACACGAAAAGAACAAAAGCAACAGGAGGCTAAGCCATGAAAACGTAAAACCATTTTTCATACCTTAACCTCCTGATGTTATTTAAGGAATCATTGTTATTCAGGCACGAGCTTTGGCAATGTAACCAAGTGCTTCGCGGCACTTATCCGTTACATACTGCCAATCGCCTGCCTTCACTTTGTCTGATGGGAACAGCTTCGAGCCCATACCCACACAGAAGACACCCGACTTGAACCATTTGGTCAGGTTCTCCTCTTCTGGAGCAACGCCGCCTGTCACCATGATCTTTGACCAAGGCATAGGAGCCTTCAGGCCTTTCACCATGTTAGGACCAACCACATCGCCAGGGAAAACCTTCGTCAGGTCGCAACCCAGCTCCTGAGCCTTACCAATCTCAGAAACCGTCATGCAGCCAGGGCAATAAGGCACCAGACGACGATTGCAGACAGGAGCAATCTCAGGATTGAACAGCGGACCAACCACGAAGTTGGCACCCAACTGCAGATAAAGGGCTGCTGTGGGAGCATCGACAACAGAGCCAATGCCCAGAGCCAACTCAGGACACTCTTTGTCGGCCCACTTCACCAGCTCGCCGAAGACCTCCTGAGCGAAGTCGCCACGATTCGTAAACTCAAACGCACGGACACCGCCCTCGTAGCAGGCCTTCACCACGTTCTTGCAAGTTTCCAAATCCTTATGATAGAAGACGGGCACCATACCAGTATCACCAATCTTCTTCATGACAGCTATCTTATCAAACTTTGCCATTTTTTCTTTTTCGTTATTACGTTATAACGTTATTACGATATTTAGATTTTAGCGCTGAACACGACCATTGGCACTACCACCAGCCAGAGCCTCTACCTCATCGGCAGACACCAGGTTGAAGTCGCCATTGATAGTGTGCTTCAGAGCAGAAGCAGCCACAGCAAACTCAAGGGCCTCGCCCTGAGTCTTCTTCGTCAGCAGACCATGAATCAGACCACCTGAGAACGAGTCGCCACCACCAACGCGGTCGATGATGGGATTGATCTCGTAGCGCTTGCTCTGGTAGAACTCCTTACCATCGTAGATAAGGGCCTTCCAACCGTTATAGGTAGCGCTGTAACTCTCGCGGAGCGTAGAGACAACATACTTGAAGCCGAACTCCTGCATCATCTGCTTGAAGATGCCCTCATAGCCAGCAGCATCGGTCTGACCGCCTTCTACGTCAGCATCGGGCTTGAAGCCGAGACAGAGCTCTGCGTCTTCCTCGTTGCCGATACAAACATCCACATATTTCATCAAAGGACGCATAATAGAGATAGCCTTCTCGCTGGTCCACAGCTTCTTGCGGAAGTTCAGGTCAACACTAATCGTGACACCATGACGCTTGGCAGCCTCACAAGCCAACTTGGTCAGCTCGGCAGCCTTGTCAGAAATAGCGGGTGTGATGCCACTCCAATGGAACCACTGGGCACCCTCCATAATAGCATCGAAATCGAAATCAGAGGGATTAGCCTCAGCGATGCTGGAGTGAGCACGGTCGTAAATAACTTTTGAAGGACGCATTGATGCACCCGTCTCTGCATAATAGAGACCTATACGGTCGCCGCCACGAGCCACAAAACGGGTATCAACACCATAACGGCGCAGCGCGTTCACGGCAATCTGGCCTATCTCATGCTTGGGCAATTTGCTTACGAAATAAGCCTCATGACCATAATTAGCCAAGCTGATAGCTACATTAGCCTCGCCGCCACCAGGAATGATGCGGAATGATTCACTCTGAATAAAACGGTCGTTGCCCTGAGGCGACAGGCGAAGCATAATCTCGCCCAAAGTTACAATTTTTGCCATTGTCTTTTGTTAATTTTTTGATAGATTTTCTGTTTCTTTCGTTTGCAGCCACAAAAATACATATTATTTCTGATATAACGAAACAATTTGAAGTTTTTAACCGTTCATCGACATCAGGAACTCTTCGTTGTTGCGACTCTGCACAAGGCGATCGCGAACAGTATTCATGGCTTCTATCGGGTTCATCTCGGCAATAAACTTGCGGATAATCCACATGCGGTTGAGCGTGGTCTGGTCTTGCAGCAGGTCGTCGCGACGAGTAGAAGACTGGACAAGGTTCAATGCAGGGAACACACGCTTGTTGCTGAGCATACGGTCGAGCTGTATCTCAGAATTACCCGTACCCTTGAACTCCTCGAAAATCACCTCGTCCATCTTTGAACCAGTATCAACAAGGGCTGTAGCAATAATGGTCAGCGAACCACCATTCTCAATATTACGGGCAGCACCAAAGAAGCGCTTGGGCTTCTGCAGAGCGTTGGCATCAACACCACCAGTAAGCACCTTACCGCTGGCAGGCGACACCGTATTATAAGCACGGGCCAGACGTGTGATAGAATCGAGGAAGATAACCACATCGTGACCACATTCTACCATACGCTTTGCTTTCTCGAGCACAATACCTGCAATCTTCACATGACGGTCGGCAGGCTCATCGAACGTAGAGGCAATCACCTCAGCATTAACAGTACGGCTCATATCTGTTACCTCCTCAGGACGCTCATCGATGAGCAGCATCATGATATATGCCTCAGGATGGTTGGCAGCAATAGCATTGGCAATATCCTTCATCAGGATGGTCTTACCTGTCTTGGGCTGTGCCACAATCAGCGCACGCTGTCCCTTACCTATTGGCGAGAACAAATCCACGATACGGGTCGAGGGATTGGTGGTGGCGGGGTCGCCACAGAGATTGAACTTCTCGTCAGGGAACAAGGGCGTCAAGTGCTCGAACGACACACGGTCTCTCACCTCCGACGGCTCACGTCCATTAATGGACTTCACAGTCGACATGGCGAAATATTTCTCATTGTCATGCGGAGGACGTACAGTACACTCTACGACATCACCCGTTTTCAGGCTGTATTTCTTAATCTGCTGGGGCGATACATAGATATCATCAGGCGATGACAGATAGTTGTAGTCGCTGGAGCGCAGGAAACCATAGCCATCCTGCAAGAGCTCAAGGACACCATTGCCATCAATGAGATCTTCAAAATCAAAACGGGCAATGGGTGCTGAGGGTTGCTGTCCTGCAGGCTGGAACACCTGTTCTGACTGTTGTACGACAGGACGGTCGAACATATCCAATGTAGGAATGGCGGCCTGATCCTCAATAGGCAGGTCCACCACAGTAATAAAGTCTGTTCCGTCGCCAGGATCACCTTCCCATATATCCTCGTCTTCCATCAGACTCTGCATATCGGGAGTCATCTCCTGATGACGTGACATCTTTTCCTGCAACTGCTCGAGCATCTCGACGGCAGGCTCTTCATCAGAAGAGAAATCGGCGCTGGCCTCAGGAACAATGTCTGACAAATCTTCCTTTACCTTCTCTTCCTGTGCTGCAGCAGCCTCCTGTGCCTGCTTTGCAGCCTCTGCGGCAGCAATGGCAGCCAGCTCAGCCTTCGACTTACGACCTCTGCGCTTGGGCTTCGGCTCTTCTGCAGGTGCAGCCTCTACGGCTGGTGCCTGACTCTCAGCCTGTGGCTCAGATAAGTCGGCAAACAACGAGGGTGCCTCTGGCGCTTTGTTCTTCTGGTTCTTCACATCAAGGTTCTCACCCTCCTTTCCTCTGACAGAATATACCTTGTCAGTATCTTTCTTGGCAATACGGGTGCGTTTGCGCTTGGTGGCCGAAGCGCCAGAAGCGCTCTCTATAGCGGCCTTGTCAAGAATCTCATAGATAACGTTCTCCATCGTGTCATCCTGAGATACTTTCACTCCCAACTGCCCTGCCACCTCCATCAATTCGGGGATTGGCATTTGCTCTAATTGTTCTTTGGTGTACATATCTAACAATAATATGTTATACGACAAATTGATAAAATTGAATGTGATTTTTGTAATAAAGCGCTTCACGGATAGAAACGCTGTTTCTGAAATCGAGTGCAAAGATACTCATTTTTTTCATAACGACAAAAAAAATGAGTATCTTTTTTATTTTCTTTACCCTTTATTTGTATTGGCGAAGGGTGCCAATCAGCTCATTATTCTCGTTGCGAGTACCAATGGTGATTCGCAAACAGTTATGACAGAGCTGCACACGGGTACGGTTCCTGACAATAACGCCCTGCTTCACCAGATAGTCATAAATGCCTTGAGCATCACTAACCTTGGCCAAGAAGAAGTTGGCATCTGTAGGATATACCTTCTCACAGATAGACAACTGACTGAAAGCCTCAAGCATGCGTGAACGTTCCTGAAGAATCATCTGCACCCAACGGTCAACCTCAAAGGGGTCGCTCAATACCTTGATGGCCTGCTGCTGAGTGAGATAGTTGACATTATAGGGATACTTCACCTTATTGAAAATGTCAATAATCTCTGGAGAGGCGAAAGCCATACCCAGTCGGATGGCTGCCGAGGCCCACGCCTTACTCAGCGTGTTGAGCACCACCAGGTTAGGATAGCGAGGCAGCTCATAGCGCAAAGGACGCAGTCGCGAGAAGTCGCTATAGGCTTCGTCAACAACCACAATACCTTCGAAAGCATTCAGCAGTTTTACTATTTCGTCGCGATTGATATCATTACCAGTAGGGTTGTTAGGACTGCAGACCCAAATCACCTTTGTATGGGCATCGCAGGCAGCCAGTAGTTTGTCTGCTGCAATCTGATAGTTCTCGTCGAGTAACACAGGACGATATTCCACATCATTGATATCAGCGCACACCTTATACATGCCATAGGTGGGCTCAATGGCCACCACATTGTCTTCCTTCGGCTCACAGAAGCAACGGTACATCAGGTCGATAGCCTCGTCGCTGCCATTACCAAGAAAGGTATAGTCAACAGGAATGCCCTTTACCTGCTCAATCTTCTTCTTCAGCTCCAGTTGCAAAGGGTCTGGATAACGGTTCAGAGGACTACCATAAGGATTCTCGTTGGCATCGAGGAAAACCCTGGCCGTTGTTCCTGAGAACTCATTACGGGCACAGCTATAGGGTGCCAGATTCCAGATATTCTTGCGGGTTAGTTTTTCAAGACTAATCATAATTCTCAAATCTCAATTATCAATTCTCTATTGCACGTAAGCGTACAGTCATCGCATTCTTGTGAGCATCCAGCTGTTCAGCCTCAGCCATCAGCTCTACGGCACGACCTATCTGTCGGATGCCTTCTTCCGACAGATGTTGGAAGGTGACCTTACGACAGTAGCTGTCAAGGTTCACGCCACTATAGGCTGTAGCATAGCCGTGAGTGGGTAATGTATGATTCGTGCCGCTGGCATAGTCGCCAGCACTCTCACAGGCATATTTGCCCAGGAACACGCTTCCGGCATTCACCACCTGCTCAGCCATCTCAGCATAGTTGGCTGTTTGAATAATAAGATGTTCGGGCGCGTACATATTAGAAAGAGCCATCATCTCATCAGAAGAGCTGACCAGCACACAGCGGCTGTTCTCAAGAGCCTTCTCGGCAATCTCCTTACGAGGCAGCAGATTCAACTGACGCTCCACCTCATTCTGCACCTCTTGGAGCAGCTTTTCCGAAGTGGTAACCAGCAGCACCTGCGAGTCAATACCATGCTCGGCCTGCGACAGCAGGTCGGCAGCCACAAAGGCAGCATCGGCAGTATCATCGGCCAGCACACAAACCTCGCTAGGACCAGCAGGCATATCAATGGCCACATCGCCCAGCGACACCTGCTGTTTGGCAGCCATCACATACTGATTGCCTGGACCGAAGATCTTGAACACCTTGGGTACAGATTCTGTACCATAGGCCATCGCTCCGATAGCCTGCACACCACCAGCCTTGAAGATACGACTGACGCCAGCAATACGGGCTGCCACCAAGATGGCGGGGTTCACTTTACCTTCGCGGTTTGGAGGCGTGCAAAGCACAATCTCCTGACATCCAGCAATCTTAGCAGGCGTAGCCAACATCAAGACGGTAGAGAACAACGGTGCTGTGCCTCCAGGAATATAAAGACCAACCTTCTCGATAGCCACACTTTTCTGCCAGCATTCCACACCAGCACGTGTCTCAATCTTCTGACCTTCAAACTTCTGTGCAGCATGGAACTTGAAGATATTCTCATGAGCCAGCTTGATGGCAGCCTTCAAGTCGGCACTTACCAATGTCTCAGCCTCGTCAATCTCGGCTTCAGTAACAGCCAGAGAGGCAAGCGCTACATGGTCAAAACGCTGCTCGTATTCCTTGACAGCTTCGTCACCACGTGCCTTTACATCGCTCAATACGCTACTGACGGTGTTCATCAACTGCGTGATGTCAAGATGTGGACGCTGACAAATCTCGGCCCATTGCTCCTGTTTGGGATAATTGATAATCTTCATCTATGCGGTAGCAAATTTTTCACTATTCACTTTTCACTTCTCAAAGAATCATCTTCTCAATGGGAGTCACCAGGATGCCTTGTGCGCCCAGCTCTTTCAGCTGACCGATAATCTCCCAGAAACGTTTCTCGTCGAGTACAGTATGTACAGAGCACCATTCCTCATCAGCCAGAGGGATGATGGTGGGACTCTTCAGACCAGGCAGCACGTTGATAATCTCCTGCAGACGGGCCTTGGGCGCATTCATGCGGACATATTTCTTATCTTCAGCCTCACGAACGGCAGCAAAGCGGAACAGCATCTGGTTGAGCAAGTCTTTCTTCTCCTGACTCATACCTGCATGTCCAATCAACAAGGCCTCGCTCTGCATCACCACCTCTACCTCACGCAGGTTGTTGCTCACCAGCGTAGATCCGCTGCTGACGATATCGAAAATGGCATCGGCCAAACCAATACCTGGGCTAATCTCCACACTACCTGTAATGACATGAATCTCTGCATTGATGTGATTCTTGCTGAGGAACTTTTCCAGGATAACAGGATAAGAGGTGGCGATGGTCTTGCCATTGAACCACTCCAGACCCTTATAATCGATATCCTTGGGGATGGCCAGCGACAGACGACAACGACTGAATCCCAGTCGCGATACAATATCGGCCTCGGCACCGCGCTCCACAAATTCGTTCTCACCTACCACACCGATATCGGCCACACCCGTAGCCACACACTGTGGAATATCATCATCACGCAGATAAAGGACTTCCAATGGGAAATTACTTGCCTCTACCAAGAGGGTACGCTTACTGGCACTCACCTTGATATCAGCCTCACTCAGCAACTGCATGGTGTCTTCAAACAGACGTCCTTTTGATTGTACTGCAATACGTAACATATCTTAAATTATTTACCTTTTTACCCTATATCTTACTTATTCGGATGCAAAATTACAGTTTTTTTCTTTAATTTGCAATAAAATGCTTACTTTTGCATCAAAATTCTGAGTTTTTTGAAACAGACAAGTATATTTATGCTCTTTTTCCTGCTCTTTGCGTCTTGCTCGCAACGACAGGAGACCATTACCCTACCCTGGACGGTTTCTACCTCCGAGGGGAGCAATTCACAGTTCGACCTCTCTGAGATACAACAGGCTGGCGAGCTGATTGGCGTGACCCTCATAGGTCCTGACACTTATTATGGCTACCAAGGTCGCCATCTGGGTGCACATTATCTTTTAGGAGAACAGTTTGCCAGCGAGCTTGGCGTGAAGCTGCGCATGGAGACCTGTCGTGACACCAGCGAACTGAGAGAACGCCTGACTGCAGGCGATGCCGACATTATCATCATGGCACTCGACACCACAAACAATAAGACGCCAGGATGGGTCGTTGGTCCAGAAAAGCCTTTGTTGGAAGAGGCTCTGAACAATTGGTATAAGCCCGATATGCTGGCACAAGCCCGATTGCAAGAAAAACAACTGCTCTCACGACCTCGTGTCCAGCGACGGGTCTATGCACCCATGCTTTCCCATCAAGTCATCTCACGTTATGACGGCCTTTTCCGTTTATATGGAAGAAGAATAGGTTGGGACTGGCGACTATTGGCAGCCCAATGCTATCAGGAGTCAACATTCGATCCTGAAGCGCAATCTTGGGCTGGCGCCAAGGGTCTCATGCAGATTATGCCTGCAACAGCCGACCATCTGGGACTGCCTCGCGATGAGATAACCAATCCTGAGAAGAACATCGAGGCAGCCACTCGTCTGCTGAAGGAGCTGGAGGGCGAGCTGTCGTTTGTGCACAACTATTTCGAGCGTCAGAATCTGGCATTGGCATCCTATAATGGTGGTCTGCAACATATTCGCGACGCCATGAGGTTGGCAGAGCGCGATGGTCGCAATCCTCAGGTATGGAGCGATGTGAAGGAATATGTGCTTCGCCTCAGCGATCCGAAGTATTATCGCGACTCGTTGGTCCAGAGCGGCTATATGCGAGGTAAGGAAACGGCCGAATATGTTGACCAGATACGGCTTAGATATATGAAATACAAACAATCTGTAAGATAACCATCATGAAACATCATTCGCTCATAGCTGATAGCGGCAGCACCAAAACAGACTGGGCCATTGACGGCCAGCGCATCAAGACTCAAGGTATTAACCCTTTCCATCAGGACGAAGCCACCATTCGCAGCATCCTGAAAGACGAGTTGCTGCCTCAATTAGGAACAGCTTATGTTGAGAGCATTCAGTTTTACGGAAGTGGTGTGAGACCCGAGTTGCAAACGAAGATGCAGCAATTGCTTCAGGAAGCCTTTCCTCAGGCCACCCACATCGAGGCCCAAAGCGACTTGCTGGGGGCAGCACGAGCACTGTGTGGAAAGAAAGAGGGTATCGCCTGCATCTTGGGCACAGGTGCCAACTCGTGCCTGTTCGATGGTCAGCAGATTGTTATGAACACCCCCGCCTTGGGCTATATCCTGGGTGACGAGGGCAGCGGTGCCACCTTGGGAAAGCGTTTTCTGAATGCCCTTTATAAAGGCAGACTATCCCAAGATCTCAAGACGACTTTTGAGTCGGAACTGCAGTTGTCAATGCCACAGATAATAGACCGTGTGTATCGTCAACCACAGGCCAACCGTTGGCTGGCTTCGCTATCAGAATTTATCAGCAAGTATACCAATGAACCAGCCGTTAACGAACTGACAATCAACAGTTTTAAGGAGTTTATTATACACAACATCAACCCCTATCAACGTCGCGATCTACCCATCTCAGCTGTAGGCAGCATTGCCTTCTACTATCAGGAACAGCTGAAGCAGGCAGCCCAAGAAGAAGGCTACTCAGTAGGACTGATACTGCGTAGTCCCATCGATGCGTTAGTCCAGATGGAATAGCTCTGGCAACGGAATGGTCACAGGCGAATTGTCGTCATTCACCTCCATGATATCCGACATCATATCCCACCAACGTTGCGTGATGGGATCAACATGAGTGGTATCTTGCGAGTTGCCTTCCTTAGAGCACTCCTGATAGGCAAACAGAATATTCGTATCCTTGTCCCAGTAGATGCTATAATTACCTACGCCCTGCTCCTTAATCATCTTCTTCAGCTCTGGCCAGATGGCAGCATGACGCTTGGCATATTCGTTCTCGAAGCCTGGCTTCAAAAACATCTTAAATGCAAATCTCTTCGTCATATGATTACTTTTTTATGCTCAAGTAGTATCCTAACTTATATAATTTGAAAATCTTTAGCGAGGGGTTCTGACCACATAGGTTCCTGCGTTCCAAGGCACCAAACAGACGATGCCAGCAACGGAAAAACCAACGTACGACACCCAAGTGAATACCCTCGACAAACGTTAGCATCTGAGAATAGCCGCGCAGGTCGCTGCGGAAAGCGTGGAGCGTACGCAGTCCCTCTTCCGTCTTACTCACGAAATGGGCATTGTCCTCAAAATCGAAGAAGCCTGCAGGATTATCCACATGCACTATCTTTATATCGTTTTTCCTCAGCTGCTTACCAAAGAACACATCCTCATAACCATAGTGACGGAAACGCTCGTCAAAAGGATTAGCCAGCATCAAGTCCCTACGTATCAAGAAGTTGCAGGTATGAAAATGCTGATAAGGTCGCTTCTTACGCTCTTCGGCCCGATGCATGGGTTCATTCTCTTTCTCATAGATAAAACGCAAGGAAGAACGTGAGCCTTCACCCACCACATAGCCGCCATAGGCTACCTCGTCAGTTTCAGCCTCCATCCAGTTTCTCAGGAAATGCTTAGAAGGAATAGCCATATCGCCATCCAAGAACAGCAGCCATTCATATTGAGCCTCACGAGCCAGCACATTACGGATGGCAGCTCGTCCCACATTCTGACTGCGCTTCAGGTAGCGGCAACAGGGAATCGTGGCTATCTCTGCGTTGGCAGCAAGGGCGTCAGCATCCGTTGTTCCATCCTCAGCCACAATCACCTCGCAGGTTACGCCTTCCTTTCTCAGGTCTTCCACCTGAGCACACAAATCCTTCACCATCAGGGTGCAAGGATGGTTATATGCAGGTATAAGTATCGACAATTCTTGCTTCATCGGGCACAAAATTACACAAAAAAACTAAAAAAAACGCTGCGGAAGCAAAATTTTCACTCTTCACTTTTCACTTTTCACTTTTTTTTCGTACCTTTGCACCCGCTTTCACGAGATGGAGGCATGAAATTCAAACTTTTAACAACAAAAAACATTTAAAACATGGCAACAAAAATCAGATTGCAGCGCGGTGGTCGTAAGAGCTATGCTTTCTACAGCATCGTTATCGCCGACGCTCGTGCACCACGTGATGGTCGTTTCACTGAGAAGATTGGTTCTTACAATCCTAACACCAATCCCGCCACGGTAGACTTGAATTTCGACCGTGCATTGTACTGGGTAGAGGTAGGCGCACAGCCCACTGACACTGTTCGTAACATCCTCAGCCGCGAGGGCGTTTACCTGATGAAGCACCTGAAGGGTGGCGTAAAGAAGGGCGCTTTCGACGAGGCTACTGCTCAGAAGAAGTTCGATGCATGGAAGGCAGACAAGCAGAAGGGTCTTGAAAAGGTAGCAGCCGAGGTAGCTAAGGCTAAGAAGGATGCAGCAGCAAAGGCTCTGGCAGAGGAGAAGAAGGTGAACGAGGCTATTGCCAAGAAGGTAGCTGACAAGAAAGCTGCTGCTGTGGCTGAGCCCGAGGTTGAGGCTCCCGCAGAGGAGGCAGCCGCCACTGAAGAGGCTCCCGCCGAGGCTTAATCTTGTTGCAAAGGCTCACCTTTCATCAAGGAAAATTATCAAAAGATGCGGAATATTGATTGTTCCGCATCTTTTTTTTGTATTAATTTGGCATTTTGCTCGCTAATTCGTACCTTTGCAGCCGAATTTCAATCATTTTGTAGCAGACAAGCATCATTTATGAACAAAATTGTAAGAAAAGAACAGTTCTCAGAGAAGGTTTTCCTTTTCGAGATTGAGGCTCCGCTGATTGCGAAGAGCCGTAAAGCTGGTAACTTCGTCATCGTGCGCGTTGGAAAGAAAGGTGAGCGTATGCCCCTGACCATCGCTGGCGCAGACATCGAGAAAGGCACCATCACGCTGGTGGTTCAGATGGTGGGTCTCTCATCGAAGAAGCTGTGCGCCCTGAACGAAGGCGATTATGTGACAGACGTAGTAGGTCCGCTGGGTAATCCCACAAAGATTGAGAAGTACGGCACCGTGGTATGTGCTGGTGGTGGACTGGGTGTGGCTCCTATGCTGCCCATCATCCAGGCTTTGAAGGCCGCTGGCAACCGTGTGCTGTCTGTGATGGCTGGTCGCTCTAAGGACCTTATTATATTAGAGGATAAGGTACGCGAGAGCTCTGACGAGGTGATTATCATGACTGACGACGGCTCGTACGGCGAGAAGGGCGTTGTGACTGTGGGTATGGAGAAATTCTTCGAACAGGAACACGTCGATAAGGTCTTCGCCATTGGCCCTCCAATCATGATGAAGTTCTCGAACCTCACCGCCCAGAAGCACAATATTCCCTGCGAGGTATCGCTCAACACCATTATGGTTGATGGTACTGGTATGTGTGGTGCTTGTCGTCTGACGATTGGTGGTAAGACCAAGTTTGTCTGCATCGACGGTCCTGAGTTTGATGGTGCACTGGTTGACTGGGACGAGATGTTCAAACGTATGGGAACTTTCAAGCGCGAGGAGCAGGAGGAGCTGGCCCACTACGAGGAGCACCTGGATTCAGTAGAAAGTGGACAATTGAAAGTTGAAAGTTCAAAGACCGCAGATATCAAGATGGACAGCGATCCCACCAACGATCCTATCGAGGTGCTGACTGATCGCAACGCTGCTTGGCGCGACGAGCTCAGAAAGAGCATGAAACCCAAGGAGCGCACACAGATTGAGCGTGTGGTGATGCCTGAGCTCGACCCCGTTTATCGTGCTACAACTCGTACAGAAGAGGTAAATATCGGCCTGACCAAGGAGATGGCAATGACAGAGGCCAAGCGCTGTCTGGACTGCGCCAAGCCTACTTGCGTAGAGGGCTGTCCTGTAAATATCAATATCCCATCGTTCATCAAGAACATCGAGCGTGGTCAGTTCCTGGCTGCTGCTAAGGTGCTGAAGAACACCTCTGCCCTACCCGCTGTCTGCGGACGTGTGTGTCCTCAGGAGAAGCAGTGTGAGAGCAAGTGTATTCACCTGAAGATGAACGAACCCGCTGTAGCCATCGGCTATCTGGAGCGTTTTGCTGCTGACTTCGAACGCGAGAGCGGCAACATCTCTCTGCCTGAGATTGCAGCCTCTAACGGCATCAAGATTGCTGTTGTAGGCTCTGGTCCTGCAGGACTGAGTTTCGCTGGCGACATGGTGAAGAAGGGCTACGACGTGTATGTCTTCGAGGCATTGCACGAAATCGGTGGTGTGCTTAAGTATGGTATTCCCGAGTTCCGTCTGCCCAACAAGATTGTCGACGTAGAAATCGAGAACCTTGCCAAGATGGGCGTTCATTTCCAGACCGACGTCATCGTGGGTAAGACCATCAGCGTAGAACAGCTGGAGCAGCAGGGCTTCAAGGGCATCTTCGTGGGCTCTGGTGCTGGTCTGCCTAACTTCATGAATATCCCTGGTGAGAACAGCATCAACATCATGTCAAGTAACGAGTATCTGACACGTGTAAACCTGATGGACGCTGCCAACCCCAAGACCGATACGCCGCTGAATCCTGCCAAGAGCGTGCTCGTGGTGGGTGGTGGTAACACCGCTATGGACTCTTGTCGTACAGCCAAGCGCTTAGGTGCTGACGTCACACTGGTTTATCGTCGTTCTGAGGTTGAGATGCCTGCTCGTCTAGAGGAGGTGAAGCACGCCAAGGAAGAGGGCATCAAGTTCCTCACCCTGCATAATCCTATCGAGTATATCGCTGACGAGGCTGGTGCTGTGAAGCAGGCTGTTCTGCAGGTAATGGAGCTTGGCGAGCCCGATGCTTCTGGCCGTCGTTCGCCTGTACCTGTTGAGGGCAAGACCGTCACACTCGATGTCGATCAGGTGATTGTGGCTGTAGGTGTATCGCCTAACCCACTCGTTCCCAAGAGTATCGAGGGCTTGGAGCTGGGTCGCAAGAACACCATCGCCGTCTCTGAGGAGATGCAGTCAAGCCGCAAGGAGATCTTTGCTGGTGGTGACATCGTACGTGGTGGTGCAACGGTGATTCTCGCTATGGGCGACGGCCGTCGTGCTGCCCAGAACATGGACGCTTATTTAAGTGAAAAGTGAAAAGTGAAAAGTGAATAATTTGCTGCTGCCTTTCATTTGTCGGTGTGCGGTAGCAAATTTTTCACTTTTCACTATTACCTATTACTTTAAATTATGAACGGACTATATACCATCATATTGCTCATACTAAGCAACGTCTTCATGACACTTGCTTGGTATGGGCATTTAAAGTTACAGGAGAACGGCACCAGCAGCAACTGGCCCCTCATCGGCGTCATCGTCTTCTCGTGGGGCATCGCCTTCTTTGAGTACTGCTGTCAGGTGCCTGCCAATCGTTTGGGCTTCGTAGAAAACGGAGGACCCTTCAACCTCATTCAGCTGAAGGTCATCCAGGAGTGCATCTCGCTGGCTGTGTTCTGCATCATTGCCAACATCATGTTCCAGGGCACTCACCTGCATTGGAACCACATCCTGGCCTTCCTGCTCATCATTTGCGCCGTTTACTTAGTGTTTATGGATAAATGATGAAGACAGAGCTTGAACGCTTGGAGAAACGCATCCGAGAACGCTTTGTAAAAGCCTTTGCCACCTACCGTCTGCTTGAGGACAACGACTATGTGCTCGTAGGACTGTCAGGTGGCAAAGACTCTTTGTGTCTGCTCGAGATGCTGGCCAAGCGCGCCAAGATAGACAAGCCCAAGTTCCGTGTTGAAGCTATCCATGTGCGCATGGAGAATATCTCATACGAGACCTCTACCGACTATCTGCAGCACTTCTGCGACGACCTCGGCGTAAAGCTCCATATCGTCACCACCAGCTTCTCTCCCACCCCAACTAATCATAATTCTGAATTCTCAACTCTCCGCTCGAGCTCTGCTCGCTTGCTACCAACGGGACGCAAGAATTCTGAATTCTCAACTCTCAATTCTCAATTCAAACAAAAGCCTCCCTGTTTCCTCTGCTCCTGGCATCGCCGCAAGCAGCTCTTCAATCTGGCACAGGAGCTGGGCTGTAACAAGATTGCCCTGGGTCATCATCAGGACGACCTGCTCCACACCTGTCTGATGAACCTCTTCTATCAGGGACGCTTCGACACGATGCCCGCCCTGCTCAAGATGCGTAAGATGCCCCTCAGCATCATCCGTCCGCTATGCATGGTCGAAGAGGCCGACATCCAGCGCTATGCCGAGCTACGCGGCTACGAGAAGCAGGTGAAACTCTGTCCTTACGAACACGACAGCCACCGCAGCGATATGCGTCAGCTGTTTGAAACCCTTCAACAGCAGAATGGCGAGATGCGCCACAGTTTGTGGAATGCCATTGTCAGAGCCGACAAACTGGTGCAATTATCTTAAATTCCGTTAATTATACATCTTCCATTCGTCAATTCTCAATTTATTGTCGTATATTTGCCTTTTTAAAGACAAAACGATATGAGAAGATATACCATACTCCTATTAGTCATTGCGATGCTGATGCCATTATGCGCCGATGCACAACGCAGAAAGAGCAGGAAGGCGGTTAAGAAACCCGTTGTGGTGGAAGACCCGCGCATCCAGCAGATGCTGGTATCTACCCAGAAAATCGTCTTCATCGACAGCATGGTGGTCAACAAGGCCAATTTCATCAGACACATACCCCTTTCGGCCGATGCCGGACTGCTGGAGCAGAACGACTCGCTGGGACAGTTTACCAATGAGTTGAAGGACCACCGCCTCACCACCTATTTCGACAAGAAAGACTCCACATACCATATTGCCCAGTGCGACTATATCGGCAACACATGGACCACACCCACAAGGGTTGAGGGCATCAGCGATGCCTCTGCCAACTTCCCGTTCCTCATGGCCGACGGCACCACGCTCTACTTTGCACAGAAGGGTGCCAACAGCATTGGCGGCTACGACCTCTTCGTCACCCGCTACGACAGCGACACAGGCTCGTTCCTGCGTGCCGAGAACCTGGGAATGCCGTTCTCATCGACAGCCAACGACTATCTCTACGCCATCGACGAGGCTAACAACCTGGGCTATTTCGTTACTGATCGCCGTCAGCCTGAAGGCAAGGTGTGCATCTACGTCTTCATCCCCAACGAGACGCGTAAGATCTACACTTCCGAGGCCTATTCTGACGAACAGCTGCGATCACTGGCACGCATAGACCATATTGCCGACTCCTGGGGCGACAAAAAGCAGCTACAGGAAGCGCAGGCCCGTTTCAAGAAGGCCAAAACGCAAACCTCAAGTCTCAAACCTCAGGCCACAAGTCTCACCACTCTCGACAACCTGCGCCATCAGGCCGAGACACTCGAGAAGGCCCTGCAGCTGGCTCGCAACTACTATGCACGTGCCAATAAAAGCGAGCGTCAAGCCCTGCGCATGGAGATTCTCAACAGCGAGAAAGAGCTCGAGGCCCTGCAGCTTGAGATTCGCAAGGAAGAGAAGAAACAAAACCGAATACTCTATAAAGACAACAACTAATAAATCCTGAAAACTATGTCAAACGAAAAGAAAACCTTTGCCCCATCGGAACTCATTATCAACGAGGACGGCTCGTGTTTCCACCTGCACCTGAAGCCAGAACAGCTGGCTGACAGGGTGGTACTGGTAGGCGACCCAGCCCGTGTCAATACCGTTGCCGACCACTTCGACAGTATCGAGTGCGAGGTTAGCAGCCGCGAGTTCCACACCATCACTGGTACCTATAAAGGCAAGCGCATCACCTGTCAGAGTCACGGCATCGGCTGTGATAATATCGACATTGTGATGAACGAGCTCGACACGCTGGCCAACATCGATTATAACACCCGTGAGGAGAAAGACGAGCATCGCACCCTGACCTGTGTGCGCATCGGCACTTGCGGCGGACTGCAGCCCTTCACGCCTACTGGCTGTTTCGTGGCTTCTGTCAAGAGCATCGGCTTCGACGGCTTGCTCAACTACTACGCTGGTCGTAATGTGGTGTGCGATATCCCTATGGAGAAAGAGTTCTGCCAACACATGCAGTGGGACCCCATCAAGGGAGCGCCCTATGTGGCTGTGGCCGATGCCGACCTCATCGACCAGATTGCTGGCGACGACATGGTTCGCGGCTATACCATCTCGTGTGGTGGTTTCTATGGTCCTCAGGGCCGTGTGCTGCGTGCCGACATTGCCGACCCTAAGCAGAACGAGAAGATTGAGTCGTTCGAGTACGAAGACATGAAGATCTGTAACTTCGAGATGGAGTCCAGCGCCCTTGCTGGTATGGCCTCTCTGCTGGGCCATCGCGCCATGACCTGCTGTATGGTCATCGCCAACCGCTACACCACAGAGATGAACACCGAGTATAGGAACTCCATCGATACGCTGATACAGAAAGTTCTTGATAGAATATGATTAGTATCGTATTAGCAATAGTCTTTCTCTTCTTTGCCGTCCTTTTTCTGATAGGTAAAGGCGACAAACTCATTGCAGGCTATAATACGGCCAGCGAAGAAGAAAAGAAGAAAGTCAATATCAAGCGGCTGCGCATCCTGATGGCTATCCTTTCTGTGATAACAGCAGCCTTTGTAAGCATTCTGCCTATCATTGGTGACAATACCCAGGGGCAGATGGGGGCGACGGTTGTTTTCATTGCAGTAACAGTAGCATTCATTATATTAGCAAATACTTGGGCAAAGAAGAAATGACCATTTGCGCATTAGCAACAACTCCTGGTGGAGCACTCGGAATCATAAGAATCTCAGGCCCTCAGTCGCTTGAGATTCTTTCTCGTATATTCACCAAGGACCTCACCCAGGCCCAGCCAAACACCGTCCATTACGGCCACATCGTCGAGAGTGTGGAGATTTCGTCGCCACAAGTTATCGACGAGGTGCTGGTCTCCGTCTTCCGTGCCCCCCACTCTTACACTGGCGAGGATAGCGCAGAAATCTCGTGTCACGGCTCGCGCTACATCTTAAATAAGGTTTTAGAGCTGCTGATTCAAAACGGCTGTAGGATGGCTAATCCTGGCGAGTTTACCCAGCGAGCCTACCTCAACGGCAAGATGGACCTCACGCAGGCCGAGGCTGTGGCCGACCTGATTGCTTCTACCAACAAAGCCACCCACCAGATGGCGCTGAGTCAACTCAGAGGCCACTTTTCTTCCAAACTCGCACAGCTGCGCGAACAGTTGCTCAAACTCACATCGCTTCTGGAACTGGAGCTCGACTTCTCCGACCACGAGGATCTGGAGTTTGCCGACCGTAGCGAGCTTATGAATCTTGCGAAAGAAATTGACAATCGAGTCACCCATCTCGCCAAGAGTTTCGAAGCAGGACAAGCCCTCAAGCAAGGTATTCCTGTGGCTATCGTAGGCAAGACCAACGTAGGAAAATCCACCCTTCTGAACGCTCTATTGAAGGACGATCGCGCCATTGTTTCTGACATTCATGGTACCACCCGCGACACCATCGAGGACACCATCGACATCCAGGGTGTCACCTTCCGTTTTATCGATACCGCAGGCATCCGTCAGACGCAAGATACTGTCGAACAGATAGGTATCGAGCGCACTTTTGCCGCTATCGACAAGGCCAAAATTGTACTTTGGATCATCGACGAAGAACCGTCAAATGAAGAGATTAATAATATCTCACAACGCACTGAAAATAAGAAACTTATAATTGTTAAGAACAAATCAGACAAGGCCGATAACAATAGTTACAATTTGTTAAATCATCCGTTTGTCGCCATCAGCGCCAAGTTTGGAACGGGTATTGACGATTTGGAAAGAGCCATCTACGAAGCAGCTGATATTCCCGCCCTCTCCGACAACGATATCATCGTCACCAATGCCCGTCATTACGATGCGCTGACCCGTTCTCACGACTGCATCCAGCGCGTCATCGACGGTCTGCAAATACAACTTAGCGGAGACCTCCTCAGTGAAGATCTCCGCCAAGCCCTTGATACCCTCTCCGAAATCACTGGCGGTCAAATCACCCCCCATGAAGTCTTAGGAAATATTTTTAAAAACTTCTGCGTCGGCAAATAATTTCTAATTACTAATTATAATTCTCCGATACGCCACGAGATGGAAGGGCCCGTCGTCGTGCACCTCGCAAATGATGTGGATGGTGTCAGCCTTCGTGCCTTTGGGAATGCGAAGGGTGGCTATCGACTGGTCTGACTGCTCAATCGTCACTTTCGTTTTCCCAATCTCCTGTTGCTGCCACCAACGGAAGGTGAGGGCGTCGCCATCAGGGTCGCTCGACATCGAGGCATCGAGACGGATAGTGTCGCCAGCCTTGGCCTTGATACGAAGAGGGGCAACGGAGGTTGTGTGCTCAACGGTTTTGCCGTTGAGAGCACTAACCACCACCTGCGGATTGCGGTTGCCCTTGCCCTCAGCAGCCCATTGCATACGGGCACAGAAATCGTTAAGCTCGTCAGGATAGAAACGCTGTTTATAGCCCACGCTGATGCTGCGCACAGGCTCCTGCCACGAGGTCCAGGCCGTGGTGAGCGAGTCGGCACAGAGGCCACGCTCGTGATAGCCCGCCCAGCCGCATTGACGGGGGTCTTCTGGGTCGTTCAGTCCATTGGGCATCACATAGAGGAAGCTCGGCGTGTCGCCCTCTACGCCCCATTTATACGTGGGATATTCCTTGCCCAGCGCGCCCTTGCCCTGAATCATGTCCTGATGCTGCTGCCAGTGGCGCTTGCCCAGTTCGCATTGCTCCTGCCACGCGCCCTCATCCCATATAAACTGCAGGACATCCTGAAAGTCCTTTCGCAGCCACATGTGCGAGCTGTAGGCACGGTTCATCCTCATGCTGTACTGCATATCCTGGTCGGTAATAGTAAAAAGGCGGAACTTGCGGACGAAGTTTCTGACTTCGTCGTCTGTACGGGTCTGCTTCACGCGCCAGATGGCCTGCGCCAGCGTGTTGGCCCCACCCCATGCCGCTACGTAGATAGGCCGCGGGTCATCCTCGTCAGCCAGCAGGATAAGCTTCTCGCTGCCTGGCGAGTCGTTGCCCTCGCCAATGGCCTTGATACCACCATGAATGCTACCCATCAGGGCGCAACTCTTGATATAGTCGGCGCTGGGCCAGTAGCCCATGGGCTGATATCCCATCTCAGGATCTACAAAAAAGCCCTGCTGCCCAGAGCGTTTCATCAAGTTGGGCACATCCTTTCGATAGGCCTCGATGACACGCTGCAGATACTGCTGCCACTCCTGCGGATAGGGGTCGCAGTTCCACCCCACACTCGTGATGATAGCCTCTATCTCGAAACAGTCGGCATACGCCATCAGCCTCACCATCGACTCCATGTCGTCAGGCTCCACATCAGCTGGCGCTATGTCCGTACACACCACCAGTCGTGGTTTCAGCTCCTTCTCCGCTGCCCACGCCGTCAACGGCATCAGTAGCAGCATCCATATCATGGCTTTCTTTATCATAACTCGCTGATTTACAGTCTCACGCCAAACGACAGACGGGCGTAGGCATCGAAGATATTCACCTTGCAATTGTCACTCTTATAGTTGAAGTTATTGTACTGCGCCTGGGCGCCAATGAAGTAATTACTCCAGTTGTAGGCAATGCCGAGGCGCAGGTCAAGATTGAAATGCATCATGCTGTAGATAACCTCCGGCTCTACCTCCCAGTAGTCAAACTGACCATTATTCACATCAGCCATCAAAAGGGGCTTATGCGTCTTTCCGTTGGCCCACGTCTTCGTCTCCCTGTTCCAGTCGCCGTAGTCGTCTACAGCCTCTATCGGCGCCATCTTGTAGTTCGTTTCGTATTTATAAGCCTTCACGCGGTCATAGACGCTAATGGTAGGCATCGCCATCACGTTGACCACAAGCCCTCGCAGCGGCACCCAGTTGTAGCCGTAGCCCACGCCGATGTTGGCCTGGTGCACCTTGGCGCGGTAGATGCCGTGACCAATAATCATATAGACAAAGTTCTTGATGTCATCATAGTCGAACGACGACTGATACCATGTGGCTCCCAGCAGCAGCGATCCTGCCGAGTGGCGCTGTATCACCGACTGGTTGTAGGCGGCAGCCTGCGAGTAGCGGCGTCCGTTAAACACGTAGTAGCCGTTGATATAGGTGGAACGTATCCACACAGGTGCCGGCATGTTGACGGTAGTGCTTTCTTTCGATCCTACGCCCGTGTCTAAATTGCGGTCTTCCGCATTAAACTCGGCATCTTGGGTGTTGAAGCGTCTCAGTCTGAAGTTGAAGCCGTACTTGGCACCAGTCGAGCTGATAGAGTAATAGCGACCTGCGTTCTTAGTCAGCGACTTGGAATACGAGAACCCCGTACCGCGATAGCCCACCCAGAAACCCACAGAAGAGGCCACAGGAGGCGTGAAGCACAGTTCCCAGTCCGCATGCTCGTTGTATTCAGGAAAGTCAACGCTCTGGCTGTAGTCCACGTCCACCACGTTCTCCTTATAGCGCAGTATCACCCTCCAGGGCTTGTCAGGCACCTCAATATACAGAGGGTCCACCTTTCCCCTGGCCTTGTCGTCCAAGTACTGCTGCACCTCGCGAAGGCGCACCATCAGGCTCGACTCGCTCTTCTCCGTACCTACGCTGTCAGTCGTCACATGCTCCTGCGTCGCCGATTGCTCTTGTGCTGCTGCATTCAACGAGAATAGCAGGCAGCATACTATCACTCTTCCTATCATCATCAGACATTTTTCTCTAAGAATCGCAGCTCAGCCTCCAGCATCTCCAGTTTCGGCATGCTGTAGCCAGCCTCGCGGGCTATCTCTATGGGACGCGTGTACAGATAGTATATCTCCATCTGTCGGTGGAAGTCATAGTCCAGTCGCATCGACGGCGAATAGGGCGTCATCGCGTCCGTGGTCTCAATCATCTTGTCCACAAACGCCTCGTCCACGTTCTTCACGCCCAAGTGCTGTGCAGCACCCACCACCTCCATCATCTGTTCACGAATCAGCTGTCGTGTCGATGCGTTCTTCAGCAGCAGGTCCGTCTGCGTGTGCAGCGCCACCGTCATCCCGTTGAACGGCATGTTCCATACCGCTTTTTTCCATCGCGCCTCGTTATATTCCACCAGTCCCGTCTCTATGGCGGCCTGTCTAAACTCATCCACCACGGTCTGCATCAGCGCCTCGTCGCGGCACGAGTAGTTAGCCAGGTTGATGCTGCCGTAACACTGGTGGCTCACGACGCCCGGCTCCGTCTTCGCAGAGCAGATAAATGCCAGTCCTGCAGCCAGTTGCACATCAGGGAACATCTTCTGCACGTCCTCCTCTACCCCGATGCCGTTCTGTATCAGCACCACCAGCGTATGGTCGTGCAGCAATGGTGGCAGCAGCGTCTGCAGCTTGCCGTTGTTCACCGACTTCAGGGCCACCAGCACCACGTCGCATGGTGGCATATCCTCCGTATGCTCATAGGCGTTCACGTCAGCCAGGTGAAACGAGCCGTCGCACGAGTCCACCTGCAGTCCATGCTCTTTCACATATCCATAGTCGCTACGCAGCAGGAAGTGCACCTCCTGTCCTGCCCTCGCCAGTTTTGCGCCGTAATATCCGCCAATGGCACCAGTGCCTATTATTCCGTATCTCATGTTGATTGACTTATAAATGATGATTCTGCAAATGTACAAACAAAAATCAACATACACAAGAGAATGAGTGTTTTTTTGCCGTTTTTAAATGGCTATAATATCTCTCTTGCTATCCAGGCGCAGGCTTCCGCATCGGCAAGGGCATGATGGTGATGCTCCAGATGATAGCCACAAGCGGCTGCAACGGTGTGCAGTTGGTGGTTTGGCAATTCTGGGAAAGCCCTGCGCGAAGCCACACACGTACAATAGAATTCATAATCCGGATAGTCCATCTGATAACAGCGGAAAACGGCTTTCAGGCAACTCTCATCAAAGCTTTTGTTATGAGCCACTAAGGGCAAGCCCTCAATCAGAGGTTCTATCTGTGCCCACACCTTGGGGAACACAGGCGCCTCCTCTGTGTCCTCACGCGTCAGGCCATGAACTTGGCTACACCAATAATTATAATAGTTAGGCTCTGGCTGAATCAAGGAGTAGAAAGAATCCACGATCTCCCCACCACGAACAATCACCACCCCCACGGAGCATACGCTGGTACGTTCGTTGTTAGCCGTCTCAAAATCTATTGCTGCAAAGTCTCTCATTTGTCATTCTTGCGTTCAGTGGGTTAAGCTTCTCTCCTTTATTTGCTCTGGTCAGTAGGCATATTCTTAGTTATTCGACTGCAAATATAACGAATATCTTTGAAATAACAAAGAAATCACGCCCATTATTCGCAATTGTTTATACAAATCTGAAAATCTGGAAATTTGGAAATTTAAGAAGGGGCTTGTACTTTGCACCACAAACCCTGAATATGATTGAACGCAAATGTACCAATGTACCATTGTACCATTTGCGTTTTCATTTTCAGCATATAGGGCGGAAAAGTGTGTATTCTATATTATATTATATATAATATTATAATATTATATATAATATAAAGATATAATCTACCTTTCTCCTGTACAAAATCGATTTTCGTAATGGTACAATGGTACATTGGTACACTACGAAATTAATTCATATATCTTTACATTTTAACATTTAAAATATTTTTAAAATAAATCCGAAAAATGCTTGGTTTGCATCTAAATATTTAGTACCTTCGCATTGTCAAAAGAGATAAAATTTGCGCCCTAACTAGAGAAATATTTTTTCTTAGCTAGCGAGATAAAATTCTCAAGTTAAGTGGCAAAAATGGAGTCTTTCTGGAGACACGTGAGAAACACTAACAATTTAAAGTTTAACCATTAAAAAAACACAACATTATGGCACTTAAAGTAAAAGCTAAAGAACAACTGATTAAGGTGGGCAAGTATGCAGAGACCTACCGTTACGTGATGATGCCTGAGCTCTACACGGCTCTGACTCAAGACAAGGTGATTAAGGAGGCAGCCCTGCGCTCAGGTGTGAGCCGAGGCGTGATGCAGGCCTGCTGGGATGCAGCTGGTGAGGTGATCAAGGCATGGGCCACTGAGGGTCACAGCGTGGCTCTGCCTGGACTGGGCACCATGCGCTTCGGACTGCGCGCCAAGAGCGTGGACGACGTGAACAAGGTGAAGGCGGGCCTCATCTCGAGTCGACGCATCATCTTCACGCCTGATGTGGACCTGAAGGACGAGCTGTCGAAGACTGCCGTGCAGATCACCTGCTACGACCGCGAGGGCAAGGAGGTGAAGCGCGTGACCTCGACTGACGAGGGTAACGTTGAAGATCCCGAGCAGGAGAACGGAACCACGAACCCCACGAATGGTGACGACAACAACGGCGGCAACCAGAATGGAGGCAACGGCGGCACCCAGAACGGAGGCACCAGCGGTGGTGACAACACCGGAGGCAACTCTGGCGGCGAAGGTGGCGACGACGGATACAATTAAAGAAGTATGAGGGCCGAGGCCCTCTACTTCTTAAAGAGGAAAGAGGAAGGTGGAAAGTGGAAGGAGGATAGTTGAGCCAAGTTGAAACTTGAAACTTGAAAGGTCAAAGTTTAACCATTAAAAATTTAATAAGCTATGAAGAAAGAAAGTTGGAAAACAATTATTCAGGTGATTGTGAGCATTCTCACAGCAGCGCTAACTGCGCTGGGTACAACCTCCTGCATGGGACATGGTCCTATCGCAATGTAAGAGGGGAACAAATGAATTGCACCGACTCAGAAATGGGTCGGTGTCTTTGATGTTCAAAAAAGAAGGCTCGCTTCACAGCGAACCTGCCCAATATGGATTAACCATAAAACCTAAATCTTTAAAACAATTTATGATTTATCAACCTTAAAAACCATTAAAAATCTATTTCTGGGCTGCAAAGGTACAAAACTAGGAGCATACTACCAAATCTTTACGTGTCTTTTTTCTTTTCCATGAAATTCAAAGAAAGATTTCATAAAGTCGCTGAAAAGCTGTACCTTTGTAGGCGCAATGAAGATAATTCATGTAGATATGGACCAGTTCTTTGCGGCTGTGGAGCAGCGCGACCAGCCGGAGCTTCGTGGCAAACCTATTGCGGTGGGCCATGATGCCGAACGTGGTGTCGTATCGACGGCGAGCTATGAGGCCAGGCGGTTTGGTGTGCATTCTGCACAGTCTATCCAGGTGGCCAAGCGGCTATGTCCGCAACTGATTATCGTAGAGCCACACTTCCAGCGCTACAAAGAGGTGTCGGCACAGCTGCATGAAATCTTTCATGACTATACGGACTTGATTGAACCTATCTCGCTGGATGAAGCCTTTCTCGATGTGACGGAGAATAAACGGGGCATAGAACTTGGCGTGGATATAGCCCGTGAGATTAAGCAGCGCATACGTGAGACGACAGGGTTGACGGCATCGGCTGGTGTGAGCTATTGTAAGTTCCTGGCGAAAATCGCCTCTGACTGGCGCAAACCTGATGGGCTGACGGTGATTCATCCTGACAGGGCTTTGGACTTCATAGCGCAGCTAAGGGTGGAGAAAATTTGGGGCGTAGGCCCAAAGACTGCCGAGAAGATGCACCACATGGGTATCTTTACGGGGCTTGACCTCAGGAATATGTCGCTGAGCCGACTGACGCAGGAGTTTGGCAAAGTAGGCCAAATCTTTTATGACTTCTCGCGAGGCATCGATAACAGGCCCGTTATCTCTGAGTGGGAGCGGAAGTCAGTAAGCTGCGAGCAGACCTTTGAATCGGACATCAGCGAGAATGCTGCCGTTACCATTCATCTTTATCACACGGTGCTGGAGCTGGTTCGTCGCATCGAGAAGAATGACTTCGAAGGTCGAACGCTGACGCTAAAAGTCAAGTTTGCGCGTAAACGAGAGCAGACGGAAGCGAGCTTCCAGTCTGCCGAGCGTGAGCAAACTCGGCAGAATGCCAAATTCTTAGATTTTCAGCAGATTACGCGCAGCATCACCGTTGACCATGTGCTTCGTACTAAAGATCAGATTCTGCCATTGGCCAAACAGTTGATGCAACAGGTAGAGTTTCACTCCCACCCCATCCGCTTGTTGGGATTGGGCGTAGCTAATCAAAAGGGGGCTGCAGTACCAGAACAGCAGCCATGGGTAGAACTGGAACTGGAGTTTGAGCCTTGGCCGGATGACCTTGTTTAAGTAGGTGAGTAACAAAAACTCCGCGAGCTTCACAGCCGGCGGAGTACGTCAATCTTTACTTAACTACGTACATATACCAATTGAATAAGAACCCAGAAAACACTGGGTAATATCTCCACGGGCTTCTCAACAGGCGGAGAAATCCTATTCTATTTATTACAATCTATAACTTAATTTTTGCTACATATTACTACTAACATAATGATCTGCTTTATCAGTTAATTGAGCCCATCCGTGTAAGCGGACTGGCACGATATTTATTATGATTCGTGTAATGTATTTGTCTTCAGTTAATTATATATTAGGTTTGCGGGTGCAAAGATACAAAAAAGTTTTGATAATCCAAATAAATCGGGAAAAAATTTTTTCTCTCCCCATAGCACTTTTATTTCTCCTGATTATTTCGGACAATCATTTGGCAGTTTCAAAATAAATATCTAACTTTGTACCAATAAAAAAGGTGAAAGGTGAAAGGTGAAAGGTGACATACATGACTAGGACATTAACGATAATGGCGGCGATGCTGATGAGCATGGCAGCATCAGCACAGGAGAACCTGCAGAAGCAGGCAAGCAACAAGGAGGTGGAAAAGGTGTTTACGACGGTGAAGGAACTGCCGATAACAAGCGTGAAGAACACATGGGGAGAGTACGGACCGTATAAGGGCATCTGGTATATGTCGCGCGACTATATGGCGCTGAACACCACCTACCTGTTTCTGAACCGTCAGGCGCTGACGAAAGGCCTACGCAAGGCCGTCGGCACCTGCGCCTTCCACTAAACCATCAGCACCTTCAGCAGCGTCGGTCTTCCTGTAAAGACGGGCCACGAGGGCGCCGCTGATATTATGCCAGACGCTGAAAATGGCACCAGGGATAGTGGCCAGAGGATAGGTGTAGAAATGCAGGGTGGCGAGGCTGCTGGCGAGTCCGGAGTTCTGCATGCCTACCTCGATAGAGATGGCGCGCTTCTTAGCTTCTGAGAGTCCAAGGACACGACCAACGAGATAGCCGATGCCTAAACCGCAGAGGTTGTGGAGCATGACCACGAGCACAACCAGGAGACCGCCTACCAGCAGACGGTCGGCATTATGGGCCACGACAATGCCCACCACGAAGGCTATGGCCAACGAAGAGAACGCAGGGAGATAGGGCACCACAGCCTTGGTCACCTTAGGCAGGAAGCTCTGGCACAACAGTCCGGCGATGATTGGCGCTATGACCACATAGACAATACTCAGCAGCATGCCGACGGTATCGACCTCGACCAGCGTGCCTGCCATGAGCCATACGAGCAGAGGGGTGAGCAGCGGGGCCAACAGCGTGGAGGTGGCCGTCATACCTACCGACAACGCCAGGTCGCCCTTGGCCAGATAGGTGATGACATTCGACGCGGTACCGCCAGGACAGCAGCCCACGAGGATGACGCCCAACGCCAGCTCCTTGGGCAGCGAGAACGCCCACGACAGCACGAAGGCCAGCAGCGGCATCACCGTGAACTGTGCCATACAACCAATAAGGATGTCCTTTGGACGGCTCAGTACGATGCGGAAGTCTTGCGGCGACAGCGTCAGTCCCATGCCAAACATGATGACGCCCAACATAGGGTTGATGGCCCACGTGTCGATCCAGACGAACGATGACGGCCACAACAATGAGACGGCAGATACCAATAGTACCAGCACGCCGATGTATTCTGAGATATAATGGCACAATGTTTTCATCGATGCAAAGATACGAATAAGTGAGTAAAGTGCCAAAAATTAAAAAGAAAAACTGATGATTGACAATAAGAAAATATCGATATTCCAGCGACCCGCATGGGTGGTGGTGTTTGCCCTGACAGCAGCCATAGCATGGGGATGGGCATTCCCGCTAATCAAGATAGGCTTCGGCGCCTTTGGCATCACGGCCGACATGACAGGCAGCAAGATGCTCTTTGCCGGCATACGCTTTGCGGCGGCAGGATTGATAGTGCTGTCGGTGGCACGCAGCAACGGACGCTCGTTTAGGACCGGCAAGGCGTTAGACTGGACTTTCATCCTGGCCTTTGCACTGATGAACACCACGCTGCACTATTTCTTCTTCTACGTAGGCATGTCGCACAGCGAGGGGTCGCGGGCGGCTATCCTCAACTCGCTGAGCACCTTCCTCGTGGTGCTGCTGGCGTGTGCCTGTTTCAAGAGCGACAAGCTGACATCGCGTAAGATGCTGGGCTGCATCGTGGGCTTCGGTGGCATCATGGCACTGAACCTCGGAGGCGCTGATAGCGGACAGTTTGTATGGCTGGGCGACGGCATGATCATCCTCAACGCCATCTGCGGCGCATGTTCGAACCTGATGACGCGAGGACTGAGTCGAAGGGTGGACGTCTTCGTAGGCACTGGCTACAGCCTCTTCATAGGCGGTCTGCTGCTCATCATCCCTGGACTGGCCTTCGGCGGCACGCTGCCTCATGTCAACATGCTCGGCATTGTATGCCTGCTACTGCTCATCGCCATCTCGGCCATTGGGTTCGCACTCTACAACAAGCTGCTGAGCTGTAACCCCGTGGGGAAGGTGGCCATATACAACTCGCTGATTCCCATTGTGGGGGCCGTGACCTCGTGTCTCTGTCTGGGCGAGACGTTTCACATGAAATACGCACTCGCAGGCGGACTGGCGGCACTGGGCATCTATATCATCAACAAAGGAAAGAACTGAGGACTGAGAAAGACTGCGAGGCAGAGAAAAGGAGAAGGGAGAAAAGAGAAGAGGGTACGTCATCAAAACGTACCCTCTATTCTATCATTAATTAAAGCTCTGTTCAAATATTAGTTCTTGAAGAAATCCTTAACGGCTTCGTTGGGAACCATCTGCTCATCGAAGATGTAAGCACCTGTCTTGGGGCTGCGAACCATCTTGATGACCTTTGAGTAAGCGCGACCATCCTTCGAACCTTCGTGGAGGGTAGCAACGGTTTTCTTTGCCATTCTGTACTATGATTACTTAATCTCCTTATGAAGGGTCATCTTCTTCAGGATGGGGTTATACTTCATCAGCTCCATGCGCTCAGGCGTATTCTTACGATTCTTGGTCGTAATGTAACGGCTGGTGCCAGGAAGACCACTATTCTTCATCTCGGTGCACTCCAGGACTACCTGGACGCGATTACCTTTTGCTTTCTTGCTTGCCATGGTCTATTAGTCTCCTATTACTTTAATGTCTTTCCAATCCACGAAGCCATTGGCAACAGCCTGCTTCAGTGCAGCGTCAAGACCTACTTTGTTAATCATACGAAGGCCAGCAGCGCTAATCTTCAACTGAATCCAGCAACCCTCCTCTACATAGTAGAACTTCTTGCTGAACAGGTTCACGTCAAAGCTGCGCTTGGTGCGGTGCTTTGAGTGCGACACATTGTTACCAATCTGTGCCTTCTTTCCTGTAATTTGACAAATTTTAGACATTTCTATCTACTTTTTTGTGTTCCTTAATTATAACTTACTCCAAACAGGGTGCAAAGGTACAACTTTTAATTAAGAATTAAGAATTGAGAATTGAGAATTCTTGCAATCTTAATGTTTTTTAACTCTCCTGCACCGTTTCTTGGTCATTCTCAGGTCTTTCCGACTTCAGGAACTCACAAAACAGCTGCATGGCTTTGTTGGTTGCATTGAGCAGATTGATGTCGCGACCCTCGTCCTCGGAGAGCTTACAGGTAATGACCTTTTCTGTGGTGCCGCAAGCCAGCCAGATGGTGCCTACGGGAATCTCCTTGGTGCCGCCACCAGGACCTGCGATACCTGTTGCTGCAATGGCATAGTCGGTGTTGAGTGCCTTGCAGGCGCCCTTGACCATCTCGATGGCCACCTCCTCACAGAAGGCCGTCTTCTCCTCAAGCAGCTCGTGAGAAACGTATAACAGGTTCTCTTTCACCTCGTTAACATAGCAGATGATGCCACCCTTGAAGTATTTCGAGGCGCCAGGAACGGCAATCAGAGCCTCAGCAATGCGTCCTCCTGTGCAGCTCTCTGCTGTACTGACAGTCTTTTCACTCTCCCAGAGCAGTTGACTGACTTCCCTGCTCATCATTTTTCCTTCGAGATCCATCTTGATATTTGACTATTTTACGATTTTACTATTGGACTAATTACTATTTGAATGTCACCTTTGAAAAGGCGGGTGCGTCGATGGGACAGAACTCGCCGTCGAGATACTTATAATGACCCACGATACCTATCATAGCGGCATTGTCGGTGGTATAGCTGAACTTAGGAATATAGATGGTCCAGCCATAGCGGCGGGCATGATCCTGAAAAGCGTTGCGCAGACCGTTGTTGGCACTCACACCACCAGCTACTGCCACATGTTTGATACCTGTCTGCTTGACAGCCAGACGGAGCTTCTTCATCAGGATATCGACGATGGTCCACTCCAACGAGGCGGCCAGGTCTTCCTTGTGATGCTCCACAAAGTCGGGGTCGTCGTCCACCCACTTACGCAGGTTATAGAGGAACGAGGTCTTCAGGCCCGAGAAGCTATAGTCGAGTCCTGGGATATGGGGCTCGGAGAACTGATAGGCCTTGGGATTACCCTGACGAGCCAGACGGTCGATGATGGGTCCGCCAGGATAGCCCAGTCCCATCACCTTCGAACATTTGTCGATAGCCTCGCCAGCAGCATCGTCGATGGTCTGTCCCAGCACCTCCATATCGTTATAGGCGCGCACCAGCACAATCTGTGAGTTGCCACCGCTGACCAGCAAGCACAAGAACGGCAGGGGCGGCGGATTGAAATCGCCCTCGCCACCATCGATGAAATGGGCCATCACATGACCCTGCAGGTGGTTAACATCGATAAGGGGAATGTCCAACGAACGGGCAAAGCCCTTGGCGAAGCTGACGCCTACGAGCAGCGAGCCCATCAAGCCAGGACCACGGGTGAAAGCCACTGCCGTGAGGTCGTCCTTGGTGATGCCTGCACGCTTGATGGCTTGGTCGACCACAGGCACCACATTCTGCTGGTGGGCCCTGGAAGCCAACTCTGGCACCACGCCGCCATAGGCTTCGTGTACGGCCTGCGAGGCTGTCACATTCGACAGCAGCACGCCATTTTTCAGCACTGCCGCCGACGTGTCGTCGCAACTCGACTCTATACCTAATATATATATATCGTTGTTCATCTCTTTCTTTTGTCCTTATAACGTCATTTCGTTATTCCGTTATATCGTTATTCCGTCATTCCGACTTTAGTAAGTCAGTACCTCCACCCCATGCTCCGTCATCAGCAGGGTGTGCTCCCACTGGGCGCTGGGCTTCTCGTCTTCTGTAATCACCTCCCAACCGTAGGGGTCGTCGGCATCGATAAACACACGCCACGAACCCATGTTAATCATAGGCTCGATGGTGAAGACCATACCTGGCACCAGCAGCATGCCTGTGCCACGATAGCTGTCGTGGTCCACCTCAGGCTCTTCGTGGAACTTCAGCCCTACCCCATGGCCAGCCAGGTCGCGCACGATGCCATAGCCGTATTTCTTACAGTGCTTCTTGATGGCGTGACCAATATCACCCACAAAGCCCCAGGGCTTGGCGGCCTCCATACCAATCTCCAGGCATTCTTTGGCCACACGCACCAACTGTTCTTTCTCGGGAGTGGTCTTACCTATTATAAACATACGCGAGGCGTCGGCATAATAGCCATCGAGAATGGTGGTGAAGTCCACATTGATGATATCGCCCTCTTCGAGCACATCCTCCTCCTTGGGAATACCGTGACACACCACCTCGTTGATGCTGGTGCAGACACTCATAGGGAAGCCCTCGTAGTTAAGACAGGCAGGAATGGCATGATGCTCCTCGCAGTAGGCGCGACAAATCTTGTCGATCTCGAGGGTGTTCATGCCAGCATGGATCTCGGCAGCCACAGCATCGAGCACACCAGTGTTGACCACACCGGCTCGGCGGATACCTTCTATCTGCTCAGGAGTCTTGATTAAATCGGGAGTAGGAACCAACTTGCCCTTATCCTCCCAATACATGATTTTCTTATCAAATTCAGTAGGCTGCTGCCCAGGTTGGCAGTGCCATCTGCGTTTCTTTCCCATATATTGTTTTCGCTAAGACGGTGCAAAGGTACGCAGAAATGATGGAAACGCAAAATTTTCGCCGATTTATTTATTCCACTTCGAAAATTCCGACACCGTTTCGACCAGTGCATGGGTGTTTCCCATATCGAAGCGCTCACCTTTCAGACGCAAGCCTATCAGGCCAGAACGCAGACGAACGGCATCGAGGGCTGAGGTCAGCTCAATCTCCTTCGTCATATTGCCTGAAGCATCGGCGGCGGCAATGTCGGCAGCCAGCTGCTGGAACACCTCTGGCGTGAGGATATACTGTCCGAAGATGCTGCAATACTCTTTCTCGCCCTGTTTGTTTCTCACACCCAGGAACTCCTCCGAATAGTTGGCAGTAGGCTTCTCTACCAGCGTCTTCACATGCATCACACGCTCGTCCTTATCCTCCCAAACACCACTCATGATGCCAAAATGGCTCACAGTCGACAGGGGCACAGGATAGAGTCCTACCAGCAGCTTATTGTAGCGTTCGTAAGCTTCTATCAGCTGCAGGGCGCAGGGTTTGTTGGTCAGCGACCTATAGAGCGTGTCGCCCAGCATCAGCAGCACAGGCTCGCCCTTGGAAAAGCCTGCAGCCTGATAGACCGCATGACCAAAGCCACGCTTCTCCTTCTGAATGACATAATGCAGATGCTTGCCGATGTCGAGGATGCGGTTCTCGTACTCCTGGCTCTCAGAGTTCAGCTTGGCGAAATGCTCCTCGCTGATCTGACGGTCGAAGAAGTTCTTGTATTGCTGACGTTCATCCTCGCTGCCCAGCACGATGCACACCTCCTCGATACCGCTTTGCATCAGCTCTTCGAGCAGGATGAGAATGACAGGACGCACCATACCATCAGGACAGGGTATGGGGAAGAAGTCTTTCTTCATGCAGCGCGTAGCAGGATAGAGACGTGTGCCGAAGCCTGCCACAGGGATGATAGCCTTACGCACCGTATGCACGGGTTTGATGGTAAGGCTGTAGGCATGCATACCTTTTCCGTTGAGATAGTCGACCAAGAGCTTCTGACTGTTCTCGTCCTTGGTGAGGAACTGCACAGAGCCGTCGCCATGTGAGCCTACGCCCTTGCCGCCGTAAGTCAGGCTCTTGACGTATTCATCAGCCAGGATAGCCTTCAGTTTCGGCGACTTCAACTCGTCAGGACACAGCGGTGCCACCTGTCTGTCGAACAGCTCCTCAGTCTCTGTCATCAGGCGCCCCAGCTCTTCCACCTTGCCACTGGCCATATACTGTATGGCCCTCTCGATAAACTCTTGGTTCTTAGAGCCCAGTGCTTCGTGCAGCAGGCGTTCCTTATCGTTAGAGGGGAAGGGATAGGCTTTGTTGAGGTCTGACAGAATCTTAATGGTGTTCTTCACGCCGCAGAGGTCGGCAAAGACCCAATACAGATGCTTCTTCACGTTAAGCGTCTGCACCTCTATCTCATCGCCGTCGAAGGTCATCAGGTTAGGCTTCACGCCAAAGGCACAGGCCTGGTCGAGACGTCCACAACGCGAAGAGGTGCGTAGCTCACCAACATAGGCGATGTTCATCTCGCCCATGGTGTTCAGGTTCAGCTTATAGATGAGATTGAAGGCTCTGGCTACCAGCACACAGATGGCTGCTGACGACGAGAGGCCGCTCTTCATGGGCAGCGTCATTTCAGTGATGGTGATGCGTACACCACCCACCTTATACCATTCGAGCATATAGGAAGCCACTCCAGCACAATAGCTGAAGAAATCGCCAGAACGTGCCACACGCTTCAGCTCCTGTTCGTCCATCTGACAAGAGAAGTCATTCCATTCGTCCTCCATCTGAGGGGCAGTACAATACATCTCGAAGACGGGTGACTTCTCTACTTCAGCATAGATGCCCTGTTCAATACCTGTCACGATGGCAGCACCTGGGACGATGTCGGCATTCATCGTGCGGTAATGCCCTGCCCAGTCTGTATGTTCTCCAAACAGACATAGTCTGCCTGGCACGAAAAGCTTCAGCATGTTTAATTAAGTGTTTGTTTTATGAAGTGTTTGTTATTTTTTCAGAGGCACCAATACACTGAAGGTAGACCCCTCGCCTACGACAGACTCCACTCTGACGTCGCCATCGTTCTTACGGGCGAAATCAGCGCACAGCTGAAGACCCAGTCCAGAGCCTTCCTCACCACCAGTACCATAGGTAGTATCGCCTTTCTTGAAGATAGAGTCCAAGCGCTCTGGGTCGATACCCACACCATGATCATGCACACTGATCTTGGCAAAGTCGCCCTCTGTGCTCAATGAGATCTCTATCGTGCTGTCCTCTGGCGAGAACTTGATAGCATTAGAAAGGAAATTACGCACGATAGTCTTCAGCATATCGTTGTCAACAACAGCCACAACGGGCTTGTCGCTGCCTTGATAAACCAGATTGATCTTCTTGGTCAGCGCAATCATCTCGAAGATATCGACAACACCAGGAATAATATCGTTGAGGTCAAGTTCCTGACGCACCACATTCAGGCGACCCGTCTGACTCTTCGTCCATTTCAGCAGGTTATCCAGCAGGTCGTGCACCTCCTCACTCTCGCGGTTGGCCTTATCGAGCAGCTCAAAGAGCTCGGGGCCTACCACATCCTTCGACACCGAGTTTACCACGAGGTTCAGCACCATACGGATGCTGGCCATTGGCGAACGCAGGTCGTGGGCAATGACGGAATACATCTTGTCACGATTACTGATGGTGGCACGCAGCTCAGAGTTCTGCTTCTCGATGATACGTGTGGCAGCCACCAGCTTGATTTGGTGGAATACACGAACTACCAACTCCTCCTTGTTGAAGGGTTTGGTAAGGAAGTCGCTGGCTCCTACCTGGAAACCATGTACCAAGTCACTAGGATTGTTGAGGGCCGTCAGGAAAATAATGGGTATATGGGCTGTCGCAGGATCCTTCTTCAAGATCTGGGCGGCATCAAAACCACTGATATCAGGCATCATCACGTCCAACAGAATCAAATCAGGCTTCTCGTTCTTGGCCTGTTCAATACACATATTGCCGCAATTAGCAGTACACACCTGATACTTTTCGTTAGACAACAATATTTTGAGCAACAACACGTTGCTCATCACGTCGTCGACAATCAGAATTTTATAATCACTTTTAACAATCCGTGATTCAAGATTCTCTGTTTCAAGCATAAATGCTTATGGTTTTGTTTGTATTTTCGTTTACAAGTTAGTATTCTCGACTGCAAATTTAGACATTATTTTTCTATTCACCAAAAGATAACATAAAAAATTTTCCTTTTCAGGTTAAAAATATGCTAAATAGACATAGGTATAAGAAAAAATCACTAACTTTGCAGCCTGAATGGAAAAAGTAATCATGGGCATTGACCCAGGTACCAACATCATGGGATACGGCATCATTCGCGTGAAAGACGGGAAGGTGCAGATGGAGACGATGGGCATCATCGACCTGCGGAAATTCGGTGACGCCTACTTGAAGTTGGGACACATCTTTGAACGTGTGACAGGCATCATCGAGTCGTATATGCCTGACGAGGTTGCCATCGAGGCCCCTTTTTTCGGCAAGAACGTGCAGTCGATGCTGAAACTTGGTCGCGCCCAGGGGGTGGCTATCGCCGCAGCCATAGAGCGCAGCGTTCCCATTCACGAATACGCCCCTATGAAGATAAAGATGGCGCTAACGGGCAACGGCAATGCCTCGAAGGAACAAGTGGCAGGCATGCTGCAACGTCTGCTGCACATCCCTGACTCTGAGATGGGTAAGTTCATGGACGCCACTGATGCCCTTGCTGCCGCCTACTGCCATTTCCTGCAGATGGGCGTCCCCGACTCTGGTGGTCCGCACTATAAGGGCTGGAAGGACTTTGTCAACAAGAACCAAGATAAGGTATGGAGCGGCAAAAAATCATAGTCATTGCTGGAAAGAACGGTAGCGGTAAGACGCTGTACGTGGACCAAATGCGCAAGCAACTGGCCAGCGACAAGGTGCGCTATATCGCCTTCTGCGACACCTATGGCGCCGCCACCGACAAGGCCTACTACCTGCAGCTACGCTGGAATCAGCACGACATTGACAGCGAGACGCCATTTGCGGGTCAGCAGCTGGAGCATATCTACCAGCTGACAGGCGCAGACACCCCAGAACGGCGCCAACTGAAGGATTCGCTCGTAGAGCTGTTTCAGTTTGAAGGCCTGCTCGACAAATACCTCATCTCACTCAGCAGCGGCGAGCTCAGGAAGTACCAGTTCATCAAGACGCTGCTCTCCAACCCCGAAGTGCTGATTCTCGACAATCCTTTCATAGGTCTCGACGCCCTGACCCGCCAGCAGTTGAAAGAGCTGCTGCCCATGCTGAGTCGTGAGCGCCACCTGACCATCTATCTAGTGGTGGCACGCATCGAGGACATTCCCGACTATGCCGATGAGGTTGTCTGGATAACCCCTGAAGACGAACTTTCTGCCCCACCCCTCAGCCTCGACGAAGACAGACGACAGGCTATCCTGTCGCTGACCTCACACGCAGACGACTATAACAGCGACATTGTTGTCGAGATGAATAAGGTGAGCATCCGCTACGACAACCGCACCATCCTCTCAGACCTCGACTGGACCATCCATCAGGGCGAATGCTGGGCTCTGGGAGGCCCCAACGGCAGCGGCAAGTCCACGTTGCTGTCGCTTATCTGTGCCGACAACCCACAAGCTTATGCATGTGACATCAGTCTCTTTGGACGACAGCGCGGCACTGGCGAAAGCATCTGGGAGATCAAGCGCCACATAGGTTATGTATCGCCAGAGATGCACCGCTCTTATCAGTATAACATCCCAGCCATACAGGTGGTGGCCAGCGGACTGAAGGACACGATGGGACTCTACACCCGCACCAATGAAGCCGAGCGCGAACAGTGTCGCTGGTGGATGCGCATCTTCGGCATCGCCCACCTTGAAGAGCGACCTTTCCTCACACTTAGCAGCGGCGAACAGCGCCTGGTGCTCGTGGCACGAGCCTTTGTAAAAGACCCTCAGCTGCTAATTCTCGACGAACCGCTGCATGGTCTCGACACCCAGAACCGCCAGACGGCGAAGGACATCATCACAATTTTCAGTCAGCGTCCAGGCAAGACCCTCATCATGGTGTCGCACTACGAGGAAGAGATCCCTGCCTGCTTCACCCTCAGAAAACGGCTCATAAAGCAATAAAAACGACTAATAAATAGAAAGCAACTAACAAAATCAATAGCTATATGAAAAGACTATTCATTACACTCGGATTAGTGTTTACTTTGGTTTCCAGCGCCTCTTCTCAGGAGATATACTACGAGATTCGACGCAGCGCACAGGAGAACGTCGACAACCCAGCCACTAACGCTCTGGTTAAGCAATTCAGCCTGTTCAAGTTGGAAGCCCTGAACTATATGGTCATCAAGATGAAGGAAGAGATGCCCGACTCCACCGCCGACTTCCTCGACCGTCAGGCGCTGGCGCTCAACACCTTCCTCACCAGTTATACGGCTTCGCTCATGGAGAGCAAAGACGACCCTGCCGCCCATCAGGTAAAAGTCATCAAGGCCTATATGGATGCCTCGTACTCGAACCCCCTGTTCAACGACCCAGACAAAGAGATGGTGTTGGCATATTACAGGAACGGAAAATGCTTGACTCGTTTCTCACTCGACACCGATTGGCGACGTGCTCTTCTGGCTGCAAGAGAGCTGATAAAGGTTATAAAATAACTATCAGAAAACTAATATCTTAACACCTATACACAAAAGTATCACTCCACCTATTAGTTCTGGCTTGATATAACCCTCTGCAATACGTCCAAAACGGACACCCAGCAGATGGCCAGCAACACCGAAAAGGAGCGACACGACACCTATCCAAGTGAGCGGCACCCAGAGGTCGCTCACTTTTTCGTAGCCCGTAAACGAGAACGAGATACCTACCGCCATCGCATCGATACTGGTGGCAACGGCCAACAGCAGTTGGGTGGTAAGACTATGTGGATTGAAGGCATGATGCTCCGAGGGCCGAAACGACTCCCAGATCATCTTACCACCAATAAAGGCCAACATGAGGAAAGCAACCCAGTGGCCAAAGGTCTCGATATACTGCACAAAATGTGCTGTAGCAAGCCATCCGGCAAACGGCATCGCTGCCTGAAACAGCCCGAAGAAGAAGCTCATCTGCAGAATGGTTCGCCACATGTTTCTACCCATGATAACACCGCTGACAATAGACACTGTGAAACAGTCCATTGCCAACGCCACTGCCAGTAATATGATGTCAAATAAACTCATTTGGTACAACAACGACACTTTTGAGGGTGCAAAGATACGCATTATTTGTCAATTTCTCGCACGAGTATTTGCATATTTCAATGAATTTGTGTACTTTTGCAGCAAATTTGTGAAAAAATGACACAACATATTGAATTTCAGAATGCGAAAGCCGAAGTGTTTTCGTTCACAGAAGCCGGAGGCGTGAAAGAATACCATGTTATCCTACACGTCACCGACTGCACTATCCCTTTCCAGCAGCAGCTCGATGCCATTCTCGACGCCTATCAGTCTGTCATCACCAACACACTGCCTGGAGCTGTAACCGTTTTCAAGCGTTATTTCCTCAGCGACTCGGCTAATCAGGCTGACGATGTGGCAGCTGCCGATACCAGCGACTGCGCCAAGAGCATCATCCAGCAGGCACCGCTCGACGGTACAAAGATAGGACTCTGGGCCTACCTCATGACCGATGTCGAGACCCGTCTGCTGCCCAGCGAGCTCTATGAAGCCCGTCATGGAGCCTACCGTCACCTGTGGAACGGCAGCGCCCATAACTTGGCAGCCAACTCGGAATACCAGATGCGCCTGCTGTTCAACGAATATGTGATGCAGCTGCTTCAGGAGGGCTGCACGCTGGCCGACAACTGCATCCGCACGTGGCTCTTCGTCAACGATGTCGACCTGAACTATGGTGGTGTGGTTCGTGCCCGCAATCAGGTGTTCTTCACCCAGGGACTCACCAACAGCACCCATTTCATTGCCTCTACAGGTATTGGCGGACGCCAGCAAGACCCCAACGTGCTGACCCAGATGGACAACTACGCCATCGCCGGCATCAAACCCGAACAGATACGCTATCTCTATGCACCCACCCATCTGAACCGCACCAGCGACTATGGTGTGAGCTTCGAGCGCGGCACACGCGTGGACTACGGCGACCGTTGTCATGTCATCATCTCTGGCACCGCCAGCATCAATAACAAGGGACAGGTGGCCTATCCCAAGGACATCATCCAGCAGACCCATCGCATGTGGGAGAACGTGGAGGCGCTGCTCAGCGAGGCCGAGTGCACCTTCGACGATGTGGCACACATCATCGTTTATCTGCGCGACAACAGCGACTATGCCGTTGTCAGCAAGCTGTTCCAGGAGCGTTTCGCCGACAAGCCCTACATCATTGTCCAGGCTTCTGTCTGCCGTCCTAACTGGCTCATCGAGATGGAGTGTATGGCAGTGAAGAAGACTGTCAACGCCGGCTTCGAGCCACTATAAGAACCCTATCACCATCAACCCTATGCTTATGAAGAAATTCCTGCTTAAAGGCATTATGGCAACGGGGCTGCTCGCCATAGCAGCCATAGGCGCCGAGGCACAACAGCTGCAGGCCACCCGTCATCACTATAGCATTGACGACGGAATGGCCAGTAATGCCATTACCCAGTTAGTCCAGGACGATTACGGCTACATTTGGATAGGCACGTGGAATGGTCTGTCGCGTTTCGACGGCTACAACTTCTTTAACTATAAGACGGGTGCCGCCAGCCACATTCCCAATCTTCATAACCGAATATGGCAGATGACCATCGACAACCAGCAGAACCTGTGGATGCGTATGTACGACTCTCGTGTGTTTGTGCTGAAGCGCAGCATCGACCGCATCGTCAACCCCTTTGCCGACATTAGCGGCAGCGAGGAGTATCGCACGCAGCGCCGCATCGTCACTACCAGTAATGGCGACGTGTTGGTGAGCATCGACGGTGTGGGTCTCTACAGAATACGTACTGAGCAGGACAAGTTCGACTGTCAGCTTATCACCACAGCCGATATGATTGTGAACCACATGGTAGAGGGTTATATGAACGACATCTGGGTGGGCACCGACAAGGGTATTCACCGTCTGGATGCCAGCAACCTCACCATCGAGCGCAAGGGTGTGTTCCTCGAAGAGAACATCACCAGCCTCTACTCCAACGGCTATAACGTCTACGCAGGCACCAAGTCAGGAAAGATTGTGACCTTCTCCTACGGTCAGGAAGCCGAGGAGCTGGCCTCTGGCTTCAGCGCCATCAACACCATCTTCGTCGATAGTCACGGCATCGTCTGGTTCTCTGACGACCGCATCGGCGTGAGCCGTTTCAACCCCGCCACCAAGGACGAGAAGCACTTCATACAGGTGTTGAAGGTGCCCAACTACGACGGCATCGGCTCTACGTTCAACGAGGTCAACGGCGTCATGTGGATACGTATGAGTCACGGTGGCTACGGCTATTACAACCGCGAGCGCGACGAGGTAGAGTACTTCCATAACGACCCGTCGAACCCCTGGAACCTGTCGAACACCGTCAACGCGGCCATCGAGCTGCCCGAGGGCGTCATCTTCGAATCTACCAGCCGTCGAGGCATGGAGAAGCTCGAGTTGATGAAGGATGATATTGTTCGCAAGCGTCTGATAGAGAACCCCACCAGCGATATGGACAACGAGGTACGCGGCATCTATTTTGACAAAGCTACCGACCGCCTGTATATCAGCAACAAAAGCGGCACGCTCTTCGTCATCAACAAGGACGGCAGCCGCACCACCTATACACATACTGACGACGGCAAGCCCTTCCGCCGCATCTACGGCATCAACAAAGACTCCAAGGGCAACATCTGGCTGTCGTCGAAGGATAACGGCGTCTTCAAGCTGAAGCCCACGGGCAACGGCTTCTCTGTCGTCGGCATGCAGCATTCCGAGGATGACGAGACCTCGCTGAGCGACAATCATGCCTACTATACCGTGGAGGACAAGCAGGGCAACATCTGGGTGGCCACCTATGGCGGCGGCGTCAACCTGCTGCCTAATGGCTCTACCACGTTCCTCAGCTCCAAGAAAGGCATCAAGAACTATCCCCTCAACGCCTACCAGAAGGTGCGCACCATCGCTGTGGACAAGGACGACAACGTCTGGGCGGGAACTACCGACGGCATCATTATCCTGTCGTACAAAGACGGCAAGATTGACGTGCAGAAGCTGAAGAACTCGGAGGAGAAGCCCGACAACATCCTGCAGTCAACAGATATTGTGTGTCTGGCCTGCGACGCCAAGGGCAACATGTGGGTGGGCACCAACGGTGGCGGCATAGCATGCACCATCGGCAAAGACTCTGAGGGCTGCTGGCTGTTCGAGAACTTCAACGCAAACTATAAGCTGCCGTCAGAGGAGATCAAGGGTCTGACGTTCGACAACAAGGGCAAATTATGGTTCTCTACCGATAATAATATCTGCTCGTTCGACGCCGACAAGCGCATCTTTGCCACCTACTCCAGTCTCGAGGGTGTGGACGAGACCATCATCTCCGAAGCCTCTGCCACCACGATGTCCAACGGCAACATCCTTTTCGGCACCGTCAACGGCTACTACGAGGTTGACCAGAAAAAGCTGGTTACCAGCAATGCCTCAATGCTCAAGCTGCGCATCACCGACTTCTATTTGGGCACAGAAGTTCAGAGTCCCCGACTCACCGACTACTACGACTATTACGTGCCCGACGCCAAGTCGGTGCAGATACCCGACGATATCACCCGCTTCGGCTTCCGCTTCGCTGCCCTCAACTATCAGCTGCAGCACCGCATACATTATCAGTATATGCTCGAGGGCTACGATGACGACTGGGTGAACGCCCCCCAGACACGCATAGCGAGATATGCCGAAGTACCTGCCGGCACCTATATATTTAAGGTGAAGGCCTTCGTCATCGACTCGCCTGAGAAGTACGACATGAAAGAGATTGAGGTCATCGTGCCCGCACCCTTCTTCTTGTCGCAGCGCTCCATCTGGCTCTATATGGCCATCGGCGTCGTCATCATCGTCCTCTTCATGTTCTGGCGACAGAGCCGCATCAAGAGCCGTCTTAAGAAGGCTCAACAGCAGGCCGCCCGACAGGAGATGGCCAAGCACCGCAGCGAGGAAGACAAAAAGTTCATGGTGATACTCAATGAGTGGATGAACGACCACTATACCGAGCGCCGCATCGATGCCAACGAGATACTGAAGATGCTCAACATGAGTCTGGCCGACTTCGAGGAAAACATCAAACGCCTCACGGGCTTCACGCCCAAGGAGTTCATCTTCGACTTCCGTCTCACTAAGTCGCAGCAGATGCTCGAAGATACCGATGCCGACATCGACGACATTGCCAAGCGTGTGGGCTTCCGCGATGGCGAGACCTTCGTGCGGCTGTTCCACGAGAAATACAACATGCTGCCCAACGAGTACCGCATCACCCACCGCAATAGCCAAACTGATGCCGAGTCGTACGAAATAATTGAATAAAAATGATATATTATCAACAAAAAGTAGTAATTTTGCAACCGAAATAAAAACATTGGGGCTGCCTTGGTTCGATAGGGATACTCATCAAATAACAATGAAACTCGGGCAGTCTTCTCTTGTCAATGGCGGGCCACTAACCAAGCGTTACCAAATGCCGGTGGATTACAAAGACGGAGAGCACCCACAACCTGTGATAAAGGAGTTTTCATCACATCACCCTGGTGGCCCCATCCTTTTTTAAGTTGAAAGTTGAGAGATAAAAATATGTTTTCTGGTATTATTGAAGAATTTGCAACCGTTGTCGATATCCGTCACGACAGAGACAACATAGATTTCACGCTCACCTGCTCGTTTGTCAGCGAACTGGGCATCGACCAGAGCGTGGCCCACAATGGCGTATGCCTCACCGTGGTCAAGATTGAAGGCAACAACTACGTGGTCACCGCCATGAAGGAGACCCTCGAACGCTCTAACCTCGGACTGCTGAAGGTGGGCGACAAGGTCAACGTAGAGCGTTCGATGATTATGAACGGACGCCTCGACGGACACATCGTTCAGGGACACGTCGATCAGACGGCCACCTGCGTAAAGATGGAGGATGCTAACGGCTCCACCTATTTCACCTTCGAGTATCCAGAGAACCATGAGATGGCGCGCAACGGCTACTTCACCGTCGACAAGGGCTCCATCAGCGTCAACGGCGTCAGCCTCACCGTCTGCAATCCCACCAGCAACACGTTCCAGGTAGCCATCATCCCCTACACCATGGAACACACCAACTTCCAGGACATCCGCGTGGGCACCGTTGTCAACCTCGAGTTCGACATCCTGGGCAAGTACATCGCCCGTTTGCAGCAGCTATAAAAAGAAAAAGGTAAAAAAACAAAAATAAATACATTATGCTTACACTTAAACTCATTACAGAGGAAACAGAACGCGTGATTCGCGGTTTGGAGAAGAAACACTTCAAGGGCACCAAAGAAGCCATTGACGAAGTGCTCGCCGTGGATCGTCGCCGTCGTGAAGCCCAGCAGGAGCTGGACAAGAACCTTTCAGAGGCCAAGAAGATGGCTGCCCAGATTGGCGGTCTGATGAAGGAAGGCAAGAAGGCCGAGGCCGAGGCTATCAAGGCTGAGGTGGCCAAGATGAAAGAGACCAACAAGCAGTTGGAAGACACTATGAATCAGGCACAGGACGAGATGACCCGTCTGCTCTGCCAAATTCCTAATATCCCCTACGACGAAGTGCCCGAGGGCGCTGCCGCCGAGGACAACCGCGTGGTGAAGTCAAACCTGAAGGAGTGCACGGAGAGCGATACCGTAGGCAACTGGGACGTGAACCCCCAGCTGGGCATCGCCAACCCCCTGCCTCACTGGGAGCTCGCTAAGAAATACAACCTCATCGATTTCGACCTGGGCGTGAAGATCACCGGTGCCGGCTTCCCCGTCTATATCGGCAAGGGCGCCCGCCTGCAGCGTGCCCTCATCAACTTCTTCCTCGACGAGGCCCGCAAGAGCGGCTACACCGAGATTATGCCTCCCACCGTCGTCAACGCCGCCTCTGGCTACGGCACTGGTCAGCTGCCCGACAAGGAGGGTCAGATGTACCACTGCGAGGTCGATGACTTCTATCTCATCCCCACCGCTGAGGTGCCCGTCACCAACATCTATCGCGACGTGATTCTCGACGAGAAGGATCTGCCCATCAAGAACTGTGCTTACACAGAGTGCTTCCGTCGTGAGGCTGGCTCATACGGAAAGGACGTTCGCGGACTGAACCGTCTGCACGAGTTCTCGAAGATTGAGATTGTACGTATCGATAAGCCCGAGCACTCAAAGGAGAGCCACAAGGAGATGCTGGAGCACGTTGAGGGTCTGCTCAAGAAATTAGAGCTTCCCTATCGTATTCTGCTGCTTTGCGGTGGTGATCAGAGCTTTACAAGCGCTATCTGCTACGACTTCGAGGTTTACTCAGAGGCTCAGGGACGCTGGCTCGAGGTTTCGAGTGTATCTAACTTCGATACCTACCAGGCTAACCGCCTGAAGTGCCGCTACCGTAACAGCGAGACCAAGAAGACCGAGTTGTGTCATACACTGAACGGATCGGCTTTGGCCCTGCCTCGTATCGTGGCTGCCCTGCTGGAGAACAATCAGACCGAAAACGGTATCAAGATTCCAGCAGCACTCGTACCCTACATGGGTTGCGACATGATTGACTAATTAGTTACACACTAACATAAAAAGAGTACACTGACCTCTGCTGGGCCAGTGTACTTTGTTTTTTACATGTTTGTCCATTAGTGACCCGTTAAAATGGGACGAGTTTAAATATTAATCAAATAGCCCCGGAATGAGGGGACCAAATTGATCTTTGACATCGTTGAAATTAGTCTTATCGAACAGGTCTCGAAGGTGAGTTTTGTCTGTCAATGAGATGCTAAGAATCTGCAAGACCTCATAGGTCGATCGTTCTAGTCGCATATCATGTTGGACAATAGCCACGAGACAGTATGTAATGATAGCCACACTGATTTGTATGCGTACAGCATTCTCCGTCGTACCCCAAAACCTCTTTATCTTTAGATGTTGCTTGAGCCATTTGAAGAATAGTTCTACCAGCCATCTTTTCTTATAGAGATTTGCGACATCCAATGCGGAAAGCTGCTTTGCATTCGTCAGGAAAGTGAACTCACGGTCGTCTTCCTCGTCATAGTAGCGAATGAGTCTGAATGACTCTGGATACTTCTTCTCCGAGAGATAACCAGCCAGTTTTACTTCTGCATCAGTCAGCACGTTCTTAGGCATTCTTCGCTTCCATTTGACAATCTTGTACTTCTGGTTCGTCTTGGCTCTGACTACGAAGAAAGACTCAGTAAGATGTATCCTATAGAGCTCCTTAAACGAGTCATAAGCTCTGTCAAAAATATAGTAAGCATTTGGCTCACAGGAAATTGAAGACATTGCCGTTGAATCATGTTTAGATGCTGTAGTCACAGTATAGAAGGCCGGAACCTGAGCCTCAATGTCATATAAGACATGGGCTTTGACGCCTCCCTTCTTTCTTCGGAACTTAGCCCATGGGAATGTTGCCAGACACAACGGGATAGTGGTTGAATCAAAAGCATACTTCTTTCCTGGGATATCCAAGATGTTGGTCGCTCGCTTCTCGCAGGCTTCCTTCATCATATAGAAGGCGAAGTCCTCGAAGATCCTGTAGTCACGATTCTGATTAGCTGACGCAAGAGTCGTTTTGGCGATAGGTTCACGACCTAATCCAAGATGGTATT
>NZ_CAMJOS010000012.1 GCF_946407605.1 uncultured Prevotella sp.
AGCATCGGTCTCCAAAACCGAGGGTCGTGGGTTCGAGTCCTCCTTCCCGTGCTTATTTAGAAGAAGAGATGAATATTTTTACGAAGTTTTTCAAGTATTGTCAGGTGTGCTACGATGAGTTGGCACATAAAGTAACCTGGCCTACGCGTAAGGAACTGACGGGCAGTGCCGCTTTGGTGCTGACCGCTTCACTGATTATCGCTTTGGTCGTCTTTGCGATGGACTATACGTTTGAACAATTCATGAGCTTGGTTTATCCTCGCTAATGTAAGATAGAATAATAGGATAATGGCAGAGACTGGAAAGAAATGGTATGTTCTGAAGGCCGTAAGCGGTAAGGAGGCTAAGGTCAAGGAATATCTGGAGGCACTGATGAGAACAAATGAGACGCTGGCAGCGAATGTTGGCGAGATTTTGCTGCCTACAGAGAAATATGCCCAACTTCGCAATGGCAAACGAGTGGTCAAGGAGAAATTGTTCCTCCCTGGCTATGTTCTCGTTGAGGCACGCCTTGATGGCGAAACTGCCCACACGCTGCGTTTTATCCCAAATGTGCTTGGCTTCCTTGGTGGTATGGATAATCCCAGCCCTGTCCGTCAGGCTGATATTAACAGAATCCTCGGTACTGTAGAGGATACGGCCATTCGCTCGGAAGAGGTGGCAATTCCGTTCGTTGTCGATGAGGCAGTGAAGGTTACTGACGGACCGTTTAGTGGTTTCAGCGGTATTATCGAAGAGGTGAATGCCGATAAACGCAAGTTGAAGGTAATGGTCAAGATATTTGGTCGTAAGACTCCTTTGGAATTAGGATTTAATCAAGTAGAGAAAGAATAGAGCGTAAATGTTACGTGCGCCGTTCTAGTATACGGTCTAGGAGGCTTCCACTCCCCAGACTTATATGCAAATCATTCAAAATTAACAAACAGAAATGGCTAAAGAAGTTGCTGGATTAATCAAATTACAGATTAAAGGTGGCGCTGCGAATCCCTCTCCTCCCGTAGGACCTGCTCTGGGTTCTAAGGGTATTAACATCATGGGATTCTGCAAAGAGTTCAACGCCAGAACCCAGGATAAGGCAGGTAAGATTCTTCCTGTTGTTATCACTTACTACGCCGACAAGTCATTTAGCTTCGTCATTAAGACTCCTCCCGCAGCTGTTCAGTTGCTCGAGGCTGCCAAGGTGAAGAGCGGAAGTGCAGAGCCCAACCGTAAGAAGGTGGCTACTGTGACCTGGGATCAGGTGCGCGCTATCGCTGAGGATAAGATGGCTGACCTCAACTGTTTTACTGTTGAGTCTGCTATGAAGCTGATTGCAGGTACTGCTCGTAGTATGGGTATTACTGTAAAAGGGGATTTCCCTGGTGAATAACAAATAACTTCAATTTAAGACAATGAGTAAACTGACAAAAAATCAAAAGTTGGTAGCTGATAAGGTTGAAGCAGGGAAAGCATACTCTTTGAAGGAAGCAGCCGCATTGGTGAAGGAAATTACCACCACCAAGTTCGATGCTTCTGTTGATATCGACGTACGCTTGGGCGTTGACCCGCGTAAGGCAAACCAGATGGTTCGTGGCGTGGTATCGCTGCCGAACGGTACTGGTAAGGTAACGCGTGTTCTCGCTCTCTGTACCCCTGATCAGGAAGCTGCCGCTAAGGAAGCTGGTGCCGACTATGTTGGTCTCGATGAATATATCGAAAAGATCAAAGGCGGTTGGACTGATGTTGATGTGATTATCACAATGCCTTCGTGCATGGGTAAACTGGGTCCTTTGGGTCGTGTACTCGGTCCTCGTGGATTGATGCCAAACCCCAAGAGTGGCACTGTGACTATGGATGTTGCTAAAGCAGTGAAGGAAGTGAAGCAGGGTAAGATTGACTTCAAGGTTGACAAGGCCGGTATCGTGCATACGTCAATTGGTAAGATCTCTTTCAATGCTGATCAGATTTTCGAGAACGCAAAAGAGTTTATTGCTACGATTATCAAACTGAAGCCTGCTGCAGCAAAAGGAACATATATCAAGAGTGTCTTCCTCTCAAGCACTATGAGTAAGGGTATCAAGGTCGATCCTAAATCAGTTGAATAACTCGTTAAAAGATTAGACAAATGAAAAAGGAAGTAAAAGATACTATTATCGTAGCCCTTGGTGAGAAACTGAAGCAGTATCCTCATTTCTATCTGGTCGACCTGACTGGACTGGATGCAGAGAAAACTAGCGACCTGCGTCGTAAGTGCTTCAAGAACGAAATCAAGATGGTGGTCGTTAAGAACACCCTTCTCCACAAGGCTTTCGAGGCTTCGGAGATTGATTTCTCTCCCCTGTATGACTGCTTGAAGGGCAACACCGCTGTCATGTTCACACAGACAGCTAATGTTCCTGCCAAACTCCTCAAGGAATATGAGAAGGAAGGTATCCCCGCTCTGAAGGGTGCCTATGCCGAAGAAAGCATCTTCGTTGGTGCTGATAAACTTGCTGAGTTGGTTGCTATCAAGAGCAAGAACGAGCTTATCGCCGAGGTTGTGGCTCTGCTGCAGTCTCCGATCAAGAATGTTGTTTCTGGCTTGAATGCTGGTGGCAAGATCCATGGATTGCTTGACGCTATCGCTGAGCGTAACAAATAAGCGAAATTAGTAACATTAACATTAAAAAACAATTAAATTTTAAATAAAAATGGCAGATATCAAAGCTATTGCAGAAGAGTTGGTAAACCTTACTGTAAAAGAAGTTAACGAGTTGGCAACAGTCCTGAAGGACGAGTATGGAATTGAGCCTGCTGCTGCAGCCGTTGCTGTAGCTGCTGGTCCTGCTGCAGCTGGTGCTGCTGAGGCAGCAGAAGAGAAGTCTTCTTTCGACGTAATCCTGAAAGAGGCCGGTGCTGCTAAACTGCAGGTTGTAAAGGCTGTGAAAGAGGCTTGCGGTCTGGGCCTGAAGGAGGCTAAGGACCTGGTTGACGGTGCTCCCGCTACCGTTAAGGAAGGCCTGTCTAAGGAAGAGGCTGAGAACCTGAAGAAGGCTATCGAGGCTGCTGGTGCCGTAGTTGAGCTGAAGTAATTTAAGCACAACAATAACTATTGGTTAGGGACTCTCCGGTAGAGGGTTCCTAACCTTTTCTTGTCTTCATGACAATTTCCTATAGGTCCTATATGTCCTATAGCCCCTATAAGACCCAAAGATAATAAATAACATATATGACTTCGAAAGTAATAGACAACAGAGTAAACTTTGGCAGCGTCAAGAATCCGATGCCGTTCCCGGATTTTCTCGATGTGCAATTAAAGTCATTCAAAGACTTCCTGCAGTTGGACACTCCGCCTGAGGAACGCAAGAATGACGGTCTGTATAAGGTGTTCGCTGAGAACTTCCCCATTACAGATACGCGTAACAACTTCGTTCTTGAGTTCTTGGATTACTATATCGACCCGCCCCGTTACACCATTGATGAGTGTCTGGAGCGTGGCTTGACCTATAGCGTACCTTTGAAGGCTAAGTTGAAGCTGTATTGCACCGACCCTGATCATGAGGATTTCGGAACTGTTATTCAGGATGTGTTCCTGGGTCCCATTCCTTATATGACTGCCAATGGTACGTTTGTCATCAATGGTGCCGAGCGTGTCGTGGTTTCTCAGTTGCACCGTTCTCCCGGCGTGTTCTTCGGTCAGAGCGTGCATGCCAACGGATCGTTGCTCTATTCTGCACGTATCATTCCGTTCAAGGGCTCTTGGATTGAGTTCGCCACCGATATCAATAATGTGATGTATGCTTATATCGACCGTAAGAAGAAGTTGCCTGTTACCACGCTGCTTCGTGCTATCGGTTTCGAGAACGATAAGGACATCCTCCAGATCTTCGACCTTGCCGAGGAGGTGAAGGTGAGCAAGAAGGCACTGAAAGAGGTGCTTGGCTGCAAGTTGGCTGCTCGTGTACTGAAGAGTTGGAACGAGGACTTTGTTGATGAGGATACGGGTGAAGTTGTATCAATTGAGCGTAATGAGGTCATCATGGATCGTGAGACCGAGATTACGGAAGAGAACATGATGGACATCCTGGAGAGTGGTGCTTCTACCATTCTGGTTCACAAGGACGAGTCAGTGGCTCAGGATTACTCTATCATTTTCAATACGCTGGCCAAAGACCCCAGTAACTCTGAGAAGGAGGCCGTGCTCTACATCTATCGTCAGTTGCGCAATGCCGATCCTGCCGATGATGCCAGTGCTCGTGAGGTTATTCAGAACCTCTTCTTCTCTGACAAGCGTTATGATTTGGGTGATGTTGGTCGCTACCGTATTAATAAGAAGTTAGGTCTTGACACCGACATGGATATCCGTGTCCTGACCAAAGAAGATATCATTGAGATTATCAAGTATCTCATTCAGCTGATTAACTCTAAGGCTGCGGTCGACGATATCGACCACCTGTCTAACCGTCGTGTACGCACTGTTGGTGAGCAGCTGAGCAACCAGTTCTCGATCGGTCTGGCCCGTATGAGCCGTACCATTCGTGAGCGCATGAATGTACGTGACAATGAGGTTTTCACCCCGATGGACCTGATTAACGCCAAGACCATCTCAAGCGTGATCAACTCATTCTTCGGAACCAACCCGCTGTCGCAGTTCATGGACCAGACCAACCCGTTGGCCGAGGTGACCCACAAGCGTCGTCTCTCTGCTTTGGGTCCTGGCGGTCTGTCACGTGAGCGTGCCGGTTTCGAGGTACGTGACGTACACTACACACACTACGGACGTCTCTGTCCTATTGAGAGCCCTGAAGGACCTAACATCGGTCTGATTTCTTCGCTCTGTGTGTATGCAAAGATTAATGAACTTGGCTTTATTCAGACTCCTTATCGTAAGGTGGAGAATGGTATTGCCAACCTGAATAACGACGACATTGTCTACCTGACTGCTGAGGAAGAGGAGAACTATGTCATTGGTCAGGGTAATGCACCCTTGAACGATGATGGTACGTTCATTCGTCCTGTTGTTAAGTGTCGTCAGGATGCTGACTTCCCTGTTGTTCCGCCTACAGAGGTGAACCTTATGGATGTGTCGCCCCAGCAGATTGCTTCTATCGCTGCATCACTTATTCCTTTCTTGGAGCACGACGATGCTCACCGTGCACTGATGGGATCAAACATGATGCGTCAGGCCGTACCTCTGCTTCATAACGAGGCTCCTATTGTAGGTACTGGTATTGAGAAGCAAGTGTGTGAGGATTCTCGCACCATGATTACTGCCGAAGGTGATGGTGTCATCGAGTATGTAGATGCTACAACCATCCGTATCTTGTACGATCGTACTGAGGATGAGGAGTTTGTTAGCTTCGAGCCTGCTATGAAGGAGTATCGCATTCCTAAGTTCCGTCGTACCAACCAGAACATGACTATCGACCTGCGTCCTATCTGTAATAAGGGCCAGCGTGTGAAGAAGGGAGATATCCTGACTGAAGGATATGCTACTGAGAATGGTGAGTTGGCACTGGGTCGTAACCTGCTCGTGGCATATATGCCTTGGAAGGGTTACAACTATGAGGATGCTATCGTGCTCAACGAGCGTATTGTTCGTGAGGATATCCTTACCTCAGTTCATGTTGATGAGTACTCTCTCGACGTTCGTGAGACCAAGCGTGGCGTGGAAGAGTTTACTTCTGATATTCCTAATGTCAGCGAGGAGGCCACCAAGGATCTCGATGAGAACGGCGTAATCCGTGTTGGTGCTCGTGTAGAGCCCGGTGATATCCTGATTGGTAAGATTTCACCTAAGGGTGAGAGCGATCCCTCTCCTGAAGAGAAACTGCTGCGTGCCATCTTTGGCGACAAGGCTGGCGATGTAAAGGACAGCTCTCTGAAGGCTAACCCCTCACTCTCTGGTGTCATTGTTGACAAGAAGCTCTTTGCTCGTGCTATAAAGACCCGTCAGACAAAGCAGCAGGATAAGATCGTGCTGGCCAAGATTGACGATGAGTATCAGGCAAAGGTTGAAGACCTGAAGGATATTCTGGTCGACAAGCTGATGGAGCTCACCAAGGGTAAGACTTCACAGGGTGTGAAAGACTATACAGGAGCAGAGATTATCTCTAAGGGCTCGAAGTTCACCATGACCGCCCTGAAGAACCTGGAGTATGGTGATATCCAGACCAGCAAGTGGACAAATGATGAGCACAAGAACGAGCTTATCGGTCAGCTTATCATTAATTATATGAAGAAGTACAAGCTGCTCGATGCTGAGATGAAGCGTAAGAAGTTCGCCATCACTATTGGCGATGAGCTGCCCTCAGGTATCCTGCAGATGGCTAAGGTTTATGTGGCCAAGAAGCGTAAGATTGGTGTGGGTGATAAGCTCGCCGGTCGTCACGGTAACAAGGGTATCGTGTCTAAGGTCGTACGCCAGGAGGATATGCCATTCCTTGAGGATGGTCGTCCCGTCGACTTGGTTCTGAACCCGCTGGGTGTGCCTTCTCGTATGAACCTCGGTCAGATTTTCGAGGCTATCCTCGGTGCTGCCGGAAAGCGTCTTGGCGTGAAGTTCGCAACACCTATCTTCGATGGTGCTAAGCTTGATGACCTTGCAGCCTGGACTGATAAGGCCGGTCTGCCTCGTCTCTGCTCTACTCACCTCTATGACGGTGAGACTGGTGAGCGTTTCGACCAGCCCGCAACCGTTGGTATCACCTACTTCCTGAAACTCGGTCACATGGTTGAGGACAAGATGCACGCCCGTTCAATCGGTCCGTACTCTCTTATCACCCAGCAGCCTCTTGGAGGTAAGGCCCAGTTCGGTGGTCAGCGTTTTGGTGAGATGGAGGTCTGGGCACTGGAGGCCTTTGGCGCCAGCCATGTGCTACAGGAGATCCTGACAATCAAGTCAGATGATACCGTAGGTCGTTCTAAGGCTTATGAGGCCATTGTCAAGGGTGAGCCCATGCCTACACCAGGTATTCCTGAGTCACTCAATGTGCTTCTGCACGAACTGCGTGGTTTGGGTCTCAGCGTAACTCTCGACTGATAATTAAGAATTAAGAATTAAGAATTAAGAATTGAAATATGGCTTTCAAGAAAGATTCAAAGACAAAGAATAATTTCACCAAGATTACCATTGGTCTGGCTTCACCTGAGCAGATCCTTGAGAGTTCTTTTGGTGAGGTTACCAAGCCAGAGACCATCAACTACCGTACCTATAAGCCCGAACGCGACGGTCTGTTCTGTGAGCGTATCTTTGGTCCTACCAAGGACTATGAGTGCGCCTGCGGTAAGTACAAGCGCATTCGCTATAAGGGTATCGTGTGTGACCGATGCGGTGTAGAGGTGACCGAGAAGAAGGTGCGTCGTGAGCGTAGCGGACATATCGAGTTGGTAGTGCCTGTAGCTCATATCTGGTATTTCCGCAGTCTGCCCAATAAGATTGGCTATCTGCTGGGAATGCCCACCAAAAAACTCGACGCAGTTATCTACTACGAGCGTTATATTGTCATCCAGCCCGGTGCATTAGAGGGTCGCAAGGATGCCGAGGGAAATCCTCTGCTTGGTTCTCAGAAATATGACCTGCTCTCAGAGGAGGAGTATAACGATATCCTTGATAACCAGCTGTCTGAGGACAACTATTATCTGGAGGATACCGATCCTAATAAGTTTGTGGCCAAGATGGGTGCCGAGGCTATCTATGAGTTGTTACAGCAGCTCGACCTCGACTCTCTGTCTTATGAGTTGCGCGACCGTGCCAATACCGACTCTTCACAGCAGCGTAAGAACGAGGCTCTGAAGCGCCTGCAGGTTGTAGAGGCTTTCCGTTCGTCAGTAGAGAAGGGTATCAACCGTCCTGAGTGGATGATCATGAAGATTATCCCTGTGACGCCGCCTGAGCTCCGTCCTCTGGTTCCCCTGGATGGTGGCCGTTTTGCCACTTCCGACTTGAACGACCTTTATCGTCGTGTCATCATTCGTAACAACCGTCTGAAGCGCCTCATGGAGATCCATGCTCCCGAGGTCATCCTGCGCAACGAGAAGCGTATGTTGCAGGAGGCTGTTGACTCACTCTTCGACAATAGCCGTAAGTCTTCGGCTGTGAAGAGCGATAGCAATCGTCCTCTGAAGTCACTCTCCGACTCGCTGAAGGGTAAGCAGGGTCGTTTCCGTCAGAACCTGCTCGGTAAGCGTGTTGACTATTCGGCACGTTCGGTTATCGTCGTAGGTCCTGAACTGAAGATGGGTGAGTGTGGTCTGCCTAAGTTGATGGCTGCCGAGCTGTATAAGCCATTCATCATCCGCAAGCTCATTGAGCGCGGTATTGTGAAGACTGTGAAGAGCGCAAAGAAGATTGTTGACCGTCGTGAGCCCGTTATCTGGGATATCCTTGAGAATGTCATGAAGGGTCATCCCGTGTTGCTCAACCGTGCACCAACACTTCACCGTCTGGGTATCCAGGCCTTCCAGCCTAAGCTTATCGAGGGTAAGGCTATCCAGCTCCACCCGCTGGCATGTACCGCCTTCAACGCTGACTTCGACGGTGACCAGATGGCTGTGCACCTTCCCCTCAGCAATGAGGCTATCCTCGAGGCTCAGTTGCTCATGCTCCAGAGCCATAACATTCTGAATCCTGCCAATGGTGCACCTATCACCGTTCCTTCACAGGATATGGTGCTCGGCCTGTACTATATCACCAAGATTCGCCCAGGTGCAAAGGGCGAGGGCCTCTCGTTCTACGGTCCTGAGGAGGCTATCATTGCTCACAACGAAGGTAAGTGCGACCTGCACGCCCAGGTGAAGGTGATGGTCGATGATGTGGTCGACGGCATTAAGGTTCGTCATCAGGTAGAGACCTCTGTGGGTCGTGTCATCGTTAATGGCATCGTTCCTAAGGAGGTGGGCTATGTCAATAAGGTTATCTCTAAGAAGAGTCTGCGCGACATCATCGCCGACGTTATCAAGAACGTAGGTTTCGCAGAGGCTTGTGAGTTCCTCGATGGTATTAAGAACCTGGGTTACCGAATGGCTTATCTGGCAGGTCTGTCGTTCAACCTCGACGATATCATTATCCCGAAGGAGAAAGCCGAGCTTATCGCCAAAGGTAATGACGAAGTACAGCAGATTACCGACAACTATAACATGGGCTTCATTACCGACAACGAGCGTTACAACCAGGTTATCGATACTTGGACCCACGTTAATAATGATATTGGTAATATCCTGATGAAGGAGATGACCGAGGCCGACCAGGGCTTCAACGCCGTATTCATGATGCTTGACTCTGGTGCCCGTGGTAGTAAAGACCAGATCAAACAGCTCTCTGGTATCCGTGGTCTGATGGCTAAGCCTCAGAAAGCCGGTGCCGAGGGACACCAGATTATTGAGAACCCAATTCTTTCGAACTTCAAGGAGGGTATGTCAGTGCTGGAGTACTTCATCTCTACACACGGTGCCCGTAAGGGTCTGGCTGATACCGCTATGAAGACTGCCGACGCAGGTTATCTGACACGTCGTTTGGTTGACGTCTCTCACGACGTGATTATCAACGAGGAAGACTGTGGAACACTGCGTGGACTGGAGTGCACCGCTCTGAAGAGTGGTGATGAGATTATCTCTTCTCTGTCTGAGCGCATCCTTGGTCGTGTTAGCGTGCACGATGTGGTGAACCCCAAGACTGGCGACGTTATCGTACCTGCTGGTGAGGAAATTACCGAGGCTCTGGCTGACGAGATTGAGAAGGCCGAGATTGAGATGGTCGAGATCCGTTCTGTGCTCACCTGTGAGTCAAAGAAGGGTGTCTGCCGCAAGTGCTACGGTCGTAACCTCGCTACTCGCCGTATGGTTCAGAAGGGTGAGGCTGTCGGTGTGATTGCCGCTCAGGCTATTGGTGAACCTGGTACTCAGCTGACTCTGCGTACGTTCCACGCTGGTGGTGTGGCTGCCAACGCAGCCGCCAATGCCAGCATCGTCTGCAAGAACGAGTCTGCTCGTATCGAGTTGGAAGAGGTTCGTACCGTTCCGTTCGATGAAGATGGTCGCGAGTGCGAGATGGTGGTGAGCCGTCTGGGTGAGATGCGCTTTGTTGATCCTAACACCAAGATTGTCCTGTCAACGGTGAACCTGCCTTATGGTTCGTCATTGTATTTCAAGAATGGTGATGTGGTTGCCAAGGGCGACAAGATTGCCCAGTGGGACCCCTTCAACGCCGTTATCGTAACCGAATATGCTGGTACGCTGAAGTTCAACGATGTTATCGAAGGTGTTACCTTCCGTGCCGAGACCGATGAAACCACTGGTCTGACCGAGAAGATCGTTACCGAATCGAAGGATAAGACCAAGGTGCCTACCTGTGACGTCATCGATGCTAATGGTGAAAAGATTGGTACCTATAACTTCCCCGTAGGTGGTCACGTGGTAGTAGAGGATGGCCAGACTGTTAAGACTGGTGAGACCCTCGTTAAGATTCCTCGTGCAGCTGCCAAAGGTGGTGATATTACTGCCGGTCTGCCTCGTGTTACCGAGCTCTTCGAGGCTCGTAACCCATCTAACCCCGCTGTTGTTTCTGAAATCGATGGTGAGGTAACCATGGGTAAGGTTAAGCGTGGTAACCGTGAGATTATTGTAACCTCTAAGGCTGGCGACCAGCGCAAGTATCTCGTATCTCTGTCTAAGCAGATCCTGGTGCAGGAGCATGATGCCGTACGTGCCGGTACTCCTTTGTCTGATGGTGCCATCACCCCGAGCGATATCCTCGCCATCAAGGGTCCTACCGCTGTTCAGGAGTATATCGTCAACGAGGTACAGGATGTGTATCGTCTGCAGGGTATCAAGATCAACGACAAGCACTTCGAGATTATCGTTCGTCAGATGATGCGCAAGGTGCAGATCAACGAACCTGGCGATACTTCGTTCCTCGAGCAGGAGATTGTCGACAAACTCGATTTTGCTGAGGAGAACGATCGTATCTGGGGTAAAAAGGTTGTGACCGATGCCGGTGACTCAGAGAACTTGAAGCCTGGTCAGATTGTGACAGCCCGTCGTCTGCGCGACGAGAACACCTCTCTGAAGCGTCGCGACTTGCGTACTGTTCAGGTGCGCGATGCCGTGCCCGCAACGTCTACTCAGATTCTGCAGGGTATCACCCGTGCAGCTCTCCAGACCAAGTCGTTTATGTCGGCTGCGTCATTCCAGGAAACTACGAAGGTGCTGAATGAGGCTGCTATCCGTGGCAAGCAGGACTTCCTCGAGGGTATGAAGGAGAACGTAATCTGCGGTCACCTGATTCCCGCTGGTACTGGTCTGCGCGAGTTCGAAAAGATTATCGTGGGCTCGAAGGAAGAGTACGAGCGTATGCAGGCCAACCGCAAGAACGTGCTCGACTTTGCCGACGAGGCTGTACTCGACGAGAATTAAACCGTCTCTAATATGATAATAAGAAATCCGGACTGCTTCGGCGGTCCGGATTTATTTAAAAAACAAAGTAATGAACGAAAACGAACAGAAGCAGCAAGGGCTGCAAATAGAACTGTCACCTGAAAAGGCTCAAGGTGAGTATGCTAACTTTGCTATCATCACTCACAGCAGCAGCGAGTTCATCGTTGATTTCGCACGTATGCTGCCAGGTCTGCCCAAGGCCCAGGTGCGTAGCCGCGTTATCCTGGCTCCTGAACATGCCAAGCGTCTGCTGGGTGCTTTGCAGGAAAATATCATGCGCTATGAGCGTACCTTCGGCCCTATCAAGATGCCGGAGCAGAAGCAAGAACCCCGCACCATTTCTCCTTTTGGTTCGGGAAAGGGAGAGGCATAACGTCTTTCCCCATTTTTTTGTCACATTGTGAACAAAATTAGTGTTTAAAAAGATTAAAAATATTATTTCTTGTTAAATTCAGGCTGCAGAGGTGGCGTTCCCATCCTACATGTTAGGTGGTTTCAAAGAAAATGCGTACCTTTGCAGCCCGAAATGTCTCCGCCGATGGCGAGGGCATACTATGTACAGGAATTTACACAATATTAATATATAATAAACAAAAAACAAAATTAATTATGCCTACAATTTCACAATTGGTTCGCAAAGGCAGAAAGGTGATCGTAGATAAGTCGAAGTCACCCGCGCTGGACAACTGTCCTCAGCGTCGCGGCGTGTGCGTTCGTGTGTACACGACCACTCCCAAGAAGCCTAATTCGGCTATGCGTAAGGTAGCCCGTGTTCGTTTGACTAACCAGAAGGAAGTCAACAGTTACATCCCCGGAGAGGGACACAACTTGCAGGAGCACAGCATCGTGCTGGTTCGTGGCGGTCGTGTAAAGGACCTTCCCGGTGTACGTTATCACATCGTTCGCGGTACTTTGGATACCGCCGGTGTTGCAAATCGCCTGCAGCGTCGTTCTAAGTACGGTGCCAAGCGTCCCAAGGCTAAGAAGTAATTAACCGGTGATGGTTAAGTAGCCGAACCCAACGAAAAAGAAAAGAAAACCGTTTTGCTGGTGAATCTTAAATAGGTTGAGTAAATGTCCGAGTGTGGACGTTGAAGAACAGACAAAGAACAGCCCAAGCAGACAAAATCATTCAAAACAAAAAATGAGAAAAGCAAAACCAAAGAAGCGTGTGATCCTGCCGGATCCCGTGTTCAACGACCAGAAGGTCTCAAAGTTCGTGAATCATCTGATGTTCGACGGTAAGAAGTCGAAGTCTTATGAAATTTTCTACAACTCCCTGGAGATTGTGAAGGACAAGATGAAGGATGCTGAGAAGGCTCCTCTGGAAATCTGGAAGCAGGCTCTGGACAACATCACTCCTCAGGTAGAGGTGAAGAGCCGTCGTATTGGTGGTGCCACTTTCCAGGTACCTACCGAGATTCGTCCCGACCGTAAGGAGAGTATCTCTATGAAGAACATGATTTCTTTCGCTCGCAAGCGTAGCGGCAAGTCAATGGCCGACAAGCTGGCAGCTGAGATTATGGATGCCTTCAATAATCAGGGTGGCGCATTCAAGCGCAAGGAGGATATGCACCGTATGGCTGAGGCTAACCGTGCTTTCGCTCACTTCCGCTTCTAAGATTAGGTATTAAGGAAAAAGGTAAAAAAGAAAAAGAATGGCAAAACAAGATTTGCATTTGACCCGCAATATCGGTATCATGGCTCACATCGATGCCGGTAAGACCACCACTTCTGAGCGTATCCTGTTCTACACAGGTAAGACCCATAAGATTGGTGAGGTGCACGATGGTGCAGCCACCATGGACTGGATGGCCCAGGAGCAAGAGCGCGGTATCACCATTACTTCTGCTGCTACCACCTGTAGCTGGAAGTGGAACAACAACAACTACAAGATCAATCTGATTGATACTCCGGGACACGTGGACTTCACCGCAGAGGTGGAGCGTTCTCTGCGTGTGCTCGATGGAGCTGTGGCTACCTATAGCGCCGCTGATGGTGTGCAGCCCCAGTCTGAGACTGTATGGCGTCAGGCTGACAAGTACAATGTGCCCCGTATTGGTTACGTGAACAAGATGGACCGTTCTGGTGCTGACTTCTTCGAGACTGTTCAGCAGATGAAGGATATCCTGGGTGCCAACCCCGTTGTTATCCAGGTGCCCATCGGTGCTGAGGAGAACTTCAAGGGTCTGGTTGACCTGATCAAGATGAAGGCTATTCTGTGGCACGACGAGACCATGGGTGCAGAGTATGACGTTGAGGAGATTCCCGCCGACCTCGCTGCCGAGTGCGACGAGTGGCGCAACAAGCTGCTTGAGGCTGCTGCCGAGTACGATGAGGCTCTGATGGAGAAGTACTTCGACGATCCAACTTCAATTACTGAGGATGAGATTATCGCTGCTATCCGTAAGGGTACCATCTCTATGGCTTGCACTCCCATGCTGCTGGGTTCTTCTTATAAGAATAAGGGTGTTCAGCCCCTGCTCGACTATGTTTGCGCATTCCTGCCCTCACCTCTTGATACTGAGGCTGTGATTGGTACAAACCCCAACACCGAGGAAGAGGAAAGTCGTAAGCCCAGCGAGGACGAGGCTACTTCAGCTCTCGCATTCAAGATTGCAACCGATCCCTACATGGGTCGTCTGGTGTTCTTCCGTGTCTACTCTGGTAGCGTGAAGGCAGGTTCTTATGTTTACAACCCCCGTTCAGGCAAGAAGGAGCGCATCAGCCGCCTGTTCCAGATGAACTCAAACAAGGAGATTCCTATGGACTCTATCGACGCTGGTGACATTGGCGCAGGCGTAGGCTTCAAGGATATCCGCACTGGTGATACCCTCTGTGACGAAGAGAAGCCCATCGTGCTGGAGTCAATGACCTTCCCTGACACTGTGATCTCTATCGCCGTTGAGCCTAAGTCTCAGGCTGATATTGCTAAGCTGGACAACGGTCTTGCTAAGCTCGCTGAGGAAGACCCCACCTTCACCGTACGTACCGACGAGCAGAGTGGTCAGACCATTATCTCTGGTATGGGTGAGCTTCACCTCGATATCATTATCGACCGTCTGAAGCGTGAGTTCAAGGTAGAGTGTAACCAGGGTAAGCCCCAGGTTAACTACAAGGAAGCCATCACCAAGGAGGTTGAGATTGAAGAGACCTACAAGAAGCAGTCTGGTGGTCGCGGTAAGTACGCTAAGATGCTCGTAAAGGTTGGTCCTGTTGATGAGGACTACGACCTGAAGAACAATCCTGGCTTGCAGTTCGTCAACGAGGTTAAGGGCGGTAACATTCCTAAGGAGTTCATCCCCTCTATCCAGAAGGGCTTCGAGGCAGCCATGAAGAATGGTATCCTCGGTGGCTATCCTGTTGACTCGCTGAAGGTGGTTGTTGTCGATGGTGGTTTCCACCCCGTTGACTCTGACCAGCTCTCATTCGAAATCGCTGCCCAGATGGCTTACAAGGAGGCTTGTGCTAAGGCTAAGCCCGTACTGATGGAGCCCATCATGAAACTCGAGGTTGTTACTCCCGAGGAGAACATGGGTGACGTTATTGGCGACTTGAACAAGCGTCGTGGTCAGGTAGAAGGTATGGAAGAGGCTCGCAGCGGTGCCCGTGTTGTAAAGGCTATGGTTCCCCTGTCAGAGATGTTCGGTTATGTAACCGCTCTGCGTACCATCACTTCTGGTCGTGCTACCAGCTCAATGGAGTACGATCACCACGCTCCCCTCAGCAGCGCTATTGCTAAGGCTGTGCTCGAGGAGGTTAAGGGTCGTGCCGATCTCGTATAAAGTGTTGAGAGTGAAGAGTCACTCTTTGCTTAATCATAGTAGAAATTCCGGAATCGCAATGCGGTTTCGGAATTTTTTTTTGTATCTTTGCAATAATTTCCGAATTTGTGTGTATATATAGGTAGAAAGCATCAAATGGAAAAAGAGACGGAGATCCTGATTCGCGAGTTGCAGCAACAGAAACCAGCTGCATGCCAACGGCTGTTCAAGGCGTATGGTCCTGCCGTGTATCGCATGGTGCAGCGTATCGTGACCTGCCGTGAGGATGCCGAGGAAGTGTATCAGGATGTGTTTGTCAAGGCCCTCAGGGGTATAGGCAGTTTCGATGGTCGTCAGGCGTCGTTGGCCACATGGCTGAAAAGCATCGCCTACCATGAGTCGCTGAATTTCGTAAGGAGCAAAAGAGCCACCATTGTCTATATGGATGACAGCGAGTTTGGTGCCAATCAGTTGGAGGATGCAGACGATGCACCTCAGGACGAGCAGACCATAGCGCAGCTGGAGCAGGCGCTGGCACAGTTGCCACCCCATGAGCAAGCCGTGGTAAGCATGTTCTACTACGACAATATGAGCCTTGCCGACATCGCCTTTGTCACAGGCTCCGTAACCTCTACCGTAGGCTCACAACTGAGCCGAATACGCAAGAAACTCTACCGAATGATTAAAACAAATGCGGAACAATGAACGATATCAAGAACGATAATAACCTGCGCGAAGCCATCAACCGACGCGAACAGCAGTTGGAGCCGATGCCTGCCGACCTGAACGAACGGCTGATGCTGCGAATAGGGGAGCAGCCTGTTTTAGAGCAGCCTGAGACGAAAACCAAGCATAGAGTGCTGTGGGCTTATGGCGCTGGTATAGCTGCTGTGGCAGCCGGCATTCTGCTGCTGGTGCTATTCAACTTCAAGCCAATGCAGCAAGAACCATCACCCGTTGTGGCACAGCAGACTACGTCGAAGCCTCTGGTGGCCCAGTCGCAACCCGTCGTTGACGAGCAACAGCCTGAGGCTGAAACCTCCGAACAGCCTGAGCAGCAGCCTGTAGAGCCACAGACCGAGACAGAGTCCCGGACAGCCGAGTCGGCACCAGCTGAAGATGCGGAGAGTCCTCGCCACTACAACCCTCAGGCCATTCCTGATATCACATCGCCAAGAGACGAGTTGTTCTTGACTTCTACATCAGGTATGACCACTAATAGGGGTTATAACGATGCCCTTGCTACCTACACCGCTCATAAAGAAAGTGAGGACGACGACCTGAATGTGAATGCAGACAAGAACAAAGGTCAGATGCCAGAGGGATGGACAGACTTGAAGAACTGGAGCAATGACCATAAGCTCAATCGTAACCTGACGAAGAAGGAGCGCAGGATGCTGGCTGTGGCCAATGCTGTAGCCGACAGACAATGGCATATCGACATCCAGTCGATGAACACGATGCGCTATGGGTCGCGTACAGTGACTACCGATTTCTTCCTCGAATTACGTGGCGATACGCTGCGTAGCTATCTGCCCTATCTGGGACAGGCTCAGGTGTCGCCGTCGCTCTCACCCTCCATAGGTTTGAACTTCGAGGAGCGTATTATCCAGTATAAGGAGAGTCGTCCGAAGTCGAAATACACGCAGATTGACATCGATGTGAAAACCCATGAGGACTCCTACCACTACGTCGTTGAACTCTACGACTCAGGCAGTGCCAGCATTCGTGTGCGCTCGCTGAACCGTGACCCCATCAGTTTCGATGGAAGCCTTGACATTACTTATTAAAAACCAATAGACCTATGAAGAAAACTGTTACCATCATGCTGATACTTGTGCTTGTTGGAATGACGGCACATGCTAAGAAGAGTAGTAAGATCATCAGTCAGACCGAAGGAAAAGTCACCTTTGTGGTCGATGAGAATCTCGCACCCTTTGAGGGAAATTACACCCTGGAGGCTTCTCTTCAGTGGGGTGATAAAGCGCTCAGGAGCATCTTCTTCGATGAAGGGGTACCAGGCGATATACAAGCCATGATTGCCAGAAGCTTCTCTGACGACGAGTCGTTTTACACCTTTACGGGTAAGGACGTGTTCTTCCAAACCATTGTGCGCGCCTATGCCGAGCACCGTTCGTTGGTACTCTCGCCCGATATGGTGTGGGTGCTTATTAGTCAGGGCTTTGCCCGCTATGTCAACGCCCATCCCGAAGAGATGCGCGACAAACTTGTGAGCCATGCAGACAAGATGGATTTAGTGGTGATGTCCGACAAGGAGTTACTCTCTGAGGATGCTAACTGGGAGAAGCTGATGTCTGACTTTACTGCTCAAATCAACAAAAACACCAAGGGCGATATAGCACAGACCATCACCGCCGATTTTACCACGACAGGCATCACCGAGCGTATCACCTCTCAAATCACGCTGATGGAGACCATGAAGAGCTATTTCGACTATGTGGTCCACTATATAGGTTGCGGCATACCTTCCATCACGCTCACTGGTACGCCTGAGGATTGGCAGAAAGTGCTTCAGAAGACACAGCGGCTGCGTCAGTACGGCATCGGTCAGTGGACGCAAAGCCTCGAACCTATCCTCACCGAGTTTGTCAAGGCGTCAGAAGGAAAGCCAAACCAGTCTTTCTGGCAAGAAATGGTCAAAAAGGGAAGGGTTGGTCAGATGGTTGGAGGCAAATGCGGCATGCGTGAGCCTACACAGTTGGATGGCTGGATACTCAAGTTCTTCCCCGACGAGAATGGACTGACGCTCGACCAAGTGCCCCACAACCACAAGATGCCGTCAGAGCGCGTATATGTTGATTTCATATACCAAATCATCAATCCTGTCGATGGCACCGTCCTTAATGAGACACCGCTACAGCTCGTTGCTGGCTTCATCGGCACCGAAGTTGACCGCCAGACACATACCCTCACGCCCAAGATGGGGTGGGTGGTACGACAGATGAAAGGCAAGGAAGATATCGTCAAGCGACTGGAGCAGATGGACTCCGAATCCTCTTTCATGGGTATCGAGTTACGTGTGAAAGAAGTGCCTGAGCACCTCTCCCTCCTGCCTCATATCCGCAGACTGACCCTTTATTTCACCTCAGACGTTGTGCTGCCCGAGTGGTTCTATAACCTGCAGATTGACAACCTGACAATAGAAGGCAAGATGAGCGACGAGCAGGAAGCCGCCATCAAGGCTCATTTCCCCCGTGCCACCATCCGTCGTTACGTCAACGGCATCATTCGCATCGTCTCCAATATGCCAGAGACTATAATTAATGAAGCCCCCTCCAAGTCTAAGCTGACGGATAGTTCCCTTACCCAAAAGACGAAAAAGAAAAAAGGTGTTAAGATTTACAACACTCTTTTCGGAACGGTGAGTGATGGTGCTGGCCCGCTGATAGGCGCCACCATCTGCGAGATTGATGAGCAAGGTCGCATTATAAAATCCACCGTTTCCGACATCAACGGCCGCTTCAACCTCCTTGTAAACAGTCCCCAACACAAATTCCGAATTATCTATATCGGTTTTGATACCGTCACTCTTGATTACAGTAAGAAAAAACTTGATATCGTCATGCAGCCCAAAAACAGCTGGAGGGTTATACCTCTTAATTCATAAGCAAGCGCTCGAGCTATGCTTGCTACCAACGGGACGCAAGAACCACGACCCGAAGTTGGTGAAAGCCCCTGAAACAAAAAATCCCAAGATTGCTCTTGGGATTTTTGCGCTTCAGGATGGGCTTGAGTACGTAACGGTGTTGACAGGCGTGGAAAAGCGATCTGAACAAACTTACATGTTCACATACGGCACGAAGAAGCGGAACCACCAACTTATATAAATTAGGTGTGTTGTCAGATCAAGAGATTCGCAGCATTACAGGACATCAGTCTCAAAAGGTCTTTGAGAGTTATATCCGAATAGGTATCTCCGAGCAAGCCCAGAGAGTTGGTGATAAGATTAAGGCCGCAAGAGAAGCAATGAAAAAACAGGTTGACAAGTAGAAAAATGTTAAGGCAATTTCAACTTTCAACCGGTTTGAGAATGAAAATATACACGAAAACCAACTTTTTCTTGGCAGAAATACAACAAAAAAGTTGGATTTCGTGCTATTTTTAGAAAAAAGTTGTATCTTTGCACTCAGTTATAAAAGATGGTTATTTATGGAAAGTCAAAATATTATAGGTAGAGATAGTGAAATGGCTGAGTTACAACGATGCTTGGACTCCAATCGTTCAGAACTTGTCATAGTCTATGGATGTAAATAATCTCGGTAAAGTATACCGCCATAATAATCGTGTAGTATACCACTCGATAGTCGTCTATATGGAAGATAACTATCATACGCATTTGTGAATCAACATTTTATAAAAAGCAACTAACCATTAAGTCCTTATATATACTGGTCCATGACGAATTATTATTTGGTTTATTCTACCGTTATTATTTACATACAGAATGCCGCAAGTCATATGTAAGCAATGCTTTTTGGTATGCAACACTGCTCGTTAAGACAGTTACAGACTGGAAAGGAGATAACGCCACTATCAATTCCCTACAAGATGATGCTAATCGTATCGCTGATGGAACCTGGGAGTCATACCATCAGAAGCGTGACCAGCTCTTTGACGCTGCCGTCAATGCTCTGGTAGAAATGGGCAACTGTCAAAATCAACGCCATCTGAACCAAAACCAAGCCAATATTATTGAAGCATTCCTTGCCTTTGATGGCAGTGACAGGACACAATTATGTGAAGAAATCTGGAATGTCGCCAGTCCCAAGGTTGATTATTATTGGCGTGATGGAACCTTTGACGCGCTTGAAGAATTGCGCACAAAGGAACTCTATAACAGAAAATACGGTAATGGGCGATCGATTTAATTCGATCGCCCATTATTAAGGTGATTACTTGTTATTATGACACTTCAAGTGTCATCAGAGGAGTCGATGCCCATCCGACAATTGTATTATTAAATTTATTACTCATCAAACTTGTTTGCTCCCCTCACAGTATGGCGCAAGGCACTGAGAAGTTGTTGCGTCTCCTGAACCAAATTCAGAAATACAGTCATACTCTCAATATTGAGTTGCTTGGCTTGAATGTCGTGGATGATAGTCCGTCGATAATCGGAAAGCTGTGATTGCAGTTTTTCGGCATCACCACGTATCAACGCCATTGTTTCGGCATGGCAGGCCCGGTTGAAGAGTTGTAATATCTCATTGCGCATCTGAATGAACTCTTGGATATATTTGCTTGGCACTGGACTGAAGTTGTTGCCTACATGCTCTAAGCATGGCTCACCCATACGTTTCAAGCAATATACCATTTGCGCCAGCGAGTTGATTGTCAGAAAGTACCATGTGCCCTTCTCAATACTAAACATGGGGTCTATACGTCGTTGGGCCATAATCTGTTTGCGTCGCTGGCGTTTTATATCTTTGCGTTGGTTTTCGGTCACCGCTGCGGTACGTTTCAGCGTACGATAGTCCTCATAAAAGAAAGCATCGGTCATCGATTTATAAGTTTCTGCTACCAATTGTAGTTGATGTGTGATGGTTAGTGCCACATGTTGTCGAAGCAGTATCCAACATTCTGCTTTATCGCTGCTACGAACAATGCGATCAAACAATTCGTCGGCCTCACTGGTCTTGTTGCTTTTTTCATAGTGCAGATGGCTTCGAATAAGCAAGAAGATGGCCAGCGCGATGGCAACGGCCATTGCCACAAACGATCCAAAGAACAGGGCGATGCAGACGAGGAAGCACAACATGAACGCTACACCAGCCGTGATGAACCAACCACCTATGACCGATAGCACACCAGTAATACGGAATACTGCGCTCTCGCGACTCCATGCTCGGTCTGCCAGCGAAGCACCCATGGCTACCATAAAAGTGACGTAGGTGGTGGATAGCGGCAGTTTGAGCGATGTACCCAATGCCACCAGCGCCCCAGCGAGAACCAGATTGACCGCTGCACGAATCTCATCGAAGGCGGCTCCCCGCTTCAACACGGCAGCATCGGCATTAAAGCGTGAGTCAATCCATCGCGCCACACCATTCGGAACTACAGAAGCCATGCCGTTGGCCATATTTCTGGACGTGCGCACCAACGTCCGTGCCACACCACTCGAACCAAACATCTCGTCACCCTCATCCTGTCGCGAGAGGTCCACCGAGGTCTTCACTACGTTCTGCGCCTTCTTTGAGAAGACCAGTGCGAGCACCATCACCACACCTGCCGCGATGAGATAGAGTGCGGGGGTATGAGCACTATCCATCAGTGAGTACATCATGTAGTCCTGCGATTCGCCATTGCCGTTGGCCATGTAGTCCTGATATGCCTCAAGTCCTGTCAGCGGAACACCTACAAAGTTCACGAGGTCGTTGCCTGCAAATGCCATTGCCAGGGCGAAGGTGCCCAACAATACAACGAACTTTAGTACGGGCAGTTTCATGGCACTCAGCAGCGTCAATAGCACAGAGAAAACGGCCGCGCCTCCGCCAATAATCAGAAGCGTGTTTTGACTGACCATTTCTTTCAACTCAGGCGTCATTAAACTGCTACTCTTCAATCCGTTGATAAGCAGGAACCAAACAATGGCCGTCACTGATAGTCCACCAAAGATACCAATCTTTAACGACGATGCAACCAGACTTCCCATCTTGCCTGACTGATCTGTCGTTCTCCCGTTCACACGGTATGTAAAAGTGAAAACGACGCGTGCCACCCACTGCACCAGCATGCCGAGGACAAACGCAATGGCAACACTGAGGAAAATGCCAAGGATGACCGAAATGGCTTTCTCCGTGTTCAGCAGATCACCTAATGAAAGTAACGTCCCGTCTGCTGCCGTTGCCCCGTGGAGTATCTGCAGCAGGGCGATGGCAAATGCTCCTCCCAGCAGTTCGAATACCATCGAGACGGTGGTGGATGTCGGCATGCCGAGCGTGTTGAACACATCGAGCAGTACCACGTCGGTAATCATTACAGCCAGGAATACACACATCACGTCGTAGAATGAGAAATACTGTGGCGTCATGATGCCGTGCCGGGCCACGTCCATCATGCCATTGCTCAAGGCCGCTCCAGCAAACACACCGATAGCCGCCACTGACACAACTGTCCTGTATCTCGCCACCTTAGCACCGATGGCAGAGTTCAGGAAGTTTACTGCATCATTGCTGACTCCGACTACGAGGTCAAAAACTGCCAGCACAATAAGAAATATAACTATTCCGAGAAATAAGGTATTCATTATTCTTTTTATTTGATTACATATATCGTTTCATTCCTTCGCCACCAACTCCTGCATATAACTCTAACAGGCTCTTTGCGGGGCTTGATTGAATTTTGGGAATAAGGACTTCTTCTACTTGAAAGAAACCTACTTCAGCTTTCATGCGTATCTCTATTTTCAAAGGACGCTCATGCCCCTGTTCAATTTTTACCTTTTCAATAGAGTTTGCAGAATACTTGTGAATATCGCCTTCTGCCGGTTTTGAATGAATCTCCAAAGGAATACGAGCACGTCCTTTTGTCATATCACAACCATCAGCAATCAGGATAAGACCAGCCTCAATAGAATGGATAGGATGCGTAGCCATGTGTCCGATAATGCCTTCCATAGCAATAGAGCGTATCACCGTTCTTCGTATAATGTTCTTATCTTCTGGCATCAGTTGCGTTAATGTGTCATTGATGATTGAATAACTGATTATGCTGGAATAAAGCTCATGATCTTTGCGACTGATGGTCATTCCACTATCATGAAGGAGAGAGGCAAGCATTACAGCACAGACACTATCTGCATATGTGCCGGACTTTTCCTTTTCTAGACTTGTCTCCACACTTGCTTCGTGAAGCAAAAAGAGCATTTTTAAAGCATTGCGGCATACAATCTTCATGTGTACAGGTCCGTGATCATTCAACCCCAACCGACCTATTGATACTATGTTGGCATAATTTTGTATAGCATCTATTTCCTGATTATTCTGAAGATGATTCCATAGTCTTAAAGGCAGGTCATCGCCAAATGTCTGGTCATCCACTATCTTTGTGACCAAATCAGTTATCTTCTCTTCGACTTGTATTTCTTTTGGTGATTTTGATTCCATAGTATGACTAAATATGATACACATATCCCGATGTTAACACGTGAAGAGCTTTATCTAAGCCACCAGCCGACCTTTTCAGATCAAGTAAATACCCCATATTGATGGCATGATGAGCGTTGATCTTATATGACGTTCCAGCGGCTATGCGCATCTCATCTATTTGAAATTGTTTACCTAGATTATTGAACATCTCAACCGATGCAAAGGGACTCCAGCCATTCATTCTACTATTGGTCATCTCTGCCTTAAACCGATTACGCAGATGATGTTCATTGCTTGCATTCTCGTTGCCCCTCTGCATTGTATGTGTATACTGATATCGCTCGCGCAAAGATAGTTTAAGCCAATTAAACACCTTACATCCTGGTGTTATGTCGAACATAAGGCGATGGCGGGGAACCATTTCATTTACGCCATCTATCGTATGGTTCTTTAAGTGAAATTCATAACTTCCTCCCAATTTAAGGAGTTTGGATATTTTATACGTACAATCTATGCCTAACTGCCAACGGTCAACACTACCAACATTGTTCTTCGTGCGGATTTCGGTGTTCACTCCAAGGCTCCAACTGTCGTTTACATTCTTTTCCGTGCCAATAGTAGTCCACATACCGAAATCATTGGTAGTTTGAGCCTTAGATAATCCGATGAAAATAAATGTGAGAAACAACACTAGGATGACAAATCTCACCCAATTAAAGATTCTCTGAATTCTTTCTGCTTTTTCTTTATCCATAAATGATTTAGCCAACCGTTAGTGATTGACATTGCAAAGGTAAACTGAGCATGTTACAAAAACATTTCATTCGTGTGATAGATAGGTTACATTACCGTTTGTAACAGGATTGTAACATGGACGTAACAACAGCGTAATAAGATTGTAATATCTTTGCAGCAAAATTTATAGGATAAAATACAAATGGAATTGATTATTAACATTTTCTCGCTTGTGGGGTCGCTGGCATTGTTCCTCTTTGGAATGAAGACAATGTCGGAGGGTCTGGAGAAGTTTGCAGGCGATCGCCTGCGCAGTATTTTGGCTGCGATGACAAAGAATCGTGTGATGGGTGTTCTAACAGGTATTCTGATTACGGCACTCATCCAGTCGTCGAGTGCCACAACCGTGATGGTTGTAAGCTTTGTGAATGCAGGGTTGATGACGCTTGCGCAGTCTATTGGCGTCATCATGGGTGCAAACATCGGAACAACAGTTACAGCATGGATTATATCGGCTGTTGGCTTTAAGGTGAACATCGCTGCCTTTGCTATCCCCTTGTTGGCTATCGGTATGCCATTGATATTCAGTAGCAAGGGTAACCGCAAGAGCATTGGCGAATTCATCTTCGGCTTCTCGTTCCTCTTTATGGGATTATCGTTTCTGCAAGAGGCTGCCACAGCGATGAATATCGGTGATATGGTGGCGGGGATGCTGGCTCACGTGCCGCAGGATTCGTTCTTCACGATTATCCTCTTTGTGATTGTGGGTGCATTGGTCACGATGATTGTTCAGGCGTCAGCTGCCACAATGGCCATTACGCTGATGCTCTTCGGCATGAACATCCCTGGTTTTGGCTTCGAACAAGCAGCTGCGCTGGCTATGGGACAGAATATTGGTACCACCATCACTGCGTTTATGGCTTCGCTGACTGCCAATACACAAGCGCGCCGTGCAGCTCTGGCCCACATGTTCTTCAATGTGTTTGGTGTCGTGGTGTTCCTCATCGTGTTCTATCCCGCTTGTGATGCCGTTAGTTGGGTAGTAGAGAACTTAATGGGTGGTGGCAACGATCTCTTTAAGCTATCAGCCTTCCACACCGCCTTCAACATCATCAACACGCTGTTGCTCATTGGTTTTGTGAAGCAGATAGAGATGTTTGTATGTCGTGTGCTGCCTATGAAGGCACAAGACGAGGACTATCGCCTGCGTTTCATCAGTGGCGGTCTGCTCTCTACAGCCGAACTCAGCATTATGGAGGCACAGAAGGAGATTCACAGTTTCGCTGAGCGTTGTCAGCGCATGGCAGGTTTCGTGCCCACGCTTCTGGAAACGAAAGACGAGATGGAGTTTAATAAACTCTTTGCCCGTATTGAGAAATACGAGAACATCACCGACTCGATGGAGATGGAGATTGCCAGCTATCTGAACAAGGTGAGTGAAGGACGCTTGTCGGATGCGTCGAAAACTCAGATACAAAAGATGCTTCGCCAGATATCTGAATTAGAGTCCATCGGTGACTCGGTTTATAACCTGGGGCGTACCCTGAATCGCCATCGCATGCACTGTCAGGAGGACTTTACTGCCGAGCAGATGCAGCACATGATGACGATGCTGCAACTGGTAGGTGCTGCCCTCAGAGAGATGCTGAAACGCATTGACCAACCCACTACCAAGAATGGTGTGAAGACCTCGCTTAACATCGAGCATGAAATCAATAACTATCGTACACAACTGAAGAACCAGAACCTGCACGATGTAAATGCTGGACTCTACGACTATCAGTTGGGTGTGTTCTATGTTGATTTCATCTCAGAGTGTGAGAAACTTGGCGACTATGTAATGAATGTTGTGCAGGCAGGTAAGGGCTTGAACAATGACTTTGGCGACGGTCCTATCAACGGACAGGGCTAAAACCTTGCGAGTGTGAACCTGATGGTAAGCCCGCCACCAGGCGTAGAAAGTGCAATTGCTTGTCCACCATGGGCGGCAACTGCATTTTTCACGATGGCAAGCCCTAGACCTGTGCCACCAAGTTTGCGCGAGCGCCCTTTGTCTACACGGTAGAAACGTTCAAACAGGTGCTCACGGTGCTGCGCCTCTACGCCTTGGCCATTGTCGCTTACATTAAATTCGTAGAAGTGGCGTCCTTCTATTTCAATCTCTTGGCAGGCGATGATTAACCGTGTGGCCCCGTAGGCATAGGAAATAGTATTGTCTATCAGATTTCGGAAAATGCTGTATAGCAGGCTCGAATCACCCTGTACTTCTATATTTTGTGGTAATTGGAGTTTTAGTTCGATACCTTTCTCTTGTAATTGCAAGTCTGTGTCATCTATCACATTTGTGATAATCTGCAAGACATCAACTTGACGATACTCATGCTGAGCATTAGATGAACTATCATCAATCTCGTCTAGTTTAGTAAGCACACTCATATCCAGCAGAAGCTTGTTCATGCGTTCACTTTGAGCATAACAGCGTTCCAGAAAATGTTGTTTCTTATCATTTGGCATATCGGGATTGTCGATGATGCTCTCTAAATAACCATGAATGCTGGCAGCAGGTGTTTTCAGCTCATGAGCGGCATTCTGGGTAAGCTGACGTTTGATACGCACTTTTTCTTCTTCCGAATGACGTAGTTTCCAATACAACATGATGATAGTGTGGCTGATATCACCCAATTCGTCATCTGGCAGCCGACGCTCCAATTCGTGGTCAAGTTCCTCACCTTCCTCGGCCTTCACGGCAAATTCACGTAAGTAACCAATGTGTCGGCTGATACGGTGAGTGATATAGTAGAGCACGATGCCCAGCAACAGGGTGAGAACGCCTGAAAAATAAATGAAAGTATAGTCTGCCTGCAATGATCGGGTCAGCTCTGCAGAATAGGGTACGGCAGCACGAACAATCATATCGCCGAAACGAGTTGCAGAATAGAAGTAGGTCTCGTGAGTAGACTGTGACATACGTTTGATATCGTAGCCACTGCCCTCTCGCAAAGCCTGTTGTATCTCCGTTCTCTGTAGATGGTTCCCCAATGCTTCCACATCAGTATCATAGCTATCAAGGATGACCCGTCCTTCCTTGTCTATCACAGACACTCGAAGTCCCTCCATCTGATGATGTATAACATAATCGCGAAATAGCCGGCTACAGCTAATACTATCCTTGCCTACCGTCTGCACCATCTCATAGTTGTACATCTGCAGTCGTGAATGAAGAATATCAATTTTATACTCCTTTTCACGCTTATACTGATATACGCTAAAGCATATAGCAAAGAGCAGAAACACACCACCGATGCTTAGCAGTAAATTACGTTGAAAGGATTTACTTTTCAAAGCAGTAGCCATATCCCACACGTGTTTTTATCTGTTTGCCATAATGGCCTATCTTCTTACGTAATCTGGTGATGTTCACGTCCACCGTGCGGTCAAGAACCAGCACATCCTGTGGCCAACAATACTTCAATAAGTCTTCCCGAGAAAACACCTTGTTAGGATGTTGGAGAAAGAAAGACAACAATTCAAATTCCAGTTTGGTGAATTCTAGTTCCTTTCCGTCGCATATTACAGTCTTGGCATTCAAATCAACCATAATTCCTTCGTAAGCAATCTTATTATCAACAGCAGTAGAAACCGTTTGCTGCAATTGAGTACGTCTGAGTACAGCCTTAACCCTAGCCTTCACTTCTTTCATACCCAATGGCTTGGCAATATAGTCGTCAGCACCGATATTCAATCCTTTTACCAAATTGTCCTCACTGTCGAGTGCCGTAATGAAGATAATGGGAATCTGTGTCGTAGCGGGATTGTTCTTTAGTCTGCGCGCCATCTGGAACCCCGACATTTCTCCCATCATAACATCTAGCAGAATAAGCGAATAATCTTGTAGGGGTAGTTCCAGTGCCTCCTCTGCTGAATTGGCTGTAACCACCTCAAAACCTTCATTCTCGAGGTTATATTGCAGTATTTCACAGATATCCTGCTCATCATCTACAACAAGTATCTTCATAATTCTTCTGAATTTCAAGGCGCAAAGTTATATACTTTTTCCGAAAAATAGAAAGGATTTATATTACAATGTTATTAAATCTCAATATAGCAGGTGCTTTTGCATGATAATTATTGATTTACGTAAGTGTTCAGCCGCCTTTTCAAATTCGAGGGAATTCTGCAAAGTTGTGGGTGCAGGCTGGGTGCATCGTTTAAAATTGGGTGCAAATTGGGTGCAACTTTGAAATGTGAGGAAAAGAAAAATCCTGTAAGTCATTGACCTACAGGACTCTTTCTAAGGCGCTTCAGGATGGGCTTGAACCAACGACCCCCTGATTAACAGTCAGGTGCTCTAACCAACTGAGCTACTGAAGCAGGATGCGCATCATTTCTGAATTGCGGGTGCAAAGGTAAGGCTAAAAATTGAAATATGCAAACTTTTTTGGGAAAAATTTCGATGAAACGTGATTTTTTTATAAAAAGTGGGGAAAAAGGGATAGAATTTGGGGAGAATACGCTAAATTTGCAGTCAAAAATAAAAAGAAGAGATATGAACAGATGTTTGAAATGGATACTGATGGTGGTGACGATGCTGCCAGTGGGCGCTTCGGCACAGGAGAACCATGAGTTGGAGGTAGGGAAGAACCTTGATATTTTCAACGCCCTATACAGTAACCTGGACCTTTTTTATGTGGATACGCTGAACCCGAAACAGACGATGACGGCAGCCATCAAAGGCATGCTGCGGTCGTTGGACCCCTATACAGAGTACTATCCTGAGGACGAGAAAAAGAACCTGCAGATGATGCTGACTGGCAAGTATGCGGGTATCGGCGCCTTGATTAAGTATCACACCAGACTGAAGCGCGTGGTGGTGGACGAACCCTACGAGGGTATGCCTGCCGCCGAGGTAGGTCTGAAGAAGGGCGACATCATCTTGTCGATAGATGATACGCTGATGACTGACAAGAATGTGAGCTATGTGAGTTCACACCTTCGTGGCGATGCTGGCACGACGTTTGTGCTGAAGGTGAAACGTCCTTCTACGGGTAAGGAGATGCAGTTCAAGATTACTCGCCGGAATATCAAGTTGCCAGAGTTGCCTTACTATGGCATGCGTCCTGACTCTATCGGCTACATCAACCTGAATCAGTTTACCGAAGGCTGCGCCAAGGACGTGCGTCGTGCCTTTGTGGAGTTGAAGAACCAGGGTGCCAAGGCCCTGATATTCGATCTTCGTGGCAATGGTGGCGGAAGCGAGATGGAGGCCGTGGATATTGTGAACCTGTGGGTGCCACAGGAGCAGATGATAGTAGAGAACCGCGGCAAGGTGCGTCAGGCCAACCGTGTGTATAAGACCCGCCTGGAGCCTGTAGACACCGTGATGCCCATGGTAGTGCTGGTGAATGGCGAGACGGCTTCGGCCTCGGAGATTACCAGTGGTGCCTTGCAGGATCTTGATCGAGCAGTCATAGTAGGTACGCGTACCTATGGTAAGGGCTTGGTGCAGGTGCCGCTCGACTTGCCTTATAATACAAATGTGAAGATTACCACCTCGCACTATTACATCCCTTCTGGACGCTGTATCCAAGCCATCAACTACAAGCGCGACGGTAAGGAGCGTATTGCCGATTCGCTGACCAATGTGTTTCATACCCGTGGGGGTAGGGAGGTGCGCGATGGTGGCGGCATCATGCCCGACTTGGTAGTGAAGAACGACACGATGCCTAACATTGCCTATTACCTCTCGGCTGGCGGCATGGACTCTACGGAGGTGTTGTTCGACTATGTGGTGGACTACATCAACCAGCATCCTACCATCGCTGCCGCTAACGACTTCCATATCACAGAGGCAGACTGGCAGACCTTCCGTCAGCGTGTCATCGATAGCGGCTTTACCTATGACCCCGTGTCGAAGAAGCAGTTTGACGAGTTGGTGAAGACGGCCAAGTTCGAGGGCTACTATGATGAGGCAAAAGATGCCTTCGACGCGTTGGAGCAGAAACTGAAACACGATGTGGCCAGCGATCTGGACAAGCATCGTGCCACTATCCAGCAGATGCTGGAGATGGATATCATCTCGTCGTACTACTATCAGAAGGGCAGCATTGAGGCTGGACTGAATTACGACACCCAGCTGAAGGAGGCCGAGCGCATCCTGAAATCGACAGAGGAATATCAGCGCATCCTCCATCCCGTGAAGCAGAAATAAAAAGAGCACTATGGCAAACATACCACAGGAATTCAACACGTTCTATCTGAAGGATGTGTCGTTTGTCAACTTGATGACGCGTCGCATCTTCAACGTGCTTATCGTGGCCAATCCCTACGATGCCTTCATGCTGGAGGACGACGGACGTGTGGACGAGAAAATATTTGACGAGTACACCGAACTGGGCATGCGCTATCCGCCAACCTTCACTCAGGTGAGTACCACCGATGAGGCTCGTCATGTGCTGGACACCACCAACATCGACTTGGTGATCTGTATGCCTGGTACAGCCGACAATGATGCCTTTACGGTGGCCCGCGAGGTGAAAGCCATCAAGCCTTCTGTGCCCTGTGTGGTGCTGACACCCTTCAGTCATGGTATCACCAAGCGTATGCAGAACGAGGATATGACCATCTTCGACTATGTGTTCTGCTGGCTGGGCAACACCAACCTCATCCTCTCAATCATCAAGCTGATTGAGGACAAGATGAATATTGAGCACGATATTGAGGAGGCTGGCGTGCAGATGATCCTGCTTGTGGAGGATAACATCCGCTTCTATTCCAGCGTGCTGCCCAACCTCTATAATTATATCCTGCAGCAGTCTAAGAATTTCTCTACTGAGGCCCTCAACCCCCACGCTGCTGCCCAGCGTAAGCGTGGACGCCCCAAGGTGGTGCTGGCCACGAACTATGAGGAGGCCATGCAGATCTATGAGAAGTACAAAGACAATACGTTAGGCGTCATCAGCGACACGCGCTTCCCCATGCAAACGCCTATAGGCAGATTGAGTCATGTGGAGGAGGGAGACCCAGAGGCTGGTTTGAAGCTGCTGCGCGAGATTAGGAAGATTGACGAGTATGTGCCGCTGATATTGGAGAGCAGCGAGGTGCAGAACCGTGAGAAGGCATGGGCTGAGGGTTTTGACTTCCTGGACAAGAACTCGAAGAAGTTCAATGTGGACCTGCGTCAGATGATTGAGGAGCATCTGGGCTTCGGCGACTTCGTGTTCCGTGACCCTGAGACTCATGAAGAGGTGGCGCGTGTGTCTTCACTGAAAGAGTTGCAGGACAATATCTTCAAGATACCTCACGACTCGCTGATGCACCACATACGCCGCAATCACATGAGCCGTTGGCTCTGTGCGCGTGCCATCTTCCCTGTAAGTCAGTTCCTGAAAAACGTTACATGGCATAAGTTGCAGGATGTGGATGCCCACCGACAGATTATTTTCGATGCCATTGTGCAGTACCGACGGATGAAGAACATCGGCGTGGTAGCTGTGTTCGACCGACTGAAGTTCGACCGTTACGCTCACTTCGCCCGCATCGGCGAGGGCTCGTTAGGCGGCAAAGGTCGTGGCTTGGCATTCCTCGATAATATCATCAAGCGTCATCATGAGTTGAACCAGTTTGAAAATGCTACCGTGCAGATTCCTAAGACGGTGGTGCTCTGTACCGACTTCTTCGACCGCTTCATGGACGATAACAACCTGTGGAGCATAGCCCTGAGCGACGCGCCCGATGAGGTTATCCTGCAACACTTCCTCAAGGCCCAGTTGCCTGACGACCTCATTGAGGACTTCTTCATTTTCTTCGACGCCATCAAGACGCCTATCGCAGTGCGCTCGTCGTCATTATTGGAAGACTCCCATTATCAGCCGTTTGCAGGCATCTACTCTACCTATATGATTCCCTGGCTCGACGATAAGTACGAGATGCTCCGCATGCTGGCCTGTGCCATTAAGAGCGTTTATGCTAGCGTCTATTATCGCGACTCGAAGGCCTATATGACGGCCACACAGAATGTGATTGACCAAGAAAAGATGGCGGTCATACTGCAGGAGGTCGTAGGCAACCGCTATGGCGATCTGTTCTATCCCACATTCTCTGGTGTGCTCCGTTCACTGAACTACTATCCCATTGGCGACGAAACGGCCGAGGAAGGTATTGCCTCACTGGCCTTGGGTTTGGGAAAATATATCGTTGACGGTGGACAGACGCTGCGCGTCAGCCCCTACCATCCACATCAGGTGCTGCAAACCAGCGAGATGGAGACAGCATTGCGCGAGACACAGACTCGCTTTTATGCGTTGGATATGAGTCATGTGGGCGACGACTTCAAGGTGGACGATGGCTTCAATATCAAGAGCCTGCGCATCAAACAGGCCGATGCCGACGGCTCGCTCACCTATATCGCTTCGACCTTCGACCCCATGGATCAGGTCATCCGCGATGGTATCTATGAGGGCGGCCGAAAGATTATCTCGTTCTGTGGCGTGCTCCAGCAAGGTGTATTCCCGTTGCCCGAACTGCTTCAGATGTCGCAGAAGCTCGGTTCAGAGGAGATGCGCCGACCGGTGGAGATAGAGTTTGCCTGCAACCTGAACGATGACCGTACGGGCGACTTCTATCTGCTTCAGATTCGTCCTATCGTCGATTCGAAGCAGGTGCTCGACGAAGACCTTCAGCAGATTCCTGACGAGCAATGTCTGTTGCGCTCGAGCAACTCTCTGGGTCATGGCATCTCTGAGGATGTGTTCGACGTGGTATATGTGAAGACCGACGAGAACTTCACGGCATCGAACAATCCTATGATTGCCAGTGAGATTGAGCGAATCAACCGCAAGTTCCTCGATGAAGACAAGAACTATATCCTCATTGGCCCAGGCCGATGGGGCTCCAGTGACTACTGGCTGGGCATCCCTGTGAAGTGGCCGCATATCTCGGCAGCACGTGTCATTGTGGAGGCTGGCCTGAAGAACTATCACGTAGATCCCTCGCAGGGCACGCATTTCTTCCAGAACCTCACTTCCTTTGGCGTGGGCTACTTCACCATCAACACCTATACGGGCGATGGCGTGATGCAAAAAGAAATCCTCGACAGCATGCCTGCCGTCGAGGAAACAGAATTTGTGCGCCATGTGCGCTTCGATCGTCCGCTCAAGGTGATGATGGACGGCAAGAAGCAGACTGGTGTGGTGCTTCTGCCTTCGGACGAAGAATAAGCTTTACTGTCCGCCGAGGCGTGAGAAGTACTCAATGATATCTTCCCACGTCTTGAATGTGTCGGAACCAAACTCCAAGAGGGTGGCCATCGTGTCGCCCTCTTTTTTCTTGCTGATCAGATAATCGCCATAGAGCAGGTCGCGACGTTGAGTATAGATGGTATGGCGCCAAGCCGGTACGTTGATATACTCCTCCAACCATTGCCCATAGCGGTTCTCCGTTGGGTAATCATCCTCACATACAAAGAACACCTGATAGTTCTCAATGAGCATCCTCACGGCCTTCTGGCTGCTGCTGGTGGGTTTGTTGTAGGCATCGCAAAGCGTCTCTATACCTATATATATTATGGGACGCTGGCGGTTCTCTTGCTGGTCATCAATCCATCGGATTACTGGCACCACGCTGTGCATAAACGAGCGGTCGTCCATGCGGTGCTCGCCATGAAAGTGTGTGGCCAGGGGATAATGTTCGCGGAAGAGGTCGAAGGTGTCAACGATGTCGTCTTTGTCACCGAAGAGACCATAGACGCGACGCTTCTCTTTTTCAAGTTCCTCGTCGCTGAGGGCTTCAAGCCCTGAGAAACGCTGCTCGGAGGCCAGGCGGTATTCCTTCACCATCGCCTTGTCCACATAGAACTGTTGTACACCATCCAGACGAGGGTTCTGAAAGGTCTGAGTGCCCGTCAGACCATGCGACTGCATGGTGTCGGCAATGCATAGGGCGGGGTTCATGCAGATACGGTCGAAGCCGTAGAGCTGCTCGGTGTACATGCCACCCATCGACGTACCCAGAATCAGGTCGGGCTTCTCAGTCTCGCACAGCTCTTTCAGCAGCGCCTGTGCCTCTTCAGGATGTACGGGCAGGTCGGGTGCAATAACCTTGGCGTTGGGCAGAATAGTGCGCAGACGGGTCACTGTGCCGCTCTGTCCGCTACTGCCAAATCCGTGCACATACATCACAGTTTTTCCCTTCATCAGTTCAGGGAATTGCTTTACATATTGGTTCTGTTGTTCCATAATTGTGTGCAAAGATACTTTTTTTTTCGTTATTCTGCAACTTTTCTATTGTTATTTGCGTCTATCATATAAAAGTAAAACTTAAAAAGCAGAAAAGACAATGAAAAAATTAGTATTGTGTGCAATGGCTGTGAGCCTGATGTTGCTTACCTCGTGTGTGAATTTCGACTTTGGTAGGAAGATCAAGCCCAGCGATGTGATTGTTGAAAAGGAGTATGCTATGGAGGCGTTTACATCGATGGATGTCGATGTGGTTGCCACCGTGAAGTTCGTGCAGAGCGAGGCAGGCGACTATCGTGTGACGCTGAAGGCCCCCGACAATTATATCGAGTTGTTCAACTTCGAAGTGGAGGACAATGAGTTAGGAATTGAGTTCGTACGCCACAATATCCAGATTGTATCGAATGACGTGCTGATTACGGTCTATGCACCGACGATTAAGGAGGTGGAGAACTCTGGCGTTTCAGATATCACTATCGAAGGACTGAAGGTACCGCAATTGAAGGTTGAGAATTCTGGCGTAGGCTCGCTGAAATTGAAAGACCTTTCTGTAGATAGGTTGACGGCAGAGTGCTCAGGCGTGGGAAGCATCAAGATGGGTGGTGTGGCCGACAAGGCTATTCTGAGATGCACGGGTGTGGGCAGTATCGAGGCCAAGCATCTGAAGGCACGATGCTTGAAAGGTGAGGTGACAGGCGTTGGCGGCATAGAGTGCAATGTTACTGACTCGCTGAAAGCCCTTGTCAGCGGTGTAGGTGCCCTGAAATATACCGGTGACCCCAAAAGCAAGATTCTGAACCGCACGGGTGTGGGTAATATCTCAGAACTCTAAAAATACGAATCAGAATTGATTTATGTCAATTAGTTGACGAATTGTAAGAAAAAGGCACAAAAAAGTTTGTAGTTGTAAGTAAAACCACCTAACTTTGCATCGTGTTTTTCATAGTATTAGATTTAAGGTTAACAAAGGTTGGGTCACAGCGGTGACCCTTTTTTTATGTTTAGACGCCAGAATACGACAACGGTTTTGTCAACTGCACGTTGCATTTTCGTTGGTTTTGGTAGCCTATATATGGTATGGAATTTTAAAATCCGTGAAATACTTGAATAAAATGGGTCGGGAACACAAGAAATATGAAATATTATTTGTAATTTTGCGGTCAGAAAATTTTCGGTAACATTTTAACATCAAAAATTAATTATGGTAAACTACAAGGATTTGGGTCTCGTAAATACTCGCGAGATGTTCAAGAGAGCAGTAGCCGGTGGCTATGCTATCCCCGCTTTCAACTTCAACACAATGGAGCAGATGCAGGCTATCGTAATGGCTGCAGTTGAGACAAAGTCACCTGTTATCATGCAGGTTTCTAAGGGCGCTCGCAACTATGCTAACGCTACTATCCTGCGCTACATGGCTGAGGGTGCTGTAGCTTATGCTAAGGAGCTCGGCTGTGAGCATCCTGAGATCGTTCTGCACCTCGACCACGGTGATACCTTCGAGCTCTGTAAGGATTGTATCGACATGGGCTTCTCTTCAGTTATGATCGACGGTTCTTCTCTGCCTTACGAGGAGAATATCGCTTTGGCAAAGAAGGTTGTTGACTATGCTCATCAGTTCGACGTAACAGTTGAGGCTGAGCTCGGCGTGCTCGCTGGTGTTGAGGATGAGGTTGCTGCTGCAGAGTCTCACTACACCAAGCCTGAGGAGGTTATCGACTTCTCTACCCGCACAGGTTGCGACTCTCTGGCTATCTCTATCGGTACCTCTCACGGTGCTCACAAGTTCACCCCAGAGCAGTGCACACTCGTTAACGGCGTGCTCGTTCCACCACCATTGGCATTCGACATCCTGCATGAGATCGAGAAGAAGCTTCCTGGATTCCCCATCGTGCTCCACGGTTCTTCTTCAGTTCCTATGGAAGAGGTCAACACCATCAACAAGTACGGTGGTCACCTCGAGGCTGCTATCGGTATCCCCGAGGAGCAACTGCGTGAGGCTTCAAAGAGCGCTGTTTGCAAGATCAACATCGACTCTGACTCTCGTCTCGCTATGACTGCTGCTATCCGCAAGCATTTGGCTGAGCATCCTGGAGACTTCGACCCACGTCAGTATCTGAAGCCTGCTCGCGAGAACATGAAGAAGATGTACATCCACAAGATTGTGAATGTGCTTGGTTCTGACGGCAAGCTCGCTCAGTGCTAATCCGCATACGACATAAAAAAAAGAATCCCCACCAATCGGCGGGGATTCTTTTTTTTATCCTGTATTTGATTCTTTATTTAGGCTGTTCCGAATCCAGTCGTTCTACGCCACCGGTAATGGGGTTGAGCCATAGGTGGGTGGTGTAGTGTTTGTTGAAGAGCTCGCCGCTCAGCAGCTCTACATTGCCAAACTGAGGTGCAGGCTGTTCAGAGGTGATGATGCTGTTGATGCCCTGATAGAGCGTGACGCGCATCTTGCCAGGCACATTGACATAAACCCCAGCCTCGTAAATCTTTTTCTTGGCCTTGGCGGCAGCCTCCTCGTCAATGGGAGGAACGGTGTTCAGGTCTTCCACGCTGACATAGTAAGGAGCACCAGAGAGGTCGTCGGTATCAACCAGACCGTTGATCTGTGATAGACGGAACAGCAGCTGACGCTGGAAAGGACCGTCAGGACAGATCACCAGCGAGTGCTCGGTTGTGTCACACTCGTAGGTGCCTTTGAACATACTGGTCAGCGCCTTGTCCTGTTCGTCTATCTGGTTGAGCATCAGTCGCATCTGGTTGCCGTCCTGAGGCATGAAGTCGGCCTGTCCCTTGATGAGCAGGTTACGATTCTCGCGCAGGTCGTAAATCTCCCTGGCGGTTAGCTCTGCCATCTTTGCTGTGCTGCTGGCTGACAGAATCTCCTGATTCATCAGCTGTCGTGGGTTCACGGCCTTTGGCTTTGGGGCAGGCACGAAAGGCTTCAGCGGCTGTGCGGTCGAAGGCTCGGCATTGATAGCCAGCAAACGTCCGTCGTCGGCCAAAGCCACATTGGCAGCCACTGTCTTGGCATTAAACTTGATGGCAAAGGCCTTCGTTGAGTCAGCCACGCCCTCGGGAATCATCTGCACTCGGATGATACGATGCTGGATGCTGGGCTCCATGGGTACGTCCTTCAGTCGCATATAACGCTGGGCATAAGCGGCAAAGTCGCCAGGGGTGTAGGTGGTCTTCTCAACCAGCAGATTGATGCGGATAGCCGTCTTAGGCAGGAAATAAACGGCTCCTTCGGGCGTTACTCCTGGCTGATAATCGCTGATCTGCGTCTGGGCGCTTAAAGGTAAACAAGCCAACAGGTAAAAAGGTACCAGCCGTTTTACCCATTTACTCACCTTTGTGTCTCTGTTCTGTTTCATCTTTCGTATTTTCACCTTTTATTATTATACTCTTTTACTCGTTGCCCTTTTGTTATTTCACATTCAAAAAGGCTTTGGGCAGATACTGGATAATATCACTGGCAATGAGGCTCTCCTCGCCCAGGTCACGGGCTGCCAGGTCGCCGGCTAATCCATGCAGATATACACCCAGGATGCAAGCCTCGCGCTGCTTATAGCCTCGGGCCAGTAGACCTGTCAGGATGCCTGTCAATACATCACCACTACCAGCGGTAGCCATGCCGGCATTGCCGGTTGAGTTGAACACCACATGACCATCGGGCATACAGATGGCGGTGTAATGGCCTTTCAGTATGACATAACCTTGCAGCTTCTCTGCCAGCTGGCGGGCCTTGGTGAGTCGTTCGTAGCTGTCGGTACATTGTCCCTCCATGCGGTCGAGTTCTTTTGGATGGGGAGTCAGGATGATGCCTTTTGGCAATTGTTGCATCCAGGCGTGACGCGTAGCCAACATATTCAGCGCGTCGGCATCGGCAACCACAGGACAATGTGTCCTGCGTATCTGGGCAATCATGGCGATGCTGGTCTGCTCGGTGGTTCCTAATCCCGGACCTATGCCCAACGCCTGGAAATCCTCGGTGGCTACGGCTTCTGAGAAGATGGTCTCTTCGTGGTCTAGATGCAAGATCGCCTCAGGAACTGATACCTGCAGTATCTGCGCATTACGTTTCGGGGTATGTACCGTGACTTTTCCCACGCCTGACCGCATGCATGCTTTGGTTGCCAGCACCGCAGCGCCAGCCATGCCGTAGCTGCCACCCACAATCAGGGCGTGGCCCATCTGTCCTTTGTGGGCAAAAGTATCTCGTGGATGGAGTATCTCCCGTATGTCTTTTTCCTCCAAGAGGGTGTATTGCGCATCCATCTTGTCGATGCCCTCCTTGCTCAGTCGTATGTCGAGCGTCTTGAGTTCGCCTACAAACTGCTGGTTCTCGCAGAAAAGGAACGACAGTTTCTTCTGTTGCAGCGTCAGGGTCAGGTCGGCCTTGATGATGTTGGCACGCACGTTATAGGTGTTGTCCTCAGTCATCAGACCAGAGGGTATGTCGATGCTCACCACCTGTGCCGGCGATGAGTTGATGTATTTTACCAACGAGGCAAAACCGCCAGCCAGCGGCTTGTTGAGTCCGGAGCCAAACAGTCCGTCAATAACCACCATGCCTTTTTCCAGGCGTGGCGGGTCAAACTCCTGTGTCACCTCCGTCAATAATGGTGTGCCCCTCATGCTGTTCAGACGGTCTTTGTTGGTGGCACAGTCAGCCGAGAGATGGCCTGAGATGTTAAACAGGAAACTCTGTACCTGATAGTTCTGCTCCATCAGCATACGAGCCACAGCCAATGCGTCGCCACCGTTATTTCCTGGACCTGCAAACACCACCATAGGCACGTTTGTAGTCCACCGTTCGGTGATGGCATTGGTGATGGCACGGGCAGCTCTTTCCATCAGATCAATTGATTTGATGGGCTCGTGGTCGATGGTATATTTGTCGAGTTCTTGTATCTGTGAACGGGTAAAAATCTTCATAACGATGCAAAAATACGAAATAATTGGTAATCTATAGCCATTTTTCGTGATTTTTTTGTAATTTTGCATCAAAATTCATTAAATAAGGTGTATGAGTAGAGTAAAAGTACTGGACAAGACGTTCGAAACGTCGATGCCGGAGGCTCAGATTAAGGCCCGCGTCAGGGAAGTGGCACTACAGATTTCCAAGGATATGGAAGGTAAGAACCCGTTGTTTCTGGCGGTGCTCAATGGTGCGTTTGTCTTCGCAGCCGACCTGATGCGCGAGATGACCATCCCCTGTGAGATTTCGTTTGTGAAGCTGGCGTCGTATCAGGGCACTATGTCGACAGGAAAGATCAAGGAGGTGATGGGTATCAACGAAGACATCAGCGGACGAACAATCATTATCCTTGAGGATATCGTAGAGAGTGGACTTACCATTCGTCAGATGATCGACTCGCTGGGCACCCGCAATCCGGCTTCGGTTCATGTCTGCACGCTCTTCTTCAAGCCCGAGAAGCTGAAGGAGAACCTCAAGCTTGACTATGTGGCCTTCGAGATTCCCAACGACTTTATTCTTGGTTATGGCTTGGACTACGACCAGCAGGGTCGTGGCTTGAAGGACCTGTATACGCTGGTTTCGGAATGACGAATCGTCATAACGGAATGTCGTCATACCGAAATGTCGAAATAACGTAATAACGTAATGTCGAAATAACGTAATGTCGAAATAACTAAATAATAGAAAGATATGAAGAATATTGTGATTTTCGGTGCCCCCGGTTCTGGTAAGGGCACTCAGAGCGACAAACTGATTGAGAAGTACGGACTGGAGCATATCTCTACTGGCGACGTGCTGCGTGCAGAAATCAAGAACGGCACTGAGCTGGGCAAGACCGCCAAGCAGTTCATTGACAATGGTCAGTTGATTCCCGACGACCTGATGGTCAGCATCCTGGCTTCTGTTTACGATTCTTTCGGCCGTGAGCACAAGGGTGTTATCTTCGACGGTTTTCCTCGCACCATTCCACAGGCCGAGGCCCTGAAGCAGATGCTCAGCGAGCGTGGTGACAAGATTGCCGCCATGATTGAACTCGATGTGCCCGAGGACGAGCTGATGAAGCGCCTCATCCTGCGTGGCCAGCAGAGCGGACGTGCCGATGACAACGAGGAGACCATCAAGAAGCGCCTCGTGGTCTATCACAACCAGACGGCTCCTCTCATCGAGTGGTATGCCAAGGAAGGCCTGCACCATCATATCGATGGTCTGGGTGAGCTGGACCGCATCTTTGGTGATATCTGCGCTGTGGTAGATAATATCTAGAGCATCTAGATCATCTAGGAATTCTAGAAAATAAAATATGGAAAGTAACTTCGTAGACTACGTTAAGATTATGTGCCGTTCGGGCAAGGGGGGTAGGGGCTCTATGCATCTGCGCCACGTGAAGTACAACCCTAACGGCGGACCCGACGGCGGCGATGGCGGTAAGGGTGGCAGCATCATTCTGCGTGGCAACCACAACTATTGGACGTTGCTGCACCTGAAGTACGAGCGCCACATCTTTGCAGAGCATGGCGGCAACGGTGGCAAGGACAAATGTCACGGCACCGACGGCAAGGACATCTACATCGATGTGCCCTGCGGCACCGTGGTCTATAATGCCGAGACGGGCAAGTATGTCTGCGACGTGACCTACGACGGTCAGGAGGTGCTGCTGCTGAAGGGCGGCCGCGGCGGACTGGGTAATTTCCAGTTCCGCACCGCCACCAACCAGGCTCCGCGCTATGCCCAGCCTGGCGAGCCCATGCAGGAGATGACCATCATCCTCGAGCTGAAGCTGCTGGCCGATGTGGGTTTGGTGGGCTTCCCTAATGCTGGCAAGTCAACGCTGGTCAGCGCCCTGAGCAATGCCCGTCCGAAGATAGCCAACTATCCCTTCACCACGATGGAGCCCTCACTGGGTATTGTGGGCTATAGGGACGGCAAGTCGTTTGTTATGGCCGATATTCCTGGCATCATCGAGGGCGCAGCCGAAGGCAAGGGCCTTGGCTTGCGTTTCCTGCGACATATTGAGCGCAACTCGCTGTTGCTGTTCATGGTGCCTGGCGATACCGACGACATCAAACACGAATACGAGATTCTGCTCAACGAACTCAAGCAGTTCAACCCCGAGATGCTTGACAAGCACCGCGTGCTGGCTATCACCAAGTGCGACCTGCTCGACGAGGAGCTCATCGAGATGCTTAAGGAGACGTTGCCTCAGGACCTTCCCGTGGTCTTTATCTCAGCTGTGACCGGCTTCGGTCTTGACGAACTGAAGGACGTGCTGTGGCGTGAGCTCAATGCTGAGAGCAACAAGCTTCAGGCCATCACCAGCGAGGACTCACTGGTGCATCGTGACAAGGACATGACCGTCTTTGCCCAGGAACTGGAGGACGAGGGCGAGGACGAAGACATTGAGTATATCGATGTGGAGGACGTTGACGACCTCGAAGACTTTGAATACGAAGACGAAGAAGAAAACGAATAAAATTAAATCTAATAAAAAAACATCTATGCAGAAGAAACTATTCTTTCTGGTGGCTATGCTGCTGACAATATCATTGTCAGTAGTGGCACAGGTGACTACTTCGAGCATGGCCGGTAAGGTCTCTGTTCAAGATAGTCGCGAAGAAATTATCGGTGCTACCGTACAAGTGCTGCACGAGCCTTCTGGCACACGCTACACGGCGGTAACCAACGTGAACGGACGCTTTGCCATTCAGGGTATGCGAACGGGCGGTCCCTATTCCGTGACGGTGTCCTACATCGGATTCCAGACAAAGACACTGAAGGGCATCACCCTGCAGCTGGGCGAGACCTACAACCTCGACGTATGGCTTTCCGAGAATGCCACCGACCTTCAGGAGGTGGTTATCAGCGGCCGTGCCTCGAAGTTTGCAGGCGAGAAGACTGGTGCCTCGACAAACATCAACCACGAACAGATGATGTCGATGCCTATGATTAGCCGTAGCATCACCGATATTGCCAAGCTGTCGCCATATTCCGGCGGTGGCATGAGCTTTGCCGGTGCCAACGGAAAAATGTCGAACTTCACGGTCGATGGTGCTAACTTCAACAATAACTTCGGACTGAGCGATGGTCTGCCTGGCGGCGGAAGCCCCATCTCGCTCGACGCTATCGAGGAAGTGCAGGTAGTCATCGCGCCCTTCGATGTCCGTCAGACCAACTTCATTGGCGGTGGTGTCAACGCCATCACCAAGAGTGGTACTAATACGTTCAAGGGAACGGCCTACACCTATTTCCGCAACGAACACATGCGCGGCAATAAGATTAATGGTGAGGACCTGGGAACGCGTGCCGAGGACAGGAAGAATGTCTATGGCTTCACGCTGGGTGGCCCAATCATTAAGAACAAGCTGTTCTTCTTTGCCAACTACGAATACGAGAAGACTCCTGGTCAGGTCATTAAGTACCGCGCCCGTCAGGACGATGAGGCCGCCAAAGGCATGGTGTCGCGTGTGTTGGCCAGCGATATGCAGAAGGTGCACAACTATCTGCTGAACAACTACGGCTACGAGACCGGCTCATGGACCGACTTCCCTGGCGATGAGAAGAACGAGAAGCTGTTGGCCCGTATCGACTGGAATATCACCGATAATCATCATCTGGCCGTGCGCTATAACTTTACCAAGGATATAAGCTACTCTGGTGCCAGCCGCTCAACAGGTGACTATATCTACGGTGGCTCGGGCGACTATCGCACTGGCGAGAAAGCCATGATTTTTGCCAACACCATGTATGGCAATGAGCGCTCGGTGAGGTCTATCTCGGTTGACCTGAACAGCCGCTTCGGACAGAAGGTCAGCAACCAGTTGCTCTATACCTATTCTTATATGAAGGACCCCACGCGTACCTCTGATTCGTCAACGTTCCCCTTCATCGACATTTCATATCCTTACGATGCAACAGCAACTTCGCCCAGCATCGAGCCTTATATCAGCGCTGGCTATGAATTGTTCTCATGGAAGAACCATGTGGAGAACAAGGTGCATACCCTGACCGATAACCTCACCCTCTATTTGGGTACCCATAAGCTGACGGCAGGATTCACCTTTGAGCATCAGTTTGCCGACAACTCATATATCCGCGAGGGTACAGGCCAGTACCGTTTCCGCAATATCGATGAGTTCTTGGCTGGTGCCGCTCCCGAGGCTGTCAACTTTACCTATGGCTTCAATGGTAACGATAGTCCCACATCGGGAGTACGTTTCAATCAGTATGGCGTTTATATCCAGGACGAGTGGAACATAGTGCCCAGACTGAAGCTGACTTACGGCGTGCGTTTCGACGACCTCGTATTCGACGAGCAGGATGTGGCACGCAACACGGCCATCTATGACCTCGACTTCAACGGCTATCATGTCGATACTGGCATCTGGCCTGACAATCACATTCAGGTGTCTCCCCGTCTGGGCTTCTCTTGGGATGTCTTTGGCGACAAGAGTCTGAAGGTGCGTGGCGGTACAGGTCTCTTCACAGGACGTCTGCCCTTGGTGTTCTTCACCAACCAGCCTAGCAATGCCAACATCTTCAAGACCACCTATGCTATTGGTTATAACTACAGAGATAAGAAATATGAGGATTCCAATGGCCACGATGAGGCTTGGATTCAGGCTAAGCTCAACGGACTGGCCGGACAGTTCAAGGGTGTCAACGAACTGATGGAATACTTCGAGGTGCCCACCACCAACGAGAACCATACGGCTGGATCGAAAATTTCGGGTGTTTACAGCAACTTCAAGATGCCGCAGGTGTGGAAGTCTAGCATCGCCGTCGACTACCAGCTGCCCGTGTCATTCCCCTTGTCAGTTACTGGTGAGTTCATCTTCAATAAGAGCATCAACGCCGTCTATATGAACAACATCAACATCAAAGATGCTGAGAGTGGTAACTGGGAGCGTTTCAATGGTGCTGACAACCGACTCATATATCCTACCGACTATCAGTATTATACCAATAAGGACGTCATCATGCTCGACAACACATCGAAGGGTTATGGCTACACGGCTAATATTACCATCAATGCAGAGCCTGTACGCAACCTCAACATGATGTTTGCCTATACTCGTACTGAGAATAAAGAGGTGTCAGGTCTGCCCGGTAGCGACCCCGTTTCGGCTTGGAAGGGCGTCATCTCTGTCGATGGTCCTAACCAGACCGACGCACAGCGTTCATACTTCGTCACCCCCGACCAGATTACTGCTTCTGTAAGCTATTATCTGCCTATTAAGGTGAAAGGACTCACTTGGGGCACTCACCTCAACGTGTTCTATAAAGGCTATTCCGCTGGAAGCACCAGCTTCATGTACAACAACGACATGAACGGCGACAAGCTCGCTAACGACCTGATCTACATTCCTGCCAACGACAGCGAAATCAAGATTGGTAAGCTGAAGGGCGGTCAGTTCATCGAGGATACAGAGATGCGCGCTGCCTTCTGGAAATTCGTTGACCAGGACGACTATCTGCGTACTCACAAGGGCCAGTATGCCGAGGCCTATGGCGGTCGTGCTCCTTGGGTTCATCGCGTCGATCTCCGTGTGGCCGAGGACTTCTCGTTCCGCGTGGGCAAGACCGTACAGAAGTTCCAGGCATCTGTCGATATCATCAACTTCGGCAATATGCTCAATTCTGAATGGGGTATTCCCAAGATTAACTCCGTATGCAACAGCGGACGTATCCTCAACTATGAAGGCAGGGATGCACAGAACAACCCCGTATTCTCAATGTATAAGATGAGCAACGGCAAGTACCCCACCCAAACCTACGATACCAACATGAGCTACGGCAACTGCTGGAGTTTGCAGGTCGGTCTGAAGTACTTCTTCAACTAATCATCACCCCCTCTCAACATAAAACCACACAAGGCAACCCCTTGTGTGGTTTTTTTATAAGCAAAGTGAGCTAACTCGAACTCACGGTTTTAATGGTTCAGAGTTTACTGAATAAAGGTGCAGTCCTGTACGGCCAGTGTGCCGATGATGGTGGTAATGATGGTGCCGATGACCTTCGTGTCACTTTGGGGGCGTCCGGAACGTTTCTTTCACCCGATGGAACGTCACTTTGCGGTCGTAGATGCGATACTTTACCCCCCTAAAGTATCATCGGAACGGGTCGCAGATGACGTCGGAACGGATGGAAACAAACATCGGAACGGGTCGTAGGTGACTAGTCCGTCGAGACGGACTAATTTCTTGCTATTAATAATGTAGCATTACTCCATCGCTTTCCACTTCTAGCGTAGCTTTTGCACCTGTTAGAAGTGGGAAGTTTTTTAGGTGTGCATGACCTACTGGGAAGTCATAGCATACAGGGATGTTCCAATGCTGTAGGTATTCGTGCAGAATGGCATACATATCGTCGAAACCATTCTCTGGATGCTTGTACTTATTGAACTGGCCAACGATAACGGCACGAATATGGGATTGCAAGCCACGAACTTCGATATTGTGCAGCATGCGGTCTACTTTGCTCATACCCTCATCTGTATCCTCGATAAACAGGATGATGTCGTCCATCATGATGGGATCGAAATCAGAGCCGGCCAGGTCGTTGAACACGCTCAGATTGCCGCCAACGATAGTTCCCTCCGCCTTACCTATTATATTTAGGGGATGAGGAGCTACACGATAGATAGGCAAATCGCCAACAAGCATGCGTCGCAAAGCCTGACTAACGGTATCTGTACCCTCGTAAGTCTTCAGCGCATGGCACATAGAACCATGAATGCCCTTTACGCCAGCCCTAGCCTCTGCACAGAGCAAGGCTGTAACATCGCTGAAGCCAATAATCATCTTAGGATATTGTCTGAGTGTATCGAGCGATAATCGAGCCAACAGATGGGCCGCACCATCACCACCTCTTGAACACATAATAGCCTTGACTGAGGGCTCGCGTAAGGCCCAAAGCAGATCTGAAAGCCTCTCATCGATAGTGCCTGCAAAACCATGATAATCATTGAGTGCATTAGGTGCTACCACGCAATGATAGCCCCACTTCTCAAGCGTGCGGACGCCACCATTTATCGTAGTGGTATCAGTAGCACTCGATGGCGATATAATAGCGATAGTATCGCCAGAATGCAGAAATTGGGCTGAAAGCGAAAGCATCCAGCAGAGCATCAGCGATATCAAGCAATACTTCTTCATATTGTTGGCAAAAGTAGCAAATTATTTTGGGATAACAATTATTTAAGTCGAAAAAATTGATTCCGTGGGAATAAGTCAATTAATCTTTTTTGCAGGAGTTGCTTGCGTACATCGATTTTATTGTGTACCTTTGCTGACGTAACATATAAGGATTGTAATATGAAGAACTTAATGACCAGGCGTAGCATTCGCCAATACAGTGATAAAGAAGTGAGTCCAGAACTCCTAAACCGCCTCATGACTGAGGCCAGCAGAACCCAAACAATGGGTAATCTCCAACTGTATAGCGTAGTAGTGACACGTTCGGCAGAGATGAAGGCAAAGCTGGCACCAGCACACTTCAACCAGCCAATGGTGACGCAGGCTCCAGTGGTGCTGACCATTTGTGCAGACTTCAACCGCACGTCGACGTGGGCACGATGCAGGAATGCAGAGCCGGGTTACGACAATTTCCTGTCGTTCTTCAATGCGGCAACAGATGCGCTGTTGTACACACAGACATTGTGTAACCTGATGGACGAAGAAGGATTGGGCTATTGCTACTTAGGGACGACAGTGTATCAACCACAGGCTATCATCGACCTGTTGAAATTGCCGAAACTGACGTTCCCCGTAGCAACGCTGACCGTAGGATGGCCTGACGAAGAACCTCCCCTGTCTGACCGCCTGCCGATGGAGAGTTTTGTACACGACGAAACCTACAATGACTATCTGGCAATGGACATTGACAAGTACTACGAAGCCAAAGAGCACCTCCCGGAGAACTTGGAGTTTATGCGTATCAACAACAAAGAGACACTGGCTCAGGTCTTCACCGACATCCGCTATACGCGAAAGGATAATGAAGCCATGAGCGAGGGACTCATCTATGCACTCAAACACCAAGGTTTCCTGCTTTGGACGGTCAGAGGATTTTAATCTTCCGACTCAATGGTTTTACAGCTCCTAGCCATACTCTAAGCATACTCTAGCCATACTCTAGCCATACTCTAGGTTGCTTCTAGGCATACTCTAGGCATACTCATTCAGTATGGGTAGAGTATAGGTAGAGTATGGCTACACTATGGGAAGTACGACTGATGTCCGATAATCATATTTACCCTCACATATGTCACACTCAGAATGCTCTGCATGGTTTTTCCATGAATAACCCTTATCGAGAGAACGAAATTGCGGGTACGTGTACAAACACTTTTTTCTACGCGTACAAACAAAATTACCTACGTGTACTAGCATCCATATCGGTTCTCCAGTAGAAACGCATCGTTTTTTAGACGCTTAACGAGATTTAATCAAAATCCTGTCCCTTTGATTAATCATTATCTAAATTGTACTCAAACAAGCGTACCATGTTGTTATTATCAGGATAATACCATATATTATCCTTTTCCAGCAAGTATGCTATTTGATTGTGCAGAAGAAAGTCATGGACCCATGCAATGAATTCACCTCCTTGACCATGATAATAATGCATTTCTTCACCATTTCTACAATAATACATTTCCCATGGCGCGCCTTCAATTCCTTGAGGTGCCCATAGGGCAGAAGAGAATCCTTCACAAACAATATTGCCTAATGGATCAATTAATCCATATTGTCCCTCCACTCCTATGGCAGCAAGACCATTGATAAAAAAAGAATCATCAGGTACTTTGAATGAAAAGTTCGTTAATGTCTTGTCAGAAATGTCTTTTAGTTTCGTTTCACCGTCATTTGTTACAAATAAAAGCCCAGCAATAAGCGATTCCCTTATTTGGTCATAGTTCTGATCAAAAAGTTGATATTTATCCAAAAAGAGCATATTCCACTTGTAATCAAATCCTGTTCTTTCAGATATCTTGTCCATCCATTTAAACATTCGGGTATACTCTTTATGATGTATCTCGAATAATTCTTTATTGCATACTTCTAAATGCTTAAATTCTTTTTCTATTCCTCCAGGAAAAACTTGATATAAGATTCCGTTTCGACAACAATAAGCAAACTCTCCATTATAATTTGAAACAAAGTCTGCATCACTATTTAGCAGAAGGCGCCCATTTAAATCAATTAGATTTTGTTTCCCATTTCTTTTCACTTTTAAATAGCCATAGGTTGATACAATAATATCATCGAACCAATCTTTGGACAATAACTCACCTGCATTTGTAATCACATTGTGTCTTTCGCAATACTCATTGCTATTAAAGAACTTATAATTATTCTTCTCTAATAGTTCATCTTCATTATTATCTTCAATAAGATAAATATCAAGTGAGGTAACATAAGATATTTTCCGCACCCATTTAGAAAGAATCTCTTTGCCACACTTGTCAAGCACATTATATAAGATGTGCTTATGAGAGATTTCAGTGGAATTAACAAACTTATGGATGTCATCAACTATCTTCAGAGGAGGCTCATAAATGTGCATTAATGGATCAGAGACTAATTGCCCCATATTATCAACACACCATCCCTTATATGGGACAAAAGTTCTTTTCTTTCCGTCTATAACCATATCTTAAACTTATTATTTCTTCCAATGATAGTTTCTGAAAACAATTCGATATAGTTCCATACCTATTAATCAATTGTGAATTACTGTTCTAAAGAGTTAGAGGAAACTGGATAATCACATTCGCAAGGGTAAATCTCGGAATCGTTGGAATAGAACTTTGTGCGCCCACCTTCTCGAATATAGGTTATACTACTACAATCATTAATTGTTTCAGGATTAAACACATAATGTGAATCAACATGCCCTTTGCTATCAAAAGCAACGACTCGAAGTTTATCTGATTTGATATCACTGTCAATACAGATAGTACCTTTATAATCTGTAATTTGAATCTCTTTCATAACCTTTTTTGTGCAATATTAGACAATCTTTTTAAGATACGCAAATCCATTCACTATTATTAAGGGATTATAGCAGTAATAATTATGATGTCCTTTCCTTTTGCTTATATTTATTTAACACATTCTTTATGCTCCTTTATGTTTTTGTTTAATTTTCCTTTAACATATCAATAACGCTCATCATCTAAAGAAATATCAGAATAATCAATAAAGCCTTTTCCTTCATTTTCTTCTTCATTAATTAGCATTTGTTCGTAACCTGACTTGTCAAAAATTCTCTTGGAGAAGTGAGGCATTTTCTCTTTGAATATGTGTATCGCATTACTTGGAACGATAATATAAGTATTAATGTCTATTGAGTATTTCCCTATATGTTTCATATATTGTGAAATCTCTATGTACTCTAGATTATAACAGCCGGCAAAAGCGAAATCACCAATATCTCTAATTGTTTCTGGCAATGTCAGTTTTTCCAAAAGACGGCAATCTTTGAACGCCTTATTACCGACAGTAATAAGATAATCTGGTATAATAACCTCACGCAACTTTATACAACCCTCGAAAACACTCTTTTCAAGTTTTGTCAAAAACTTAGGAAGCGTGATTGAAGTCAAGTTGCAACAACCGCTGAAAAGGCCATCGCCGATAGCAAGAATAGTAGAAGGTAGACATATATTATTCAGAGATGTGCAATTTTGGAAACCACCAGTCCCTATTATTAACACTCCATCGGAAAAATTGATAGATTCTAAGTGGCAACAATTATAAAAAGCATATTCTTCAATATATTTAATCGATGGGGGTAAGATAATAGATTGTAAGGACTCTCTGCAACTGAAAGAATCAGGACCAATACAAACTACCCCATCTTTTACTTTTATTTCTTTATCATCGGATAGACAAGATATAATTGTTTTTTTGTCATTTGAATATACTATATCCTTCTCTATGATAATTACGTCACATTCATTAATAAATGTACATTTCTTACTTGATAGTTTTCCAAAAGGGTTACCTCTTACTACCTGAACAGAAGATGGAATAGTCAATGTTTTTAATGATGACATCCCAGTAAATGCATTTTCACCAATGTATGTGGCAGACTGAAGGTCTACTTCGGTAAGCGAAGAGCACCCATTGAACACATTAGCTTCAATTCTTTTTATTGTGTATGGTAAAGATACTTCTAATAAACTTTCACAATTATAAAAGATACCTTCTTCTAATTCTTCTATATAACTTAAGATGTCAATATGGCGCATTTGTGAACAACAATCGAAGGAATACTTTCCTATACTTTTCAAGAAGCATGGTAAAACTATTCTCTCTATGTTAATGCAACAAGAAAAAGCATAATCTCCTATCTCAATAAGTGATTCTGGGAATACTATTGTTTTCAATGCAGTGCACTGAAAGAAAGTTCTTTTCCCAATCTTATATAAGGATTCTGGTAACACTACCTCTTCTAATTTGTCACAAGATTCAAATGCGTTATCACATATAACAAAAGTACGAGGATTAACAATGTAATGTTTTGTATTTACACCCTTAATCAATTTGTGTTGATCATAAGTGTATACTGCACCAAACTCATCTTCCCATGTGTCCTCAAAACCAGAAGATTCGTACTTGGTTTCCATATAGGAAATCTCTTCGAAAGTAGGTATATGACCATCGTATATGTCCATATCAAAACAATTAAAGGTTTGTGTATTACGCTTTCTTCGACGATACTAATAAATCCTTCACATCCACATCAAGGTGGCGTGCTGTCTCGTGGTAGCAATCAGGGGTTCATTTTATCCCCTGATTATTTAAATCTAACGACTTAATATTTCTACCATTTTCATCAAATACCGATAACAATGTATGTCTACCTCCCAATGGCACGCCTTCTTCGTCAAGCGCCTCATTGTATTTGTATGACTGCATGATGGCATAGCCTTCCTCCATAGTAAAACCAACAAGGCCACCATTTGTGGGAAGGAACAATACACTCTTATCATCCAAGTCAATAATATATGACAAAGAGTTACGCATATCAAATACGCCACTAATTATCACCTTCTTGGCATAGGGGAATAAACGGGCCTCGTAAATAGCATGGATATCTGATATCTTACACTTTTCAGATTTATCTCCAGCTGGCATAACCCAACTATATTGCTTTGGCTCTGTGGTAGTAAGTAGCTTTGATAGCTGTTTGGTCTTATTATCAAATACGTACAATGAACTTATGAAAGCATCTTCATCATATTCTGCCTTCTTATCATGATTAAGAAAAACCAGATAATCGTCGTTGTAATCTTCCAGCTTTGCAGTTTGAGGAAGACCTATCTGATATAGAGAGTCAAGTGACAATTGGGACAATTCGTTACCAGCAATATCACCAGCATTCGTTTTGTCTATCGTTTCTTTATGGACTTTTATATTGCGGTTTTCACAAGCCACGAATCCAAGTGAAAACAGCAAGAGACCCAATAACACGATTAGTGAAAATTTAATTCTAACCATATGCATAGATTTATAAGGTGACTAAATATAAGTTCTTCGTGTGCAAATATATGAATTATAATTTGTTTTTCCAAACAAACTACAAAAAAAGCGTCAATTAAAGGTTATTTTTAATAATCATGGGGTCTGCTAATCATGGCGGATTGAATTATGGGGCCAGAGATAGTGATTATATTCTCTGGTCCCAAAAACAATCCCTTTCCTCCGTGTGGGGGAAAGGGATTGAGAAAAGTTATATCATCCTAAACCAGATGGCCAACGATAAGTTTGGCGATTGGTATTAGTTGTATTTCAGAATCTGGCCGACACGCAGGGTGACGTTCTTCTTGATGCCGTTGAGGCTGCAGAGAGCATTGACAGAGGTGCGATGCTTGCGAGCGATGGCAGAGAGGGTCTCGCCCTTCTGTACCTTGTGATAGCGCACGCTGCTGCTGGTCTGCTTCTTGCTGCTCTTGCTGCTGGCCATGTTGGCCTCGAGGTCATCACCACCGCGATATACACCACCAGTACCACGCAGACGGGTGGCCTGTGCCGATTCCTGATTATAGGTAGAGCGACGGAACATCCACTGGTCGCCCACAACGTCCTGATTCTTGAAGTCGAACATCAGGGCTGGGTTGAGGGCCACGCCGCAGAGACGGGTCTCGAAATGCAGGTGTGAGCCAGTGCTCTTACCTGTGTTACCACCAAGGGCGATGGGGTCGCCGGCTTTTACTTCCTGATTTTCCTGTACGAGCCACTTTGACAGGTGACCATAGATGGTCTCCAGACCGTTGGTGTGACGTATGACGACATACATACCATAGCCTTTGCGCAGACCTTCACTTCTCACGATGCGTACCTTACCAGGGAAGGCAGCACGGATGGTGTCGCCAATGTAGACCTTGATGTCGAGGCCTTTGTGCTGGCGCTTCCAACGTGCACCGAAGTTTGATGTGATGACACGGCTGGTGGTGGGCATGCAGAAGTCGCGCAGGTTCACAAGGAACGAGTCGGGCAGGGTAGTCTCCTGATGTGCATACTTATTGTTCCAGTCGTTATAGAGGTCGGCCGCGGGCGATTCCCATACTTCGTTTTCCAACAGGCGCTGCAAAGCGATGGAGTCGATGGCTTTCATTTTGCGGTCGATGGGTGCCTGATTGGCGAGAATATCCTGACCGGCTGCAGGAAGAACTGCGATGGAAGCCAATGCCACGAGGGCGAATTTCTTGATTGTCTTTAACATTATCCTCATTAAGTTTGTTAGTCGATTATAAAAAAATCGTTGCAAAGGTACAAAAAATATCTGATTGACAGCACTTTTCGCAAATCTTTTGGGGACTTTTAACATAAAAGTCGCATTTTTACACTATTTCTTCATCCTGATGTGCCCTTTTTCGTCGATAATGGCCTGACTGTGAGGTATGTCGCTCTCGCTAAGCATCTTAAGTTGGCGGATGACGCTACCTGTCTTGTCATGGCGGGGGCCTATGCCTCGCGTCTGAATCATTGGATGTACGTCGCCCTTGATGAAGGCTCCGTCATCACCAATGGTAACCACCATGAGTGGCGCATGGCCGGAGATGCCTGTGAGGTTGACGTTATAGGGTGTGCAGAAGTTTCCGAGACTATAGGCGATGAAGCGGTTGTTGTAGACCTCTACGGCTCGCATGACGTGTGGTCCGTGGCCATAGACGATATCGGCACCGTGGTCTATACAGAAGTGTGCCAGTTGGCGTAAGGATCCTCGGTTCTCGCCAAGGAAGGTCTCTGAGCCTTGTGGCAGATGGCATTTGTCGCGTCCCTCGGCACCACCGTGGAACGATACGATGACGATGTCGCAGCGGCTCACCAGATCGTCGACAATATTGCCCACGCGCTCTAAGTTCAAGTGCTTGATAGTGTAGGAGTTATGACCAAAGGCGCACAGCCCGATCTTCTTGCCCTTGCGCTCGATGACGGCGCTCTCGATGCGGCCTTCGATGCCCGAGTAGAGGATACCCTGCTCTTTGAGACAACGCTCGGTGGACTCGATGCCTTCGAGGCCGAAGTCGTTGGCGTGGTTGTTGGCCATGCTCAGAAAGTCGAAGCCAACGTCCTTCAGATGGTGGGCATAGGATGTGGGGGTACGGAAGGCATAGCTGTTCTTGCCAGTGCCCTTGGTACTCTTGCCGCCGTCGCAGAGTGTGCCTTCGAGGTTGCCCACGGCGAGGTCGGCCTTGAGCAGTAAATCCTTGGCATCGACGAAGAGGTCGTTGCCATTGTTGGCAGGCAGCATCTGCGATGGGAAGGTGGTACCCATCATAATATCGCCCACCATGGCGATGGTGAGCGTATCGGCGTGGGCAGGCATGATGCTTGCAACCACGAAAAGAATCGATGTGAATAGGGATTTCATAGGCTTGGTGTTTACTGCTTACTGCACTCGGCGTGCTCCAACGTAACGGCGGGTATAGTTAGGCTCGCTGCTCTTGCTGATTTTCACGCCTGCCTTGGTGCTGGCATGAATGAATGTAAACACCTCGCTTACTGGGTCGTAGTCGATGACGATGCCCACATGGCCCACACCCTTTCTTGATCCCGGGCTGGTGAAGAATACCAGGTCGCCAGGCTGCAGCTCGCTGCGCTTGATGGGTTTATTGCGGGCATATTGGTCGCGCGAAGAAGCACCAATGTTCATGTTGCTCTGCTTATAGACATAGCTGGTGAAACCCGAGCAGTCGAAGGTGTTAGGCCCCTTGCTGCCATAACGATAGCGGGCGCCGATGTGCTTGTAGGCCTCGGTCACCAGATTGTCGATGAGTACCTGGTCGTAGTTGTAGTTCTCGCCGGCATAGAGGAAATCGAAGTTTTCAATTTCCTCTTCATCCTCCTCCTCACCGAGCTCAAACACCTCTTCGGCCTCTGTTTCTTCAGAGGCTATCTCTTCGGTTGCGGGAGCTTCGGATACGGTTTCTGCGCTCTGGCCGAAGCACGTGCTGGCAGACGCAAAAAGGAACATGATGGAACTGAAAACAACTTTTATCATCTCACTCGTTTTGGGTTGTGGTTTGGTTTTGAGTGCAAAGATAACACATATTTATGAGAAAACGTACAACTTATACCAATAATTAATAAGACTTAACATCTTTTTAAGTCTTTGAAGATGAAGAAATTATGAAATGGCGGCCCAGTTAATGTTGGTTTTGCGCAGTTCGCGCAGACGGTTCCAAAGCAGTTGATATTTAGACGATTGGCACAATGGGTCGTCGTCAATAATCTTCTGTGCCTCGTTGCGTGCCATCTGCACAATCTGCCCATCACGGGCAATGTCGGCAATCTTCAGGTCGAAGGCCATGCCGCTCTGCTGCGTGCCTTCAAGGTCGCCAGGACCGCGCAGTTTTAGGTCGGCTTCGGCAATGCGGAAGCCGTCGTTGGTCTCGCACATAATGTCGATGCGCTTACGGGTGTCTTCGCTGAGTTTATAGGGCGTGACGAGAATACAGAACGACTGGTCGGCGCCGCGCCCCACACGTCCTCTGAGCTGATGCAACTGCGAGAGGCCGAAGCGCTGGGCGTCGAGGATGACCATCACCGAGGCGTTAGGCACGTTAACACCCACCTCGATTACTGTGGTAGCCACGAGGATCTGCGTCTCGCCACTAACAAACTTCTGCATCTCGTCCTCTTTGTCCTTAGGCTTCATCTTGCCGTGCACCTTGCTCAGCTTAAACTCAGGAAAAGCCTGGCGCAACACTTCGAAGCCCTGTTCCAGATTCTTTAGGTCGATCTTCTCGCTCTCCTCGATGAGGGGGAAGACAATGTAAATCTGACGGCCCTCACGTATCTGCTGGCGGATGCCGTCGTAGAGCGATGTCATCCGTGTGTCGAACACATGACTGGTGCGGATGGGCTTGCGACCGGGCGGCAGCTCGTCGATGACACTCACGTCGAGGTCGCCATAGAGCGTCATGGCCAGCGTGCGGGGGATGGGCGTAGCTGTCATTACCAGCACATGAGGCGGATTGGTGCTCTTGCTCCATAACTTGGCACGCTGAGCAACACCAAAACGATGCTGCTCGTCGACCACCGCCAGTCCTAACTGTGCGAATTGCACAGTGTCTTCTATCACGGCGTGCGTGCCCACCAATATCTGTACCTCGCCCGTCAGCAGACCGTCGAGTACCTCCTGTCGCTTCTTGCCTTTTACAATGCCCGTCAGCAGTTCCACACGCACCGGCATATCCTTCAGGAACTCGCGGATGGTGACCAAATGCTGCTCGGCCAGTATCTCCGTGGGTGCCATGATACACGCCTGAAAGCCGTTGTCGAGCGCTATGAGCATCGCCATCAGCGCCACCAGTGTCTTGCCACTACCTACGTCCCCTTGCAGCAGGCGGTTCATCTGTCGGCCTGAGCACACATCCTGGCGTATCTCGCGCATCACCCGCTTCTGGGCTCCTGTCAGTTCGAAAGGCAGATTCTGACTGTAGAAAGAGTTGAAGATGTCGCCAATGCGGTTGAACACATAGCCACGGTATTTGCGGCGCTGGTCGCTGGCATACCTTAATATATTAAGCTGTACAAAGAACAGCTCCTCGAACTTCATGCGCAAACGGGCTCGCTCCAATGTCTTACTGTCTTTAGGATAGTGCAGCGTGCGCAGGGCCTCGTCGCGTCCCATGAGGTGCAACTGACTGGAGATGAAGTCGGGGATGGTCTCGGGCAGAGGGTCTTTCAGCACGCTGAGCAGCGTCTTGGTCAGGCGCTCTATGGCACGTGAGTTCAGCCCGCTCTTCTTCATCTTCTCCGAGGTGTTGTAGTAGGGCTGCATGCCCATGTCCGACAACTCCAGTGACTCGGCGGCATCGATGTCGGGATGCTGCACCTGTATGCGGTTGTTATAGACGCCGGGCTTGCCAAAAACCAGGTATTCCGTACCTATCTTATAGTTTTTCATAGCGTATTTGCCACCATTGAACCACACCAGGTCCATGATGCCTGTACCATCGGAGAAATGAGCCACCACGCGTTCTTTATGCGGTCCCATCTCGAAGGTTTCGAAACTTAAGATTCGCCCGATGACCTGCACAAAAGGCATGTCACCCGTCAGCTCGTGCACGGTATAGACCTTCGAGCGGTCCACATATTTATAGGGATAATACTCTAGCAGGTCACCAAACGTCTCGATGCCCAACTCCTGATTGAGCAACTTCTGCCTGTTTGGGCCTACGCCCGGCAGATATTTGATGTCCTGATTGAGTATGTTCATTCAGATGAGTGTCTCTGCTATTTTGAGGTCGAAAGGTGTTGTAATCTTGATGTTCTCGCGATTACCTTCAACGATCGACACTTCGTGTCCGTAAGCCTCCACTACCGAGGCATCGTCAGTAAAGCTTTCCTGATAGGGCTGGCGGTTGGCCGCCTTCAGCAGCTGAATGTCGAAGGTCTGGGGTGTCTGTACCAAACCATAGTCGCTGCGCAGTACGTTTTTCTGTGAAGGCAGGTGACGTAGCGTCTCGACTACTGGCGTCACAGGGATGACGGCTTTCTTTGTGCGTGCCGTCTCGTAGCAGTTTCTTATTACCTCAAAACTCACAAAAGGACGCACACCATCGTGCACACCCACCACACCCTCAGCATCGTCAGGTACCTTGGCTAAGCCGTTCTGCACAGAGTGGAACCGTGTCTCGCCACCATTGGCCAGCGTATATTCCACGTCGAAGTGATATTCCTTGCAGAGCTGGTGCCAATAGTCCTGCTGGGTTTCTGGCAATACCAGGATGATGCTTATCTCATTCGAATAAGCCCTGAATCGCTCGATGGTTCGCATGAGTACCGGCTTTCCGCCGATAGGCAGAAACTGCTTGGGAATCTCGCCACCCATACGCAGGCCCTTGCCGCCTGCCACGATAATTACGTAGTCCACTTTTTACCTTTTTGCTTTTTTATTTTTCCATGAGGTGTTTGAAACGCATGCCCTCGGCAATCTGGTCGCTAACCTCCTTGCTCACCAGCTGACTAAGCAACTCGTAGGCATAGGGAAAGGCAGCAGCAGGACCCTCGGCAGTGGTGATGTTGCCATCAACAGTAACCAGGTCGCCAGTATAGTGGGCCTTGGTCAGCATACGCTCAAAACCAGGATAACACGTGGCTTGCTTGCCATCGAGCACACCCAGCTGGGCCAGCACTACAGCAGGGGCAGCACAGATGGCCGATACTTTCTTTCCTGCTTGGAACTGTGCGAGCACAGCCTTGCACACACCCTTGTGGTCATAGAGGTTGGAAGCGCCTGGCATGCCACCAGGCAACATCAGCAGGTCAGCATCGCTATAGTCGCAATCGTCAAACATGGCATCGGCCACTATCTGCACACCATGAGCCGTTTCCACTACCTGTGAGTCCTCAACAATGCTCACCGTTACCACATCTGCACCGCCTCGACGCAGCACGTCGATAGGTATCAAAGCCTCTACATCTTCGAAGCCGTTAGCAAGAAAAACATAAACTTTTGCCATATTTTCAGAATTAATTTGTACTTTTGCAGGCACAAAGATACGAAATCTTTGTGAAACGCGAAAGAAAAATAGGAATTATGTCATCGAAGTCACTCACATTTGCCATCTTCGGCAACCTCTATCAGCAGGAAAAATCGGCTGCCATAGAGCAGGTGCTGGCCTGTTTGAAGGTGCATGGTGCACGCGTAATCATTCATGAGGAGTACTATCACTTCATCAATGAGATGTGTGATGTGCACCGTATTTTGAAGTCTGCGAAGTGTAGTTTCTCGACATTCTCGGGTAATGATTTCGAAGCCGACTTCGCCATTTCTATGGGTGGCGACGGCACTTTCCTAAAGACAGCCAGCAAAGTGGGAGGCAAGCATATTCCTATCCTGGGTGTCAACATGGGACGGTTGGGATTCCTGGCCGACATAGCCCCTGACGATATTGAAACCTGCCTGCAAGCGCTGCATGATGATGACTATGCGGTGGAGAGTAGGGCGGTGATTCAGGTAAAGGCTGACGATAAACCGCTGGGCGAGACTTCTTTCGCATTGAACGATGTGTCAATCCTGAAGCGCGACACAGCCTCGATGATCAGTATCCGTGCCAGCATCAACGGTGAGTATCTGGCTACCTATCAGGCTGACGGATTGATTGTCTCGACTCCCACGGGTTCTACAGCTTATTCTTTGTCGAACGGTGGCCCTGTGGTGGTGCCTGGCACTGGTGTCTTTATTATGACTGCTGTCGCGCCACATTCTTTGAATATCCGTCCTGTCGTCATTCCCGATTCCGCTGAGGTGACGCTCGATGTCGAGAGTCGCAACCACTCGTTCCTGGTTGCTATCGACGGTCGCTCGGAGAAATGTGGCGAAGGTACGCGCATCACCTTACGTCGTGCACCATATAACATTCAGGTGGTGAAGCGCAGTGGTACGCGTTATTTCTCTACTTTGCGAGAAAAACTCATGTGGGGAGCAGACGTGAGATGAGTTTATAGTTCACAGTTCATAGTTTATAGTTAAGGTGGGTTTAAGATCATTCTTCGACATTCCCGATAATCACTATACTGTGCGCCAGATATTCCGTTGGCTGTGGGAAGCCCTGCGAGGCAATCGCTTGCAGGCCATACTCAATGCTACCGTAGGACTGCTGGGTGTGGCTTTAGGACTGGCTTCCGTATGGGCTATGCAACGTGCCATCGATATTGCCTCTGGCGTGTGCGAGGGCTCTATCTATTGGGCCGTGGCCATCATGGCCAGTCTAATATTGGGCGAATTCGGTGTAGGTATCTCACGCGTCTGGATTAAGAACATCCTGGGCGTGAAGGCTCAGAACCGCATGCAGCAGCGCATTCTGGCCCGATTGCTCAGATCAGAATGGAGAGGACGTGAGGCCATGCATAGCGGCGATATCATCAACCGACTGGAACAGGATGTGAAGACGGTTGTGACCTTCCTCACCGAGACGTTACCATCAACACTCAGTACCATAGCGATGTTCCTGGGTGCTTTCATCTATCTGCTGCAGATGGACCTCGGACTGGCGTTTACCATTGTGGGTATCCTGCCTCTTTTCATGTTGGTCAGCCGCATTTATGTGGCGTATATGCGCCGATATACCCGCAGGGTACGTGATACAGATAGTCTTATTCAGAGTCTGCTCACAGAGACCATGCAGCACCGTATGCTGGTGAAGACGATGGAGGCTGATAGTCAGATGCTCAATAGGTTGGACGGTACACAACAGACGCTGCGCCATTGGGTGCGTCGTCGTACGATGTTTTCTGTGGCCAGCAACTTCTTCCTGAATGCGGGCTTTGCCATTGGTTTCCTTGTGGCGTTTCTGTGGGGTGCCCTGCGTCTGAATGCCGGCACACTGACCTTTGGTGGTATGACGGCTTTCCTGCAACTGGTAGCTCGCATCCAAGGTCCTGCTCGCGATCTGGCTAAGTTAGTGCCTGCTTTTGTCAGCGTGTTTACAGCTACCGAACGACTGATGGAACTGGAAGAGACACCAGAGGAACAGCAGGGTAAGTCTTGCATGTTGGCTGCGCCTTGCGGCATACGTTTCGATCATGTCACCTTTAACTACGGGGCGCCTGGTCAGCAGCCGGCCTTGAGTGATTTTAGCGTAGATTTTAAGCCCGGTTCGTGTACCGCCATCATGGGTGAGACAGGATCTGGAAAGACCACGCTTATCCGACTGCTTCTGGCTTTGGTGAAACCTCAACAAGGAGAAATCTCAATCTATAATGTAGAGTGTAGAGACTCTCAACTCTCCCCCCTCCATCGTTGCAACTTTGTTTATGTGCCACAAGGCAACACGCTGCTTAGCGGAACCCTCCGCGAAAACTTGATGCTGGGTAACCTGCAAGCCTCTGACGAACAGATGCACGAGGCACTAAAGATGGCTTGTGCCGACTTTGTTGAAGAATTGCCCAATGGACTCGACACCCCCATCTCTGAACAGGGTGGGGGATTAAGCGAGGGGCAGGCCCAGCGCATTGCCATTGCACGTGCTTTGCTGCGGCCTGGCAGCATCATGTTGCTCGACGAAGCCACCAGCGCACTCGATGCCGAGACCGAACGTAAGGTTCTGGAAAATATACTGAGCAACCATCAGCGAACCATTATTTTTGTCACCCATAGGACTGCCGTTGTGGATTATTGCGACCAGGTACTTGACATCGCTTCTTCCAACAATTGATTCCTTTATGGCCTTGTTTATAGTATATAAATAAGGTGGAAATGTTAAATCTTGGTTAACGACATAAAATAGTCGGAAGATTATTTGGTAAGTAATGTAATATTGTCTACTTTTGCAGTGTGCTATTGAACTGGTACACTATGACGCAATGTTTTTAAGTTATTAAATAAGTTATGATCAACGTAAACAACATCAGTTTTAAGTATGCCGGACAGAAACGCCTGGTATTCGATGGCTTCAGCCTCCAGCTCGAAGAAAACCGCATCTACGGTCTGCTGGGTAAGAACGGCACGGGTAAGAGCACGTTGCTCTATTTGATAGCAGGTTTGCTGCGCCCCTCCAAGGGTACTGTATGTTGCGATTCAGTCGCAACATACAAACGCGAGGCAGAAACCTTGCAGGAGATATTCTTAGTTCCTGAGGAGTATGACCTACCTGCAATGACTCTGGAAAAGTATGTCAGTTTGATGGAGGGCTTCTACCCTCATTTCAGTCGTGAGGTGCTGGAACGTTGCCTGAAAGACTTCGAACTCTCCACCGACCTGAACCTGAAAGCCCTCTCGATGGGTCAGAAGAAAAAGGTGTATATGTGTATCGCCTTGGCTGCGCAGACCAACTACCTGCTGATGGACGAGCCCACCAACGGCATGGATATTCCCTCGAAGAGTCAGTTCCGAAAGGTGGTGGCAGAGAATATGAGCGAGGACCGCACGCTGATAATCTCTACCCATCAGGTGCACGATGTGGAGGCTTTGCTTGATCATATTATGATTCTCACAGAACGCGAGCTGCTGCTCAATGCCAGCATGGCAGAGATTACTGATAAGTATGCTTTCGAGATCCGTCTGCCGCAGGATATGACGGACGATGTCATCTATGCGGAGCCATCGCTGCAAGGTAACATCGCTATGGTGCGCCGCACGGCTGATATGTCTGAGACACAAGTGAACCTCGAACTGTTGTTTAATGCTGTAACGAAAGGACTGGTAAAATGAAAAACTTTAATATGACACGTTTTGGTCGTGTGCTGAAACTCGACTTTACTGAAGGCCTCAAGCCAATGATGTGGGGTGCACTTTGTATGCTCCTGCTCTATCTGTTCTTCTTCTGGTTTGCATGGAACATCGGATTCCACTCTTTCGAACCAAAGAACCAGATTGTCGATCCCGTTTGTGAGTCTGTGGGTGCGTTCAGTATGATAGCCATGTATATCTATTTCCTTATCACAGCCTGCACACTCTATCGTGGTGAGCAGAAGAAACAGCAGCGCATTGCCTGGCTGATGCTGCCAGCATCGAACTTGGAAAAGTTCACCTCGCGCTGGATTTACATGCTGGTATTCTCGATTGTTGGTGGATTGTTGCCATTCTTTGTGGCCGACTTGGTTCACATGGGGTATCTTGGGATGATAGGCTTTCCCGTGAAGGATGCCACATCCTATTTCTTCAATTTCTTCCCACATGTCCGTGAACCATACGAGACGTTATCGGATGTCATTGGCCTCTATTTCTGTTATGTAGCCATTCACTCTTTCTTCCTGCTTGGCGGCGTATTCTTCAAGAAGTTCCATTTCATTGTCACTTCAGCGGTGTTTGTTATAGGGTTTATCACCATTTCGGTAACAGCCAATACACTTGGTTATCGTAACATACCGACGCCGGAGTGTATTTGGGATGACATCATCGCCATTGTCTTTGCTGCTTGCCTCATCACGCTCTTCACTTGGCTCGCCTATCGTCTGTTCTGCCGTTGGCAGGTTATCACTCATAAATTTGCGAACGTATGACATTCAATTCAGATAAACCGATTTTCATGCAGATGGCCGATAGGCTCTGCGATGAAATACTGGCCGACAAATATCAGGACGACGACCGCATCCCCAGTGTGCGAGAGTATGCCGTGCTGCTGGAGGTGAACACCAATACCGCCGTGAAGGCCTATGATGAACTGGCTCGCGCGAACATTATATATAATAAGAGAGGACTGGGCTACTTCGTGACCAAAGGTGCGAAGAAACAAATCCTGAAAGAGCGTAAGCGGGTGTTCGTGAAAGAGCAATTGCCAGAGTTGTTCCGGCAGATGCAATTATTGGGCATTACGTTAGAAGATGTTAAAGTTGCGTATGATTTGCAACAAAATGAGCATTCTTAGCATCTAATAGTCAAAAGCAACAAGAACAAAGTAGAAAGTGATACACTTAGAAAACGTCAATAAGACTTATTTCGGCGCTCAGCCGCTGCATGTGCTGAAAGGCATCAACCTCGACATAGAGACAGGTGAGTTCGTGAGTATCATGGGTGCCTCAGGTTCGGGCAAGTCCACCTTGCTGAATATCCTGGGTATACTCGATAACTATGACTCTGGACTCTACACCCTGAACGGCGTCCGTATCTGGAACCTCTCAGAACGCAAGGCTGCCGAGTATCGTAACCACATGATTGGTTTTATCTTCCAATCGTTTAATCTCATCTCGTTTAAAAATGCCGTGGAGAACGTGGAGTTGCCACTCTTCTATCAAGGGGTGTCGCGCAAAAAGCGACACACCCTTGCGATGGAATATTTGGAGCGATTAGGATTAAAGGAGTGGGCTGATCACTATCCCAATGAGCTCTCGGGTGGACAGAAACAACGTGTGGCGATTGCCCGTGCGCTGATTACTAAACCACAGATGATTCTGGCCGATGAGCCCACGGGTGCCCTCGATTCAAAGACGAGTGTGGAGGTGATGCAACTATTGAAGGACCTGAATGCTCAGGAGCATATCACCCAGGTTATCGTGACCCACGACCCCACGGTGGCTCAGCAAACCAATCGTATTATTCGCATCAAGGATGGTGTGATAGAATAGCTTAATTCGTTGTTGAAGAATGATAGAGTTATTTTCTGAGATATGGCAGACGGCACGGCGCAATAAGTTGCGTACGGGACTTACCGGCTTTGCTGTGGCATGGGGCATCTTTATGCTCATCGTGCTGTTGGGAGCTGGTAATGGACTCATCAATGCCCAGCTGAAACAGAGTGACCGTTTCTTGAGCAGTTCGATGGTAGTGTTCGGTGGTGAGACCTCAATGGCCTATCAGGGACTGAAAGAGGGTCGCTGGATTCGTTTGAAGGAACGGGACATCGACATCACCGATCAGGAGTTCAAGCAGGTCATCGATGAGGTGGGTGCGCAGTATCGTACGGCAGGCATGGTGAGCAATGGTCAGCAGTATCTGAGCGGTCAGATAGCAGGCGTTTATCCCAATCACATCAAGATTGACAAGGTAGAGATGATGCAGGGACGCTTCATCAACGAGATTGATATCAAGGAGAAACGTAAGGTACTGGTCATCAGCAACAAGCAAGCCAAGGAACTGGCAGTACGCGAAGGACAGCATGTGAAGGTGGGTAACTTCGCCTTCAAGATTGTTGGCATCTACAAGGAACAGGAGAATGGTCGTGCTGATATGTTCTCGGCCTACACTACCATCAAGAATATCTATGGTGCAAGGACAGATGATGCAGGTCGCATAGAATTTACCTTCCACGGACTGGAGACCGAAGCAGAGAATGAGGTGTTCGAAAAGGAATACCGACAGCGTCTCAACACGGCCCATCAGGCTCATCCCGATGACGAGAGTGCCATCTGGATGTGGAACCGCTATACGCAGAACCTGCAGATGGAGACAGGTATCAAGATTATCCGTACTGCCTTGTGGATTGTAGGTCTCTTCACCTTGTTGAGCGGTATTGTGGGCGTCTCGAATATTATGCTTATCACCGTCAAGGAACGTACTCATGAGTTCGGCATCCGTAAGGCTATCGGTGCCAAACCTTGGAGCATCTTGAAACTGATTATCATTGAGAGCATCATCATCACCACTATCTTTGGTTATGTAGGAATGATTCTGGGCATTGCCGCCAATGAGTATATGGATGCCACACTGGGACACACCAAGGTGGATGCAGGCTTGTTCAAGGCAACGATGTTTGTTGATCCCACCGTGGGACTCGACGTATGTTTCGAGGCTACGATGGTGATGATTATCGCAGGAACCATCGCTGGACTTATTCCTGCGTTGAAGGCATCGAGAATACGACCTATTGAAGCACTAAGAGCAGATTGATTATGAAATTCGATTTAGATACATATAGAGAGATTCTCGACACGCTGACACGCAACAAGAGCCGTTCGTTCCTCACAGGTTTTGGCGTTTTCTGGGGTGTGTTTATGCTGGTGGCCCTCATCGGAGGCGGACAGGGCATGAAGGAAATGCTGAACCAGAACTTCGAAGGCTTTGCCACCAACAGCGCTATGGTGTGGGCACAACCCACAACAAAAGCCTATAAAGGGTTTAGAAAGGGACGCAGATGGAATATGGAGTATAAGGATGTGGAGCGTCTGAAGAGTCGTATTCCTGAACTTGACGTGGTGAGTCCTGTGCTTTTCTCGAATGGTGGTACTGCATACTACGGTGATCGTAAGACCACTGTTGGCATCAATGGTGTGCAGGAAGACTACCAGCGGGTGAGTGAGCCCAAGATGCGCTATGGCCGCTATCTCAACGATATGGATGTGGCTCAGCGCCGTAAAGTGTGTGTCATTCAGAAGAAGATATATAAAGACCTTTTCCCTGGCGGTGGCGACCCTTGCGGCAGTTTCATCCGTGTCGATTCTGTTTACTATCAGATTGTGGGTGTAGACTATAGCTCTGCTGAGGGTATGGACTTTGGTGGAGAATCGGGTACAACGATGCTTCTGCCTATCACCCTGATGCAGCAGACGTATAATATGGGACAGAATGTGCACATGATTGCCGTAACTGGTAAGAAGGGTGTGGTGATGTCTACTGTTACAGATCGCATTCGTGAGACTATTGCTCGTGCCCATACCATTGACCCGACTGACGAACAAGGTGTGATGGTGTTTAATACTGAGGTGTTGTTTCAAATGCTTGACAGCCTCTTCAAGGGCGTCAACTTCCTGATATGGCTGGTAGGATTAGGAACCCTTTTGGCTGGTGCCATTGGTGTTTCGAATATCATGATGGTAACTGTTCGAGAGCGTACCATCGAGATTGGTATCCGTCGTGCCATCGGAGCCACACCTCGTATGATTCTCTCACAGATTATCTCTGAGAGCATTGTGCTGACGATGGTGGCAGGCATGAGTGGCATCCTCTTTGCCGTCATGATTCTACAGATGCTGGAGCTGGCTAATACAGAAGACGGCATCCTGGCTGCTCATTTCCAGGTAGGCTTCTGGACGGCTATATTTGCTGCCCTCGCCATAGCGGCTATGGGTGTGCTGGCAGGTTTGGCTCCTGCGGCAAGAGCTATGAGTATCAAACCTGTGGATGCCATGAGGGATGAGTAGAGGTAAAAGGGTAAAAAAGTAAAAAGGTAAAAAATATAGATATGAAAAAGTATTTCAAACTGTTTATCGCTGCGGTAATCGCATTGATTTTCATCGGAACGTTCGTGTTCCTCTGGCAGAAAAGCCAACCCAAGGAAGTGTTGTACTCTGAGTTCACCATGAGTATGGATACCATCCGTAAAACAACTATTATTACTGGTAAGATAGAACCCCGCAATGAGGTGAATGTGAAACCTCAGATTAGTGGTATCATTGCTGAACTGATGAAGCAACCTGGCGATCGTGTGCAGCAAGGTGAGGTTATCGCCAAGGTAAAGGTGATTCCTGATATGGGACAGCTGTCTAGTGCTGAGAGTCGTGTGCGATTGTCTGATATTAATCTGAAACAAGTGGAGACCGACTATGCACGTACAAAGAACCTGCATGACCAGAAGCTGGTGAGCGATGAGGACTATGAGAAGGCCCGTCAGCAGTTGAAGCAGGCTCAGGAGGAGAATGCCGCTGCCATCGATGCCCTTCAGGTGGTGCGCGATGGCGTCAGCAAGTCAAATGCCTCGGCATCTTCCACCCTTATCCGTTCTACCATCAGTGGTATCATTCTCGATATCCCTGTCAAGGTGGGTAACTCGGTCATCAACTCGAATACTTTTAACGATGGTACGACGATTGCCACTGTGGCTAATATGCAGGACCTTATCTTCCGTGGAAATATTGATGAGACTGAGGTGGGTCAGTTAGCTATCGGCGTACCCATGAAGATTACTATTGGTGCCCTGCAGGACCTGCAGTTCGATGCCACGCTGGAGTATATATCGCCAAAGGCTACTGAGAGTAATGGCGCCAATCAGTTTGAAATCAAGGCTGCTGTGGCAGTACCCTCAGAGGGAAAGATTCGTTCTGGTTATAGCGCTAACGCAGAGATTGTGCTGGCTGAGGCCAACAATGTGCTCTGTGTACCAGAGAGTACCATCGAGTTCAGTGGTGACTCTACCTTTGTCTATATTGTAAAAGGTGAAGGCAAAGATAAGTCCTACGTACGTCAGGCTGTGGTCACTGGTCTCAGCGATGGCGTGAATATAGAGATTAAGCAGGGCCTCGAGAAAGACCAGAAGGTGCGTGGTCCTCAGATTATCACCGATGATGAATCAAACGACTAAGGCCCTATGAAACGAATAACCATTCCCATAGTCCTCTTTGCTGCGACACTGTCGCAGCCGACAATGGCCCAGCAGAAGCTTTGGTCTCTGCGTGAATGTTGTGACTATGCCGTAGAGCATAATATCACCATCAAGCAGCAGGAGAACCAATGCCGCCAGCAGGAGATACAACTCTCGAATGCCAAGAACCAGCGTCTGCCAGACCTCAGTGGAAGTGCTAGTCAGAATTTTTCTTTTGGTAGAGGACTGACTTCTGAGAACACCTATACGAACACCAATACCTCATCGACATCATTCTCCTTGGGTACGAGTGTTCCTTTGTTCACGGGCTTCCAGATTCCCAATAATATCAAGCTGAATCAGTTGAACCTTGAGGCTGCCACACAGGACCTTGAGAAGGCCAAAAACGATATCCGTACTCAGGTGGCGCAGGCTTATGTGCAGATTCTATATAATATGGAGATTGCCGATGTGGCCCATCGTCAGATTAGCATCGACAGCGCACAGGTGGCTCGTCTGAAGGCTTTGCTTGATATCGGTAGGGCCAGTGAGGCTGAACTGGCACAACAGAAAGCCACGATGGCCCAGAGTAGGTTGACTGCAACGCAGGCTGACAATAACCTGCAACTGGCTATTCTGGCTATGACGCAGCTGTTGGAACTTCCCACGCCTGAGGGTTTTGCTGTGGTTCGTCCCGACCTCAGTTCTCAGTCCTCGGTTCAAAGTTCTCAGTTGGCTACCCCCAACGAGATCTATGCCGATGCCTTGGCCACCAAGCCAGAGGTTCAGGCTCAGCAGTTGCGATTACGTGCTACGGAAAACAGCATTAAGATAGCTCAGGCAGGATACTATCCCACGTTGAGCTTCAGTGCAGGCTTGGGGTCTAACTACTACAAGACCTCAGGCTTCAAGGCTGATAATTTTGCCACTCAGATGAAAAACAACTTCAGTCAGTATCTGGGCCTTAATCTCAGCATTCCTATCTTCAACCGTTTCCAGACACGAAACAGCATTCGTACGGCGAAGATAGACCGTGAGAACCAGACGCTTCAACTCGACAATACCAAGAAGTCGCTCTATAAGGAGATTCAGCAGGTATACTATAATGCAGTTGCTGCTGACCAAAAATTGTCGAGCAGCCAACAGGCCAACGAGAGCAGCGAGACTGCTTTTCGGCTGACACAGGCTAAATACGAGCAGGGTAAGGCAACTATTACTGAGTTTAATGAAGCCAAGAACAACTATCTGAAATCACAAAGCGACCTGACTCAGGCTCGCTACGAGTACCTCTATCAGAAGGCACTCATACAGTTTTATCGTGGACAGGAACTCAATCTTTGAGTTCCTGTCTTTCTTATCTGAAGTTCTTCAGTTCGTAGAAGGCATCCAGTGCCTTACCATTATTGTTATTGAAGAGCCCTGCATTATACCAGCCATTCTTCAGGTCGCCTGTACAGCCTTTGGCGTTGGCTTCAGGATACCACCACGACAGTCCGTTCACCCTGGGGTGATTCTTCAGCAGGGTGATGAGATCGGCCGTAAAAGCCTTCTGTCCTGCGTTCGTGTAGGGGTAGGTGGCTGTATAGTCGAAGGTGCTGCCGCCAATGGCATACTGTGAGGGATATCCTGTCTCTACAATCTGAATGGGCTTGTTGAAATTTGTTTCCACTGTGGAGATGGCTGTCTCCAACTTGCTGAGGTCGCCATGGAAATAAGGATAGTAGCTCAGTCCGATGATATCGTAGTCCACACCTTTGTTCTTCATCTGGTTGTAGAAGTTTACGATGACATTAGGCTGTGCCACGCGTTCAATATGCAAAATGATTTTTGCCTGCGGACAAATCTCGCGACAGGCCTTGCCTGCCTGCTTCAGCAACGTGGTGAAGCGAGGCCAGTTGGCATCGCTGTTGACATAACAGCGGTTGGCGTTGCTACCCGTTGCTCCCCACAACATGCCGTAGCTGATTTCGTTGCCTGTCTGGATGAAATCGGGTGAGGCACCAGCAGCGTTCATCTGCTCCAGGCAGTCTTTGGTATACTCGTAAATCTTAGTGTAGAGCTGGTCGTTGTTCAGCGAGAGCCATTCGGCTGGCGTCCATTGCTTGGCAGGGTCGGCCCAGGTATCACTATAGTGGAAGTCGAGCATCAGCAGCATGCCGGCATCTTTGATGCGCTTGCCCAATGCCTTCACATATTCAATGTCCTGGCAGACTCCTTTATCGCTGTCGTTTGATGGGTCGACAAACAATCGTACGCGGATGGTGTTCCATCCCTGCTCCTTGACGTAGGTCAGCAGGTCGGTAATCTTTGTGCCTGTATTAGTATAATAGGTGGCTTTCTGTGCCTCGTACTTCGTCAGCATCGACATGTCGCCTCCCACGAAGTGCATGTCGGGTATCTGCATCGTGATGCTGTCGATGTCTGTTGTGGCGAGTGTGCCGTTGACGGTTGTGCCGTTGTTGGAAAACTCAATTTCCGATGCTGTACTCACATTGTTGTCATCGCAGATGTAGAAGGTCTGCGCCTTGCCCATGGCTGTTGTTGTGAGTAGCAACAAGAGTAGTAATACCTTTACGATTCTCATAATCTTGCTATTAGTAGTTGATTGTGAGGGCAAAGGTAAGAAAAAAAGACGATAAAATGCCAGAAAAACCTAAAAAATTTTTAGAGACCCTTGCTCCAGGCTGCAATACGACCCAGTGCCTCGTCGGTCTTTTCGTGACTGCCAAAGGCGGTGAAGCGTACATAACCCTCGCCGGCAGGACCGAATCCTACACCTGGGGTACATACCACGTTAGCACCATAGAGCAGGTTCTCGAAGAACTGCCATGAGCTGCTGCCGTCAGGCGTGCGCATCCAGATATATGGTGCATTCTCGCCGCCATAGCACTCGAAGCCCAGAGAGCGAAGAGTGGTAATCATCCGCTTGGCGTTGTTCATATAATACTGTATGGTGGTGCGAATCTGTTCCTTGCCTTCAGGGGTGTAGATGGCTTCTGCGGCACGTTGACTGATATAGCTGGTGCCATTGAACTTAGTACACTGACGGCGATACCACAGGGGGTTCAGGGGGATGCGTTCGCCAGTGAGTGTGGCAGCGGTGAGGTCCTTGGGCACGATAGTGTAGCCACAGCGGATGCCTGTGAACCCTGCCGTCTTAGAGTATGAATGGAACTCGATGGCACACTTGCGGGCACCACGGATCTCGTAGATAGAGTGGGGAATGCTGTCATCCTGGATATAGGCCTGATAGGCTGCATCGTAGAATATCAGCGTATCGTTATGCAGGGCGTAGTTCACCCATTTACGCAATTCCTCACGGGTGATGACCATACCTGTGGGGTTGTTGGGATAGCAGAGGTAGATGACGTCGACGCGACGCTCAGGAATCTGAGGCACGAAGCCGTTCTCTGCATTGCAAGGCATATAGATGACGTTCGACCACTTACCGTCCTCTACCGTTCCGGCACGACCAATCATCACGTTCGAGTCGATATAGACGGGGTAGATGGGGTCGGTGACGCCTATGGAGTTGTCCCAGCGAATCAGCTCTTGAATATTACCAGTGTCGCTCTTCGCACCGTCATTGACAAAGATCTCATCTATGTCGAGATGGATGCCGCGAGGCAGAAAGTCGTTCTTCAGGATGGCTTCGCGCAGGAAGTCATAGCCCTGTTCAGGACCATAGCCACGGAATCCCTGTTGGGTGCCCATCTCGTCGGCAGCCTTATGCATGGCTTCAACAACGGCAGGTGCCAATGGTTGTGTCACATCGCCTATGCCGAGGCTGATGACGTCGGCTTTGGGGTGGGTCACCTTGAAAGCGTTCACCTTCTTGGCGATATCTGCGAACAGGTAGTTGTTCGGCAGTTTCAGGAAGTGTTCGTTAACTAATGCCATATATTTCGATATTACTGTATTTCTATTTCTCCGTCGAAGACAAAGGCTGCGGGCCCTGTCATATAGACGTGATTGTCACTCTCGCGCCATTCTATGTTGAGGGTACCGCCATCCATGATGATGTTCGAGATCCGTGATGCACGACCTGTGATGCAGGCTGCCACAGCGGTGGCACAAGCACCTGTGCCGCAGGCCTGGGTTATACCGCTACCACGCTCCCACACTCTTGTGCGGATACCGTCTTCTGTTAAGTGTGCAAACTCTATGTTGCAACGCTGTGGAAAGGCAGGATGATACTCTAAGGCGTGTCCTGTCTCACCCACCTGGTCTATATCATCGGTGAAGATGACGTAGTGGGGATTGCCCATCGATACGAATGTACCCTTGTCCATCCCTCTGTTGGGAATAAACTGCTCAGGGTTTCTCAGCACGGGCTCTCCCATGTCGACTGTAACACTCTCTACGATGCCAGAGGTGACATGCAGTTGCAGCATTTTCACCCCCGACAGCGTGAGAAGACGAATTTGTGTTTGTGTTGTGATGCCTCTCTCGAAGAGATATTTGCCTATGCACCGACTGGCGTTGCCGCACATCATAGCCTCGCTTCCGTCGGCATTGAAGATGCGCATTGAGAAATCGGCCTCTGGAATAGGACTGCGGTCTATGAGTACCAGACCGTCAGAGCCTATGCCTTTATGGCGATCGCTCCAAAGGATGGCAGCCTGAGTTGGGTTGGCGATGGGGTGAAGCATAGCGTTGACGTAGATGTAATCGTTGCCTGCTCCGTGCATCTTCGTGAAACGTATTGTCTGTTTCTTACTGCTTTCCATCATAACCTTCTTGCTATCCTTTTGTCGGAATCCGGATGCAAAGGTAGTACAAAAAGGTAGAAGAGACAAGGATTATGCAATCTTTTTGTTTGTTAAATACCTGTCAAACTATCAAATTGAAACAATTGTGGCCTTTTGGCCTTTCGTTTTGATGTATTCGGGCGTTGTTTTGGCTTCGTTTCGTTACAAATTGTAAGTTGTGCGCCATTTCAGCCCCTTAGATGGTCTGGAGGATGCCTTGACAGCCCTCCAGCACATCGAGCCAGGTGGCCTCGAAATCATCTGTATACCAAGGGTCGGCTACATCGCCAGGCCTACGGGTGAAGTCCATCAGCAGGCTGATCTTTCCTTCAGGGTCGTCGCCGCAGATGCGCCTCATGTTGCGCAGGTTCCATTGGTCCATGCCAATAATCATGTCGAAGCGTTGGTAGTCGCCTCGTGTCATCTGACGGGCTGTCTTACCAGCGCAGTCTATGCCGTGCTCGGCCAGCTTTCGTCGGGCAGGGGGATACACGGGATTACCTATCTCCTCTGTAGAAGTGGCTGCCGACTCAATATAAAACTCTGCCTCGCGACCTGCTTTCTCTACCAGGTCTTTCATCACAAACTCTGCCATCGGACTCCTGCAAATATTCCCATGACAAACAAACAATATCTTCTTTATATCTTTCATATTATTTGGAAATGCCGTAAAGCGTTGAGAATGCCGTCATCGTCGACAGAGGTCGTTACGTAGTCGGCCTGCTGCTTCAACTCGTCGATGGCGTTGCCCATAGCAATGCCGACGCCTGCCTGCAGAATCATCGAGGTGTCGTTGCCGCCATCGCCAAAAGACATTGTGCGACTTGGGTCGAAACCTTCATGACGGGCCATCGCAAGGATGCCTTTGCCCTTGTCGGCACCATTGGCGGTGATATCCGTAAACTCTGGGTGCCAGCGACCTGACACACATTGCGTCATGCGAGCCATCAGCTGCGGCTCGTAGTCGGAAGGGAAGAAAGGCGTCAGTTGTAGGATGTCCTGCTGAAGCACTACATCGAGAGGTGCGGCCTTGTCGAGGTTCTTCACCGCCAGCATCTGACGGAATATACGGTCTACGTCGCCTCTGGGGTCGAGCACCGCCACATCCTTGCGCCCCACCACGATGAGGCTATTTCCCTTTTCTTGGCAGTCATTGACGCACGTCATCACGTCTTCTTTGGCAATAGGTTGACAGACCACCAATTCATCGTCTACAAAACAGAGGGCGCCGTTGGTGGTGATATAGCCATCGATGAGAGGTTCGATGGCTCCCAGATTGGTGATGATAAGCGGTGGGCGGCCAGTGGCTATATATACTCTTGAACCATTGGCTTTAGCCTGCGTCAGCGCCTGGATGGTAGAGAACGGAATCTCGTGAGTCTTAAAGCTCACCAACGTTCCGTCAATATCGAAAAACAATGCGTATCTTTGGGTCATATCTTTATTCTTGCCGCAAAAGTACAAAAAATCTCGCAGACGGAGCCCATCTGCGAGAAAGTTTTTGCATTATTTGGTAATGATAGAGATTATCTTTTTGAAACAAGGAAGGAATCGACCTTCTTGGCGGTCTGTTTTCCACTAGCCATAGCGCGAACTACGAGCGAGGCGCCATTGGCTGAGTCGCCGCAAACAAAGACGTTCTTGGGATACTCTGGGTGCTCGGGTTTCAGGAAACCCATAGCCAGCAGACAGAGCTCGGCCTTGATAATTTCGGGCTTGCCCTTCTCAACCATGATGGGCCGACCACCATTTGGATTTGGCTCCCAGTCGATTTCCTGCACTTTCACGCCAGTCAGCTTACCGTCCTTACCCAGGAACTCCAGGGTGTTGATGTTCCAACGGCGGGTGCAACCTTCCTCATGACTCGACGTAGTCTTCAGGGTGCGAGGCCATTCGGGCCAAGGGTTCTGTGGGTCTTCGGGACCTTCAACGGGCTTAGGCATAATCTCAATCTGGGTAACGCTCTTACAACCCTGACGATGGGCTGTACCAATGCAGTCGCTACCTGTATCACCACCACCTATTACCAGCACGTCCTTGCCTTTGGCTGTTACGCGCTCGTCCTTACTGAACTCCATGCCTGCCAGCACACGGTTCTGCTGCGACAGCATGTCGAGAGCAAAGTGTACGCCCTTGAGTTCGCGGCCAGGGGCTTTCAGATCGCGGGCTGTTGGGGTGCCGCTGGCGATGACGACAGCGTCGTAATCGGTAGCTAGTTCTTCTAGTCTTACTAGCCCGGCTAGATCATCTAGCGCTACGGCTCTGCCGTAGCAGAAGGCTATGCCTTCGGCCTCGAGCAGGGCGATACGACGGTCGATAACGGCCTTGTTTAGCTTAAAGTTAGGGATACCGTAGCGCAGCAATCCGCCTGCAGCTTCGTTTTTCTCAAACACGGTAACGGTATATCCCATGTGGTTCAGGTCGTTGGCGGCAGCCAGTCCGGCAGGACCGGCACCAATCACAGCCACCTTCTTACCGTTGCGAGCGATATCGGTCTTAGGCACGATAAAGCCCTCCTGGAATGCCATCTCGGTGATGGCGCACTCATCCTCGCGGTTGGTGGTTGGCTCGTGGTTAAAGCGGTTCAGCACGCAAGCCTTCTCGCACAGTGCAGGACAGATACGACCTGTGAACTCGGGGAAGGGGTTGGTGGTATTCAGCAACTGGTAGGCCAACTCAAAGTCGCCTTTGTACAGGGCGTCGTTCCACTCGGGTGCTTTGTTACCCAGCGGACAGGCCCAGTGGCAGAAGGGCACGCCGCAATCCATACAGCGGCTGGCCTGCAGTTTGCGTTCGCGAGTGCTAAGCGTCTGCTCTACCTCGCCAAAATCGTGGATTCTATCGTGAATCGGACGGTAACCCGCCTCCTGGCGGTGTATCTCTAAAAATGCTTTTGGATTTCCCATCGTGTAAAATTTAAGAATTTAATTTACATTTTACTAATAGTCTCTCTGGATGTCGGCAATCTTCTCGTGCAGGCGCGCCATCTTCTCTTCTTCGAGCACGCGTTTGTACTCGATAGGTACAACCTGGATAAAGTCCTCGATGTAGCGGTGCCAGTCGTCGAGCATGCGACCTGCAAGAGCTGACCCCGTGTGCAGATAGTGCTGACGGATGAGCTCGAGCAGCTCTTTGCGACTTACGCTGTCCTCTACCAGCGAGAGCTCCACCATATCCATGTTGCAGAAGTAGTCGAAAGTGTGGTCTGGGTCATAGACGTAAGCCACACCACCACTCATACCAGCGGCAAAGTTGCGGCCTGTCTTACCCAGCACTACCACACGTCCGCCAGTCATGTACTCGCAGCAGTGGTCGCCGGCACCTTCAATCACAGCGATGGCACCCGAGTTACGCACTCCGAAGCGCTCGCCTACCTTACCATTTATATAGAGTTCGCCCGATGTAGCACCGTACAGTCCGGTGTTACCTGCGATAATATTTTCTTCGGCCTTAAAGTTGTCGCTGCGACGAGCTGGAGGCAGAATAGAGATTCGACCGCCTGAAAGACCTTTACCAAAGTAGTCGTTGGTCTCGCCCTCGAGGCGCAAATCCAGTCCCTTCACGGCAAAGGCACCGAAACTCTGACCAGCCGAGCCCTTGAACTTAATCTTGATAGTTCCGTCGGGCAGTCCTTCCTCGCCGTACTTCTGGGCAATCACACCACTCAGCATGGTACCCACGGCACGATCGGTATTCTTGATGGCATAGTCGAGTGTTACCTCTTCCTGGTTCTCGATGGCCTTCTGTGCTGCCTTGATCATTTCCTCGTCCTTCACGCCTGTTACCTTGGTATAGGCACCACGATCCCAGTAGAGAGCCTTGTCTGTCTCAGGCTTGTGCAGCAGACGGTCAAAGTCGATAGTCTTTTGCTTGTCGGTGGCGTTCTCGGTGTTCACCTCAATCAGTTCGGTGTGTCCGATAATCTCCTTCAGACTCTTCACACCGATTTCACTCAGGTATTCGCGTACCTGCTCGGCCAAGAAGGTAAAGAAGTTAACCACGTATTCAGCTCTACCCTCAAAGTGCTTACGCAGCTCGGGGTTCTGGGTAGCCACACCCATGGGGCAGGTATTGGTATTACACTTACGCATCATCACGCAGCCCAGTACAATCAGGGGCAGCGTTCCGAACGAGAACTCGTCGGCACCAAGCATCGCCATGATTATCACGTCCTTGGCAGTCTTCAGCTGTCCGTCGGTCTGCAGGCGCACCTGGTTACGCAGGCCGTTCATCACCAGTGTCTGCTGGGTCTCGGCCAGTCCGATCTCAGGACTGATACCTGCAAATCGCATACTTGATGCAGGGCTGGCACCTGTACCACCCTCGGCACCCGAAATCACAATCAGGTCAGCCTTGGCCTTAGCCACACCAGCGGCAATGGTACCTACACCGCTCTCGGCCACCAGCTTTACGCTTACGGCAGCTGTGGGGTTGATATTCTTCAGGTCGAAGATAAGCTGTGCCAGGTCCTCGATACTGTAGATATCGTGATGTGGTGGAGGCGAGATGAGCGAGATACCGGGGATGGCGTTACGCGTCTTGGCGATAATCTCGTTAACCTTAAAGCCAGGCAGCTGTCCGCCCTCACCAGGTTTTGCTCCTTGTGCCACCTTAATCTGTATCTCCTCGGCATTCACCAGGTACTCGGCGGTTACACCAAAGCGGCCACTGGCAATCTGCTTGGTCTTCGAGCTCAGGCTTACGCCGTCAACCTCCGAGTGGTAGCGGGCGTTATCCTCACCACCCTCACCGGTGTTACTGCGGGCGCCCAGCTTGTTCATGGCCAGTGCCAGTGCCTCGTGGGCCTCGATGCTCAGGGCACCGAAACTCATGGCACCTGTAACAAGATGCTTAACGATGCTCTCAACGGGCTCAACCTCGTCGATAGGTGTAGGTTTAGCGGCCTTCTTAAATCCGAAGAAGTCGCGGATAAAGATGGGGCTCTCCTTTTCGTCAACAATCTTTGCCCAATCCTTAAACTTATCGTAGTTGCCCTGACGGGTAGCCAACTGCAGTTTTGCAATGGTTTCTGGGTTCCAAGCATGCTTGATACCATCCTTGCGCCATGCAAACTGGCCCTGATTTTTTAGTGGAGAGTTTAGAGTGTAGAGTTTAGAGTTTGCTACCGCCATTCCTTGTTCGTGCAAGGCGATGGCATCGCGGGCAATCTCCTTCAGACCAATACCACCAATGGTGCTTACCTCGGTACCGAAGTAGCGGCGCAGTAGGTCCTCGCTCAGTCCGATGCTCTCGAAGATCTTCGCACCACGATAAGAGCGGATGGTAGATATACCCATCTTCGACATAATCTTCTTCAGGCCCTTGTCCACCGCCTTGATATAGTTCTTCTCGGCAGTAGCGTACTCCTCCTGAATCTTGTGGTGCTTCACCAGATCATCCAGTACAGCGAACGTCATGTAAGGACATAGCGCACTGGCACCGTAGCCCAACAACAGGGCTGCGTGCATCACCTCGCGAATCTCACCGCTCTCAACGATCAGGGCAGTCTGCACACGTTTACCTACGCTAATCAGGTAGTGGTGAACGGCAGAAACGGCCAACAGAGATGGGATGGCGGCGTGGGTTTCGTCCAGGTCGCGGTCGCTCAGGATAATGTAGTTCACACCCTCGTCTACACTGGCTTCAGCCTGATGACACAGGTAGTCCAGAGCCTTACGCAGACCTTCCTCTCCCTTTGCCATCTCAAAGAGGATAGGCAACTTCTTGGTATTGAAGCCCTTGTAGCGGATGTTACATAATATATCGAGTTGTGTGTTGGTCAAAACTGGTTGTGGCAGGCGCACCATTTTACAGTTAGATGCGTCGGGTGTTAGAATGTTGGTGCCTACAGCGCCGATATACTCGGTTAGGCTCATCACCAGTTCCTCGCGGATAGGGTCGATGGCAGGGTTGGTAACCTGTGCGAACTGCTGACGGAAGTAGTTGAACAGCACCTGTGGACGGTCGGAGATAACGGCCAGCGGGGTGTCGTTACCCATGGCAGCTACAGGCTCCTGTCCGGCTGTGGCCATAGGGATAATGGTCTTGTCGATATCCTCCTGACCGAATCCGAAGGTAACCAGCTTTTGCTGCAAGTCGCTCACGCCGTTGTCCACCTTACGTCCGCTCTTCAGTTTCTCAAGCTGCACGCGGTTCTCGGCCAGCCACTCGCGGTAAGGATGGGCCTTGGCCAGCTTCTCCTTAATCTCGCCATCGTAGTAAATCTTGCCTTCCTGTGTGTCAATCAGCAGAATCTTTCCTGGCTGCAGACGTCCCTTCGAAACCACGTCGCCGGGCTCAAAGTCCATTACGCCAACCTCAGAGGCTACCACCATCATACCTTGCTTGGTGATGGTGTAGCGGCTGGGGCGCAGGCCGTTGCGGTCCAACATACCGCCTGCGTAGCGACCATCGCTAAACAGCAGTGCTGCAGGACCGTCCCACGGCTCCATCAGGATAGAGTGATATTCGTAGAAGGCTTTCAAATCTTCTGAAATAGGGTTCTTATCGTTAAAGCTCTCGGGCACCAGGATGGCCATGGCCTGTGGCAACGAGAGTCCGCTCATCATCAGGAACTCGAAAACGTTGTCCAAGCTGGCCGAGTCGCTCATGCCGTCCTGCACAATCGGGCGCAGGTCCTTGATGTCGCCCAGCGCCTCACTGCTCAGCACACTCTCTCTTGCCTTCATCCAGCCGCGGTTACCACGAATGGTGTTAATCTCACCGTTGTGGGCCAGCAGACGGAAAGGCTGTGCGAGCTTCCATTTTGGGAATGTATTAGTTGAGAAACGCGAGTGAACCAAGGCCAGACCGCTCGTAAAGTAATCGTTCGAAAGATCAGGGAAGTAGCGACGCAGCTGTCCGCTGGTAAGCATTCCCTTGTAGATAATATTCTTGCTCGACAGCGAACAGAGATAAAAATCCTCATCGTCGATGCGGTTCTCTATGCGCTTACGAACTTTATATAATATACGCTCAAACACGGGCACCTTATCCTCGGATACACCCGTAACAAAAATCTGCTTAATATCGGGTTCCACCTCGCGGGCAGCCACACCCAGCACCTCGGGGGTGGTGGGCACCGTGCGCAGATGCATCAGCTGCAGACCTTCGCGCTCAATCTCCTCAATCATCACGCTCAGTATCTGCTGTTGGGACTTCTCGTCCTTTGGCAGAAAAACCAGACCTGTGCCGTACTTACCCTTTTCGGGCACGGGGATACCCTGTAACAAAATAAACTCGTGGGGTATCTGTACCATGATACCCGCACCATCACCGGTCTTGTCGCGTGTCTCGGCGCCACGGTGTTCCATGTTCTCAAGCACCTTCAGTGCATTGTCAACCAGATCATGACTTTTTCCGCCGTGTATGTTAACCACCATACCCACGCCGCAAGCATCATGCTCATAGTCACTCTGGTAGAGTCCTTTTTGTTCTTTCATCTGAAAACTTTTCGTCATATTATCCTTCTTTAATCTTTCCAAAAGTTCAAAATCGGGCGCAAAGATATATCAATATGTCGCCAAAATGCCATATTTTCCAACCTTTTTATCTACATTTTTGCCAAAAGTAACAATCTGTAAGCAAATCGGCTTGTTTTCTTTACAGATTGTAACATGACTTAAAAATGTTGAATGAAACATGGATAATCATGCTTTTGATGTCGGGGAAATGTCGTAACTTTGCCCTCGAATTCAGAAGAGTCACAGTGACAATAGTATTAATTAAAGGTAAAAAGGTATGAAAAAGATTGAAGCAATTATCCGAAAGACCAAGTTCGAGGAGGTGAAGGCAGCACTGCTTTCATCCGACATCAACTGGTTTGAGTACCACGACGTGCACGGCATCGGACAGAGCCGTCAGGAGCGAATCTATCGTGGCGTGCAGTACTCTACCGATGTCATCGAGCGTGTGGCCATCACCATTGTGTGTCGCGATGTGTTCCTCGAGCCCACAGTGAAAGTGATTCTCGAAGTGGCCCATACAGGCGAGATTGGCGATGGTCGTATTTTCGTCAGCGACGTGCTGGAGACCTATTCTATACGTACAGGCGAAAAGGGTGACACCGTATTGAGAGATAAAAAGTAAAAGGATAACAACACAAACACAAAATCAGTATGAACGAAATTGGATTATCACTCGATACCGTATGGATGCTATTGGCAGCCATGTTGGTTTTCTGGATGCAGCCAGGCTTCGCCCTGTGTGAGGCAGGTTTTACACGCGGTAAGAACACCGCTAACATCCTCATGAAGAACTTTGTCGACTTCATGTTCGGCTCGCTTCTGTTCTTTTTCCTCGGCTTCGGTTTCATGTTCGGTGCCGACACGCTGGGAGGTTTTATTGGCTTGCCCAACTGGGGCGACCTGAGTTTTTATGACGGCGAACTGCCTGTTGAGGGCTTCCTGATCTTTGAGACCGTGTTCTGTGCCACCTCTGCCACAATCGTCAGTGGTGCTATGGCCGAGCGTACCAAGTTCTCGATGTACCTTATTTATAGTGCAGTCATCTCGCTGTTCATCTATCCTATCGAAGGTCACTGGACCTGGGGTGGCGGCTGGCTTTGCAATGATGCTGTGGACAGTTTCATGATGACCACCTTTGGTGATGTGTTCCACGATTTTGCTGGTTCTGCCATCGTACACTCTGTAGGTGGTGTCCTGGCCCTGATTGGTGCTCTGGCACTGGGTCCCCGTATTGGTAAATATGGTAAGGACAAGAAGAGCAACGCTATTCCTGGTCACAACCTGTTGGTTGCTGCCCTGGGTGTGTTCATTCTTTGGCTGGGATGGTTCGGTTTCAACCCCGGTTCTCAGCTGGCTGCCTCTGGTGAGGTGAACCGTGTTGCCATCTCTCATGTGTTCCTGACCACTAACCTCGCTGCTGCTGCAGGTGGTATGGCTACTATGTTCCTCACTTGGTTCAAGTATGGCAAGCCCTCACTCTCACTGACCCTCAACGGCGTGTTGGCTGGTCTGGTAGGTATAACAGCTGGCTGTGATCTTGTATCACCCCTTGGTGCCATCATTATCGGTCTGGTTTGTGGCGTCGTGCTGGTCTTCGCCATTGAGTTTATTGATCACAAACTGCATATCGATGACCCTGTGGGTGCAAGCTCTGTTCATGGTGTGTGTGGTATTCTCGGAACTATCATGACTGGTTTGCTGTCTGTCAGCAATGGCGCTTTCTACGGTAACGGTTGGGGCTTCTTTGGTGCAGAGTGCTTTGGTATATTAGTAATCGATCTCTGGGCTGCTGCCTGTGGTTTTGTCCTGTTCTTCGGCATCAAGAAGTTGCATGGTCTGCGTGTTGACAAGCGCATCGAAGAGGAAGGACTCGATGTTTACGAGCATGGTGAGATGTGCTACAATTAATTGAAAATTGAAAATTGAGAATTGAAAATTAAAAGAGAGAGAATTATGAAAAAGATTGTTTTATTCGCATTGGGTATGGCCATGAGCATGACCACCTTTGCACAGGAGGAAGTAGAGACAACGATTAGTGCTGACGTTGTAAGTAGTTATATCTGGCGTGGCCAGAATTTGGGTAGTACAGCCTTTCAGCCTACGCTGGGCGTAGCCTATAAAGGTCTGTCGCTGACAGCCTGGGGCAGCTATGGACTCGTGAACCCTGCCGATACCAAGGAGTTTGACCTTACGCTGGCTTATACCATTGGTAACCTGAACATCGGTGTGACTGACTACTGGTTCAATGCGATGCCAACTGGCGGTGACCCAGAGAATCGCTACTTTAAATATGATGCCCATAGCACCAACCACGTGTTTGAGGCTAATGTAGGTTATGATTTTGGTGTGGCCAGTCTGCAATGGTTTACCAACTTCGCAGGAAATGATGGTATAAACAAGGACGGCAAGCGAGCCTACAGCAGTTATTTTGAGGCTGTTGTCCCATTTAAACTTGCTTCTGTCGACTGGACTGCTACGGCTGGCGCCGTCCCCTTTGCCACCGATTTCTATAATGGCTGGACGTCGGGCTTTGCAGTGACTAACCTCTCTGTGAAAGCTACCAAGGACATCAAGGTGACGGATTCGTTTAGTCTGCCTGTTTTTGGTCAGATTGCTGCCAATCCGTGCACACAGCGTGCTTATCTGGTCTTTGGTGTGACCTTACAGCCCTAAACCTAAACAGTTAGGTAACTCACTGAACTGCGAGATCTTCATTAGACGCTCGTGATCAATATCATCGAAATGCTCCAGCTGCCATGTCACGTGAAACGGGATATGCACAGCCCAGGCACCAACGGCAAGGGCAGGGGCGATGTCGCTCTTCAGTGAGTTACCTACCATTAAAAGTTCCGAGGGATGTATGCGGTGATGTTCGCACAGGGCCAGAAACTCACGTTGTGTCTTGTCAGAGGTAATCTCTACATCGTCGAAATACTGCAGCAGGCCTGACCTTTTCAATTTATTCTCCTGATCCTGCAGTTCGCCTTTGGTGAAACATACAAATTTGACCCTCGTTTCAGGCGTGGCATCATCACACAATCTGCTGCGCATCATCCTCAAAGTCTGATCCACACCATCAAGAGGGGTGGCTGGCAGATGGAGCAGTTGCTTACAATGGCTAAGCAACTGCTCTAATGTTGTAGCAGTGAGGTCGTTGCCTGCCACACGCATGGCAGTCTCTAATATACTGATGGTGAATGCCTTACATCCATATCCTAAGTCGGCCATGTTGCCCGACTCAGTCTTGAACAGTTCCTGTTTCGGGTTCTCGCAATAGGGCGCAATCAGGCTGTACAGGTGGTTCTCCACCTCCTCGAAATGTCCCTGACAGTCCCACAAAGTATCGTCGGCATCAAAAGCTATGACTTTGATCTTTTCTATGTTCATTTGTATATTTTTGCTGCAAAGATACAAAAAAATGGAGATTTCAGATTTGAGTTTTCAGTTTTTTTTCTATCTTTGCGCTGAAATTCCAAATGTTGACGATGAACAGACTATTGCAAGCATGCGTTTGGCTCAGTCGTATTGGCCACTGTCGAGGCTTTGGCATCCAGTCGCCTACAGACTATCGCTTCGAGCGGTATGTCATCAATGAGTCGTGGCCATACTATGCCTATCAAGAGCTGGGACAAAATGATGATAGGATGCGTCGTAAGCTGGGACGACTCTATTTCAGGCTTGTCAACGAACGACAGCCCGCCACCATCGTCGACTGGTTGGGTTATCGTGATTACCTGGAGGCAGGCAGCCGCAAAGCTGTGGTGGTCGATGAAGCCTCTGATGTCGACATGGCTTTTGTGCCTATCAAGACCGACTACCATCGCCTGTTTCAGGAGTGCAACGAACAGTCCTTGGTAGTCTTTCAGGACATTTACCGTCATCCTGACTATTGGCACTGTATAGAGCACGACCCGCGTGTCAGCGTCACCTTTGACTTGTTCTATTGCGGTATTGTCACCTTCGACCCCAAACGCGAGAAACATAATTACAAAATAAACTTTTAAACTTTAAATCCTTCGCTCGAGCTTTGCTCGCATGCTACTCGAGGGACGCAAAAAAAAAGCCTTATGAAAATGACAAAGATTTATACCCGCAGAGGCGATAAGGGCCGAACCAGCCTCGTGGGTGGAGTGCGAATCAATAAAAGTAGTGCACGAATCGAAGCCTATGGTACTATTGATGAACTTACCTCACATTTGGGCCTCCTCCTGGCTTATCTCCCATCCGTTGATGACGAGCGTCAGCTGTTGCTTCGCATACAGAGTAATCTTTTTATTGTCGGCTCCCATCTGGCCACCGACCTGAGTCAGACGCCTCTGCCCCCTTCTGGTCAGTTGCCTGAAGGCGAGACGGAATTGCTCGAACAACGTATTGACGAGATTCTCAGCCTGCTGCCTGAGGCGCAAGGCTTCGTCTTGCCAGGTGGTACCATTGCAGCTGCCCAGAGTCATGTATGCCGTACTGTCTGTCGTCGTGCCGAGCGTCGTATCGCCGCTCTTGCCGAGACCGATATTGTGGGCCATGAAATCATTCAATATGTCAACAGACTGAGTGATTATTTGTTCGTTTTAGCAAAAAAAATAAATTTTAACGCTGCACAGCAAGAAATTATCTGGCAAAAACCTTGTAGATAGAAAAAAAAATACTACTTTTGTGCCCAATTTCAAGAAATGACTATCATTAAACAACATCAAATATGTATTGGACACTAGAATTGGCTTCAAAATTGGAAGATGCTCCCTGGCCAGCCACCAAGGAGGAGCTTATTGACTACGCAATTCGTTCTGGCGCCCCCCTCGAGGTGCTCGAGAACTTGCAGGAGATAGAAGATGAGGGTGATATCTACGAGAGCATCGAGGATATCTGGCCCGACTACCCCACCAAGGAAGATTTCCTCTTCAACGAGGATGAGTATTAGACTAGGGCATTCCTTGTAATTTATTGAAAAATCAATATTGTGTGCAGATATGAATTATTTGCACACTTTATTTTTTTACCTTTTGGCGCATTTTGTGCCAAATATGTAGCACAATACTTGCACAATTACAGTGAGACGTGACGAGGAACCTGTCCGTCACCCAAGAAATAGGGATAGGTTTGACTATTGCTTCAACGATGTTGATGACTTTGGTAAGTCTTTCGACATCGTCAGGATTGTATTGCAGCACTGTGCTGATTGCGTACCTGTATCAAAGGAAGGTTACGAAACAAGTTGTAATTGATTTTTCTCCGTCTGTTGTCGTTTGTCGTTTATCTCTCCCATTACCCCATCTAAGTCATTTATACATAAGGATTTGGCAAAAAATAATATCTCCCTTCATCTCTCCCATATCTCTCCCTTCATCTCTCCCGTCATAATAGCTGTGATGCAGATGTTTGGAGACTGCAAAGTGAAAGCCGAAAGGAGAGATGAAGGGAGAGATATGGGAGAGATGAAGGGAGAGATGAAAATACGAAGATCCCTTTATTTACTGGCTTTTCAGCCTATCGACGGGAGGGATGGACGCCTTTTAGTTAAAACCCTTCGTTATTCGTCAACAAGGCACGCTTATCGATGCTATCCTTCAGTCTTTAATCAGCACCATCAGTTCCTTTAAAGGGAATTATTCATTCCCAGTTGGGAATGTCAGACTCCCAGGCTGGGAACAAAACATTCCCAGCTTGGGAATAATCGCCCCATCTATAACGAACTCTGCATGCGTGGCTATCATGTAGAATCGCTAAAAAAGCCTAAGACTTCACGTAGAAAGGGATTGATAAGAAAAAAATACTGTATCTTTGCATCATGTTAAGGTTAAAAAAATAGCATTATGACTTTATTCGATCAGATTAGCGAGGACATCAAGTCCGCAATGAAGGCTCGCGACAAGGTGCGTCTGGAGACGCTTCGCAACATTAAGAAAGTATTTCTGGAAGCAAAGACTGCTCCAGGAGCCAACGACACATTGGCTGATGCTGATGCATTGAAGATTATCTCAAAACTGGCCAAGCAGGGCAAGGAGACTGCGGCAACCTACACACAGGCAGGACGTCAGGACTTGGCTGATGCTGAATTGGCACAAGTGGAAGTACTAGAGAGTTATCTGCCGAAACAACTTTCCCAAGAGGAGATTGAGGCAGAGGTGAAGAAGATTATTGCTGAAGTGGGAGCCACAAGCATGAAGGAGATGGGAAAGGTAATGGGCACAGCCAGCAAGCAGTTGGCAGGAAAGGCGGATGGCCGAGTCATTTCTGAGATTGTAAAGAAGCTCCTGGCATAATCTTTGATTTTATGTCTAGAATTCGTGGCACAATAATGGCACAGAGCATTGTAACTCGTTGGTACTCAGTATGTGCTTTAAACTTCAACGAGGACGAGTATTAAGCATCTTTTTGATTCGCAACTAATTAAAAATCAATAAGGTGCGCAGATATTAATTATTTGCACACCTTATTTTTATGCCCAAAAGTGCCGTTTTTAGTGGCTCAATAATGGCACAAACGCCTATAATTAGGCTTATTTAGGTGAGGAAATCGAATTATTTGCACAATAATCGCTACTTTTGCAAAATCCTCTTTTAGTGCAAATAATTATTTTGATATGGCAAGACAACATCGACAATTTCCTCAAGGTAAGTACATTTTACGTTCGTCAAGAAACTCACAAAACACCGATTTGCGTTTTTATAAAAGTACGGGTTAACCCTTCCTTAAGACTTATATGGGGGCTCCATCCTAGAGCCTCTGATTTTCTGGTATCAAGGGCAATTCGTTTATAGGTGCAGTAACCCTTAGTATTGTCTTGCTGCCGCGTATCATAAACTAATTTCAAGTCGATGTCTTTCCTGAATGAGGTTAGCAAAAGAGCTAAATCCTTGATGGAGATCGGCTCTGTTTCGTTGGCAAGATTATAGGCCGTTGATGGTTCACCAAGGAAGAGTACCGTAAACATTCCTATAACGGCATCAGTTACATAAAGGAAAGCGCGAACAGCGGTGCCAGTACTTTTCAGTACAATGCTTCTGCCAGCTACCACGTCTGAAATCAAATCTGCCATCACTCGCCCGTCATTCTCCAGATTCATAGTTGGTCCATAAGAATGGGCAATTCTAACGGTATTAAACAGTACACCATATTGCAGAGCATAACTCTTCAGAAGCGATTCTGCAGCCCGCTTGCTTTCAGGATAGCACGACCTGTCGTCCAAAGGATCGAGAGTGCCAAAAGCCGACTCATTGAGCTGCTCTGCATCCTCATTCTTTCCATAAACTTCTCGTGTCGATGCAAACAAAACCCGTTTAACGTCATGATGCCGAGCCAGTTCCAGCACATTGATAGTCCCCTGCAGATTACACTTCATAATACCAACAGGATCCGTATTAATAAAATGAGGACTGGCGTTCCCTGCCAGATGGAATACATAGTCCACCTGTCCCTCATAGGCGATAGGATTGCATACATCCTGTATCAGCAGACGGAAATAAGACTTCCCTACATACGAGCCAAAATATTGTTCTGCTTTCTGGCGATTCCTGCAAAGTGCCACTACAGAGACGTTGATGCCTGCATGCTCATGCAGATAGAGCAACAGCCAGGTGACATACGAGGCCAGCATACCTGTAGCTCCAGTAACGAAGACGGTCTTTCCGTGAAGTTCTCGCCAGGGCAGCTTGGCCTCGCTCATCCTCTGTAAATCCTCTTGGATAATATCTTTACTCACAGCGGTAGCAAATTTATCACTTTTCACTCTTCACTTTTCACTTCTTAAAATCCAAATACAGCACTTTCTTCCCTCGCTTCAATGATGGCCTTGAACATAAAGTAGTCAGCAGGTGTCGTAATCTTGATATTCTCAGCCGTTCCCATAATCGTATGCAACTCATAACCATAATGGTTCATCATTGAACAGGTATCTACGAAATCATGCCTACCCTCCGCCAATGCCTTCTGATGAGCCTCCAACACATCCTTCAGCACAAAACATTGTGGCGCTCTGACCATTTGGATGGTATCGCGATCAGGCACCTCAAGCGAACCGTCAGCTTTCTTCATGATGATAGTCTCCATCGCAGGTACACAAACGATACTATTCCCTTTCTCCTTGGCTACTTCAATACATTCAATAATAGTCTTCTCCATCGCCAAGGGGCGCACGCCGTCGTGTATCAGCACCACCGAATCCTCTGGGAAATGTTGCTTGGCGGATACCAGTCCATTATAGATGGAGTCCTGTCCTTTCCTGCCACCAGGTACGATATCTATGACTTTATTTAGATCATATTTCTCCACCTGACGACGCAGATAAGGTATCCAGTCTTCTAGACAAGCCACCACGATGGCATCAACTTCCTGGATATGCTGAAACACCTCGATGGTATAGACTACGATAGGTTTCCCTCGAAACTCAAAAAACTGCTTTGGCCGACTATGATGATTGAGTCTGTTCCCTTGTCCTCCTGCAAATATTACTGCTATATTCATATCTCCTTAGGTATTGTTATTGGATAATCATTTTGCCATGTTACTTTTTTACCATGTAGAAAATCTGCCATCTTCTGTGCGATGTCCTTTGCCGAATGGCCAGTTTCATTCAGCCCCATTCTTATTGTGAAGGCATCCCACTTTTTCAGATAATCGTCCATATCGAAAGCCTTCACGTTCTGTTCCATCTCATTATTATCCTTGGCGTATGGGAATGGCAGTTCTTCCATCTCGTAATACACGCCACGCTCTTCATACTTATATTGCTCGAAGTCTGTTGCATACGTAAAACAGGGAATCCTTCTCAGGGCAGCATCGAAGATACAACTCGAATAGTCGCTTATCATGACGTCTGTCGCCATCAGTAGCCGTTGCATATCCTGATAGTCTGTCACGTCCATCACATCTGGATGAGCCTCTTGATAGTCTTTCGCATAGAGCCGCAGAGACGGGTGGAATCTGATCAGCATGGTCCATTCGCCGCCAAACTTCTCCGTCAGCGTCTTTTTCAAACGATCCATATCCAGATCATATACCGTCATGTCGATGTGCTGTTCCTGAGTAAAACGAAGTCGCCATGTAGGCGCATAGAGCAACACCTTATGATCAGAAGGAATGCCTAAGTCCTTACGAGCCTTCATACCCTCCTCAGGATTGTTCTGCACCAGCATATCGTTCTTCGGATAGCCGCATTTCCAGATAGGCCCATGAAACTGGAATGCCCTGCGATAGATCACCGACAGATGGTTAGAATTCGAGATAAATACATTTGCCATATCCGAAGCATTCTTCAGGAAGAGTGTCTTTGTCCTACCTGCAGCATATTCGCCTATGATATCGCCAGACACCTTCTTGATGCCCAGTCCCCCATGCCATGTTTCCACGTATAACTGTCCCTTTCGCTTCACAAAGTAATCAGGTTCGCAGCAGTTGTTCGTCCAGATCTTAGCCGTCGCATACTCATACAGCCATTGCCAACTGCGCCATTTAACTGGTCGCATCCATGTTGGCAGTTCGTATTCATATTTGGGGTCCTTCACCCAGACGATATCCAAATCAGGAATGAGCTTATGAAGCTCTTCCATGATGAACTTCTGATTATCGTCATAGCGCCTGCCACTTGACACACAGACCAACACCTTATTCTTCTTAATCGGGAATATGCGCAACAGATAGAACAGGACAATAATTATTGCCCCCCCCACTGGCCTAAGCACAGGCCTTGTCATCTTCCATATTTTCTGTTTGACATTCATTTTTAAGCCTTTTAAAAAGTTTCTTTATATCATGCATACTTTTCGATGGATGCCCAGTCTCTCTTACCACCGCCGAAGGGGAAAAACAATGACTAATTCTTTCGAAATGGCCTTATAAACCAACCATGTACCCTGCTAAGCAATCTAAACAATGAATTAAGCGTATTAAGTATTATAGGGTGATACAGACAAACCATAGCCATTTCACCAGAAAGGACATTTAGTTCCTCTTTTGTACAAAGTCGAGTTGGATTATCGAAAGCTGTTTTCGCTCTATCAATGAGTTTGATTAAATCGGTTGACAAATATCCTTTATTTTTGATGTCCTCATAAATTGCCTTTTTACGAAAAGCATAGATGATTGTATCTTTGTTATACATGGCAGCAAAATAATGAATTATCTTAGCTTGATGTAAATACGGTAAGCCATATCTCAATATTTGGCAATTCCAAATTGCGGGAAGTTCAGTAACAACATAGTTATTTTTTTCATTTACAAAAGCCAAAGGTGGTTGATCATAATGTCTTCCAAACTTACATATATTATCTAACCATGCATTATGCCAATCTTTATAAAAATGCCGACTCATTTCCGAATCCCTAACGAACATAACACCACTATTAAAATAAGGAAGGGTATCATTACATTGCCAACCTTCTTCTTTTGCATATCTCCTAACACTTTTCCCATAATTATCAAAGTACAAACTAATTGGTACATGCTCATTTATTACTGCCCCAATGTCACCATCAAAAGAATCAATATCAGCGAGACTATCTGCAATAACTGTATCTGAGTCAATAAACAGAAAATCTCCATCTATATACTGACGTAAATTGGTTTTTAGGAATCTGGAAGTTTGTTTCTTATCATACGATTCTGGAACTTCCACCACGATCTTTTTATTGACATATTGCAAAATCAATTCACGCTTCCCGACTATCGTCTTGTCTGTCCTTTCATCTACGACGAATTCCACAACGGCATCTGGATTATGTCGCTTCAAAGAGAATACAGATAGAACGGTCTGTTCTAAATAAATATCCTGTTCATCACTACTGACAGCGTATACTATTTTTGTTTTCATAATCTTATCCATGATTTATGTACCATTCCAAATTCAAATCCATTCTCTTATCCTTATCTGGTTTAATTATATATGTAATCGCCTGAAATCCTTTATAATTATTGAAGGATTTTCAATCCTAGTGATAAACTTGTTCAAGAAGAGGCACATTTTAATTGATCTCTTGTTAGATACTGATAATAATAGTCTGTCAGAAAGGCGAATGACTCCATCTTCGTTAATAAGGCGAATTATCTCCTTTACAAAGGGATGTCGCTTATTCCCTTCATAATCATTACGTTTAAGGTAATCATTATAATAATCCATACGAACCTCTATCTTAGCCCGTTTCTCCTTTTCTTCAGACAAGCTATCTGCAACAATAGAATCTACAAGATTACAGAAGTCATAATAAGAATCAAGGTCAAAATTGTGACTGCGAGTGGCTGAGTCTATACGAATGCGGTAAAAATAAACAGGTTTCCTCCATACGGCAACTTTTTTCTCATTAGTTCTCGCTAATGCTAAATTCATAAGGAAATCCTCCTTTACGGGATAGTTATATGCAAATGCCAGCTGACATTTTCTAATCAGATCTGCACTGAAGAGTTTAGCCCAAGGATATGTTGGAAATCGACGACAAGTAAGCATGAATAGATAGTCTTCTCTATCATAATAATCAAAAGCATCTATCAGTTGTTTGCTTCTCGTATGGCATCCTATAACAATATCAACACCTTCAGAGATTGATAGTAACTCTAAAACACAATCTTTTAGTAAATAGTCATCAGAATCTACAAACATTATCCATTCGCCACGTGCATCCTCTACACCTCGTTTCCTTGCAACTACAACACCTGCGTTCTCTATTTCTATATATCGAACAAGAGGCAAATGTTCATACTTCTTGCAGATTTCACCAGAGCCGTCCGTACTGCCATCATTCACAAGAATCAGTTCTATATTCTCGTAGGTCTGCGACAGGATAGACTGAATACATTCCTCAACATATTCTTCTGTGTTATATATTGGTACGATGATACTCACTAATGCACTATCCATATCTCAAAAGTATATGCTCATCAAAATGATTAAAATATTCTCAAGAAATAAGAATAAAACCAGATATATATTTTTGTATGTAACCTACGCGACAAACATAAATCTTTAATTGCCGAATATGTAGAAGGATATATTTCATCTACTCGTTTGATATATTTACGAAATAGCATTTTGTCATCCAACAACATACTCATTAAAAAAGGACGAAAGGGCATTGGCTTTAGAATAATCTGCCGCTCTTTTAATAATTTCTGTCTTCGAAAAACAGCTTCTGCGCGTATTCCCAATTCTTCATCCTTTTTCAGAAAATTGTTTGTCAATGATCCTTCTCTTGTAGTCAACCCGTATAAAATTCTAGATTCTGCCAATATTTTAGCTGCATCCAAGCCAACACATGTGGAGAAATAAACATCATTTGAATATTTAATTTCATCAAATCGAAATTGCTTTTCAAAAATGAACTTGCGTTTTATCATCTTACCCCATGGCACACAATGTTTCGCCCTGACAGCAATATCATCCCCAAAATTTAGATAATTATCTATTAGTTTATTTATCCAGAGGCATCTTTCCGCAGATTGATTAATATCATCAGAATAAACACTTTTTATCTTAAAAAAAATAACATCGGCATCAGACTCCTCATACTCTTTGATTACCTCAAATGCATGCTCACAAAAGAAATCATCCGAATCAGCGAACAACAACCATTTTCCCTTGGCATGATCTAAGCCTACATTCCTGGCATAACCTGCCCCTCCGCCTTTTGTCGTGCGGATAAACTCCAAATAAGGGCGCGACAACTCTGGATATCTTTCCAAATACGTGTCTGCATTTGGACTATTATCATCCACTACAATCACCTGAATATCCTCTGATACAGGTATTGATTTCAGACAGCGCATCAGCAAGTCTGGAATATCGTAGTGAGGTATTATGATACTAAACGTAGGACACATAGATTTTATATTTGTCAAAATACTTACAGGAGTCTTGTCCATACCAATAATGAATATAAACAGAATTTGATTTTAAACCTTATGGATCTGTTTTTACTAATATCACGTAATGCAGATAACTTTGACGGATAAATCTCATCAAGTTTGAAGAAGTAGTATTTGAACAGTTTCCGGTCTTTATTGAGCATTAGCACCAAATATTGTTTCATGGACCTTTCCTTACACATTTGATGCTGATGCAAAAACAGATCAGAACGATAATGCACTTCTGCCCTTATTCTTAACTCATTTGGTTTTGAACAATAATTAGCCACTAACGAATCGGGGCGGGAAGTCAAGACATAAAGGACTTTATTAACTACCTTAATAGTTTCAGCATGATATCCTACAAACAAAGAGAAAAACGCATCATTTGAGTATCTTATTTCTTCAAAGCGGATGTTAAATTTATTAATCAAATCTCTTTTGATCATCTTGCCCCATGTAGGACAATACATAAATCTTAAAGGCCATTCGTCACCATTCGCATAATAATCATTAATCATTCTATCAATATAAACATCCCTATCTGTTTTTTGGATAATATTTTCTGAAAGTACAGATTCTATCTTGAAATATATGACGTCCGCTTCCGAGTCTGCATTAGAAGAAATGATATCATACATGTCTTCCACAAAATAATCATCCGCATCAGCAAACAAAAGCCATTTCCCCTTAGCATAATCCAAACCAACATTCCGTGCATATCCTGCTCCCCCTCCCTTTGTCGTTCTAACAAATTCCAGATAAGGACGAGATAGTTCTGGATATCTTTCCAAATACGTATCGGCATCTGGACTGTTGTCATCCACCACAATCACCTGAATATCCTCAGACACCGGGATTGACCTCAAGCACCGCATCAGAAGATCCAGTATTCCTTTATGAGGTATTA